>NZ_JADKCX010000013.1 GCF_016718685.1 Haliscomenobacter sp. | reverse complement strand
CATCTAAAGTTATAAGGCCATTCGGTTCTTTAATCATTAATTTGTGAATAAATCTATGGCAATTAGGGCAGAGAAGTATTAGATCATTCTCAAGAGTTTTTGATCCAATTTTTTTGTCCCTCATCCCTATTGGAATAATGTGATGTAACTCAAATAAATTTATAGCGTCGATACTGTAAATTTCCTTAGGATTGAAGTTACATGCTGGACATTTTTGAATTGACTTATATTTGTCTTTATAATCTTTAGTCAATTGTTTGTCCCTTTCTCTGATAAGATGATTGATAAGAAGCTCCTTTTGTTTTCCTTCGTAGCCTTCTATGGCTATGCTTTCTATTAAATTAGATAAATAACTACTTGGTGAGTTTCATTTGGATTTAGAATCTGCTTTATTTGGTCATTTTTCAAAATTAGCAAAAGCTCCTCATTTTTTATTCTTTTGAAAGAACCATTAAATTGTTTTAAAGATTTTTATATCAGTATCTTCATGGTTTAACCATTTTACGTTTCTGTAATGTTTGTAATCACTTAAAGGATCATAATCGGTACTCGGAAATTACTTTACCCACCCTTAAAATAGATGTAATCCTTTTGAAATAAAAATAATATCACTAATCTGCGTTTCTTTTATAAAACTGTAAAATACTCCAGGTAAAGTTTCATTATACTTTATAAGAAATTTCTTACATTCTTCTGGGGTTTGAATGTGTCTAGCATCAGGAACCTTTTGCCAACCTATTTTTATCTTTTCTTGCTCTTCAAATTCATGCCAGTATTTGCCTTTTTCTCCAGGTGATATTCTCCAATAATTTGTTGCCATGATAATAGTTTTGAATAAACTCTACTTGAGTATACGAAGTAAGCTCATAAAGGTTTCATTTTATGAGCTTTTTCAACTTATCTGGGTTCTGTTTTTCGTGAAAAAAATCTAAAACCCGAACCTCTTTCTTCAATTCTACAATCTTGAAGACAATTTTGTAAGACCATTTTTTTGTATATCGATAGGGTGGATTCATGTCTTCTGTACCAGGAAGAACAGAACGACGCTTGAGGCATCTTCTCTAGGCTTTTTTGACAGTCTCAGCAGAGATTTTCGCACCTTTTTAGCCTGGTTCGAGCTATTTTCATTTAAATAGGAAAATAGCTCTTAAACGTTTTTTGTGGGGGTTGGATACAGTTACCCGGTATTTAGCATTTACCATTTCTCAGATTCCTCAATAAGTTGATCAATGGTCAAAAATTCTCCTCTGTCGATGGCTGCTTCGCTAGCCATGAGCTCTTCGATTAATTCATTCTGAGTAATTGATTGATTATTGGGGCGATAACCAACGATGATTTGATTTTCTTGAACGGAGGTGTTCAGCATTGAATGGACAACCTTTAAAAAGTTTCATCTTTCACTGCATCAAGGTATTTGTGAATTTCATTTTTAGTTGTGCTGCGCTCATTTAATTGTCTTGAGTTTAAATTCATGCCAATTTACTGGTTTTTTTTTTATCGTAGCAAGAAGAATGAATACCCATCAGCCCTTCGGAAAACCAGCATCCCCCTTCAATTCCTGCATCTGCTTCTGATGCCTCAACATATGCACCCGCAAAAAAATCAAAACGCTGCCGGGCATCCATTGGCCCGGAAATGGGGTGTGGATAGAGCAAGGTTTCCAAGTCAAATCCTTCCAATTCAGCCGCCAAATCCGCCAGCATGGAGTTTTGCGCCTTCAGCATGGCCAACCAAAAGTTCAAAGCACCACCTCACTGTGGCGCGGCAATTGGCGGCACAATTTCTTTGGGTTGCCAGGTACGCGCAATGATTTCATCAGCGGATAAGCCCCGGTGGATGGGATCACCCGACCAAACGGGCTCACCTCGACGGAGTGCGTCATATGCTTTCCACAAGCCGCTGATACCCGATTGCTCAGCACGGACGATGTGTTCTACGATTTCAACAATGTTCCAGGATTCGAGATTAGGTTTGAAGTTGGCCTGGGCAAAGCTAAGCCCGGTTGCTTCGGCGATGAAAGCCTGTCTTGCCGATTCGACTTGGGCGAGTAACTGATTGATTTCGGTCATTTTTTGTGATGGGTTTTCGATGAAGAACTTTTTCCAAATATAGGGGGATTGCGGCTTTATTGTAAATTTACCCAGCATTTATCATCTACCATCAACGCAATGAAAAATCAGGTCTTGTTTCCTTGGCTTTTGTTCAGCCTAATACTTTTATTGTCCTCATCCATAACTGGTCAAACCTCCGCTGATCTCAGCTGGTGGAAACCTTCCAACGCTACCTTCCCTGTCATCGACGGCGGGGGCTGGTCTGCGGAGCTAAAAGACACGATTCAACGCCTGCCGGGACGGGCAAAAAGCCTGGTTAGGCCCCCTGTTTGGAACTTATCGCTCCAGCCAGCTGGACTCTTCATCCGTTTTTTTAGCAATGCCCACAAATCAAGGTGCGTTATCAAATTGTCGGCAGCCCGGGCATGCCCCACATGCCCGCTACCGGGGTAAGCGGCGTGGATTTATACGCCATCGACAGCGACGGAACCTGGCATTTTTGTGCTGGGAAATACAGCTTCAAGGATACCGTGGAGTACAACTTTGACAAACTAAAACCTACCGACGGCTACCACAAACTAGGCCGGGAATACCGCCTGTACCTGCCTTTGTACAAAGGTTTGAGTGGACTGGAAATCGGCGTGCCAAGTGATAGTAAGTTTACCCCGCTGCCCAACATGCAAGAAAAACCGATTGTTGTGTACGGCACTTCCATTGCGCAGGGCGCCTGTGCCTCGCGCCCAGGTATGGCCTGGACCAATATTTTGTCGCGCAAATTGGATCGTCCGGTGATCAACCTCGGCTTTTCGGGCAATGGCCGCCTGGAACCGGAACTCATCGACCTCATCAACGAAATTGATGCCAAGGTGTACGTGCTGGATTGCCTGCCCAACATGACCACCGAGCGCTTCAGTGCCCCGGATTTGCAAAAACGCATCATCGAAGCGGTCAGAAGTATTCGGGCCAAGCACCCCAAAACGCCCATTCTCCTGACCGAACATGCGGGTTATTCCGAAGGCTTCATGGTGCCCACCCGACAAACCTTTTACCAAGAGGCCAACCTGAGTTTACAAACGGCAGTTGACCAATTGAAACTTGACCGGGTTCCTGCATTGTACACCCTGACTTTTGCCGACATCAATTTTGACCTGGATGCCACCGTTGATGGCACGCACCCCAACGACTACGGCATGATGCTCCAGGCCCAGGCTTATGAGAAAAAACTCCGCGATATCCTGCGTGAACCCCAGGGTGCCCTGATCACCCAAAAGCCCATTCGCCAAAGCCGTGAGCCGGGTAGTTACAACTGGGAGGAACGGCACAACGCCATCAAAACCCTGCATGCGACCGAACCCGGCAAAATCCTCTTCATTGGCAATTCCATCACCCACAACTGGGGTGGCAAGCCCCTGAACGACCGCATCAAAGGTGCGGATTCCTGGGCGAAATACCTGGAACCCTTGCAAGTGCGCAACCTGGGTTTTGGCTGGGACAGGATTGAAAACGTCCTATGGCGGGTGTACCACGATGAACTGGAAGGCATCGCGCCCGAAAAATTGTCATCAACATCGGTACCAATAACCTGCTGATCAATACCGATGAAGAGATCATAGAGGGCCTGGTTTTTTTGATCGAAGCCATCAAAACCCGTCAGCCTTTTGCCTCGGTTTATGTGTTGGGGCTTTACCCCCGGCGTGAGCGGGAAGCACGTATCTTGAAATTGAACCAAGGTATCCAGACCATGGCCAAATCCAACGCGGTGACCTACGCCAATATTGGCTCCACCCTTTTATTGCCCACGGGGAAAATTGACGAAAAACTGTTTTCTGATGGCCTGCATCCTAATGCGGAAGGGTATCAAATTCTGGGCAAAGCTTTATGTCAACCCGAACTCCCAATCCTGTCTGTTAAAAAATGAGGCATTTCGTTTTTTTCTATTTCGTTTGCGCTTGCATGTGGTGTGGGAAACTCAGCCGCGTAAACAAACCTGCCAGCCAAAGTGTTAAACGGAACCAAGCTGGTACAAGCTCGACTTGTGATTATTTCCGCGTCTGACGCACAAGCAACGCTCAAATCAAAAGGGTTTGTACGTCAGAGACGTGCTGATGATGGGTTCAAGTCTGGAGACTTGAACCAGCTTCGAGGTCAGATTGTAGAATCGATTTCTTCTCCAGGCGAAGAAACCACCGTTTTCCAAAACAACGAAGAAGGATACAAATGCTACCGCATCCCCGCCATCGTCAAGGCCCCCAATGGCGATTTACTCGCTTTTTGCGAAGCCCGCCGCCTCAGCTGTAGCGATCACGGCGATGTGCGCATCGTGCTCAAACGCAGTACTGACAATGGGGGAACCTGGCAAAAACTAGAGGTCGTAGCCGAAAATGGCAACAACCAGGCAGGCAATCCCGCCCCGGTTTTTGACTTGAGCGACAAACGTTACCCCCAGGGGCGTTTGTTTCTGTTTTACAACACTGGAACGGGCTCTGAGGCTGAGGTCAGAAATGGCAAAGCCATGCGGGAAGTTTGGTACAAAACCAGTACAGATGCGGGTAAATCCTGGTCAATGCCCGTCAACATCACCCGCTTTGTGTCCAGGCCCAATCACCCGCAAACCAATCCTGCCTACAATTTTAAAGAGGACTGGCGGCACTACGCCAACACACCGGGGCATGCGTTGCAATTGAGTGCCGGGCCATACCGAGGCCGCATTTTTGTGGCGGCGAACCATTCGGAAGGACAACCCCAGGATCAGGGAAAAGACTACCTCGCCCACGGATTTTACTCCGATGACCACGGCAAAAGCTGGAAACTTAGCCCGAATGTCGCCTATGCTGGCAGCAACGAAAATACCGCCGCCGAACTGGCTAACGGCGGCATTTTGCTGAATTGCCGCAACCAATCGGGCGATGCCAAATACCGCATCATGGCAACGAGTACAAGCGCTGGAGCTAAATGGGACTCGGTGTATGTCGAAACCCAGTTGCCCGATCCCGTTTGTGAAGGAAGTATGATCAATTATACCACGAAGAGTGGGCAAAAATGGCTGCTCTTTACCAATCTGGACCACCAGAGCAAAAGAGAAAACCTGGTACTCAAAGTCAGTGCGGATGAAGGGCAAACCTGGCGTACCGGAAAAGTCATTGCGACGGGCAGTTCGGCCTATTCCGATTTGGTCATTCAGCAAGACCATACGATCGGGGTTTTGTATGAAAAAGACAATTACAGCAAAATCGTTTATGCCCAAATACGCGAAGAGGATTTGTTCCAATCGGCGATCATCACCCACACGGATACCTGGAAAGGGTTTGAACGGGTGCACTTTACATTAAATCAACATCGTGCTTACTATGTAAAACCAAAACAAGCCCTGGAAGGCAAACCCTGGGTATGGCGGGCGTCTTTTCCGGACTGGCATACCGAGATGGACAGTTTGTTGTTGTCCAAAGGTTTTCACGTGGTGTTTGTGCACGTCGACGACCAATACGGTAGCCCCGCCGCCATGCAAGCCTGGGATGAGGTGTATGCACATTTGGTCAACCAACACAATTTTGCCCCCAAAGTAGCCCTGGAAGGGGTGAGCAGAGGTGGGTTGTACGTCTACGCCTGGGCGAAAAGAAACCCCGACAAGGTGTCCTGCATTTACGCTGAAGCTCCCGTATGTGACATCAAAAGTTGGCCGGGTGGCAAAGGCAAGGGTCCCGGAGACCCCAAAAGTTGGACGCAGTTTCAGGAGGTGTTCAAGTTGAGTGAAGCCGAAGCCCTCGCGTTTAAGGACAACCCGATCGACAACCTGGAAGGGCTGGCGGCTTTTAAAGTTCCCATTCTGCACGTAATCTCCAATCAGGATAAAATAGTGCCTTCGGATGAGAACACCTATCCTTTGGTGCAGCGCTACACCGCACTTGGTGGACCAGCCACCATTTACCCGGTTACCGATGGGCCCCAGCGTTTGGAAGGGCATCATTTTCCCATCAACAAAGCCGAAGCCTGGGCCGATTTCATTCTGAACAACAGCTATCCAGTCAAAAAGCCCTTGCCCAACCGCGATTACGTACAAGTCCACCAGGGGTTAAAAAACATTCATCGGGTCATTTTGACGCAAAAAAAGGCGACTGTCGCTTTCCTGGGTGGCTCCATCACCCACAACAAGGGCTGGCGCGACAAAACCTGTGATTACCTCCAGGAGCGATTCCCGCATACGGAATTTACATTTATCGCCGCAGGTATTCCCTCACTAGGTAGTTTGCCGCATGCTTTCCGTTTGCAACGAGATGTTTTGGACAAAGGAAAAGTTGACCTCCTCTTTGTCGAAGCCGCCGTGAACGACCGCGCCAATGGAACCGATAGCCTCACCCAAGTGCGCGCACTGGAAGGAATTGTTCGGCACGCCCGCCTTAGCAATCCCAAAATGGACATCGTACTGATGGCCTTCGCCGATCCGGATAAAACGCAGGATTATTACTTTGAAAGAACGCCCGTTGAAGTGCACAACCATGAATTGATCGCTACCCATTATCAATTGCCTTTCATCAATTTAGCTAGAGCAGTAGCGGATAAAATGGGGAATCAGGAGTTCAGTTGGGCAGACGATTTTAAAGATTTGCACCCTTCGCCCTTTGGGCAGGAACTGTATTTTTCGGCCATCAAAACCCTGTTGACGACGGCTTTTGACGACCCGGAGGTTTGGACGGAATCCACTTTTTTCCCAACTCCACTGAACCGCGCCAGTTTTGACAAAGGCAAATATTACGCCATTGAAAATGCCAAACGTGATGCCAATTGGAAAATTGACCCCGATTGGTCGCCTAGTGATGGTTTGCCTACCCGCGAAGGTTTTGTCCAGAAGCCCATGTTGGTGGGCAATGCACCGGGCAGTGCTTTTTCGCTGAGTTTTAAAGGAACTGCGGTGGGAATTGCCCTGGTTTCGGGTGCCGATGCGGGCATGATCACTTATTCTATCGACGGCGGCCCATCCAAAATCCTGGATTTGTACACGCAGTGGAGTGGTCAATTGCATTTGCCCTGGTATTTGATTTTGGGGGCGGATTTGAAACCCGGTGCACATACTTTGAATCTGGAAATCAGTTCGGAAAAGAATCCCAAGAGTAAGGGAAATGCCTGCCGGATCGTGTATTTTTTGCTGAATGAATGAAACCTATTTTGATTTCAATTGCAGCTTAAAGAACTGGACCATCTGCTCAAAATATGCATCAATCAGTACCCCTGGCCCATGTCCACCTTCCGGGATGATCACCAATTTGCTGCTGACACCAGCCGCTTGCAACTGTTCAAAAAGCAATTGACTTTGGCAATGCGGAACGAGAGGATCTTTGTCGCCGTGGAAAATTAAAAACGGTGGGTTGCTTTTTTTGACATACGAAATCGGGTTGGCCGTGGCAACTTTCTCCTTGTTTTCCTGAATGGGGCCTCCAACCAGCGATGACTCGGGCGACTTGGCATCGTTGTGGGAAAACGAACTCCCACAGTCATCCATTTTGAGGAAATCGGTCGGACCAAACCAGTCCACTACAGCATCCACGGCACTGCTCGTGCCCAAGTGTTTGCCTAAAGTTCCTTCAATGTCTACTTCTTCACCCTGGATCACTTCTTTGGGCACGTTGTTGCTGGTGCCCGTTAAAGCGGACAAATGCCCTCCCGAAGACCAACCCGTTACCCCAATAAAATCAGGTGCAAGATTAAAGGCGGGTGCATTTGCGCGGATGAAACGAATGGCAGCTTTGACATCCTGGATTTGCGCCGGAAATTTTGCATCGCCACTGGAGCGGTGATTGATGCTGACAACGGCAAAGCCATTGTTCAACAGGACTTGGCCCAAACCTTCCTGAAATGTAACCCCCTTTGAAGCATTTGAAAACCAGGCGCTTCCATAAATAGCAACAATAATAGGGTAGGGGCCTTTTCCCTTTTTGGGCAAGTGTACATCGAGCCGATGCCCTACAATTTTGTCCCCTACATAATCAACATCGAGCCAGTATTTCGACGATTGAATGGCCGTTTTGTTGTAGTCCATTGGGCTGGTTTGAGCTTGACCAATTAAATTTATTGAAGCTAGAAATGCGGCAAAGGCTAATTTTTTCATAAGTTGGTTTGATTATCTTTCTTGGACTTCAAATATGGTAAAAAGCCGGGATACTTATGAAAAAAATTACTTTGCTTACTTTGCCTGTTTTGTTGGCGCTGGCTTGTTCCAGACCCGCTCCAGAACCTTTACCAAGCCCCAATATTCTCTTCATTCTGGCCGATGACTGGAGTTATCCCTTTGCCAGCATTTACGGCGATACCTTGCTGCGTACGCCGAACCTGGACAGACTGGCCAAAACCGGAGTGGTTTTTACCCAAGCTTATTGCGCTTCGCCCTCTTGTACGCCTTCACGTTCCGCCATCTTGACGGGCAAATACCCCCACAATCTGGGCGAAGGGGTAAACCTGGTGGGCAAACTCGATACTGCCGAAATCACTTACGTAGACTTGTTGCAAAAACATGGCTACGCCGTGGGGTTTGATCGCAAAGGTTGGGCTCCCGGCAAGTTTGAAAAGATGGGCTATAAAGAAAACCCTTCCGGGCATCGGCAGTAGTTCAATGCATTTGTTGACAGCATTGGCCCCGATCAGCCCTTTTGTTTTTGGTGGGGCACCAACGATCCCCATCGCCCTTATGACCGTGGCCATGGAACCCGAACCGGGATTGACTCAACCAAGCTTTCGGTTCCGCCGTTTTTACCCGATGTGCCCGATGTGCGAGGTGATTTGGCTGATTATTTCGCCGAAATCGAGCGGATTGACCAGGAGATTGGTGAATTATTGAAAAAACTAACCGACGAAGGCTTGCTGGAAAATACGATGATCGTGATCACTGGCGACAATGGCATGCCTTTTCCCCATGCCAAAGCCAACCTCTACGATTATGGCACTCGGGTGCCTCTCTTGATTAGTTTTCCCAAAAGGTTCCAGCAAAATGTGCGCAGCGAAACATTTGTGAACCTGATCGATTTGGCACCGACGTTTTTGGACATCGCTCAGGTGCCCGTCGGGCACAAAATGGATGGCCTTAGCCTGGTACCGATTTTAGCCGGAAACAAAACCCGGCATCGAGAAGAAGTATACCTTGAACGCGAACGCCATTGTATGTGCCGGAAAAATGAACTGGGTTATCCGGGTTACCCCATGCGCGCCATCCGCACCAAAGATTATCTGTACATTCAAAACCTGCGCCCGGAGCGGACTCCGGCGGGTGACGCCACCATTCCCGGCACTCCTTCCGAATACGGGGATGTAGACGGTGGCCCAACGAAGGCCTATATGATGGAGCATGCCCAGGATGAAAAGATAAAGCCATTTTTCACAATGGGCTTTGAAAAACGACCCCCAGAAGAATTGTACGACGTAAAGGCAGACCCGTTCAACCTCAACAACCTGGCTCAATCGGTTCAACATAACGCTATCAGGCAAAACCTGAAAACCAGGCTCAACAAATGGATGCAAAAAACCAATGACCCGCGACGCAATGGTGGTGGTGATGAAATTGATCGTTATCCTACTTATGACAAAGCCTGGATTACCAAATGGAGCATCGTTTTTTTGATGAATGATCACTAATACGTGAACATGCGGTCGCTTTCGCTGCCAAACGGATCAGTACATTGGGCATGGCAAATTCAGCGGATTTACTGACCAGGTCGGCTTCAGTGACCCCTCGGGCTTTGCTGGACATGCCTGAAAGGTAAAATTTGCCTCCACCCTTCACAATGGCATCAAAATGTTCGCGCAAGTTTCCCGTTCCAAGGCCAGTTACCTCATTAAGTGTTTCATCGCGGATAAGTTTTACGGCATCACCAGCTAAAAAAAGGCATACGGAATGACCTTCGGCTAAGGCCGTTCTTGCCACCAGAAAGCCCAAGGCCACCCGGGTAGAGTCTTCGGGGCCATGGGTAATGTGTACCAGAAACTTCAATTTTGGAGGCGTGTCTACCGATGACTGAGCAGTTGCATTGAACAAACTTAAGCCAGACATGAGGGTTAATAGGATTTTCATTTTAGGTGAATTTAGTTGAGGTCAAAAGATTGAGTAAAATAAGCCATTAGTTTGAAAATTCAGTATTGAATCTCATACTTTATATCCATTTTTGCACGCTGTACCGGTATTCCTTATTTCGTTTGAAAAAAATCTTTATCAATGCTCCATACACCCATCAAAGTCCTCGTTGTAGGCTGCGGCAACATGGGCGCTTCGCACGCCATGGCTTATCAATCAACAGACGGTTTTACCATCTGCGGCATCGTTTCCACGGGAAAAAGCAAAGAGGTTCTGAACGAAAAATTGGGCGGTGGATTCCCGCTGTTCTCGGATTATACTCAGGCATTGGCAGAAACCAAACCCGATGCCGTATGCATCTCGACCTATCCAGACACCCATGAGCAGTTTTGTGTACAAGCCCTGGAAGCGGGTTGCCATGTGTTTATTGAAAAACCCATCGCGGATACGGTTGCTGGTGCGGAAAGGGTAGTGGCAGCGGCCCAAAAAGCCAATAAAAAAGTGGTGGTGGGCTACATCCTGCGTCATCATCCTTCCTGGGAAAAATTTGTGGAAATCGCCCAACAATTGGGCAAGCCGCTGGTGATGCGCATGAACCTCAATCAACAGAGCCATGGGTACATGTGGGACGTGCACCGCAATTTGATGAAAAGCCTCAGCCCGATAGTGGATTGTGGAGTACACTACATCGACGTGATGTGTCAGATGACCCGCAGCAAACCCATTCGGGTAAGCGCCATCGGTGCCCGGATGACCAACGACATTCCCGCAGGCAATTACAACTATGGTCAATTGCAGATCCATTTTGAAGATGGCTCTGTAGGCTGGTACGAAGCGGGTTGGGGCCCGATGATGAGTGAAACGGCTTTTTTTGTCAAAGACGTGATTGGCCCCAAAGGTTGTGTGTCGATTGTGGCTAAAGATGCAGGGGGAACCGGAAAATCGGATAGTGTAGATGCCCATACCAAAACGGAATCTTTGCGTTGGCACCACGCCGACATCGACGCGCAAAACGAATTCACCAAAGCGGACGAATGGATCGACCTGACCGATGAACCCGATCACCAGGAATTGTGCAACCGCGAGCAGCGCTATTTCCTCAAAGCCATTATGGAAAACCTGGATTTGACTGATCATTTGGCTGATGCGGTGAATAGCCTGCGGGTAGCATTTGCTTGTGATGATTCGGTGCGGACCGGGGAGATGGTGCGCCTGGATTGATGGGGATATTAATGTTCACGCAGATTCTACACAGATTTATTCCCAGATGTTCACGGATTCTTCTGTGAAAATCTGGTAGAACGCGTGAACCCAACAGTTACCTTATGAATTAACCTTCAACTCCGATCATCATGCTTCCTTGCGCTTTTGTACTTTTTTTCTACTGGGGCTACCCACTTATATTTTTACTCAAAACAACAACCTCCAACTCTGGTACGATCAGCCTGCCAGCGTCTGGACCGAAGCCCTGCCCCTCGGCAACGGCTACATGGGAGCCATGGTGTTTGGAGACCCCCTGCAAGAACACCTGCAACTCAACGAAGGAACCTTGTATTCTGGAGACCCCAAGGGTACTTTCACCAGCATCAACGTGCGCAAGGCTTACCCACAAGTAACAGCCCTGCTAGAGGCCAAAAAGTATCAGGAAGCACAAGCCCTGATTACCAAAGAATGGCTGGGCCGCAATCACCAGATGTCCCAACCCATGGGTGATTTGTGGCTCGATGTTGAACACGATAAATCGAGCATTAAGGCCTACAAACGTGGGCTGGATTTGCAGACGGCTTCTGTATTTACGGAGTATCAGTCGGGTAGTACAACCTGCCGTAGAACCTATTTTGCTAGCTATCCCGATCATGTCTTGGTGCTTAAAATGACTGCTACGGGCCCCGGAAAAATCAATTGTACGGTACGCCAATCTACACCACACGAGGCTACTGCAAAATACCTGGGTCAGGGCAATGTGTTGCGCATGCAAGGCCGTGCGCCGGGTTTTGCCCTACGCCGCAATTTCGATTTGGTGGAAAAACTGGGCGACCAACACAAGTACCCTGAATTGTACGAAAAAACGGGGGAACGAAAACCCGAAGCAGCAAATTTCCTGTACGATCAACAAATCGAGGGCCTCGGCATGGCCTTTGAAAGCCGGCTAAAAGTGATCCACACCGGTGGGACAATCAGCAATGTGAATGGAAAAATTCGGGTGCAAAATGCCAGCGAGCTGGTCATTGTGATGAGTGCTGCAACCAGCTACAACGGTTTTGACAAAAGTCCGGCTTACGAAGGTGAAAATCCGGCAAAATTGCTGGACGCATATTTCAAAGGCATTGAGAACAAATCCTTTGCTACCCTGTACCAACAGCATTTGCTGGATTATCAAAACCTGTTCAAACGGGTGGAGATCAAGCTGGCGGCCGAAACCGAGCAGTCCAGGTTGCCCACGGATCGGCGGGTAGAACTGTTTTCGAATGGTCAAGATCCTTCTTTTGCTGCCCTGTATTTTCAATATGGCCGCTACCTGATGATTGCGGGTTCCCGTCCCGGAGGCCAGCCACTTAACCTGCAAGGCATTTGGAACGACCAGCTGACGCCACCCTGGAACGGCGCGTACACCATCAACATCAATGCCCAAATGAACTATTGGCCCGCCGAAGTGACCAACCTCGCCGAATGCCAGGAGCCCTTTTTTAAAGCCATCAAAGAACTGGCCATCAACGGTAGGGAGACCGCACGTAACATGTATGGCAACCCCGGTTGGGTCGCCCACCACAATATGGACATTTGGCGGCACGCTGAACCCGTCGACAACTGCGCCTGTTCCTTTTGGCCGATGGGCGGGGGCTGGTTGGTCAGTCATTTGTGGGAGCATTATTTGTTCAGCGGCGATAGGCTATTTTTGAAAAATGAAGTTTTCCCGCTTTTGAAGGGGGTAGTGGACTTTTACCAGGGCTGGTTGGTCAAAAACGAAGCCGGATATCTGGTTACCCCCGTGGGGCATTCGCCCGAACAAAACTTCATATACGAAGGCAATAAACAAGCAACCTATAGCCCCGGCCCCACGATGGACATGGCGATCGTACGCGAAGCCTTTGCCCGCTATCTGGAAGCTGCCCAAACCCTCGGGATTGCTGATAAATCGGTAGATTCCGTGCGGCATAACCTGGCCCGATTGTTGCCTTACCAAATTGGCAAATACGGCCAATTGCAAGAATGGTCAGTCGACTTTGAAGATGGGGATGTCCAGCACCGCCACATCTCTCATTTGTATGCCATCCATCCCGGCAACCAAATCAATGCAAAAAACAATCCTGAACTGACTGCGGCGGTTCAACGCGTGATGGAGCGGCGCGGCGATTTTGCCACTGGCTGGTCGATGGGTTGGAAAGTGAACATTTGGGCGCGTTTGTACGATGGCAATCACGCGCTGAAATTGATGACCAACCTTTTTAAGTTAATCCGTAGCAATGTTACCACCATGCAGGGCGGCGGCACCTACCCCAATCTTTTTGATGCCCATCCACCTTTTCAAATCGATGGCAATTTTGGCGCTACGGCGGGCATTGCCGAGTTATTGGTGCAGAGCCATGCAGGGGAGATTCACCTTTTACCGGCTTTGCCAGAGGCCTGGCATACCGGGAAAGTGAAGGGCCTGAAAGCGCGGGGTGGATTTATCATCGATATGGAATGGGCCGATGGAAAACTGACCCAAGCGACGATTCGCTCAACTTTAGGCGGAAATTGCCGACTGCGGACGAATACCAAGGTCGAAGTGCAAAACACAGCGGCGCTGGCGGCAAGTGGTGGCAATGCCAATTCGCTCTTTAAATTCATAGACCCGGGAAAGCCGATTATTGTGGAGCGGGAAAAGTTGGGGGAATATGGTCACGCCAGGGAATGTGGTTGATTTTTTGACACAAAGAGGGAGGAGGTATTTGATTTGTAAGACCTCAAAGCAGTTCCAAAAATCCCTATAAATAACTCACTTACGCATTTTTACCGCAGAGTGAAAGGAACGGTTGCACGGTTTCGGCGGGTTGGGGGCTGGTTCAGACAGGAGATTGCCAAAATCAGTAAAGCAAAGGAAAGAACCAGCTTCAGCAATGGTGACCTCCCGGCCCTAAAAGGAAAAATCCGTTAATAATTTTTTTGCAAAGTGGCTCATTCCCCAAATTGTACTTCCTTGCTTATGACACAATATGCGGGTTTTGCTTAGTCGTTAGTATAAACATGAGAAAACTAATTTTGCCCTGATCTACTTTTTTATTCTACAACCTTCCCAAGCCCAGGAAATCCGGGAGTTTATGGATTTACAAAGCCATATGACCGTACATATTCCCTATGGTTTTTTTGGCAAGGGTTTAACCTATTTTTCCGACGATGACCCGCCTAAAAGTAGCTACAAACACACTTTTACCAATGTGAACCATGCCAACTTCCTGGAGAACAACCAAGGTGCCAGGATCATCATCAATGGTGCGCTGAGTAAGGAATGGGTCACCTCCAAGAAAAAAGCGCGCAGGGTCATTGTCGAACAAATCGATTATGTAAATGACTTTATCAGCAAGCATTCTGACAAATTTGCATTGGCAAAAACGCCGCAGGAAGTCAGAGATCTGGTGACCAATACCAACAAAACCATTGTGATCCATTCCATTGAAGGAGGCCGGAGATTGATCAACAGCCAGGAAGATGCCAATTTTTGGGCCAGCCAGGGCATCGCTTTCATCACCCTGGTTCATTTGCTGGATGATGAAAACGGCGCATCCGCCATTACGCCGGGTTTGATGACCAGCTTGATCAATGCCAAAGGGGGATTTCGCAAAGAAAAAAACCGGAGACTCACCGAACACGGCAAACAAGCCATCCAATATTTGGCCAATGCGGGCATCATGACGGATATTTCGCACATGTCGGAGTTGACCAGAAAAGACGCGCTGGACTACATGTTTGAACACAACATCCCGCCGATCTCAACGCACGATGGGTTTCAACCGATTCAGAATAGCCCTCGTGGGATTTCCGCTGCCGACATCATCAGGATTTACCAGCACAATGGATTTGTCTCCCTACCCTTGAGTGGTGGAGCGCTCAAACCCCATAAATCTTTTCCAATTTACCAGAAAATGCTGGATAGTTTGAGCCGAGCGGATTGCTATTGTGAGGGTTCGATCGACGATTACAAATTTACTTATCAGATGTTGAAGCAATTTATCGAAAACAACGCTGCGGCAATTGCCAAGGATTCAACGGTCGTTTTTGCTGAATTGAATGACAGCCAAAAGGTCAAGTACTCCATCGGATTTCAAACCGATTTTAACGGTTGGCTGAATCACAATCGCCCCCGCTACGGCAAAGATGGCTGTTACGAACTGGCCGCAGATCGAGAATATGAGGAAATTGAGCTCAAGGGACTAGCTCATCCCGGCCTCTTAAACGCGCATTGGAATTTGTTGATTAGGGAAGGCGTAGATTTGGAACCGATCAAAAGATCCTCGGAAAAGTTTTTGCAGTTGTGGCAATATTTTTTGGACCATCGGAGGCTTGAAGATTAGGCTATAGTTTCTTCGTGTTGACCAAATTAGCAACTTTTTGATTTTGCCCGTTACCCCAGCAGAGCCACATGACAGTAACGCAACAAAATCAAAAAAGCCCATCAGCCGATGATGCGATTGTCCTTTGCAACGTAGCGCGCAAAACCCAATAGTGCTCCGGTAACCATGATGTTGCGGAAAAAATTTACCATTTCCAACTCCATCTCGCGTGCCAAATCAGCCGTCATCATTTCAGTGCCCAGTTCATGCCCGTTGGCACGCGGCAAATGTACCAGGACGGCCATTAAAATGACGTAAAGCGCCATTAAGGCATAAGCCAATTTATCGTACTTGCCGATAACTGCACTGATGATGAATAAAACAATACAAACCATCGTGAAATAATTCCAGAACAGTGGAAAAGGAAGATAGTCGGGTACAAAACCTGCGCCTACTTCGGGCTTGCCCAAGTGTAAGCCCACATACATCAAAAATGAGAGTGGGAATAAATAGCGGCCAATGTTTAATAACTTATTCATGATGATTAGATTTCGAAGGGTGACATAGGACGGATTTCGGTATAACCTGCGGGATATTGTAAGATCGGGCAGGTGGCAGCCCAGGATTTCACCTCGTCGAGACTATCGGCTTTACAAATCAAGTAACCAGTGACCATTTTTTGTTCCAGGATGCTCGGAGTATCTGAGGACCCACCACTGTGCTTCCTTCCCATTGAATGGGTTTGGTAGAAATCAGTTTGCCGTTTAAAGCAATTTGGCCAATCCAAGACTGCCAAGAGGCCATGGTTTCCTGCATTGGGTTAACTTGATACTGGCCATCTCCCGACTCATTCCAGAACAGCATTAAAAACTCTTTCATCGCGTGTCAATTTGGTGATTCAATGCCACAAAGTTCCGGCATTGCCTACCAACGACTCTTGATAAATGTCAATGATTTGAACACTTAATTTTAAAGTTTACAACTTTCCTTTGAGGCGGGTCATGGTTTCGGGACTAATGCCGAGATAAGAGGCAATCAGTTTACTGGATAAGCGAGTCATGAGTTTGGGTTTGTTTTCCATCAACCATTTGATCCGGTCGAGCGCGTCTAAGGAAGTCAGGGTGTTGACCCGGTACACTGTGTTGCTATAGGAAAGCTCCAAAATTTGTTGGTAAATCTGTGCGAAGGCAGGAATATCGGATGAAAAGCGCTGAAATACATCGTAATGAATACGGAGTAGCTTGCAAGGCTCGATGCATTTGATGTATTCTTTTGAAGCTTGTTGATTTTTGAACCCCATGATATCCGTAACCCACTGCTCTTCGGTATAGAACTCACGGGTTGATTCATTGCCATTCTTGTCGATTACAAATACCTGCAAACAGCCTTCAACAATGAAGTAGACATGTTTGCAGATTTCCCCATCACGAAGTAAAAAAGCCCCTCGTTTGAGTTGCAGCGGTTCGAAAGCATTGCTTACTTCTTCGAGTCGCTCAGGGGTTTTTCCTAAATGTTTGGTAATGTGTTCTTGGAGTACTTGGAGCATATCATTGAATTTACTTTTCACTTTCAGCTGTCTTTAACCGAACCAAAATTAAGCAAATGCGACAGTGAATGAATCAAACATTTTTTTAAGCTGCTAACTTTTGTATCTTCATCTCCACCAAAATCCACCCACCACATGAATTTCGACCACATCTTCACCGTCACCTTTACCCTTTTTGCCATCATCGACATGCTAGGCAATGTACCCATACTCATCTCGATCAGCGAGCGCATCGGGCAAATCCAGGCCTGGAAAACGACCATCTTTGCCGGGGCCTTGATGTTGGTTTTTTTATTTGTAGGCGAAGCTTTCCTGCACGTATTGGGTGTTGATTTAAAATCTTTTGCCGTAGCGGGTTCGATTTTGATTTTCATCATGGGCTTGGAAATGACCCTGGGCATCGATATTTTTAAATCAGAAGACGAGAACCAAACGGGGAGTCTGGTCCCTGTAGCTTTTCCGCTCATTGCCGGTTCTGGAACCCTGACGACCGTCATTTCGCTCAAAACCAATTACGATTCCCTCACGATTGTGATCGGCATTTTGCTCAATTTATTGATCATTTACCTGGTTCTGCGCTCTTTGCGCCTGATCGAAAAACTATTGGGGCGGGGAGGATTGTTGGTCGTTCGCAAATTTATGGGGGTCATTTTGTTGGCTGTAGCCGTGAAAATTTTTAAATCGAATTTGGGGATTGGATAGGTTTTATTTTTAACACAAGGGACATAAAGGAAAGCACAAAGCACACAAGAAGAGCGCTTGCTAGTGTTCTTTGTGCTTCCCTTTATGTTCCTTGTGTTAAACTGTCGCTTTTGAAATACGCTTTTAGGACGAAGCCTACCGTCTACTTCACCAACTTCAACTCATCCACAATGTGCTTCGCGCCCCCTAATTTTTCAATGCACCACAGCATGTAGCGGACATCCACGCAAATGGTGCGGTTGAGGTCTTTGTCAAAAGCCAGCTTGTGGCTCAGGGCTTCGTAGTTGCCGTCGAAAGCCAGCCCCAACAATTCCCCCTTGCCGTTGATCACCGGAGAGCCTGAGTTTCCGCCCGTGATGTCATTTGTGGTGATGAAGCTGACCACTACATCGTTGTACTTGGGATCTACGTACTGGCCAAAATCGCGGGCTTTGTACAAGTCCAGGAATTTTTTGGGCAGGTCGAACTCGTAATCGCCAGGCTTGTATTTGGCCATTACACCGGATAACGTACAGGCGTAATCGTACATCACTGCGTCTTTTGGTTTGTAACTTTTTACGGAACCGTAAGACACCCGCATCGTAAAGTTGGCATCAGGGTAAGTGCTGTTCATCCGGGTGGGGTTCATCTCAAACAAACCCTTGAGGTACGTGCGGCCCAGGTCTTCGTTGCGGCTGCTGAACTCCACAAATTTCGACTGGTAGTTTTGTTCCCAGTTCTTCAAGAAGGCGTTGACTACGGTAAAGGCTGGATCAGCAGTCAAGGCCTCCAACGTAGGTTTTTCCTTGAAGGCGGCCCATTTTTTGTCATCCACCATCATTGAATTCGTAAACACATCTTCGGCAAAAGCCTTAAAAGGACTGGTTTCGATGTTGCTGTATTTGCGGAACAACATCTCGTAAAAACCCTGCGGATGTTGGTTGCTTTCAATGTCGGTAAGGAAGGTCATGACGACTGAAGCCAGGATACTTTTGTCGGCTTTGAGGTTGTAATTGGCGAGGTAACTGCTGCGTGTTGCATCCAGGGCACGCAGCAATCCTTTAGGATCATCTCCCCGTTTTAGTAAGGCCTCCAATTCGGTCCAACGAGCCGCAGCGCGTACCAAACGACAACCCGTGATGCCTTCCACGATGTACTGGCGGTGCATGGCGTAAGGCCGCCAATCCGTGTAGGTTTTTTCTACCTCAGCAAAAAGATTTTCGTATTCCGGTTTGCCTTTAGCCCAGGTGGTAAAAGCCTCTTCCACTTTTTTCTTTTGGCCATAAATGTCGTATTTGATCAGTTGTTTGGTCTCGCCGTCGAAGAACTTCCAGTAGTTGGCTACACTGGCGTATTCTGGCCCCAGTTGCAACTTGGTGGCCGGGCTTTTGCGCATTTCTTCAAACATGTACTTGAGGCGCATATCGCGCAACTTGACCAGGGTTGGGTTGTTGATGTCGGTACTCAGTTTGATGCCTGCCGAAGTCTCGTAACGGTTGGTGCTGCCAGGATAGCCATAAATCATGGCGTAGTCGCCATCGGAAAACCCTTTGATGCTTACGGGCAGGAAGTACTTGGGTTTGTAGGGCACATTGTCAGCCGCATAATTGGCGGCCTTGCCCGCTGCGTTCATGTACACGCGGAATACCGAGAAGTCACCCGTATGGCGCGGCCATTCCCAGTTGTCGGTATCGCCCCCGTATTTGCCGATGCTTTCGGGTGGAGTGCCCACCAGGCGTACATCCTTATACACGTCGTAGCTGTACATCAGGTACTGGCGGCCTTTAAAAATGGGAACAATCACGGCGGCTTTGAATTCGTCACCCGCTACGGAGGCAGTGATCAAGCTTTGTGCTGCTTCATTGATTTTGGCCAGTCGTTCAGCGCCTTTGAGGTTGCCCGCGGCTTCGAGAATTTTGGCGCTCACATCGTCGATGCTGCGTAAAAAACGCACTTGTAAGCCTTGCGAAGGGATTTCACTACTTTTGTCCATGGCCCAAAAACCATCGCGCAAGTAGTTGTTTTGCACACTGGAAGCGGCAGCAATCTGGCTGTAACCACAGTGGTGGTTGGTGAAAACCAGCCCTTGCTCGCTGACAATTTCACCAGTACAGCCTCCCCCGAAGATTACAATCGCGTCTTTGATGGAAGCCTGGTTCATGCTGTAAAGCTGCTCGGGCTTGAGTTTTAGGCCTCTTTTGACCATGTCCTGGTAAACCTGTTGCCCCAGGAGCATGGGCAACCACATGCCTTCGTCAGCGTAACTGCGCACCAGGATGAGCAAGGAAAATAGGACGGACAATTGTAATTTTTTTAAAAAACGCGCAGCTGGTGGGATGGCGCGGGTTTCATTTGGTACAGATAAGCGATCCATTGTATGTAAATTTTGGTTTTGCGCCGAAAAAATACACCATTTTGACTATACTTGTGATGACAAATGACAAAAATGGATAAACGAGAAATAGCTCAAAACCTGGAGGATCACTACGCTGAATTTTGTGATTTGATCCAAAGTTTCAGCACGGTCGATTTCAACCATCACGCGGAAGGGAAATGGTCGGCTGCGCAGCAACTGGATCACTTGATTCGCAGCGTAAGCCCGGTGGTGATGGGATTGAGTTTACCGAAGTTTTTGCTGCGTTTGGTATTTGGTCAGGCTAAAAGACCCTCCATGGATTACGATACCCTGGTCAAAACGTACCAGGATGCTTTGGCCAGTGGAGGAAAATCTCCAAAGGCGTATGAACCTAAAGTAGCGGGAGCGTCTTTTCAATCTACTGGAACGGCGAAATTAACCCACTTGATCAGCCGTTTGAACCGACTGGTAGAGTCTTTGAGCGAAGCAGAACTGGATCAATTGCAGGCACCACATCCATTGATTGGGAAGTTGACTTTGCGGGAGCTGTTGTATTTTACGGTGTACCACGTGCAGCATCATCGGCGGAGTGTAGAGCTAGAAGGAAATTGAATAAACCCAATTAGCCCAGTTAAATTGACAAAAACTTTCATCTATGCAAAAACCCTCAAATTCAATTACCGTCCATCCCGACATCCAGCGCGCCGAAACCCTCCCTGCCGAGTTTTACCGCAACCCAGCAGTATTTGAGGCCATGCGCGATTCCCTCTTCCCCGCAGTTGGCAGTGGATTGAAACCGGAGAAAACCTGGAGCAAAACGGAGCCGTTTTTCCCTTTCAAATTATACCCGGCTTTGTCAACGAGCCCCTTTTTTTACGCAAGGACAATGAAGGGCAGGTGCAGTGTTTCAGCAATGTGTGTACCCACCGGGGCAATATTTTGGTACACAACCCCGGAGTGTACAAAAAATTGGTGTGCAACTACCACGGACGGCGTTTTGACCTGAATGGGCAAATGGAGTTCATGCCGGAATTTAAAGAAGCACTGGATTTCCCCCGGCCTTGCGATCACCTGACTGAGATTCCCACTGCATTTTGGGCACAATTTCCTTTTGTCTCGCTCGACCCCGCTTTTGATTTTCAAAAAGTGATCGACGTGTTACAGGAACGGATCGGCTTTATGCCGCTGGCACAATTTCGTTACGCCCCGGAATGGAGCCGTGATTATTTGGTGAATGCCCATTGGGCCTTGTATTGTGACAATTACCTGGAAGGATTCCACATTCCTTTTGTACATCCCGGACTCAATCAGGCCCTGGATTATGACGCCTATGATACTGAAGTTTTTGAGTATTGCAATTTGCAAATCGGCATTGGTGACGCCGCAACGGAGTGTTTTGATTTGCCCGAAGGCCATGTCGATTACGGCAAAAGGGTGGCGGGTTATTACTTTTGGGTGTTTCCAAACATGATGTTCAATTTTTATCCCTGGGGTTTGAGTGTAAACATCGTCAAACCCATGTCGATCAAACAATGTAAGGTGCGTTTCATCATGTATGTGTACGATGAAAGCAAAATGGAACAAAGTGCGGGCGCGGATTTGGACAAAGTGGAGCGCGAAGATGAATTTGTGGTGGAAAACGTGCAACGGGGCATCCAGTCACGGTTTTACCAAACCGGACGTTTTTCACCGAAGCGTGAGCCTTGTGTGCATCATTTTCATCGGCTTTTGGCGCAATACCTTTAACAATACATACTGATCGGACAGCGTACCCAAAAGCTAAGGTGAATCTAGGGTGTCTGAGGTTTCTTAGGTGGTGAAAAAGAACGGATATTTTCACCACCTAAGAAACCTCAGACACCTAAGACACACCCAAGTTCGTAAGCTGCGTCAGGTATTCTTCCTGCAATTGGACTTTATCTACGGGTACTACCCCTACTTTTTCACACACCTGGCCACCCGCCAAATTGGCCAACAGTGCCACTTCATTCAAATCCATACGTAGCCCCAATCCCAATGCTACAATGCCAATCACCGTATCACCGGCGCCGCAAACATCGGCCACGGCACGAGGTTGGGTCGGAATGATGGTACCTTTCCCGGCGGTTTCCAAAAACAGGCCTTTTTCCGAGAGGGTGATCAAGGTATGCTGATTGCCCAGTTGAGAATGGATGTAGGCGGTGGCTTCTTGCAAGGAATTCAAGGTCGCTTGTACGGGCATGGGCGCTTGAGCCCGAATTTCTTTGAGATTCGGTTTAAAGAGGGTGATGTGCTTGTAGGCCCAAAAATTGTTGAACTTGGGATCTACGGCCGTAGGAATGTCGCGTTTGAGCGATTCCAGAATGACTTCGCGGATGACTTTGGACGACAAAACGCCCTTGTTGTAATCCTGGAACAGAATGACGTGGATCTCTTGGGTTTCCAAAACCTCGTGCACAACTTGCATGAGTTGTAGTGTCTCGGTTTCGCTCAAGTCATGAGTATCTTCTTGATCCAGCCTTAAAAGGTGTTGCGCTCCGGCCATCACCCGTGTTTTTACGGTGCTGCGGCGTTGGGGCGATTGTAAAATGTATTGGTTGATCAGCCCATATTCAGGAAGCAGTTTCCTGAATATATGTCCTTCTTCGTCATCCCCAACAACACTACATAGGATAGGCGTTGCACCCATGGCCCGAATGTTCAGGGCAACGTTGGCGGCGCCACCTAGACGCAGATCTTCTCCTTCCAAATTGACTACTGGAACGGGTGCTTCCGGCGAAATGCGTGAAACGCTTCCCCGCAGATAGCGGTCGATCATCACATCTCCGATGACCAAAACATTTACTTGATTGAAGGCGTCAAAATTAACCATGTGCAAAAATATTAAATAAGCGCTAAGTCCTAGGGTTGTGATCGAAAATTGAAATACCATTCAATTGAACTCATGAGGAGAGGAACAACTCCAGGCGTTTGATGATTTTTTCAGTCGCCCCCTGATTCTGTTGTAAATAGTGTTGAACCGCGTGGGAAGCTGTTGATTTAAACGCAGGCGATTTTAGTTGATCAAAGGTATTGATCAACTCTTCTGCGGTATGCACCACAAAAGCCCCTCCCAATTCAAGGGTGGTAAGCGCTTCGGTAAATTTTTGGTATTTGGGGCCAAAAATCACGGGTAATCCAAAAGCCATAGGCTCCAGGGTGTTGTGAATGCCTGAGCCAAATCCACCGCCGATGTAAGCAATGTCGGCATAGCGGTACAAGGCGGATAGCATGCCGATGTTGTCGATGATCATAACGGTAAGATTTTGGTGATTTTCCAGTTTAAACTGGGAATACCGCACACATTGTCCAGGAAATTTCTGTTCAATTTGTTCCAAGTGAGCAGCCTCAATCTCATGTGGCGCAATGACCAGTTTCCAGCCTGCGCACCGATTGGGGTCTTCCCACAATTGCGCCAGTACAGCTTCATCCGGAGCCCAGGTGCTGCCTGCCATTAAGATTGGGGCGTCTTTTTTAAAAGCTTCGATGCTTGGAAATTGTTTTCCTTCTGCGGCAATTTGTAAAACCCGGTCGATGCGGGGGTCACCAGCCAGGGTGTATTTCTGGATGCCGTGTTTTTCCAATAGATCAGCTGAGTCTTGATTTTGTACAAAAAAATGGTCAAAACCTTTCAGGATGTTGAGGTACCATGCGCCCCAACTTTGGAAAAAAGGTTGTTGGGGGCGGAACAGTGCGGCGATGAGCCATACCGGAATTTTTTCTCGCTGCAATTCCTGTAAAAAATTGTACCAAAACTCGTATTTCACAAATACTGCCAATTGGGGTTGGGCGATGTGTAAAAACTGACGAGCGGTACGCGGCAAATCAGGTGGCAGGTAACACACCAGATCTGCACCTGGATAATTTTTGCGGACCTCAAATCCAGAAGGAGAAAAAAAGGTCAGTAGGATAAACACTTCGGGGTATTGGCGTTTGACCGCTTCCATCAAAGGACGACCTTGTTCAAATTCCCCCAGGGAGGCACTGTGCACCCAGATCGTGACTTGTCCTGGGGCACGTTTGCTGGCAAGCGCACGAGACAGGTTTTGCGACCAGTTTTGGCGGCCACGCCACCACAATTTGGCTTTTGGGTGAAAAAAAGCGGCCAAACGAATCAACAAGAGATACAATCGAATTCCAGTAGTGTACAAGCAGTGCATGTAGGTACTTTTAGTAATAAATGTCTTCGGCTTTATCTGCGTAGAAAGGTAAAATCCAGCCCACTCGGATGCCCATCAACACATCGACCCGCCCTTTGGCTGTGGCGCTTTGGGTAGCGAAATCAAAGCTGCGCCGCCCACGGGTAAAACCTTGGAAAAACTCTAAGCCTCCAATGAAATTGCTACGCCGGTCTTTGCTCAGGGCCTGGTAACCGAAAAATTGTTGCAACGCCAAGCCATTGCTCAACCTATCGTATCCTTTTTTGTACACTGTAGCCAGTTGGGGAACCGAACGCAAAGGGTCATCCTGGATGCGGATTTTGTGCTGGAGATAGCCCAGTCCGAAGTTAACGCGAAAGCCGGCCCGCGGAGATTGTTTGTCATTTACCGGAAATACTTTTCCTGCAGTAAGCCCAAGATACCACCCTCTTTCCCGCAGGGGGATATCAGCCACTTCGCGGTCATTGCCAATGAGGTAACCTTCTACAGTGCGCAAGCTGGCAAGGGGGTCTTCTTTAACCGTATTCCCGAACAGGTATTGTCCGTCTATGCCCAATACCCAGTTTTTTTTCCCCCATTGCCAATCCAGCCCGCCTCCGGCAATGAAATTTGTCCCGAAACGTTCTTTAAGGGTTCCTGCAGGCAACTGTAGGCCATAGGTAAACCTGGTCAAGAGTACACCTTTAGGTTCAGTTAAAGTACCTTGTGCCCATAAGCCAGGGAGAAAGCACAGGCCTAATACAAAAAAAAGCAGCTTTGGTATCATGATTGATGGTGGCTTTTGTGAGGGTAAAACTAAGCTTTTCTGGATTTCCTTAAAAAATGTTTTAGGTAAAGCAGCCGTCGAAGTTTATCTTTGGCCTGCTTATTAAAAAGTTGATGTAAAAAATTTCCAGTGAAAAAAATTCTCATTTCTGGCGCTGCCGGATTTTTAGGCTCACACCTCAGCGATCGGTTCATTAAGGAGGGTTACCACGTGATTGGCATGGACAATCTCCTGACTGGAAACATCCAAAACATTGAGCACTTGTTCCCACTGAAGGAATTTGAGTATTACCACCACGACATCACCAAGTTTGTGCATGTTCCTGGTAAACTTGACTACATTTTGCATTTTGCTTCTCCAGCAAGCCCCATCGATTATTTAAAAATGCCCATTCAAACCTTGAAGGTTGGCGCTTTGGGTACGCACAACATGTTGGGGCTGGCTCGGGAAAAAAATGCCCGCATTTTAGTGGCATCTACCTCGGAAGTGTACGGAGATCCCTTGGAACACCCCCAATCGGAAGAATATTGGGGAAACGTCAACCCTGTAGGCCCACGTGGGGTGTACGACGAAGCCAAACGTTTTTTGGAGGCGATCACCATGGCTTACCATACTTTTCACAAAGTAGATACCCGCATTATTCGCATCTTCAATACGTACGGCCCCCGCATGCGGGTGGAAGATGGAAGGGTTTTGCCTGCCTTTTTTTCACAAGCCATTCGAGGAGAAGGGCTTACGGTTTTTGGAGATGGCTCCCAAACCCGTTCTTTCTGTTATGTTGACGATTTGGTGGAGGGCATTTATCGCTTGTTGTTGAGCGATTACAACAAACCCGTCAACGTGGGCAACCCCGATGAATGTACCATCTTGCAATTTGCTCAGGAAATCATCGATTTAGTGGGCAACCCCAATGCTTACATCGATTATCGTCCACTTCCGGAAGATGACCCCAAAGTACGTCAACCGGATATTACCAAAGCAAGAAATATCCTTGGCTGGGAACCCAAAGTACCTCGAGCCGAAGGGCTCTTGCGTACGTATGAATATTTTAAAACCGTAGTAATTTAGGGTTCGGGAGTTCGAGGGTTCCGGTGTTCAAGGGTTGAGTTTAGTCCTCGAACCCTCGAACCCTCGAACCCCCGAACCCCCGAACCCAAATAACATGCACAACATACTCCTTACCGGCGGCGCTGGCTTCATCGGCACCCACTTGGTCAAAAGACTGGTCAAAAACTATCCACAATACCGCATTGTCAATCTGGATTTGCTGACTTACGCAGGGAATTTGGCCAACCTGGCCGATGTAGAAAATGCACCCAACTACGTTTTTCGCAAAGGGGATATCCGCGACCATGATTTGATACAAGGTCTATTTGACGAATTCCAATTCGATGGGGTCATTCACCTGGCTGCCGAATCCCATGTAGATCGCTCCATCAGTAATCCTTTGGCCTTTGTGGAAACCAACATCCTGGGCACCCTGAATTTGTTGAATGTAGCTAAAGCCAATTGGCCGGATGCCAGCAACAAACGTTTTTACCACATTTCTACAGATGAAGTGTATGGTTCTTTGGGTGAAACTGGATTTTTTACCGAAGAAACGGCCTATGATCCACGCTCGCCTTACTCGGCTTCCAAAGCGGGTTCGGATATGTTGGTGCGTGCTTATCACCATACTTATGGATTGCCCATTTTGGTTTCCAACTGCTCGAACAACTATGGCTCCTATCAGTTTCCGGAAAAGCTGATCCCTTTAATGATCAATAATATCCGCAACAACAAACCGTTACCCGTTTATGGAGACGGCTTGTACACGCGCGATTGGTTGTGGGTAGAAGATCATGCGGCGGCGATTGACTTGATTTACCACCGGGGCAAGATTGGAGAAACGTACAACATTGGCGGCAATAACGAACGCCGGAACATCGATTTGGTGCATTATCTCTGCGACGTCATGGATGAACTTTTGGGCCGTAGCGCGGGTACTTCACGACAATTGATTCACTTTGTCAAAGATCGGCCAGGGCACGACCGACGTTATGCCATTGATGCCAGCAAACTGAAAAATGAATTGAACTGGGAACCACTGGTGAACCCTGAGGACGGACTACGACGTACTGCGCAATGGTATTTGGAACATACCGATTGGTTGGAAGCCGTTACATCCGGTGCTTATCAGCAATATTACGAGAGCCATTATCAGGATCGCAAGTAGTTCAGGCAATTTCTTTGGAATAAAAAGAATCACAACCACCGTGGCCCGTATTGCCCAACTGGCCGCAAAGTTTTTTGAAGCCCATTTTTAGGTACAAAGCTTTGGCTTCGGTCATTCGTTCCAGGGTTTCGAGGTAACAGGTTTGGTAGCCCAGTTTTTGGGCTTCGGCTATCAGGGCGTTGACGATTCGTTGTCCCATACCTTTGCCGCGTACACCGGGTAAAAAATACATCTTTTTTAGCTCGCAGATGCCTGGTTCAGCTCCCACCAAGGGGCCAATGCCACCACCTCCCCATACCTGTTGGCCGTCACTCAACACCAGATAACTACATCCAGATTCTTGATAAAATTCGTACATCTGATCAACTTCGGGATCGTTGATGGAAAAACCATCGCCAACTGCTCCATAGGCTGTCATTACTTCGCGAATAATTTTGGCCATTTGGAGGTTGTCCTGCTGTTCAATGGGGCGGATGTGGAGTGTGTCGGTTTGCATACGGATGTTTCAACTTTTGCGAAAAATATGGGTTTCTTTCAATAATTTTCGAAAATTTTTGTACGCTTAATCCCCAATAGTAACCCATTTCTAATGAAGAACATTTTATTGCTATATGGCCTTGTTTTTCTTGGGGCGACCCCTAGACTGGTGGCGCAGGAAAAGAGCACACAGACCGACTTACGTTATGGAAAATACCTCAGTGTTTCCACTTTGCTGGATTATCAAGGTAGTAAAGACCAGGGTGTTTCTCCACTGATTTATCGGGGCTTGCTCTTTGGCGGTATGGCCGAACTGGATTTTGAAGGTACACGTTGGGACATCGCCATTGACGGTGGCGTTGGGGTGGGGGAGAGCAGTGTGGAAAAAGTAGCCACCTTTTTTTCTGAAACCACTACTTTTTTTTATAACGGCCGATTCCTCTACAAATTTTGGGAAAAAGACGAAGGCAAATTCGATTTTCGTGCGGGATTGCACATAGGTGGCTATTCCAGCCAGCGCGTCACCCCGGCGTTTTTAAATGCATCGCTGGCTTGGGAAAGCATCAATACGCTGTTTGCTACGGGAAAACTCAACTGGAGGACGAGTCATGAGCAGTCTGCGGGAAAATTTCTGTTCATACGCCAACGTGCGGGTACCCGGCACATCAAGTTCAGTACCCAATTGAGCCTGCCCATGCTCAACTCTGCCTGGCGTCCGGATTACGCGTACATCGACGATTTTTCGGATGGGGAATCCGATGTTTTCAACAACAATAAACTTCAGTTTGGTGGACTACGTTTCCATTGGCGCAGTGATGGGTATTATTACCTGCTCAACGGCAACGTTTTGCGTTTCACCTATCTATGGGATGCACAACGCAGCCCGGGCGAAATCAATCGTTTGGAACTGAGCCACCATCAAGTTCAACTGGGCATGATGATTCGT
The DNA here is from genome assembly GCF_016718685.1 of Haliscomenobacter sp. Lineage (GTDB taxonomy): Bacteria > Bacteroidota > Bacteroidia > Chitinophagales > Saprospiraceae > Haliscomenobacter. Next base: position 75,069 of record NZ_JADKCX010000013.1, on the reverse strand, counting down.
TTAAATTAATGAAAAACCATGAATCGAGGAGCTGTAATTTGCTTTTGTCTCTCATTGTTGCTGGTCTCTTGCGAAACCCTGATTTTTGATCAGGAAGCAACGGACAATCCGCGCGAAAACTTTGACTATTTGTGGAGACAATGCAATGAGAAATACTCTTTTTTTGAGTACAAAAAAATTGATTGGCAGGCCATGAATGCCAAATACGCTGCTCAAATCAAAGACAAAATGACTAGCGATGAGTTGTTTAAAGTACTGTTTTCGATGCTCAATGAGTTACAAGACGGCCATGTCAATTTGATTTCTCCTTTTCGCCAGTCCAGGTTTGATTTTGACTTGTTGGGACCAGAAAACATCGATTTGCGGGTCGTGCGCGAGAACTATCTCAAAAACGATTACATCATTACTGGCCCCTTTCAGCACAATGTGGTGGGTGCAGATAAAAAGATCGCCTACGTCCGCTATAATTCTTTTGAGGATCGGGTAGCTCCGGCACACGTTGCTTACATCCTGAGCTATTACCGCAATACGCAGGGTCTTATTCTGGACATTCGGCAAAATGGAGGTGGTAGCGCGGCGAATATTTTTAAAATTTTAAATCAGCTGGTTTCTGAAAAAACCTTACTGTACAATTCGTTCCTCAAGTCTGGTCCCGGTAAAGACGATTTTGCAGGCCCTCAACCTGCTTATGCTGAACCCGATGAAAACCGCTTTAAATATGGTAAAAAAATTGCGGTACTCATTGATCGAGGAACCTTTAGTGCAGCTTCGTTTTTTGCACTAGGTGCCCGTGAGGTTGACAATATGATCGTAATTGGCGATAAATCTGGCGGGGGCTTGGGATTACCCAATGGTGGCCAAATGCCCAATGGTTGGACTTATCGCTTTTCAATTTCTCAAACTTTAAGCCCGGCGGGCGAGAATTTTGAGAATGGAGTGCCGCCGGATATTCAAGTCATTTTGACAAAATCAGATCGCGACCGTGGTGTGGATACCGTGATTGAGCGGGCGATTCAAGAACTGAAATGAGTTGAAAAGTTTAGGGTTGAAAAGTTGATGTGAACGGTCGCCGAGCGAAGCCGAAGTGTGTTCACTTCAACTTTTCAACCCTAAACTTTTCAACTTAGTACCCAAATGGCCAATGGCTGAAGGATCAACATGCCATCCAATAATCCTTCAAAAAAATAGCTGGAACGTTGGGGTGAAGCAAAAGAAATCAATACCCCGGTACTGAGGAGCGAGAAGGTAGTTCCTCCAAAAATAGCATCAGTGTAGTACGATGATGTATACAAATAGTAGGACAATCCAATGGCGATGAGCAACGCCAATTGTGCTAAGATTTTTGCAAAATTCACCCCAAATTTTCCGGGTAAAGTAAGGGTACCCCGGTTTTTGTCAAAAACCACATCCCGGATGTCAAAGGCAATGGCGATGGCAAAAAAAAACAACCATTTTTCTGCATATACCAAAGCACTGTAACCATGAATGGGGATTTCGAGGTGCAACCAAGGCAGATAGACTACCACCCATGCCCAAACCGATGCCAAGACCAGGAATCTTTAAACGTGGTACATCGCGCAGGCGCTTTGATCCGGGCAAGATAGGCAATGAATAACTCAAACCCAATAAACTGGGAAACAGGAGCGATAGTTGTGCTCTTGTGGGGAGAAAAACAAACAGGACCAGAGCGGCAATACCCGTACATGCGGTCAGGCCAACTACAATTCTGCGGTTTGTTTGTGCCCAGGGAGAAGTATTGTTGGACTCCTTATGTGGGCTGATCAGCCGATGCCAATTGTACAAACACAGGGTAGCACAAAATACCCATGCTGCTAAAAAAGAACCTTGCCAAGTACCAGTGAGGTAAAAAATGGAAGCTGAAGTCATCATGCTTGCTCCAATGGCGAGCCAAAGGTTGCTACCCACTAGTGTATCCCACACTGGAGCAAGCCGATTCATTTAGAAGTATTTGAAGTTGTGCTGGTATTCAATTTTTTTCAATGATTGATAAATGAGTTTGATGACATTGTTGACATCGTCTTTGTGCGCCATTTCTACGGTGGTGTGCATGTAACGCAAGGGAAGAGAAATCAACGCGGAAGGCACTCCTCCATTCGAATAAGCAAATGCATCAGTATCGGTACCGGTCCGCCGGGAAGCTGCTTCCCGTTGAAAAGGAATTTCATTTTCCGTAGCGGCCTCAATAATTAGTGCGAGGAGTTTGTTGTGTACTGCTGGAGCATAAGTTACTGAAGGCCCATTGCCACATTTTACATCCCCAAATTTTTTCTTGCTAATCAAAGGGGTGTTGGTGTCGTGGGTTACGTCGGTAATGATGGCAACGTTGGGTTTGATGCTTTGCGCAATCATCTCCGCACCCCGCAAACCAATTTCTTCTTGTACTGAATTGACGAAGTAAAGGCTGTAGGGTAGCTCAAGTTTGTTTTCGTGGATCAGTCTGGCCACCTCCGCGATGCAAAAACCTCCCATCCGGTTGTCCAGGGCGCGACCTACGTAATAACGATCTTGTAGCAAAATTGCTTCATCCTCATAAACGAGTACACACCCGACGTGAACCCCCATTTCGAGGACTTCTTCCTTGTTTTTTGCACCAACATCTATGAAAATATTGTCCACCTTGGGAGACAAGTTACTGTCTTCGCCACTGCGGGTATGGATGGCTGGCCATCCAAAAATTCCCTTTACAATTCCTTTCGGGGTATGGATATTGACCCGTTTTGAAGGAGCAATCATCTGGTCAGAGCCTCCATTTCGAACGAGGTGTAAAAACCCATCGTCGGTAATGAAGTTAACAAACCAGGAAATTTCGTCAGCGTGTCCTTCTATGACCACCCTGAAATCCTTGCCTGGATTGATGATGCCATATGCAGTCCCATAATTGTCCAAACCCGTTTCGTGTACAAAAGGGTGAATGTAGTCAAGCCAAAGTTTTTGACCTGCTGATTCGTATCCCGTTGGAGAGGCATTATTGAGGTACTGAAATAAAAATTTTTCAGATTGAGCTGTAATCACCGACATAATGAATTTGTTGGTACTAAACTAACGGATAAATATAAAAATTATCCTTTGGTAGACCTCGTTAGTGAGCAGAATAATATTTTTCAGTTTTGCCATTGGGTACTCCAAAGCTCAGGATCTTGTCTCCACTTGCGTAAAGTTTCCTGGTCTTCGTGACTTACATAGGCTGAATCAATGGCTACTTGGGTTAGGACGCTGTAGTTGCTGAGTGTCTCTAATTGGCAGTTTGTTGCTTTAAATGACTCCGTGGCGACTGGAAATTCATACGAAAAAATGGCCAGCACGCCTACTACGATACAGCCTTCTGCGCGTAATGCTTCTACCGCCTGCAGACTACTTCCTCCAGTGGAAATCAAATCTTCTACCACCAAGACTTTCTGTCCGGCCCGGATTTCCCCTTCGATTAGGTTTTGTCGGCCATGTTCTTTGGCTTTGGCGCGAACATAAACAAAAGGAAGTTTTAAACGGTCCGCTAACAAGGCACCATGAGGAATTCCCGCAGTAGCAACGCCAGCAACTACGTCAAAACTAGGGAATACTTGTGCTTTTTCGACAAAGCCCTTTACCACTAAATCCCGGATTGCTGGATAAGAAAGTAAAGTTCGATTGTCACAATATATTGGGGACTTGAGTCCAGATGCCCAGGTGAAGGGTTTTTGTGGACTTAATTTTATTGCCTTTATTTGCAATAAGTTTTTAGCTACTTCAGTGGCAAAATTCATTTCCAAACTGACTTTGGTTTTTGGTAGACAAAATAAAAGCACAAATGTACAAAATCTACATTAACGACATTCCATTCATTTTATCGGCTGATATGGCTTTGAGTCAACAGGTTCCTGGCGATAAAGACCACATCATTGCACGGTACAATGGCTCTCCAAAAATTTTCCTCAATTATGCGGATATGCTGGAAAAAGGACGGCAATTGGAGTCAATCACTATTTTTTCAGAAGATCTTGAACAACTTCGCAAAGATTTTTACTCTAACTTTAAACTCATTGAGGCCGCAGGTGGTTGCGTTTTTAATGCCGAAAATGAACTTTTGGTGATTTATCGTCGAGGGTCTTGGGATTTGCCCAAGGGTAAAATCGATCCGGGGGAGACCCCTGCTCAAGCAGCAGTTAGAGAAGTGGAGGAAGAAACGGGTATTGGCCAAATTGTTTTAGGTGATTTCTTGTGCCATACCTATCACACTTACCGTGATCCTAAAGAAAGAAGAATTCTCAAAAGAACGTATTGGTACCGAATGAAAACGATCCAAACCGTTTTGGTTCCTCAAACGGAAGAAGATATTGAAATTGCCGAATGGGTAGTGCCGGCTACTTTTTTGGAAAACGCTCAACTTCCGGTATATCGGAGTATCAAAGAAGTGATTGAAAAGGTAATATAAAAAGGGAAAAAACAAGGGGCTGTCCAAAATCTGGACAGCCCCTTGCACTTATTATCGTGGAATTAGATAAACCCACAAATTTCTTCGTGGGTTTATCCATCAGATTATTCAACAATAATCATCTTCTTGGTAGCAGTGAAATCGTCAGCTTCGAGGGTGTAATACAACACACCAGAAGCGTTCAAATCAGTGGCCTTGAGGATAACCTGGTTGAAACCTTTAGCGTAGTCCGCACGAGTTCAGGCTCAGTGCGCTGCTCAGTTGAGCGTCAGCTTTGGCACGAAGTACCAAAGTGAACAAAGCACCTTGCTTGGCTTCACCATTCCAGGAAGTGGTGATCACTCCTTCGCTCTGGAATACACCGAAGTTTTCAGCTTTGGCTACACCGTAAACGATGTCTACCAATTCAACTTTGCTCTTGTCCAGGTTCAATGCGAACTGGTAACCCTGGATGTTCTTCAGGTCAGCAGCAGAGAATTCTACACTGTACTCAGTACCAGCTTTCAAGGCAGCGTCAGCAGCATTGATGTCCAATGTACCAGCAGTACGTACTTCAGCAGAAGCAGCAGAACTTACCGCAGCACTTGCGTTGACATCACCCACTTTAACGGCTACAAAGCTAGCGTTGATGTTTCCAGCCAAGTCGTTGATGTTTACAACTTCTGGGAAGCTAGCCGCCCATGGGTTGCTGGCATTTGGGAAATTGTAAGCTGCATCTACAAATCTCCAGGAAGTGTTGTTCTGGAAGCTTTGGTCGATGTTCAGGATCAACTTGCGCAGGGCAATCAAGTCCAAAGTAGTGATTGACTTAGAGTTGTTGACGTCAGCAGCAATCATTTTGTATGGGCTGTTCAGGGCCTGTACATTCAGGATGTGCTTCTGGATCAATACCAGGTCAAAAGTAGAAACCCCATTCAGGTGGTTTTTGTCCAATTGTGGCGTTACGGTGAAGTCGTTTCCTTTGATCAGGTTAACGAATGCATAACCGCCAGTTGCAGTGGTAGTAGCGCTCATGGAAGCCTGGCCGCTCAAGGTGATGGTTGCACCCTGGAGGTTAGCGTTGCCTTCCGTTGCGATTGTACCTGCTACGGTAGCAGTGTTGCCTGGATTAGCTGTAGGACAAACCTTGCGGTTGTCTTGTACTTCGATGAAAGTGATACAGAAGTCGTCGTTGCCTTGCTCATCCCATGCGTGCAATTCAACCAATACTGGTGCACCAATGTCATCACAATCCAAATCGATACCAGTTTGAGTGGCAATCACTGGATCACCAACGCGGTTGATCGAGTACTTGGTCACCAGTTTCAGGCCGTTTTTGGTTGCGCCCTGACCATAGCAATCGTAAATGTCCGATGCCACGAAGTCAGAAGCCCATACTGCCATCATACCACCACCGGTGCCGTTAGGCATCAGTTCAGTGCTCAAGCCATTGATACAAATTGGTGCTGGTCCTTTGCAATCTGCAACCACAAATGGAATCCGGGTTGCTTTGCTGAGGTTACCACACTCGTCACGTACCACTACGATCAGATCGTGGGTACCTACTGGCAAGTTTTTCACCGTGATCTCGAATTGGCCATTGCCCAAATCTTTGGTTACCCAACGAGTGGTGTTGTACAGGATCATCGAACCAGCATTGGTCGTTTGACCTGGAGCAACCATCAGGAACTGAGTTTCCAAAGTCACTTTATCAGTACAGTTGTCGGTAGCTGCAACGGTGATCGTTACGTCAGCCAAACAATCAGCTCCTTCACGGATGCAGAAAGTATCTCTTGGTGCAGTTACTACAGGTGCAACTTCGTCGTATACCTTGATGATCTGGGTATACATGAAAGAGTGGTAGTATTCCCAATCCTGGAAGTAATCGTATGGGTGATCATAGATTTCTGGCTTGCAGAATGGCATGTAGCCAGCAGCAGTCGTTACGTCTCTTCCAATAGAAGAGTAGCCACCGAAATCGTTATCGCCACGTACATAGATGTCATCACCATTGTTAGGCGACAGGTCTTTCGACAACCAGAATTCTTCATCCAGGTCACGATCGCGGTCACGAACCAACATGTAGATTGGGTTCTTGCCATAGTTGCCCCACAAACCGCGGTCAACAACATATACAGATCCTTCAGCCATTGGGTCACCACAACGGTCGTCGTAAGCACACCAGTTGATCACGGTGTAAGTACGGAAGATTTTGTAGCACTCATCATCAGATGCATCGTAACGCTTGTCGGTGATGTTTACCGCCAAGATGTCGCAAGACAATTCGTCAGTCAGGACAGTATCAATGATTGGCGTTTTGCAATCAGAGGACACGTCTTTAGGGAAACAAATGTAGTATTGGTGGAATTGGACGAACCCAAATGGTCTGGTAGCAATTGATCGTGATCGGGCCTTTCACCGTTTCTTTGGTCAATGCCCAGCTGCGTACGATTTTGCCATACCCACACTTCAGGTCTTTGGTCACGGTAAACCGTATCCAGGTTGGCACAATCGCTACCAGTGGTGATGCTTACATCGCCAAAGATGGCGGCAGAAGCAGCTTTGTCCTCGATGATGGCCAGGTTTTTCTCATCACAATCAACGGTGATGTCCCATGGAGCCACACAAGTTGGAGCCACTTTGTCTTCGATCAGTACATCGTTCCAGCAGTAGTTCCAGTTGTCAGTTGGTGTACGCACCCCACAATTCGATGGTGACGCGCGCGCCAACTCAGCAGAAGAAATCAACCGCATCTTGCAGCGGAGTCATGATTTTGCCACCTTTTGTGGGAAAGTATTCACCACGGTCAAAAACGTCACCGTCGCCGTTGTTGTCAATACCATCCACAACATCTTTGCCGTCTACCACCCATTTCCAGTTGGCAGGAGCATCTTTAGGATCATCAAATGGTGCAGCATCAATTTTGCCGTTGCCGTTTGAATCGTAACCTTTTTGGATGAAGCTGCTGCCACAGCAGTTGGTACATTGCGACGAACTGCAATCCAATCCAACTTACAGTTGTCCCAAGAGCCTTCATCGATGTCCTCAGCGGTAACTTGAGCGTAGCCATCAACATAGCCATTGGCGTTGCTCAAGCTGATGTGCAGGTCATCATCACACTTCATTACAGGTGCAATTTTGTCCTTCACTTCGAACTCGAAACACAAAGTAGCAGCATTGTAGCAACCGTCGAAAGCCTCAATTTTCATCACGTGGCGGCCAACAGGTACTCCAATCATCTGGTTGTTCATGATGGCGTAGTCCACTTTTTCCCAAACGATGCAGCAATCTTCTGTTTTGCTGTCACCGCACCAAGGACTATCTGGTCCTTCGTAAACCAAAATACCTTTTACATAACGATCTTTGGTGTATACACTCACACTGACGTTAGCCAGGGTACAGTTGTCTTTGATCTCTACGCCAAATGCGCTCTTGATGCCTGCAACCGTTACGGGGAAGGCAGCAGTACAATCCATTGGACCCGTTGAAATCTCGTAAGGGGCATGGTGTGCATAAGTCGCTGTAGGTGCTTTGAAGTCACCAATTTTGATCAGGATGTGGAAGGTATCTACAATTTTACCCTTACACCAGTCAAATACATACAATTCACGATCGATCTTCACGCCTTTGCCATTGCAAATTGGGAACTCGGTATCTTTGATCGATACAGAATAGTTACACTCCAGTTTGTCCAGGTAAATCCGGCGAGAGTTAGAAGATGTGTGGAAATAGCTGTTGACAAAAGGATAAACATCATCGTGCAGAATCAGGCTCTTGTCAGGAGTACAAGACTGGTATTCAACTGTCCAGTTGTAACCTACTTGGTTAAGGGCAACTCCTGGTGTTCCTTTTACGTCACGGTCATCTGGTTTGCCAATCGCAAATTTAAAGTCCCCCAGATCGGGTCGCTCGAAATAGATGTTCTGGATGTAAGCATCAGCACGCATGCCGTTGCAATCCGTAGCCACCCATTCGCGCTCGATTTTGGCGTAGTAGCCATTGCGCTAAACTCAGGATCGGTACAAGCGTAGAATACTACTTTGTCCGTCCACTTCAAGGTCGTACGGCAATTGCAATCGCGGCAGTTGTCTTCGTAATAGGCGTAGCCCAAGTTTCTGATCGCGTCAGATACCAAGCCTGGAGGCATCAAATTCAAGCCGCAGTTGTCACCAATGTTAGTACCAGCAACACCTTCGGCGTTGTTGATGGTGCGGCCATCCGTTGCATTGGCAGCAGGACGTGGAGATGAAGTTGCACCTACGTTACCAATGGTCAGGTTTGTTCATCACATAGTCAACATCGTAGCAATCCAAAGTGATGTCAGCAGGAGCACAAATCAGCTTAGGTGCAGTTTTGTCTTCTGCCGTTACTTTGCCCCAGCAGATGACAACGTCATCCTCAGTGCTTATCGTACCTTTCCGGTCAAAGAGGCCGTACGTCCAAACCCCGGCACAATCGATAACATTACCGTTGCTTGGGTTGTTGTCCATTACGCGTACAGCAACATTGGAATAAAGTACGAGGGGAATCCCGTTGCAGGAACCCGAAAAGTTGACAGAAGGCAAGCCGTTCCGTCAGCTACAAGCTCAGGCGTAAGTGTAAATTCGCAATCCTCGTTCAGCGTAACATTTACGTTGTAACAACCACAAGTGAGGTTGGATTGTGCCGTAGTTACACTAAAACTGGAAAGCCAAGCAGCCATAATCAGCAAGCAGGTGCTTGCAGATTTGGTCATCCAGCTAGTAAAGGTCGTTTGTTTCATAAGAAAATGATTATAAAAATTTGGTTATTATTAGCTTACATACAAAAGTTCAACGTTCGGTCATTGGAATACAATGGCACATTATCATTTTGCAATACTCCAACTGTCCATTACATGTTAGTAATGGACAAAAAAATCGGGGGTAGAACGCTGAAACCTGTGTATCCCGAACGGTAGGGAGGTAGGTTTCGATTTGACATGAGCAGACTAAAAAAATCAATAATTTCCTAAACAATGCTCTGCAAAAATATTGAACCTGACGAAACTTGACTAATCTACGGGGACTTTTTTTTTTTATTTTTAAAAAAGATGGATTAATTTAATTTAAAAATCTGAATTTCAGTAAGATATATTTTGGCGTGTTAAAAGCAATGAGCAGGTTTTTACACCCAAAAAAAAGAATCGCTAATCTTTTTGCCTTAAATACAATTTCTTTGCCACATAAAAATCAAAAAAATGAGGCATCTACTTTCTTTTTTAGTCCTGCTGAGTCTTGGATTGTCCTGCCAACAAAATGATACTGCGGTACGAAATACTTCAGCGGAGGCTAAAACGCTTGATCAGGATGGTCAATTCAGTATGGTTCCTATACCCGCTTCCCGGTATCAATTGGCGCAAAAAAAAGGGAGCAACGCTGAAATAATCGAGGAAGGGGTTACCGACGCAGAAGGCATGAAAAATGGGATATGGGTAACCTACCAGGGTGAAAGACCTTATCCTGCAAAAATTGTGAGCTACGTAAATGGACTTTACAATGGTCCCTATTTTGAATTTGATGCTTATGGCCGAATGACAGTCAGGGCAAATTATATGAACAACAAATTGCATGGCTTACTGGTGAAATTCAATAACGGAACTTTGGCACAGGAATCAGCCTACATCAATGGCGTGCTGGATGGTGTGTACAAGGAATTCAACCAAAAGGGAGCTGTACAGAAAGAGATCCATTACAAGGATGGCAAGTTACATGGCCCTTTTCGTTACTATGATGAAAATGGGAAGGTTACACTGGAGTACCAGTACAAAAATGGCAAACAGCAATAAACCAAGGACAAAGTGCTGTGTGAAACTCAACGCTCGGACTTCACAAAGTCTTTCGGCGTAAATCCCGTTAATTCTTTAAATACTTTGTAAAAGGTGGATTTGTTTTTAAATCCGCACTGCAAGGCGATGCCGTAGAGGGTTAGATTGCTTAAAGAATCCGTGGTGATTTTGCGCTTTGCTTCATCAACGCGATAATAATTGACAAACTGTTGAAAGTTCAGTCCTGCTTGATGGTTGACGACTTGAGACAAGTATTTGGTGTTGGTATCTAAAAGATCAGCTACCGTTTTTAGGGCAAGATCAGCACTTAGGTACAGTTTGTCCACTTCCATCAATTTTTTTAACTGGTTGTAGAGTTTAATTTCGTCAATGCCTCGCAAACTGCTTGAACGGTATTTTTCGCTTAAATTCAATAACGGAATGGTTTCATCATCCAAATCTCCATCTCCTTCCACTTCAAATGCAATGAAGTTGATGAGGTCATTGTTGCGGTTAAACACTGGATGTATCACCAGTTTACACACGTATTCTTCTCCGTTTTTTCGATAGTTGACCAACTGTTCTTTCAGTGGAACTTTGAGTTGCAGCGCTTTCCGGATGCGCGCTACAACTGCTGGTTCAGTTTTGGGCCCTTGCAGTATTTTTCCAGGGATCCTGCCAATGGCTTCTCCTAAACTATAACCCGTGATCGAAGTGAAGTCTTCATTGACCCAGATGATCTTTTGGTTTGGATCAGTCAATATGACTGCTATATTTGGAATCATATTTTGAAAAGTATTCAGGGCTAAATCTAAAAAAAAGAACGCAAAGCTTCATTTTTTCAAGGAAAATTAGTTGCTTCAAGCATAAATGTTTAAACAAGCCCTCAAATTGATGATCAATGATGTTGAGACCGAGTACTCTAGAACTTGACCCTGAATTGGCGCTGGCTTGGCATAGCGCTTTGAATCATTCGCTAACCCAAACCACCGGAGGTACCACATCGCGTCAGTTCTACTTCATTCGCCAGCTTGTGCAGAGTGCGTTGATCAACGGCGAAAAATGTTTGATATTGGCCTCGGATTCGGCGCATTTAACAGCTTTGAATGCCGCGTTAAAAGAAAATGGGCTAGAAAATTACACCAGTTTATTGTCGTCTACTGAGCTATTGAAAAAAGATGACATGACCAGTCTGTTTGAAGCCAACCTAGTTGCACAAAAAAGTACAAAAATTTCGGCAAGCCATGTTGTTGATCACCAACCAGAAAAACTTGAGCGCCTATTGTTGCGATTAACCCGGAGTTACCAAGCCTTGCGAAGCCCCGTATTCGGTGAATGGAATTGGGCTCAGACGACAGGTAACTACTTACAAAAACCGCCAGAAGCACGAAAAGAAATTTTAAGCCTGGGTTTGACCACCGAAAGATTCACATTTACCTTCGAAGAGTATACGGTATTATCCCAACTCGTGCAGGACGCCTATCCGCTCTTTCAGAACATAAAAACCCTCAATCACGAATTGAATGCTTTACATCCGCAAATTTTTATAGGGAAAAAAGCGGAAGAGGCCGCTCAATTTAGTCGCGAAAAACTGCAAGCTTTTGCATTGCGTCTGGATACTATGGGCCAAAAGATCAGTGCCATGATGGAGGAATATGGGCGCCTGCTCCGGCAACATTTTGAACAACAGACCCAGCAATTTTTATCAAAAACGGAACAGCTCCTTGACCACATCCGTGAAAAAAACCAGGAATATGGGCCACGTTTTTTGGATGCAAAATTAGGAAAATCTGGCTGGTACAGTAGCCTTTCAACCCCTAAACCGGCAATCGAGGCGTACAAAAAAATATTGCTGGAGTATGAATCTTTAAAACAACATTTTGAAGCACTGCATTGGTTTTCATTCCCCTGGCCAGGCAAAGACAAGCTCAAAGCCATTGCCCAGATTGTAGAAACGACCTCGCATTTTGAAACCAGTTTGCAAAACTGGCAACGTGGTGTGGGCAAATTTATTCAAGAAGAATTGCTGCGCTTAAACAGCAAATCAGTGCTAACAGAACTCGCACCAAAAGTGCAGTTGCAATTTTTGGAAGAAAGTATGGACAATCTGCTGGCGGAATTGAATACCAGTGGGGTATTGGCTGAGCCACTGGAAAACAAAATGCTGACAATATTAAAACGCAAACAATACCTGGCACAAATTCAACTGAAACTAGAGCAGCTACTGCGTGATTTAGTTGATTTTAATCACTTTTACCGGTGGCAGCAATTTTGGCTGAGCCAGTCTGAACAACACCAGAATTTATTAAAGGCACTTGCGAATGTTCGAGAAAAAAATTGGTTGGTGGTTTTTCAGGCCTGGTATCTTCATCAGGTTTTGCTGATAGCAAAAACCATGGATATCCCGACCCAGGCTTTACCGCTGGAGGAATATTACGCAATATGGACTCAATTTAAAGACCGCATTCCTGCACAAATCGCGCAATTTGGCAGGAAAGAAGGATGAGTTTGCTGAAAAAAAACAATAAGTATGCTTCTCGCTTTGGGTTCGGAAAAAAGAGCAGCAAAAGAAAACGTAGGCCTGGAGGTGTATACTGAGTTGTTTCCGGTACTCTTGCTTCAAGCGGAGGAAGGAAAACATGAATTGCTGGATTTTACCCCTGCATCCATTTTCGATTGGGTGATCCTAATGGATGTGCCAAACCCGGAAAAAACCTGTTATCTGACTTTAGGCAAAAAAAAATTGTTGGTGTTGAGCAAACCCGCATCAGCATTGCCGGAATACCCACAAACGAATATAACAGGAATTTTGCAAGAGCGCAGTACGCGTGAAAACGATATGTTCTGGACGGAAATTCAACGCAGTATTCGACCTTATTTTGAGCCTTCCAGATTGGTTCAGGACCTTACTGTGGCTGGATTAACCTTGCCAATCGCAGTAAAATCTGTCGAAAAAAATGGCGGAGGAGTCGTGCTATTGAAAGACGGTTTTTTGGCGGAGACCGAAGTGACTGACTTTGCCTGGGAGTATCAACAAAGGAAACTGCTGTTTCAACAGCAATGGAAAACCCTGGAATTTTGGTCGGCATCTTGTTGGGAAAACCTAGACGCTGAAAGTCGAAAAATAGCAGCACAAATCATCAGGGGGGACAAAAAGTAAGCTGACTTATTGCCCGGAAAGGCCTTCGAACAACCACTTGGCCAATGCTTCCCGGTTGCTTTCCAGTACAATACGTTGCTGATCAAGGGCATGACGAATGTTTCCCAGCTCCAGATAAATGCCAATGGGTTTGCATTCGCGCAACATGTGCAAGTCACGGGTGGTGACCGAACCACTGTACCGTCCATTCTTGCGGTAAATCTGGTATTTGTTTCGAATGGATTGATGCAGAGACTGCGCAAGTTTTTTACTCTGTTCGCTGGAACTCTGGTAATACAGGAATAAGTCTACTTGTTTGTTCTGACGTGAATCAACGTGTATGCTGATGGTAATTTGTTGTTTGATGCCCGCTTTGCGGTTTTGTTCATACAGTTGGTTGATGATGTTAGAGCGTTGATGCAGCCGTGCGGAATGACCAGCTTTAATGCGTTGGCCGCCCCATACTTCCTCGTCTTTGTCACATTTAAGGATGGTTCCTCCCCGAATGCCATCATTGGGGTCGCGGGTAATCATATAGGTAGTGGCACCATGTTCAATCAACTTACGGCACAGGCGGAGTGAAACATCATAGGCGTATTCGTCTTCGCACAAGTCGTGTCCAGCATAGCGACCAATGGCTCCGGGGTCAATACCTCCATGCCCAGCATCAATGTAGTATACCTTTCCACTGAGGCGAGAACTCAATAAAGGGGTGTAAGCATAGGTATCTCCAAAAATGGGGAATTTTCGTTTGCCTGGATTGCTGGTTTGTTGAAAATTGGGATCAACCCGTTCATTTTCCGATATTGGTGCTTTGCCCGCCTGATTGGTAGACACGGTGGTTTTGGATTCGGTTGCTGCACAATTGTTTAAAGTGTGATGGGGCACCCAGAGTATTTTATCCACCTTGAATGCCTTACTTTTTAAGCCTTTGCTCAGCATTAAGGTATTGAATATTTCAATGCCCTTCGCTACATCAAAATTGCTAATCCCTAAAGAACTGCGGATAGATTTGCCATCAAAAGCCCTGAGTTGGATGGGTACTAAATATTTTTTCCCCTTGATCAGGTTGTTTTTTAAAGTAACCTTATTGAGTTCGCAAAATTTGTCGAGGTTGCAGCGGTATTTGTCCAATTCATACCTGCGTAGAATGGAAAGTATGCCATCGCCTGCTTGCGGAACAACACTTAGGTAGTCTGGTGCAACGAAAGGTTTAGCTGCAGGCGTCAATAAGTAAGAAAAGAGGATGAGTAAAAAAAAAGGCATCCTTTCGAGTTTAGTGATGAAAAGAAGCTAACAAATGTAGAACTATTTTCCCACACGTTCATAAATTTGCAGCTATGAACTTATTTTCGCAAATCGGCATCTTACTTCGCAAAGAGCTTGTCTTAGAGTTGAGGACGGGATATGCCATCAGTGGTATTCTCCTTTACGTACTCTCTACGGTGTTCATTGTTTATTCCGCCTTTTTTCAAGGCGTTAATAATGCTATGATGTGGGTTACCTTGTTTTGGATCATTATGCTTTTTGCATCGATCAATGCCATAGTTAAAAGTTTTGTGCAGGAAAATGGGAACAGACAGCTGTATTACTATAGCCTTTTGGATCCTCTAGCGGTGATCATTTCCAAAATGGTCTACAACATTTCTCTGTTGTTTTTGCTCAGTCTGCTCACCTGGGCCGCGTTGGCTTTTATGGTGGGCAACCAGATCGAGGAGTTCAGTGCCTTTTTGTTGGCACTATTTTTGGGTAGTGTAGGTTTCTCTATATTGTTTACCTTCGTGGCAGCAATTTCTTCTAAAGCTGACAACAACTCAACACTCTTGGCCATCCTGAGTTTCCCTTTGGTAATCCCTATTTTGATGACGTTGATTAAACTTTCGGTGGGTGCTACCGGAATGTTGGAAGATACGGGTGTAGGCAAAGACATCGGCATTTTGGTGGCCATTGATTTGGTGCTGGCCGGACTGACCCTGGTACTGTACCCTTTTTTGTGGAGAGATTAAAAAAAACAGTTATGATACGGCAAAGCTGGTGGAAAATATTGGCAGTAGTCCTATTGGTGTATACGTTTACGGCGGGTATGTTGGTGCCCCTCAAGCCCGGCATTGCCGATGTTTCGCCGCGTGCCCTACAGGCGGGCACGGATGTTGAAATGACCATTACGGGGTACAATTCTTATTACACCAAAGCGAAAAGTGATTTGCGTGCCTGGTTGAAACTGAAAGGAGACGTGGTACTCAAAGCGACCAGCATTGAAGTGGTCGACGATCGTACCCTTAAGTTGGTCTTCAAGCTACCCGCTTATTTGCCTTCCGATTCCAAAGACGATGTTTGTTCCTTGATTCTGGACAGTCCGGTGGATGGGGCAATTGTATTGCCTGAAGGAATTGCCCTGACCCAGGATTCCGTCAATCTTGCAGAAGGGAGTAAATTATGGTCTGTGGACAAAATGGATCAACTTAATGCTGGTCCTGAACTGACTTTTCCTTATCGTTCCGTTTTGTACGAAACCATCCGTAACCAGTATTTTCATGTACCGCTTTGGTTTGCCATGCTCTTTTTGTTCATCTTCTCGGTTGGTTTTAGCATTCGGTACTTGCGCAAATTTGACCCCGATGCAGACCAACGCGCGCTGGCACTCACTCGGGCAGGGTTTATTTTTGGGCTTTTGGGCCTGGTAACCGGTGCCATTTGGGCCAAATTTGCCTGGGGTGCCTATTGGAGTTGGGATGTTAAGCAAAACATGACCGCAGTAGCTTTGCTCATTTATGCTGCTTATTTTATTCTGCGTGGCGCCTTTCAGGATGAGGAGAAAAAAGCCCGCCTGGCTGCGGTGTACAACATTTTTGCTTTTGCGGCCCTCATCCCGCTGATCTTCGTAATTCCCCGCTTAACCGACAGTTTACACCCCGGAAACGGTGGAAATCCGGCTTTTGGCAGTGATGACCTCGACAATACCATGCGCATGGTGTTTTATCCGGCGGGAATTGGTTGGACATTACTCGGCTTTTGGATTGCCGCAGTATCCTATCGCATCGATAAGTTGCAAAACAAACTGCTGGATGCTTAACAAGACATCCCGACACAAGCCTTTAGCATTAAACTTCTTTTTCAAAAAACAGAAAATATCATGATCCGGAATCGCATTTCACTTGTTTGTGTACTGACCCTACTCGTTCAACAAATGGCCTTTGCCCAGCAAGCCAGTGGAGACTTTATGCGCAGCATTGGCCGCATTTATGTGGTAGTAGCGGTCATCCTGATCATCTTTTTTGGCATCGTCCTTTTTTTGATATACTTGGACCGTAAGCTAACCAAATTGGAAAACCAAATTAAAGAAAATGAGTAAAAAAGGCGGATTCTACGAAAGTGTAGAATACTACTTCGACCGGGCAGCGCCACACACTGGGCTGCCCCAAGGGCTGTTGGACCAAATCAAAGTCTGCAACTCAGTTTATCGGATGAATTTTCCGGTAAAACTGCGTGATGAAGTAAAGGTCATCGAAGCCTATCGGGTACAGCACAGCCACCACCGTACCCCGACCAAAGGTGGTATCCGCTTCAGCAACCATGTGAATCAGGAGGAAGTGATGGCTTTGGCTTCATTAATGTCGTACAAATGTGCCATTGTTGATGTGCCTTTTGGTGGCGCGAAAGGTGGCGTAAAAATCAACCCTT
The DNA here is from genome assembly GCF_016718685.1 of Haliscomenobacter sp. Lineage (GTDB taxonomy): Bacteria > Bacteroidota > Bacteroidia > Chitinophagales > Saprospiraceae > Haliscomenobacter. Next base: position 58,056 of record NZ_JADKCX010000013.1, on the reverse strand, counting down.
GGGAGTATACTCCGGAAGAGTTGGAAAAAATTACTCGCCGATACACCGCTGAACTAATCAAGCGCAACATGATTGGGCCTTCAGTGGACGTACCTGCTCCCGATTACGGAACTGGCTCTCGCGAAATGGCCTGGATTTACGACACTTACCGTGCGTTTAAAGGTGATGAAATCGATGCAGCCGGATGTGTAACCGGAAAACCGGTAACCCAAAACGGGGTGCGTGGCCGGGAAGAAGCAACCGGACGTGGGGTTTTCTACGGAATCCGCGAAGCTTGCAACGTACCTGAAGACATGAAAAAGATTGGCTTGAGTGCAGGTACCAAAGGCAAAACCTTTGTGTTGCAAGGTCTGGGGAATGTCGGCACTTTTACGGGCAAAATTTGCCAGGAAGAAGGGGGCATGATCCTGGTTGGGGTAGGAGAGGTAGAAGGTGCCATTTACAATCCAGATGGCATCGACATCAATGATCTGCTCCAATACCGCAAGGCCAACGGCTCAATGCTCAATTACCCTGGTGTACAAAGTTATGATAAGGCCCAGCGAGAAATCGCCCTGGAATTCGAATGCGACGTGCTTGTACCCGCAGCGCTGGAAAGTGTAATTACGATCAACAACGCTAGTCGAATTAAAGCAAAAATCATTGCTGAAGCGGCCAATGGCCCGGTTGCTGCGGATGCTGAAGAGGTATTGCTCGCAGCTGGAAAATTGATCATCCCCGATTTTTACCTCAACGCTGGTGGGGTAACCGTTTCCTACTTCGAATGGTTGAAAAACTTGTCGCACATGCGTTTTGGGCGGATGGACAAACGCTTCAATCAGGGACGGATGATGGACATGGTCAACCTGATTGAACGCATGACCAATCGCGATGTCACCAATGAGGAAATGAAAATCATTGCACGTGGAGCGGATGAAATTGATTTGGTGCGCTCAGGCCTGGAAGAAACCATGATTACCGCCTATCACCAGATTCGCGAAGTAATGGTGGTGAATCCAAAAATCAATGATTTGCGGACCGCCGCCATGGTGAATGCCATCAACAAGATCAGCAACGATTACATGTCTTTAGGCATTTGGCCATAACCATATATAGTTGAGGTTTAGTTTGGTGCCTGGACCCTACAAGGAATTTGTATGGTTTGGGCACCAAAACCAAAATAAATTTTTTCAAATTAGGGCACTTTTTGGACTTTGAGGCTTTTCTGGCTGTTTTAACTTAATTTGTGAAATATTGCTGGTTCATTTTGCTGAAAAACGAAATTATTTAAAATAAAATTAGGCATTATTTGATTGTACGTTTGTAAAATTATGTTTATGTCCCTATCTTGGCACTTAATTTATATCGTTCAGTTAATTTATGGAACCCATGTCGGAAAAATTGGATAAAATTGACCTGAAAATTCTCAGAATACTTCAGGATAATTCTAAGATCACCAACCTTGATCTTTCCAAAAAAATTGGTCTTTCACCCGCTCCTACACTCGAACGAGTTAAGAAACTAGAATCTAGTGAAATCATTGAAAGCTATCATGCCAAAGTGAATCCACAAACGATTGGCCTGAATGTGAAAACTTTCGTACTGGTTTCTTTGGCTTGGCAGAAAGAAAATGCGCTCAACAACTTCCTGGATAAAATCAAACAGATTGAGGAAATTGTTGAATGTTATATCATCACGGGTGAGGCGGATTTCCTCATCAAAATTGTTTGTCGGGATATTCCTACCTATGAACAACTTTTGTTCAAAACCCTTTCCCAAATCGAAGAAATTGAGCGGCTTAAAACCCTCATGACTTTATCAACGGTAAAAGATTCTAAGGTTTTGCCTTACAAATATGATTGATCCAGGATTTTTGTAAGCGGATTGTACAAACCACCTGATTTATCTTTTTGTATCTTAGCCGCTGAGCGTTGTACAATGCTCAGCGGCTTTACATCTTTGGAGAAAATTACCTTACGCCTTCCCCTGTCTGGGTGAATCAATCTGGCAAAGGCTCATTTAGCATTATGAAAAAAAAGAAGCGGACTTTACTGTGGCAATTGGAACCGGAAGAAGGAGCAACCCCATCGTACCTTTTGGGTACCATCCATGCCAAATGTGATGAGGCTTTTTTTCAAATCAATGAATATTGTGCCCTGATTGAAAAAGCCAACGTATTTGCAGCTGAAATTGACCTGGAAGAAATGGGCAATCAGGATTTTATCCAACATGCACTGTTGCCTGACTATCAAACACTTTCTGGTATTCTTCCCCCTAAAAATACGCCAAGCTTCGGCACATCATCCACAAAACCTGTGGTCAGGATATTGCCTTGTACGATCGCTTTTTGCCAATTCTTTTGGTCAACCTGGTCCACGAAAACTTGCTTCCAGCCGACCAGCCTTATTCACTCGATCGGTACCTCTGGGATTACGCCATTCGGATCAACAAACCGGCCACTGGCCTAGAAACTGTGGCACAACAAGCCATGGTGTTGCACAAAATTCCGATTGAAGACCAAATTAAAGATTTGTTGTACCTCGGAAAACACATCGGCAAGGAAAGACGAGAACTGTTCAAAATGGTGGAAATTTATGCAAGTGGGGATTATCAAACTTTGTTCAAAGCAGCCAAAAAACACGTAGGGGGATCGCGAAAAATCCTGCTCTATGACCGCAACGTCACCATGACCGCAAGCTTGTTGGAACTTTTACAATCCGATACCGTTTTTTGTGCAGTAGGAGCAGCTCATCTCGGTGGCCAAAATGGCATCTTGCGCTTGTTGAAAAAAGCAGGGGTGACCCTCCGGCCACTGGATTGGAAAGAACACCAAAATGCTTAGCAAGGGAACACTTATTTTATTTTACACAAATAAAATATCCCGAAGGGTTTCCTTTTTTCATAAAGGCCTTTATATTTGCACTCGCTTTGCAACAAAGGTCTTAAAACCTTTAACCTAACGGAGGAATGGCAGAGCGGTTGATTGCAGCAGTCTTGAAAACTGCCGTACTGAGAGGTACCGGGGGTTCGAATCCCTCTTCCTCCGCTAAATAAAGCAAGTATCTGATTACCAGGTGCTTGCTTTTTTTTTGCTCAGCCCAGCACCGCATCCTTCCCTATCAGATACACATCCTTATCCCTCGCATCAACCGATGCTTCCAAACTTGCCCATTGCCCATTCATGGCGCTGAACGCATGGATTTTATCCTGACCGGGCTGAATCACCATGGCCACATTGCCGGAAACAAAAAACTGATCACCTTCACTGGGGTTTACCGCAACATCAAGGGTACTCCAACTTCCCGTAATCGCACTGAACGCGCGAATTTTGTTCTGAAATGGCTGCATGATGAGTGCCACATTGGCACCAATGCGGTAAGCATCCCGTGCCGTGGATCTACGGTAACATTGAGATGGGCCCAACTGCCCGTAGCGGCGCTGTAGGCGCGGATGTGGTTCTGGCCAGGTTGCACCACCAGGGCCATATTGGTGTCGATGAGATAGGTCTCGCCCCGATTGGCATCTACGGGTACATTGATGACCTCCCAGGTTCCGGTAAAAGCGCTGTAGGCACACATCCGATCGCGCATCGGCTGGACGATCAGGGCGAGGTTTTGTTCAATCAATTCTACATCACCTTCGTTGTTGTTCACTTCAATGTTGATGGTAGACCATACGCCTGAAAAGGCACTGAACCCGTGAATGCGGTTGCGACTGGGTTGTACTGCCAAGGCGACGTTGCCCCGCGTCGCGTAGTGGTCACCTTCGCGGTTGTTGACCGGAACTTCCAGATTGGCCCAATTGCCATTGATGCCGCTGAATGCGCGCAGCGCGTTCTGACCGGGCTGTACCACCAGGGCCACGTTGGTGTCTATCATGTAGCGATCGTCTTCGTCAGTGTTGATGATCACTTCCTGGCTTACCCAGGCTCCTTTTTCAGCACTGAATGCACGAAGCTGGTTTTGACCGGGTTGCACCACCAGTGCTACCCTTGATAGGTAAAAGGTGGGATTGATTTCTGACATAAATGGGATTAGAGATTGATTGATTGCAAGTTATCCAAAATAGCACAAACTTGCAAGTGTCACGGCCTAGCCCAAAAACTGCCGCAGGTAGTTGCGCGCTGTCAGAATAGCGCTGTTGACATCGGCGGCTGAACCTTCGTAGGCTTTGTCTTCCACTTCGATACAAACCGGCCCACGGTAGCGCACATCGGTGAGCGCGGCAAAAAACTGTCGCCAGTTGACATCACCCAACCCAGGCAATTTGGGGGAGTGGTATTCCAGCGGATTGGCCATAATCCCCACCCGATTGAGTTTATCCGGATAAACCTTGGCGTCTTTGAGGTGAATGTGGTGCAGGCGATCCTTGTAATCGTAAATCGGACGGATCGGATCCATCATTTGCCACACCAGGTGAGAAGGGTCATAATTGAGCCCAAACACCCGACTGGGAATCAGTTCGAACATTTGGTCCCAAACAGCCGGACTGATCGCGAGATTTTTTCCCCCTGGCCACTCGTCATTGCTGAAAAACATCGGACAGTTTTCAATCCCGATTTTGACATTGTGCTCTTCCGCCGTTTTGATGATTTCTGGCCAAACCTGGGCAAATTTTTTCAAGTTGTCGGGGATGTTTTTGAATTGATCCCGGCCAATGAAGGTATTCACCACGGGGACTCCCAATGCAGAAGCCGCCTTGATCACTTGCTGGATGTGCGCCCGAAAAAATGCCCCCTGGTTTTCGTCGGCGTCCAGCGGGTTGGGGTAATAACCCAACCCTGAAATATACACGCCCGTTTGTTGTTGTACGGCCTGGATGTGGCTGATGGAAACGGCATCCAGCGCTTCCACATCAATATGACTTACCCCTGCATAACGGCGTGCATCGCTGTTGTTGCGGGGCCAACACATGATTTCTACACATGTAAAGCCATTGGCTGCGGCATAGGCCATAACCTCTTCGAAAGAATGCTCAGCGAGAATGGCGCTGACGAAACCGAGATCTAACATAACTATTAAAAGATGAGCGGTGAAACAGTACTGCAAAATACGCGGAAAGGCATAATAATCCAAAAAAGTGATAGGGAGATAAAAATAACCCGTCTTGAATAAATTTAAAGGTGGGTCATTGAAAAATTTTTATCTTAGGAACGGAAATTAAATAAACACCAAACGAAAAACCAAATTCGCCATGTCCACGCGTCGAAATTTCCTGCAAAAATTCAGTGCTCTAGCGGCTTTGAGCGCTACACCTCCATTTTTAGACAGTGCCCAAGGCAAGACCTTTTTGCGCAGCATTGACCGCGTTGGCGGACTGAGCCTCGAAGAAAGCATCCAGGATGAAACGTTTTGGTACCAGGTGCGCCAGGCCTACACCGTTTCCTCATCCCTGATTAACCTCAACAACGGTGGAGTTTGTCCACAACCCAAGGTCGTACAAGAAGCTGTAGAGCGGTACAATCGCTTGAGCAACGAAACGCCTTCTTACTACATGTGGCGGGTGCTGGACGAAGGCCGTGAGCCCCTGCGTAGGCGCTTGGCAGATCTGGCGGGTTGTTCTGCCGAAGAAGTTGCCATCAATCGAAATTCCTCTGAAGCCTTGGAAACAGTCATTTTTGGTTTGCGGCTCCAGGCTGGCGACGAAGTGGTACTGACCAAACAGGACTATCCCAATATGATCAATGCCTGGAAACAACGCGAAAAACGCGATGGGATCGTATTGAAATGGATCAATCTGGAATTTCCTTCCGAAGACAAAAACTACATCGTCAAGACTTTTGCCGAAGCTTTTACGGCCAAAACCAAGGTCGTACACGTCACCCACCTGATCAACTGGATTGGCCAAATCCTGCCAGTGAAAGAGATCGCACAAGAAGCCCACAAACGGGGCATTGAGGTGTTGGTGGATGGTGCTCATACTTTTGCCCATTTCCAATACAGCATTCCCGATTTGGGTTGTGATTATTACGGCACCAGCTTGCACAAGTGGCTGTGTGCTCCTTTTGGCAGCGGTATGTTGTACGTGCGTAAGGATAAAATCAAAAATTTGTATCCGTTACTGGCTGCACCGGATGCAGAAAGTGAGGACATCCGCAAGTTTGAAAATCTGGGTACGCGTTCTTTTGCCATCGAACAGGGCATCAACCAAGCCATCGATTTCCACGAAATGATCGGTGGCGAGCGCAAGGAAAAACGCCTGCATTACCTCAAAAACTACTGGGCCGAAAAGGTCAATAAATTGCCCAAAGTGCAGGTAAAAACTTCACTGAAACCCGAGTTTGGCTGCGCGATTGGCATGGTGGCCATCGATGGCAAAAAACCGGGAGAAGTAGCGGATTTCTTTTACCGAAATTTCAAAATTCACTCGGTAGCCATTGAATGGGAAAACATCAAAGGGGTGCGTTTGACCCCGAATGTGTACACGACCACGCGGGAGTTGGACACCTTGGTGACAGCGATTCAGCAGTTGAGCAAACAGGCATAACACTTAGAAAAGCAGTGCACACAGTTCCAGATTTTGGATTTGCAATCGTGTCAGCGAATTTGTTCATTTTTCTATTATAATATCTACGCGCCGGTTCATTGCCTTTCCTTCGGCACTGGAATTGCTGGCTATAGGCTTGGTCGATCCATATCCTTTCACTTCCAATTGAACCGAAGCGGGAATTCCCCGGTTTTTCAAAGCCGTTGCGACCGCTTTGGCGCGGTTTTGCGACAAGAGCAAATTGTCTTTGGCATTGCCCACATCATCGGTATGGCCTTCGATGCGACATTTGGCTTCAGGGTTGTAATTGAGCATACGCACCGTTATGGCCAGGATAGAATCTGCAGCTGGCATCAGTTCAGATTTGCCTGTTTCAAAAGAGACTTTTTCGGAAAAACGAATTTTGATGCCCTCACCATCCTGCTGAATATAGCGTTTGGCTTCGTCTTCCATAGGTTTAAAATCAAAAGGTTTGAAGCCTTTGTCCTCTGGGGTTTTGAACATCAATACAAGTCCCATTCGATTGGGCAAACCTTGAAAATACCATACTTTGATGTCGTGAAAACCAGCATCGAGTTTAATTTTACCTTGTTTCATTTCTCTGAATTGACGAGAGCCATCACGATTAATGACTTCAACAGAATCAATCCACAAACGGGAACCATCATCAGATTGCAGCAAAAATTCGTAAACATTGGGCGTCTTGACTTCAAATCGTCCAGTGTAGATGATGGCAAAAACTTCTTTTCCCTTGGGTACCCCTGGAAAAGTAGCATTCAAAAGTCGTTCGGTGATGAACAGTTTTTGGGCATATACATAACCAATTGGAGTGGTTTTTTCAATTTCAGGATCGTAGCCTTTTTTAGGGTCAATGCCATCTCGTGGGATCACGAAATTGTAAATGGTTCCTTTAAACCCAATCAAGAAGGGCTCGGTGCGGCCCAAATCTTCTGCATTTTGGGCAAAGAGCAGCAGCGGGAAGCAACAAAAGAGAGTCAGGGTTAAGGCACGGGGCATGACTGGAGCATTAATGGTGATGTAATCAATATCACCTTAATAACCAGGTTTACCCGGAAAGTTACAGCCTTGAAATAAAATTATTTGTCGTGTTGATTACCGCCCAATCACCATCTTCCGTGACACTGTATTGAGCCCGTCCGTCAGCGTAAAAACGTACAGACCTGGAGCCAAATCATTTGCCTCAAAAGAAATTCGATTGATGCCTTGCGAAATTTGCACCGGACGACGTTGGATCAATCGGCCCATGAGGTCATACACTCGGAAGTCAAATTGCCCACGGATGTCAGCATCTACTTCGATTTGGGTGTAACCGCTGAATGGATTGGGTACATTGCCCATGCGCAGTTTGGTGGCCGCTAATTCACGCGTAGAAGACGTGCGACAAGCCGCTGAACCTTGTGGGCGAATGTACAAATAGTAATTCCCCTCAGTGAAAAGCTGAGCATTGGGGAAGGTAATATCGATGGGCAGCACACTGTTGACCTGGCCTTTGATTTTTAAGTCTGTCTGGCCGATATTGGCGGCGTCGGTAGGTGTACCGGAGATGATGATACACCCCCTGGATTCAGCTGGAAAAACACAGTTGGGTGGATTGCAGGTATAGCTCAATCCCGCTGGCATGTTTTCAACGGCCTTGGTAGTGCTGAGTTGGATGCTGTTGACTGGAAGTTCTCCAAAAAGTCCGGCATTGAAACTTTTGGGAACCGACAGCGTAAAGACAAAATCGAAGTAGGTATTCAAACAGGCGGTATCGGAGATGCCACCTTTAAGATTGGTTTTGGAGTAGGGGAGTGGGAATACCCCATAAGAAGTGTCAGGGATCGTTGAATCCGGTTTGCACGTTACCGTTTGTTGAGCAACCAGAACACCCCAAGCACAATACCGTCAGGGCAGAAAGTATAATTTTTTTCATAACACCAGTTTTGGTTCAAGGTTTTGTACCCTTAAACTGAAATGACCGCATGCAAAATAAGCATTTCAGCTGGATTGGGCAATTTTTTATTGGATAAAGCCAAGTTGCGACGAAGTGTGTAGATTTAACAAAAAATCAATAATTTTTGAAGCGTTCCTTACATTTCATCAGCGGCTTGCTTATCTTTTCACTGAATTGAAAAACGAAAAAATGCAGGACTTGTTTCGCTCGGTGTTGGCATTCGCTTTATTGATTTTTGTGCAGACCAATCTACATGCCCAAAACGCTACCTTGCGTGGGCGTGTGACCACCATTGATCACGAGCCGCTCCTTGGGGCCTCGGTTTATGTGTCCGCTGAAGTAGGAACGGCTACCGACTCGGCAGGTCTTTTTGAACTCAATCCAACTCCGGGCAACATCAACCTCACGGTTTCATATCTGGGCTACAAAACCTTCACTCAAAGTATTGGCATTGTGGCCGGACAAACGGTAGAAGTAGACATCATCCTGCAAGAAGAGGCCACGATCCTGAATACCGTAACCTTTACGACAGGTCGTTTTGAAAAACGCCTGGGCTCCGAAACAGTCAGTATTGAAGTGCTAAAACCCAGCCTGATCAACAACAGCAACAAGTTTCAACTAGACGAAGCCCTGCAAAAAGTGCCTGGACTTACGGTCATCGATGGACAGGCCAATATCCGCGGAGGTTCTGGGTTCTCTTACGGTGCAGGCAGTCGGGTTTTGCTCTTGATGGATGATATTCCGATTCTGCAACTCGATGCCGGATTTCCGAACTGGAACGACATCCCCATCGAAAACGTAGGCCAGATTGAAGTGGTCAAAGGGGCGGCCTCTTCGCTTTACGGGTCAGCTGCCATGAATGGGGTAGTCAATTTCCGTACCGCTTACGCAACAGCAGAACCCGAAACCAAACTCACGCTTTTCACCTCTACTGTAGACGCGCCAGCCGATGCTCGGTTCAAATGGTGGGACAACGCGCCGCTGACGTTTGGCACCAGTTTTTCACACAAACAAAAGCTGGGCAAACTCGATCTGGTCAGCAGCGTATTTTACCTCAACGAAACTTCCCACAACGACAGCACCTTTACAAATACGGGCGGGTGAACCTCAATACCCGTTATCGACTGAACAAACGCCTGACTTTGGGGGTCAACCTCAACCTGAATGGCGGCAACAACAGCAGTTTTTTCTTCTGGAAAGCGGATAGCCTCAAGTACAGCCCGTTTCCGGGTACGGTGTCCAAAAATCAGCCCTTGCGTTTCAATATCGACCCGCATCTGACCTATTACGACGGCAGCGGAAACCGGCACAAACTGCTCAGTCGTTATTTAAAGGTAGAAAACCGGGTGAGCAACGGACGGTCCAACTTCTCGGAGCAGTACTACCTGGAGTACCAGTTTCAGCGCAACATCAAGGCCATCGACTTGAATGTTACTGCTGGTGCGGTGTACATTGGTTCGGATGTGGAAGCGGAATTGTACGGTGATACCACCTTTCATTCACGCAACCTGGCAACGTACATTGACTTTGAAAAACGTTTTGGCACAAAACTGACCGTTTCGGCGGGCTTTCGCTATGAGTCTAATTTGATCAACAACCCCGGCTTTATTTATCCGGGTGGGGTAGTAGAACCTTCGCAAGAAAAGGAAGCCAAACCCGTGCTCCGCTTAGGCGCCAACTACCAGATCGGCGATTATTCCTTCCTCCGGGCTTCCTGGGGGCAGGGCTATCGGTTTCCAACCATTGCGGAAAAATTCATCTTTACCAATCTGGGGGGCTTCAACATTTCACCGAACCCCGATTTGCAATCCGAAACGGGCTGGTCAACCGAATTGGGCATCAAACAAGGCCTTAAACTAGGCAGCTTAAAAGGCTTTCTGGACTAGCGCTCTTCCGCACGGAATATCAGGACATGATGGAATTCAACTTTCTTGGCCTCCTGCGGGGCTTCAGTTCCATCAATACAGGCGGCGTGCGCATCACTGGGTTGGATGCAAGTATAGTGGGCGAATTTGACTTATTTGGCTGCCCAACGGTATTCACTGCAGGTTATTTGTTCATCGATCCCAAATTCCTGGATTTTGACCTGAGCCCCCAGGAGCCAGGGGTGCCACCCACGCCCGGACAACGCAATGCCATCGGGAGTTCATCCACTGAAAATGTATTGAAATACCGCTCGCGCCACAACTACAAATTTGATATTGAAACACAAATCAAAAAATTCTCAATTGGTTTTGCGGGCAATTATTTCAGCTTTCAGGAGGCGATTGACCGGACGTTTGAATTCATCGTACCCGGCATTAAATCCTACCGCGAAATGAACAACCATGGCGTAACTTTACTGGACATAAGGGTGGCGTATCGACCAATTGACAATTTGAAATTGAGTTTTTTGGTAAACAATCTGGGAAATCAGGAGTACGTGTCTAGACCGGGCTTGATGGAAGCACCACGGAATTTTGGATTGCGGGTGGATTGGGGATGGTGAGGAATGTCTTCTGTTTATCCCATTTGGATTCACAGCAACACGCGCTATGAGGCGTTCAATTTGAATTTTTACCCTTTTTTGCCCCAAGCATCACCCTCCACTCCAAATACTCCCGCATCGCCCAACCGAGCAGTACCATGTACACTCCGGCGGTGAGGTAAACCCCTGCCCAGGCAAAAATGACCACGCACAAGCCATAAATGACCAGCCAAAAAAGCCAGGCCTCCAGGTAGTGTTTGGCCAACAATACCGTGGCCACAATGCTGGCTACCGCCAGTAGCGGGTCGGTAAAATTAAAAGAAGCAGGTTGGGGAAACCAGCGGGGAGCCAACTCATGTACCTGCGCCAGCAGAATGGTGAGGTTGATGGTGGGCATAAAAATAGCAATGGCGGACAGGATGAGCCCCATTCCCGACAGCCTTTTGATTTCGGGCGCTACAGAGCCTCTTCCGCGCAGCCAGACGATCAGGTTGTACACCACCAAAAAGACCTGTAAGCCCATCAATCCGTACAAGTTGATTTGGTAAAAAAACAGGAAATAAGCAAAATTACTCAGGATCGCGACGGGCCAGGTCAGTTGCTTGTTTTGCCGCAAGAGATAAAAGGCCAGCAGGCAAAAACTGGCGGCAAGGATTTCGATCAGGCTGAGGGCGTAATCACCAACTTGGATCAGGTTGAAGTCGAGGTGCCAAAATTGGGTGCTTTCCATTTTTTGTGGAACTTTAGGTGTTTATTGCTGAAATCGGAGCCGGCCACTTTTCGCATGAGCTCCTGTCCCTATCTGCTCCCAAAATAAGCCTTAATTAGGGAAAAAATCCCTTATTTTTGCGTCAATGAACACTTCAACACCAATATATAAACGTATAAAGATGCAATACCGCCGTTTTGGACGTACTGAAATGCAAGTCAGCGAAATGGGTTACGGCATGTGGGGCCTGGCCGGATGGAAAGACTCTGACGATGACGAAACCTGGAAATCCCTGTTGCTATCTGTAGAACTGGGCTGCAATTTTTTCGACACTGCCTGGGCTTATGGAGACGGGCGCAGCGAAGAGATTTTGGGCAAATTGCTGCGGCAATTCCCGGATAAAAAACTCTACGTCGCCACCAAAATTCCCCCCAAAAACCGCAAGTGGCCTTCCAAACCACAGTTTACCCTAGACGAAGTTTTTCCTTCCGACTACATCGAAGAATATGTCAACGACAGCCTGAAAAACCTGGGCACGGATAGCATTGACCTCATGCAATTCCACGTCTGGGAAGACGCCTGGGCCGAGCGCGATGAATGGAAAGAAACCTGCGCCCGCCTCACCCAGGCTGGCAAAGTACAACACTGGGGCATCAGCATCAACCGCTGGGAACCCAACAACAGCCTCCGCACCCTGGAAACTGGTCAGATCAGCGCAGTCCAAGTCATCTACAACATTTTTGACCAAAACCCCGAAGATCAACTTTTCCCTTTGTGCCGCAAACTCGACATCGGGGTGATTGCCCGCGTGCCGTTTGACGAGGGTACACTTACGGGAACATTGACCAAAGACACTACATTTCCTCCTGGCGATTGGCGGGGAACCTATTTTGTGCCCGAAAACCTCATCCCCTCCGTCGAACGCGCCGAAGCCCTCAAACCACTGGTACCCACAGGCATGACCATGGCCGAAATGGCTCTGCGTTTTATTCTTTCTAATCAGGATGTACACACCACCATTCCCGGCATGCGCCGCGAACGCAACGTGCGCATGAACATGGCCAGCAGCGACGGCAACGGACTGTCTGCGGACTTGTTGAATGCCTTGAAGGCGCACCGTTGGGATCGGGAGCCGACATCGTGGTCACAATAAAAAGCGAAAAAGCGAATAGCGAAAAGTAAGCACACAATTGGTTTTTCACCGTGTACTATTTTCGTATTTTTCGCTATTCGCTTAATAAACTCATTGCTTCGTCGTCCGCGTAAGCTTTTGCCAAATCTCCAAGTTGTTTTTTCAGGGTTGCAATGAGTCCTTGATGTGCTGGATCATTGTAGATATTCTGCATCTCTTGTGGATCTTTTTGGAGGTCGTACAACTCCCAAAATTCCCCTTCACCGTAAAAACGAATCAGTTTGTAGCGTTTGGTACGGATGCCAAAATGCTTCATCACGTTGTGTTCCCCTTTTTCGTAGTAATGGTAATACACCTGTTGGCGCCAGTTTTTGTTGCTTTTTTTGCGCAGCAAAGGCACAATGGATTTTCCCTGCATCTCGGCAGGAATTGTTGCTCCGGCCAATTCCAGGAAAGTGGGTGCAAAATCGATCCCCATGAGCAAAGCATCAATCGTTGTGCCCGGCTTGATCAACTTGGGGTAACGCATCAAAAAAGGCATGTGTTGTGATTCTTCGTACATGAAGCGTTTATCGAACCAGCCGTGTTCACCCAGGTAAAAACCTTGATCGGAGGCATAAATCACTACGGTGTTTTTGCTCAATTGCTGAGCATCGAGGTAGTCCAGCATCCGCCCGATGTTGCGATCCAGGGAGCGGACACACCCCAGGTAATCGTTCATGTAGCGCTGAAATTTCCACTCATCCAGGGCTTTGCCACTCAGGTTTTGGCGTTTGAAGTCCTCGGCTATGGGGTCATAGTAGGCATTCCAGGCTTTGCGCTGGGCTTCATTCATACGCGGAATATTATAACCAACTTTGAGGTCTTCTACTACCCGCAAGTCGCGATATACATTCATTTCTTGTTTCCCGGCAGCAATTCGCCCGGCGTAATCATCATAAAAAGTGGGCGGGATGTTAAATTTTACCCCATCAAAGGCATGTAAGTCGGTGGTGTCGGGTAGCCAATTGCGGTGCGGTGCTTTTTGACCTACCACCAAACAAAAAGGTTTGGATTTGTCGCGGTTGCGTTCCAGCCAATCAATGGCTTTGTCTGTCGTAATGTCGGTTGCGTAGCCCTCGTAGCGTCGGGTTTTACCGTCCATTTCTATAAAATCAGGATTGTAGTACTGGCCCTGTCCAGGCAACACCGTCCAGTAATCAAAGTATTGCGGATTGGCCTCCAGGTGCCATTTGCCAATCCAACTGGTTTGGTACCCGATGGCTTGCAGCCGTTTGGGAAACATGTCTTGTCCGGCGTTGAAGCGCGAGAGGTTGTCGCGGTGTCCGTTGACGTGGCTCAATTTGCCGGTTAGTAGGGCCGCACGACTGGGTGCACAAAGCGAATTGGTGCAAAACATGTTTCGAAACAAAGCGCCTTCGCGGCCAATGCGGTCAATATTCGGTGTTTGAATGTACGGACTGCCGTAGGCACTGATGGCGGCCAGGGCGTGGTCGTCCGAAAAAATGATCAGGATGTTGGGCTTTTGCTCCGGTTTTTCGACCATTCGGGGTTGAACCATCGGGAAATTGGCGATGAAGAAGAGGAGCGAAAAGAGGCTTAATTGGATCGGGAATTTCGTGTTGCTGCGCATTTTCTTGTTTGTAAAAATGTACAAGCGCCGTAGGCGCATAATTGCTAAGGTTCTGCGGTTCTATGGTGGAAAAAGAAAAATATTCATAAAGCAAGATTTTTTATCTGAAACCTCGCAAACCTTAGAAAACCTATATGATGTCAAAATCCCCACGGTAAGTGATTTTGGCGCTTATTTATGCTTGACGAAGCGTCCTGTCAACGGCGCTCCATTCCCCGGTTTCACCCGGTAAAAATACATCCCTGTAGGATACCGGGATATGTCCAGTGGCAAAATCTGCGGCCCACTGCTGATGAATTGATGGGAATACGCGTACACTTCCCGCCCATTGGCATCCACGATGTAAATTTCCGCAGTTTCGTTAAAACCCGCCAGTCGGTATTCAAAAGTGATGGACTCCCGGCCTGGATTGGGGTATACTTTGACTTCGCCGAAAGCCACATTACTCACCCGATCGGGGATTTCAGCCATGACGGCATCCAGCCAAATGAGGCGGTCGTTCAACCAGTTTTTTAAAAAGGTGATTTCATTGGCATAAGACCCGCCCACATAACTGTTGGGCCATACCGATTTGTTGAGGATCGGGTAGAGTTTAAAGTTGAGGTCTTGAGCCGGGCCGATTACCTTAACCAGGGAATCAATGGTTCCCATGATTTGTCTATTGCTCAGCAAATTTTTGCGCAATTCAAACCAGCGTTGTTTCATCTTGACCTGGAAAGCCGGATCGTTGATCAGCTTTTCCCACCATAAGTGGATAACCCAGGAGTCTTGGGGGCATGATTTATTAAATTCGTAGCCCCAGCCTACAGGGTATTGCCCGTTGCAATAATTGGCATTGCCAAAAGCCAGGTTGAAGTCCCAAATCGGCCCTGCAAATATTTTAGAATTGATGGCGTCGTTGTCTTTGTAAAAATAGGTGCTCAAGCGATAGCCATCTACGTTTTTGGACAATTCGTTCAGCAAGACGAAGTCTACAAAAGAAGGTACATCGATCCATTTGGCGTATCCTACTTTCGGATCATCAAACCCCGGAGCATCCATTACCCGCTCAAAAGCGCGCACATGCTCTTTGATGTATTGGAGTTGCGCGGGGCGCAAATCATCTTCATTGGGATAAACCACCCGGTAATCAGGTGGATAGGTTTTGCCGGGCATCGGGAAAGCCGAGCGGAAGGTAATGTCACCGGGGTCGAGTTTATCAAGGGCAAAGATGTATCCACCCGTCACTTTTTGACCCGTAGTATCTTTGGTGCCAATTTTATTGATGTTGACCCGAACTTTGTTGCGCTTGATGCGCTCAGTGAGCATAAAAATCCCTTTGTATTGTCCATCTACCATCACATCAACAAAACGATATTTTGGCGCCCAAGGGCTGATTTGTTGTCCAAATCGATAGATCAAAGCTTCTCTGATCAATGATTTATCCGAAAAAGGGCCCATTAAACCCCAATCGCTGTGGGCGGGCATGCCTAGAATCGGAACATCTTGTTCTTCTCCCTTTGCATCGAGAAACTCAATCGAATAAGGCTTTTTATCACTGAGACTAAAAGAAGTTTTTCCACGGTAACGAACCCCCATTTTTCCCGTTAGGATGGGCGGATCGGCGGGCGTGTTGTCTTTGCCTGCACTATTGGATCGCAGCTGATAGGTAGCGGGGGAGTCGGTTTCCAGGTTCAAAAAACCTCCCTGATCAAGTGTAAAGGAAAAAATCGGCAGATTGGTTTTGTCCAATTGGACTTGGGCATAATTGGAGGTACAACACAGAGAAAGAACCAGGATCAATGCAGGTAAAAGTCGTTTCATACATTTTTTGGGGATGAAATTAGGCATTACTCAGCGAATTAACTGCCGCGAAACAAACAATTGTGTTGTTTTTTGGTTCTCCTAGCATAGGAACGGAAATAAAATAAAGAAAACATTTGACTGGCTCTTTATTGATTTTGCTGCGTTACTCGTCAGTTGCGTAGTATACTATGCGCCTTCCTCGCGCCTAGCCAAATCAAAAAATAGCTAAGTCAACTCGTTTACTTTATTCCATTTCCGTTCCAAACAAATTGGGATTAGTCGAAATCCCGATTAATTTTGCACAAATTTTTCCACATGGGTCAGATTACCCCTTACAACGAGCAAGAGTCCAAAACCAGGCAGGTTTCCCGCATGTTTGACCGGATCGCTCCTTATTACGATTTCCTCAACCACTTTTTGTCTTTGGGTATCGATCGTGGGTGGCGGCGCAAAGCCATTGCCGAAGTAGCTGAAGGTCAGCCTCAGCGCATTTTAGACATTGCGACCGGAACGGCTGATTTGGCTATTGCCATGGCGGAGAAGCTACAACCCCAAGAAATCATTGGGGTAGACATAGCGCCCAAGATGTTGGAAATTGGCCGGGTTAAAGTGAGAGACAAAGGCCTGAATAAAATCGTTCACCTGGAAGATGGTGATTCCCAAGAGTTGCGCTTTCCTGATCATCATTTTGATGTCGTGACGGCTGCTTTTGGGGTGCGTAATTTTGAAGACCTTGGTAAAGGGCTAGCCGAAATGTACCGCGTGCTCAAACCCGGAGGCAAAATTGTCGTGCTGGAATTCTCCCGACCCAAACTTTTCCCTTTTAAACAAATATTTAATGCCTATTTCAAATACCTGTTGCCACTAATTGGGCGTTTTACCTCCAATGACCAGCGGGCATATGCGTATTTGTACGAATCGGTGCAAGTATTTCCCGAAGGACAAGAACTCCTGAACATATTTGAGAAAACCGGATTTAAATCTAACCGATGCACAGCATTAACTTTAGGTGTTTGTTCCATTTACGTTGGGTTCAAGTAGCAATTGTACTGATGTTGGCTGGTGGCAGCCTGAGTGCCCAAAAATACCGAGGCAATCCCAACTTCCTGGACTTCAACCAAAAGCCTTACTACTTCGGCATTACTTTGGGCATCAACTCCTCCAATTTTAAGCCTTATCGCTCCAAACAATTCCTGATGAGTGACAGCATTCAAACGGTTGAATCTGTCACTGGGCCGGGCTTCAACCTGGGGATTGTAACCAACCTGAAAATGGGCGACTATTTCGATTTTCGATTTTTGCCTACCTTATCTTTTGCTGAACGCAACATCAATTACGATAAAGCCAGTCGTTTTCGCAATTTCAGCCGGCGGACGGTGGAGTCGGTTTTTGTCGAAATGCCATTCCAGGTGCGTTACAAATCGGCACCATTCCACGATAAACGGGTATTTGTAATTGCCGGGGTCAAATATTCTTTTGATGTAGCCAGTGATTCCCGCTCCAAACAAGCGGAAACCTTAGTCCGTATCTCTCCCTCTGATTTTCAGTTGGAGTACGGAGCTGGATTGCAATTCTTTTTCCCATTCTTTATTTTTTCCCCCGAGTTGAAAATCTCCCAAGGCATTGGTAATACCCTGATTTACAACCCTGCGCTACAAGAGTCTACGGTACTCGAAAAATTATTGTCGCGTACCTTTACCATTTCCATTCACTTTGAAGGATAGCGGATAAAACCTGAGTATAGGAAAAAAAATAGTCGGCATGGGTGCGTTTTGTCACCCATGCCGATTACTTTTTTCATCCATCCCCTGAGCAGTGCGTCCTATTTTGTGTACACAAATCTACTTCGAATACAACGACAGTTTGATTATTTGAAAAACAATTGAATAAAATGCCGTGTATTTACCCAATTTTATTTCCCTAAAGATGTAGATTTGCCATCTTTGATCTCAGATCCTAACCTAACTCTTTTTAATTCTATGAAAATAGGTGCAATAAAAGAAACTAGGCCAGATGAAAACCGTGTTGCGCTTTCGCCAAGTGTATGTAAACAATTGATTAAGAATGGGTTTGAATGTATCATCGAAAGTGGTGCAGGATTAAATTCTTTCTTTTCCGATGAAGCGTATGTTGAAGCTGGCGCAAAGTTGTTTTCATCTGCCGACGAAGTTTACCGTACTGCTGATGTGCTCTGTAAAGTGAATCCTCCCAACGATGCAGAAATTGAAAAACTAAAAGCAGGTTCAGCCCTCATTTCTTTCGTTTATCATTTGACCAACCAAGCTTTGGTGGAAAAAATCAATGCGCGCAAGGTAAGCTTGTTCAGCATGGATGCTATTCCACGGATTTCCCGGGCCCAAACAATGGATGCCCTGAGTTCGCAAGCCAACCTAGCTGGCTACAAAGCGGTAATCATCGGGGCCAATGAAACGGGAAGAATTTTTCCGATGCTCATGACCGCCGCCGGGACAATCACTCCAGCCAAAGTGCTTATTTTTGGCGCAGGGGTAGCGGGCTTGCAAGCCATTGGTACTGCCCGACGGCTGGGAGCCGTGGTGGAAGTTACCGACATTCGCCCCGAAACAAAAGAAGAAGTGGAATCCCTGGGCGGAAAATTTATCTCTTTTGACATGGGCTCCGGGGTCAAAATAGAAGGAGGCTACGTCAAAGAAGCGGGTGAAGATGTATTGACCCGCCAGCGTGAAATCCTGAAAAAACACCTGGCTACGGCGGATATCGTTGTAACTACGGCACAGGTTCCGGGCCGCAAAGCCCCAGTTTTAGTGACCGAAGACATGGTCAAAGTTATGAAACTGGGTAGTGTCATCGTTGACATGGCGGTGGAACAAGGCGGCAATTGTGCACTCAGTGAAGTCGGTAAAGCCGTCATCAAGCATGGGGTGAAAATTGTCGGCTATACCAATCTGCCTTCCATGCTGGCCCCCAACGCCAGCGATAGTTATGCCAAAAACATCTTTGCTTTTGTGACCCATTTAGCCAGCAACGAAGGTTTCAAATGGGACATGAACGATGAAATTACGGCAGGTACCCTCATTTGCCGCGATGGTCAGATTTTAAAACCTTAAGCACAAGTCCTAACCAATATGGAATCTATCTTCCACTTCATCTCTATCAATCAACTGATGATCTATTTGGTCGTCTTGATGATTTTCGTCGGCATCGAACTGATTGAAAAAGTTCCTTCCGTACTGCATACTCCCCTGATGAGCGGAGCCAACGCCATTCACGGCGTCATCATCATTGGCTCAATCATTGTCATGGGACAGGCAGAAAACATCTTTGCCACCATCCTGGGTTTTATCGCCGTTTGTTTGGGCACCCTTAACGTGGTAGGTGGTTTTGTTGTGACCGACCGTATGTTGGAAATGTTCAAAAAGAAAAAATAAGCAGCCGTGAAGATTTCTATCCTCGATTTTATTTATATCCTTTCTGCCTTCAGTTTTGTCTTCGGGATCAAGCTGTTGGGCAAACCCAGTACGGCTCGCCGGGGCAATCTCATCGCTGCCGCTGGTATGACTGCCTCTATTTTGGGCACCATTTTTTTGAATGAAAGTGTGTTGCCTAAAAACTATCCCTGGATTTTTGGAGCATTGATCCTCGGAACCATTGTAGGCACCTTGATGGCCAAGCGGGTACAAATGACTCAGATGCCCCAAATGGTATCGTTTTTTAACGGTATGGGTGGGGCTTGTGCCGCATTGATTTCTATTGTCGAGTACAACCACTTTTTGCACCATCCCGAATCAGGTGATGGCGCCCGAGTGGTCATCCTGTTGTTGGGCCTGATCATTGGTACGGTTTCTTTTTCCGGCTCGATGATTGCTTACGGCAAACTGGAAGAAAAAATCAAAGACTTTCACTTACCTGCACAACAAGTGGTAAACATGGTGGTCCTGTTGGCCATTATTGGCTTGGTGGTGGGTATGTCCATGGGGTACATTACTCATCCTGGGGCTATTTACCTTATTTTAGGTCTTAGTGCCATTTATGGGTTGTTGTTTGTATTTCCGATTGGTGGAGCCGATATGCCCGTGGTGATTTCTTTGTTGAACTCATTTACGGGCGTGGCCACGGCCTTTGGTGGTTTTTTGTACGACAATAAAGTGATGCTTTTTGGCGGTATTTTGGTCGGCAGTGCCGGTACATTGCTTACTGTGATGATGTGCAAAGCCATGAACCGTTCGCTCACCAATGTACTACTGGGGAATTTCGGTGGCGGCGCTGCTGCTAATGGAGCCGCCAAGTCGGTCACGGGCTCGATCAAAGAGGTGAGCGCCTCGGATGCAGCTGTGTTGATGAAATACAGCAAAAGAGTGATTGTCGTACCTGGCTATGGTTTGGCTGTTGCTCAGGCGCAACACGTTTGCCATGAATTGGAAACTTGCCTGGAAGCAGAAGGTGTAGAGGTGAAGTACGCCATTCACCCCGTGGCTGGACGGATGCCTGGGCACATGAATATCCTGTTGGCAGAAAGTAATGTAGACTACGACAAGTTGGTGGAAATGGAGAGCATCAATCCAGAATTCAAAATGACTGACGTGGTACTCGTTGTGGGTGCCAACGACGTAGTGAACCCTGCGGCCAAAACCGACCCTGCTTCGCCAATCTATGGCATGCCTATCCTGGATGTGGAAGACGCGGCCAATGTGATCGTGATGAAACGCAGTATGCGCTCAGGGTATGCAGGGATTGAAAATGAACTGTTTTATTCTCCCAAAACGCGGATGCTCTTTGGGGATGCCAAAAAAATGATGACCGAATTGGTGAATGAGTTAAAGGCATCAGCATAGATTTTTGTTTCGCACAGATTTCACACGGATTAACACAGATTTCACCCGAAATCTGTGCTAAATCCTGTGTGAATCTGTGGTAAATTATCCACTTACTCTCGCGGTTTTTTACCCTGCATCGCCAGCAAATACGTATATATCTCCTCAAATTCCTCCTTTGGAAGATTCGGTAACGCTGGCATCTTGGCGCTATAGCGGTAAGATTGTGGATTGCGCAAAAAATTCCAGATATCCTCTTTTTCCCAGTAAGTAGTGATACTTTTGGGGTAATTGAATTCCGGTCCCATCACTCCGCCCACCCTATTGATGGAATGGCATTTCATACAATGGAGTTGATACAGTGCAAAACCTTTTTGGGCGGCTTTGTCGTGCAGAGGATACGCGTCGGCAAAGTCGTAAATAAAAGAAGCAATACGGATTTCAGCCAGGCCGTAGGGCCAGGCAAAGGTTTCGTCCGTTTTGCCAATACCTTGCCAGACCAGGTAATAAGGCCGAAATTTATTGGCCAGTGAATCGGCCCAGTCTTTTCCTTCGGGTTGATCCAGGTCTTGTACGGCCAGATATCCTTCGTGTTCCATCACCTTGCTCAAGTTCATGTTGGGGGCATACCCATCAACGCAAGTAAAGGTGATGCGCAGGTTACTGGTGTCCTTTATCTGAGCCAGCAATGGCTTGAGGATGGCCGCCAGGGGGATAGGCTTTGAAGCGTTTTTTTTGCTTAAAAAAATGGTCGTATGCGATGGTGATGAGGGTGTCTTTGGGTAATTTTCCTTCTTGCAACAAACTTTCCAGGTCTATTTCCAGGGGGGTGAAATCAGCATTGACCAGGGTGTCTTCATCCGGCTTTGGGGCGGGAGAATTACAAGCTGCTAACAGGGCTATCAGGCTGTAGAAGAGAATAGTATTGCGCATGATTTCGGGCTTTAAGGCGTATTTACCGAGGTTTTAGACAATCACTTTCACAAGGAATTTGTAACTGTGAGCACCCGAAGTTACATCGTAGGGGTGTTAAACCGTTTGGATAATATCGTACTGTGTGATGATGTGGTACACCCCCGCCTTATCCCTCGCCAAAACCGCCGGAATTTGTTTGCTGATGTAATTCCGCAATTGGCTAAACGGTAAATACTCATCTACTACGGGTAAGGCTTCAGCCATGATGTCGGCCACTGGTCGTTCGGCATTGCGCAATGGATTTTCCAGCAAAAAGTTGAGCACCACGTTTTCAGCTATTGAGCCTACAATATCCTCGTTGTGTACTACCGGGACCTGCGAAATATCGTGGCTTTTCATCAAATCGAAGGCCTGGCGTACGGTATCCTCTTTTTGAACCGTATAAAACGACTTGTCTTGCTTGCGGGTGATGATGTCTTTGACCCGCAACTCGGTATCCAAAAAGCCCCGTTCGCGCATCCAATCATCGTTGTAGATTTTACCTACATAGCGACTGCCATGGTCGTGGATCACTACTACAACGATGTCATCAGCGGTCAACTGATCCTTCATTTGTAAAAGCCCTGCCAAGGCAGAGCCAGCAGAATAACCCAGCATAATGCCTTCTTCCCTTGCCAATCGACGGGCCATCAAAGCGCCATCTTTATCGCTCACTTTTTCCAGGTGGTCGATGATGTCAAAATCGATGTTTTTGGGAATGATGTCTTCCCCAATGCCTTCAGTGATGTAGGGGTAAATCTCTTTCTCGTCAAATTGGCGGGTTTCGTGGAATTTTTTCAATACCGATCCATAAGTATCGATGCCCCAAATTTTCACCTCCGGGTTTTGCTCTTTCAAATAGCGACCCGTACCCGAAATGGTGCCTCCTGTGCCTACACCCGTGATCATGTGGGTGATTTTACCATCGGTTTGTCGCCAAATTTCCGGCCCGGTACTTTCATAATGGGCTTGCCGGTTGGAGAGGTTGTCGTATTGATTGCACCAGTAGCTATTGGGAATTTCTTTACTCAGTCGGGAAGCTACGGAATAGTAAGAGCGAGGGTCGTTGGATTCCACATTGGTCGGACAAACGATGACCTCGGCACCCAGGGCCCGCAGGAGGTCCATTTTTTCTTTGGATTGTTTGTCGGTCGTGGTGAAAATACATTTGTAGCCTTTCACGGCAGCGGCAATGGCCAAGCCCATCCCGGTATTGCCGGAAGTACATTCAATGATGGTGCCCCCGGGCCGCAGGTCGCCTCGTGCTTCGGCATCCACTACCATTTTGAGCGCCATCCGGTCTTTGATGGAGTGACCAGGGTTGAAAGTTTCTACTTTCATCAGTACCAATGCGGGCACTTCCGTCACAACTTTATGGAGTTGAACCATGGGCGTATTGCCGATGGTGGAGAGAATGTTTTGGTGGTAATCCATAGGAACGAAAGTTCGAGGGTTCGGGAGTTCGAGGGTTCGATGTTTGGGGCACGGTGCTGAACCCTCAAACTCCCGAACCTTCGAACCCTATTTGTAATATTTTATTTTTACAAAAAAGTTGGCATCCTTCGCACCCAACAATTTTGCGGTGTTGGGCGAGAGAATCACCACCACGTTGGTGGAGTATGCAGTAGCGGGGATTTTGCCCAATACTTCTGCATAAACGGTTCTTTTGGTAACTGGGTTGTGTATTTCGAGGATAGAATTTATCGGCGCTTTGTCGTGCAGTGCATAATAGTTGCGTGCTGCGGGTGCTTCCTTTTGCCAAACGGCGATACCTTGGTGTTTGAATTCCTTCTTTTTGGCGTTTCTGGAGTAGGTATCAAAATGTTGTTTGAGGTCAGCTGCTTTTTGTAGTGAAGGGGGTAGGGGTTGGGTTGTTTGCCAGTCAGCGGGTACACCTTGCGGGTTCATCCAACCAATAAGGATCAGTTGACCCGGTTGTAGCGCCCCACTTTTTAGATTTGCCCGTGCTTTGATGGTATCTTCGGGCATGCGGAAGTACACCTTGCTCAAGCGAAACAGATTGTCTCCTTTTTTGACCCGATAATACACGGGCGTATAGAGCTTGGGGTTGAATTTTGCCTCACGGTAACGAATGATCGCACGATTAGGAATCGGTATTTTAATGCGCTGTTTGGGGCTAACTGCATCAAAGTTGAGACTAGGATTGAGGTAGCGCAGGGCATCCATTTTTAGGCCGTAAAACCTGGCGAGTGAAAAAATGGTTTGTCCTTTTTCAATTTTATGCTCGAAGATTTTTGCATCATTGGCCCCTACGCTCAGAATAATGGTATCACGTGGAGTCAAATAACGCAAACTGTCGCCGGTTGCAAAAACATAACCAGGCAACAAGAGAAATAGTATTTTCCACATAGTTTTCAGTATGTTTGGAGTTTAATACGTTTTAGTACAGATTCACTTATTGGCAGGCTTTTAACCCACTGCAAATTTATGAAAACTCTTGGTATTATCCCTGCGCGTTATGCTTCTACCCGTTTTCCCGGCAAGCCTTTGGCAGACTTGAATGGCAAGTCGCTGATCCAACGGGTGTACGAAAGAGTTGCCGCAGCGCCAGCATTGGACGAAGTGATGGTGGCCACTGACGATCAGCGGATTTACGACCATGTCCTGTCCTTTGGTGGCAAAGTCCAGATGACCAGTGCCGAACACCAAAGTGGCACGGATCGTTGTGCCGAAATTGCCCGGAACTTTCCGGATTTTGAAGTGGTACTGAACGTGCAAGGAGATGAACCATTTTTGGCTTACGAGCAAATTGAACGGGTTGCCAACCCGCTACGCCGGGGTCTGGCCCAGATTGCTACCTTGGCCATGCCCATTGCGGATCCTGCAGACCTGTTTAATCCCAATGTGGTTAAAGTGGTCTTCAATGCCCAAAAACTGGCCATGTATTTTAGCCGCAGTACGATTCCACACCTGCGTGGGCTTCCTGAAGCAGATTGGTTGGCACAAGCCTGTCATTATCGGCACATCGGCTTGTACGGGTATTTGCGGTCAACACTGCTGGAAATTGCTCCATTACCTTTGGCTGACTTGGAGCGTTTTGAAGCATTGGAACAGTTGCGCTGGTTGTATCACAACAAATCTATTTACGTAGAACTGACCGATCAGGCCATCATTGGAGTGGATACCCCCGAAGATTTGGAAAAAGCACGCACCTTTTTGGATACTTAAAGTGTTATACAGGTACAATTGTCATTGTAAAGTTAATTCAAGGTTAATTATTTGTAAACTCAATGTAAACTCGTATCTTTGTAGTTCGGGATAACAAACTAATCTTTCGACACCCGGGTATTACGAAATGAAAATTTACCTAAAAACACCTGAATTTGATCAGGAAAAATTGATTCGCAGCTATTTGCATCCAGACAAGGGCTTATTTTTCTACTTCCGCCACATGTGTATGCGCATGCAAGCCCATTTCACCACGCTCATACCGCACGAAAAGATACCCAAAGTATTTAT
Source organism: Haliscomenobacter sp. (assembly GCF_016718685.1). GTDB lineage: Bacteria > Bacteroidota > Bacteroidia > Chitinophagales > Saprospiraceae > Haliscomenobacter. The sequence goes on along the minus strand of NZ_JADKCX010000013.1, from coordinate 32,687 downwards.
TCACGGGAATCCACACACGGAAAACTACTTGATCACCGATCAAGGGGGCGGTATGGCCGATTTTGACCGTTCGCGGATAGGGGCATATGCCTGGGATATCGTACGCTTTTTGTGCTCTTTGTCTTTAAAGCGGATAGAAAACAATACCCCTTTTTTAAATGCAACGGTATTGGAGTACTTCCGTGAAGGGTACATGCGGGGATTTGAAGTACACAAAACCCCTTACAAAGAAGCTTCCAAATCAATCGACCGGGCTAATTTCGACGTGTGGTACAATTCTACGCGTGACTACCTGGAAGCTGAAGTGAAGTGGGCAAAAGAGATGCGTAAATCGCCACTCAATGTGCACAACAAGGTACTGGTGAAAATTTTGGAAGGCTACCTCAAAAGCCGTAAAGAAGAAGACTTGCTCAAAGAATATGAAATTGAGGAAGCAGGTAAAGCGAAGGGTACTTTTGGCAACAAAAGGATCTTGTTGGTGCTGCGACCAAAGAAAAACCAGTCCAAAGATAAAATTCTACTGGAGCTCAAAACGGTATACGAAGATCCAGATACCCAACATTATTTCAACCCCTTCAAACACCACGGCTTGCGCATGATCAAAGCATCGGAGTTGTATGCCCCTCTCGTGGAACAAGGTTTGGGTTACGCTACCTACAAAGGTCAGGAATATTGGGGACGCCAAATTCCACACCGCAGCGCCAAAATCAAGGACAAACTCAACGAATTTGAACAAGTCGACATTGCCTATTCCGTAGCTACCCAATTGGGGCGGGCTCACCGTAAGTCCTTGCAGAAAGACATGAAGCCGGATGTGCTCATGAAACATTTCCAATTGCACTACGATCATTTCATTGGCCTGGCCATCCAGATGAACCAGGAATTGATTCAAGGCCATCAAAAATACGTGGAATTGTACTACAACAAATATAGTCCAAGCCTGATCATTGCCGAAGAGGCCGAAAATGGATTGGAACTTATTTAGTTGGGTTGAGAGAGCCAACAAAGCAGTGGCAGCAGGAATATATGTGGTATTGGCGTTGGGCACCTTGCTGGCGTCGGTTATTTCCGCCATTTTTGGTTTAGCCGGGGGTACCCTCGTTTTTGCTCTGTTGAGTTGGGGCTTGGATGCCAAGCAAGCTATACCTCTGCACAGTGGAGTGCAAGTGGTGGGCAATCTGGCACGTTTCACTGCCTTTTGGCCCTATATTCAATGGCGAGTGGTGGGTTTTTTCTCTGTTCTGTTGTTGCCGGGAGCCTGGCTGGGCGGTTTATTGTACAACTATTTCGATCCCATTTTGCTCGAATTTATGGTGGGGACTTTTATTTTTCTGAGCATTTTTATGCCCGAAGGAAAAATGGGTTCCACCAAGCCCTGGATGTTTGTTGCGCTGGGCTTTTTGTCCAGCTTTCTGGGTATGATTGTAGCCGTTACTGGGCCTTTCATCGCCTCTTTTTTTGTGCTCAACAACATCGGCAAAGAAGCATTGATTGCGACCAAATCGGTTTGCCAGGCTTTGACCCAAATCGTCAAAACCGGCGTGTTTTTCTTCTCGGTTGGTTTTGATTTTGGTGAATACCGGTGGCTGTTGATCGGCCTTTGCACCGCCACCATTCTGGGTACCTTTATCGGCCGCTGGCTGATGGAAAAAATTTCCCAAAAAAGATTCAATCAAATCAACCGCATCCTGCTGGCAGTAATCGCCATGGGCATGTGGATCGATGCCTTCAAACACTGGCTGTTTTAAGATCTTGTTTAAATATTTTTGTTTTAGGCGAAAGAGGTCGATGATGAAGAGGCCGAAAGCGGAGTTAGCGCGCGAGCATTGAGCAACCACAAACCACTGCCGCCTGCGGCAGCCAACTCTTCAACCCTAAACTCTTCAACTTTTCAACTTTATAATAAGTCCGCTCCACTAAACCCAAAAGGCAACAAATCTCCAATCGATTTAAAGCTGTAAACACTACCTTTTGGTCCCTGAATCAGCATCAGGATGGGCGCATGATTGCGCTGCTCATTTTCCCAAATCACCTGCCGGCAAGCACCGCAGGGGGAGACAAAAATGTCATCTTTTTCCGCTACGACCGCCATTGCTTTAATTTTTTGCTGAGGATGCTGTATATTTGCCACGGCAAGGGCATTTCGTTCGGCACAGAGGCACAAAGGATAAGACGCATTTTCCTGGTTGGCTCCCTGCACCAGGGTTCCATCTTCCAGCAAAATAGCGGCACCGACCTTGAAGCCTGAATAAGGCGAATACGATTTGGCCAAAGCTTTTTTTGCACAGTCCAACAATGCTACATACTCAAGTGGAAGTTCTGTCGTTGATGCATAACAACAATATTCTACTTGTAATTTCAACTCTACCATCAGCGCAAATTGTTTACAGTCAGAGCGGTTTGTATTGAACCTGCTCTTCGTTCAAAAATAGAGAACATGAATAACATTCTGATCATCGGAGCCGGACTTTCTTCCAGTTCATTGATCAAATATGTATTAGAACAAGCCGCGACCCGGTCTTGGTTCGTTACCGTTGCCGATGCCCAACTCGAAAACGCTGAAAAAAAGGTAGGAAACCACCCCAATGGCCGCGCCGTATGGTTGGATGTGATGAAGGTCAACGACCGACGTGAGCTCATTGGCCGCGCTGATGTAGTGGTCTCCATTCTGCCCGCACACTTGCATCTGGAAGTCGCCCATGATTGTGTGAAATTGAAAAAACACCTGATCACGGCCTCCTATGTTTCGCAGGAAATGTACCGACTGGGCGACGAAGCCCGCGACCGGGAATTGATATTTATGGGTGAAATGGGCCTCGATCCCGGGATCGACCACATGTCGGCCATGAAAGTGATCAATGAAATCAAAGAAAGTGGTGGAAAAATCACGGCTTTTCGCTCCTATACCGGTGGACTGATTGCTCCGGAAAGCGACGACAACCCCTGGCATTACAAGATCACCTGGAATCCGCGCAACGTGGTTTTGGCTGGTCAAGGCACCGCGCAATACCTCGAGAATGGTCGGTTGCGCTACCAACCATATCACCGCCTGTACAAAGAATGCCGAACCATCGACATTCCTGAAGTTGGCAAAATGGAGGCTTACGCCAACCGCGATTCCCTCTTGTACCGCGATGCTTACGGCCTGGCCGATATTCCCAATATTCTGCGCGGCACCCTGCGCTACGAAGGTTTTTGTGCCGCCTGGGATGCGCTGATTCAAATTGGTTTGACTGATGCGGATTTCCCCATCCTGCACTCAGGTGAAATCACTTACCACGAGCTGATGGATGCCTACGTTGACCCATACGGCGGTGGCTCTTTGAAAGACCGGACCGCCGAGATGTTGGGCGAAGACATCAACTCTCCAGTGATGAAAAAACTGGAATGGTTGGGCGTGTTTAGCAAGAAAAAAATCAAATTGCCCAATGCCACTCCAGCACTGATTCTGGAGCATTTGTTGCGCGACAAATGGAAGCTCAAACCCACAGATAAGGATATGGTGGTGATGCACCACGAAATTGAATACGAGAAAAAAGGGGAAAAACGTTTGCGCATTTCTTCGATGTCCAAAAAAGGCGTCAACGCCGAAGACACCGCGATGGCTCAAACCGTAGGTTTACCGATGGCCATCTTTGTCAAATTGGTGGTGGAAGGCAAAATCAAATCGCGTGGCGTGCAAATCCCGGTGATGAAAGAGGTGTACGAGCCGGTACTGGAGGAATTGGAACAGTACGGGATTGTGTTTCACGAGATTGATCGAAAGTTGTAGGAGAATGGCAGAGGCTAGTTTCTAAGCCAAGTTATTTACTCAGATATAAAAATTATTTTGACGAATTGAAATAGGTGTTTCTACCTCAGGGACTGAGGTAGAAACACCTATTTCAATATGAAATAATCCCCATATTGTCCGTTATAACGAAACTCCAATTTTTTAGCTTCACCTGTTTCATCAGTATAATGCAATAGGAGGCGCAGCACATCCTCTTTGAGTTCGAGTATATCCCATGTACCCAGATAATTGTATTTTTCTTCAATGAAATCCGTGTAGTAATGCGCAAGTTCAATAGTTAAATCGAACGTTTTATCTACTTTTATTTCAAGAATGTATGTGTAAACGTGATAATCGCCATGCTCATAATCGTTACAAACTAAGCCTTTCTGATGCCAAAAAGGTTGAACCAAAGGATGTGTGCTAAAATCTTCCATATGCTACGAAGGTTTTTGTGCAGCCTGGGATGCGCTGATTCAAATCGGCTTGACCGATGCGGGTTTCCCCATCTTGCATTCGGGTGATTATTACTTGCTGAAAATCTACTGCCGCTTAAAAAAAGCCCAAGCCTCCACGTGAACATCGATATCATTCGGGTAATCGTGCTTCCCCCCGATTACTTTCAGCAGGGTCACTTCTGGCTTCCCTTTTTCTTTGAATTGGTAGCGCTCAATGGTTTTACCATCCTTGGGATCAGTGTCCGGCAAGGTTACTTTGCTGGGCTGACCGGTATACCCGGCCAACGCCGACCAATATTGAAAGCTACTTTCCGTAGAGCGGATCAAACCCATATTGACCCCATTGCCGAGTATAATTGCTCCACCTTCCCAACGGTTCAAGGGGTCTGCTGTGCCATTGACAATCATCACGGGTTTGGCCACCTTTTTTTCGCTGCAATCAAAATTACTGGGCTCGGGCAAACTGGCTACAATGGCGGTAATGGCTTTTATTTTTTCAGGCAGGGTGATGGCCAATTTGTAGGCCATATGGCCGCCGCCACTGGTGCCCACCACGAACACCTTTTTTTCATTGATCCGATACTGTTTTTTAAAGTATTGGATCATCGCCTCAAAAAAGGCTTCTTCATTGATGTTTTCAAGGTTTGGAGGGGTAGTGGCGGCTTTGCGGCACTCGTTCCAGTACCGTTTGTATCCATCGGGATAGACAACTATGAAATTTTCGCTACTTGACAATTTATCCAATTCGATTGCCCTGTCCATCATTTGGTTCCCGTTTCCGCCGGAGCCGTGTAGCACAAAAATGAGACTCTTGTTCTTTTTGTTATTTTCGGGGCGATTGAAATGAAAGGAGCGAAAATGGTTTTCAATCTCAATGGAATCACTGACCAATGGAGCTGCTGCGGTCAAGGAAAACAGACAGCAACATAGGGGTAAAATTGAAGTTTTGTGGAATTTCATTTTCTTCGATTGAGTAGGTTTCTGGATTGTTGTAAGCTTCAGTTACCTTGATCTTCTATTCCGAGGTAGTGTTCATATTGCCGAAATCCATGGTTGGAGATTTATTTATTTTCTAGGTTGCAAAGCGATGTTTTGAACTTCTCTAGGGAAAGTCTTACAGTAAACATCTTCGTACGTTGAACTATTCATTTCGTAGTGAGCACATGGGGTTTGTAACTTGATGCTTTAACTGATTGATAACAAACTGTAATAAAGGCTACCGCAAACGAAGCAAAACCTACGCCTAAAATTGTCCATGAACTAATTTGAATCCTAAAAGCAAAGCTGCGTAGCCACCATATTTCCATGATGTACCAGGAAATCGGGATGGCCAATAGAAAAGAGATTAAAACTATTCCTGTAAATCCACGTGTCAACAGAAGAAACACATCCAGTATGCCCGCACCAAATACTTTACGAATCCCAATTTCTTTGGAGCGCAAACTGGCTGTATAAGTAGAAAGACCAAGCAATCCTATCAAGGCTATGAAGATGCTAAGGCCAGAAAATAGCGCAAAGACTTTGCCCATTCGTTCTTCTTTTCGGTAGTTAGATTCAACAACATCGTCAAGAAATCTAAATTGAAAAGGTGAATTGGGGGCTAAATTTTTCCACTTGGCTTCAATTTGTGAAATGGCTGTTGCATTGGCACTTGGTTTAAGCCTCGCCACCACGTAGCTCATCCGGGTGAATATAATTTCGTTGCTCTGAATGACCAATGGGGTGATTTTTTCATGCAGCGTTTTATAGTTAAAGTCTTTAATGACTCCAATTACAGTAAAGGTAATTCGCTCTCCAGAGCGATAGGTCTGCTCAATAAAGGTTATCTTTTTACCTATGGGATCTGATAGACCAAATGTTTTTACGGCAGATTCGTTTAGAATCACTGAAAGCGAATCATTAGTAGATGCGGAAAACATGTTGCCATCAAGTAACTGAAAGCCCATTGTTTCTGCAAACTCGTCTCCAATTTCCATAGTATGCATCGATCTCACTTCAGGGGAATCTTCTGACTGATACTGTTGGGGATAAATGCCTCCCATCGAGGGCATCGATAAACTTCCGCTACCGAAACCACTTGGTTTAACTGCTTAATTTCTTCCACTAAATGGCGCGTAAACTGAGGATTCATGTGAAAATCTCCTTCAATTACCAATAGCGCATCCTTGTTAAAACCTAAGTCTTTCTGGCTTATAAACTTTGACTGTTGCAGCATGACCAATGTGCAAATTATCAATGTGATCGAAACCCAAAATTGAAAACTACCAGTCCGCTCCTTATCCATTTACCTTTTGAAGTAGCCGTGAAATTGCCTTTCAATACGCTAACTGGTTTGAAAGAAGACAGTACAAAAGATGGGTAAAGTCCAGATAAAAGCCCTAATGTAATCGTTAACAGAATGAACCCAAAAATTGTATTTAGAGGTAAATCTTATTTGTAAGTTCTTTTCTACAAGGAGGTTAAAATATGGCAAAGCAATAATGGTTAGAAAAATGGATAACCCCACTCCCATGAAACTTATGATGAGGGACTCGCTCAAAAATTGAAAGATTAATTGCTGCTTGAAAGAACCCAAGGCTTTTCTGACCCCAACTTCTCTGGCTCGTTCATGCGAGCGAGCTGTGGCAAGGTTTATAAAATTAATGCAGGCAATGATGAAGATAAGCACAGCGATGGCCACCAGAATTCTTATCAAAATGATGTTACCACTGGGTTTCATGCCACCAATGTTGTCAGGATCTAAATAAATACCTGTAAGTGGACGCAGGAAGTAGCGAAATCCATTACCTGCTTTTTTGTACTCAGCCCATGACATTCTATTGGCCTGCTCAAAGTCGGCAGCCGCATACAAATCCACCAAAGTGGGAAACTTAGATTCAAGCGCTGCTGGATTTGAGCCCTCTTTCAATTTCAAGTAACAATACGTATCAGGTCGGTTAAAATTATCGATATTGAATCTTTCGATCGTGTTAATTGAGATCAATATGTTGAATGTAAAATGAGTATTCTCTGGTGGGTCTTTACAAATGCCGGTAACCGTAAAAACATCGCCCGACATCGTGATTAATTTTCCGAAGGCATCCTCATCACCAAAAAGCCGCTTTGCTGTACTTTCGGTGAGCACCATACTCTTAGGATGCAGGAGCATCGTCTTACGATCGCCCTTCAAGACTTTGAAACTAAATATGTTGAAAAGATTATTATCGGCGGCATATACACCACTCTCCAGAAAATTTAGCTCACTTTTATCAGAACCTTTGTAAGAAATTCTCATGTCATCGAATGGGCCACAAATGTTTGTCGCCCGCTTTACCTCGGGATAATCCTTAACTAACACACCTGCAAAAGAATGCGGAACACCAGCTTGAATAATCGTTTGATCAGGTTGTTTTAGCTCTAGAACAAGTTTGTGTATTTGTTTAGCATCGACAAAGTCTTTGTCATATGAAAGTTCACTCTTGACAAATAAAGTAAGCAGAATGCAGCTTGTCATTCCGACTGATAATCCGAGAACATTGATAAGCGTATATTCTTTTTGTCTGATTATATTCCGGAATGCAACTTTCACATAGTTCTTGAACATCGTTAAATTGAATTGTTTGTGTAGTTATATAGTGGGCACCTTATATCATTTCTCTTTCGGCTACGTGGTTTATATACGCGGTACAATTACCTCACCTGCGAATATAGCAAGCGATTGTTTATCCGACAAGTAATTATCTATTAAATTATAAAATCATCAATCAGACTTTGACTCTACCTACCCAATCTTCCCATCCTCCACTACAAAACTCCGATAATCCACCCCAAACTGCGCCACAATCTCCGCAATCCGCGTCTCATGTGTATCCGTAATAAAAATCTGCCCAAACTGCCCCTCCGTAAGCAAGCGCAGCAGGTGCGTGACACGTGGGCATCCAGCTTATCAAACAAGTCATCGAGCAATAAAATGGGCGGAACCGCTTTGTTTTGCCGCAGCATTTCGTACTGCGCCAGTTTAAGCGCCAGCAAAAAAGACTTGAGCTGCCCTTGCGAGCCGAATTTTTTCAGGGGATGTTCGCCCAGGCTAAACACCAGGTCATCGCGGTGGATGCCTTTGGTGGTGCGTTGTAAGGCTAGGTCTCTTTGTCGACTGCTGGCCAACAAGTCTCCCAGGTCATTTTCCAGCAATTGAGACTCGTAGGCGAGTTGAACTGTTTCCCCCCGGCCAGAGATGTACTGGTGGGTAGATTGAAAAATGGCCGTGAATTTTTGCGCGAATTTTGCCCTTTGCTCCAAGACGTAAAGCGCGGGGTCGATCAACTGCTCGTCGTACACATCCAGCAAGCTCAGGTTGCCGCCACTGCGTTCGGCCAGGTTTTTGAGTAGCGCGTTGCGTTGGTGCAACACCTTATTGTAGGCAATTAGTTCGTAGAGGTAGCGCTGGTCCAGTTGCGAGAGGGTGTTGTCCAAAAAACGGCGGCGCTCTTCGCTGCCTTCCCGGATGAGTTGAATGTCGTCGGGGCCGATGAACACCACGGGCAACAAGCCGATGTGCTCGGCCAGTTTGGCGTAGGCCACATCGTTGCGCTCCAGTTCTTTGAGTTTGCGGGGCATGACCTTGGCGACAATCTTCTCTTTTTTGCCGTGCAGGACAAAGTGGCCTTCCAAACGGAAAAACGCCTCATGGTGCCGGGCAATGGCATTGTCCGTTAAATTGAAATGGCTTTTGGCCATACACAGGTAATAAATGGCATCGAGCAGGTTGGTTTTGCCCATGCCATTGTTGCCTACCAGACAATTGAGCCGGGGAGAGCAGTCAAGTTTTTGATTTTCGTAATTTTAAAATTCGCTAAAGCAATGCGTTCGAGGTACATGAAGCAAGGAATTGCTGTTGAGGAGTTGAGGAGTTGAGCAGTTGAGGGGAGCCAGCGTCTAAGTCGCTCGCGGTAGCCTCAACTCCTCAACTCCTCAACTTCTCAACATTGTCAACTTTATTCCAATTCGGGCGTTGAAGGTAAAATAAAAAGTTGAAGAGTTGAAGCGTTTCAAAGTTGAAAGGAGAACTACAGATAGTTGGTATCCCTCTTTTCAACTTTTCAATTTTTAAACTTTTCAACTTTCCTTTGAAGATATATATTTGCCTTATCTTTCGCTCGACTATTCAATAAACATAGCGAAGATTCGCTAAAACATACAGTGCACATGGATTCGGTTGTAGAAAAGAAAGCATCAGCAAAAAAACGCAGCAATCAGGTTACCTACAGCAAAGAGCAGTACCTTTTCTGGTATGAGTTGATGCTGCGCATCCGCCGTTTTGAAGAACGTGCGCTGATGATGTATGGACAGCAAAAGATTCGCGGTTTCTGTCACGTGTACATTGGCCAGGAAGCCATTGCTGCCGGCATTGAATCGGCCATCACCAAGCAGGATGGCATTGTTACGGCGTATCGCCAGCACGGGATTGCCCTGGGTAGAGGCGTGACTTCCCGTGAAGCCATGGCCGAACTCTACGGCAAATCAACCGGGATTGTCAAAGGGAAAGGAGGTTCCATGCACTTTTTCGATGCCCGCAACAAATATTTCGGAGGCAACGGGATTGTAGGGGCTCAAATTCCAATCGGTACCGGGATAGGTTTTGCTGAAAAATACAAAGGCACCCAAAACTTTTGTGTCACCATGTTTGGCGACGGAGCATCCCGGCAAGGGGCCCTGTACGAGTCTTTCAACATGGCCATGACCTGGAAGTTGCCCGTGTTGTACATCGTTGAAAACAACGGGTATGCCATGGGTACTTCGGTAGAGCGGACGTCCAACGTCGAAGAGCTATGGAAAATCGGACTCAGCTTCGAAATGCCCAGTGAGTCGGTAGACGGCATGAGCCCTGAATCGGTACACGAAGCCATTTCCCGCGCCGCTGAGCACATCCGCGCAGGCAAAGGGCCATATTTCCTGGAAATTCGCACTTACCGCTATAAAGGTCACTCGGTTTCCGACCCGGCCAAATACCGCACCAAAGAAGAGGTTCAAGCTTATCAGGATCGTGACCCGATCAAAGTAACCGAGGACAAAATTATTTCTGGAAAAATTGCGACGGTAGAAGAAATTCAAGCCATCAAGGATAAGATTAAAGCGGAGATTGAGGACGCGGTTCAGTTCGCAGAAGACTCTCCCTATCCCGATGCTTCGGAACTGTTTACCGACAATTATACCGACACGGACTATCCGTACATCAAGTATTGAGTTGTACGAATAATGCTGCTCCCAAAGGATACGGCGGTACCAATTTGGTTACCGCCGTATTTTTTTGTCTTAAATGGGGGGGGAAACAAAACTTTATTTATTTTTGCGTCCCGAAGCGCATGTTTGGATGCTCAGCTCGCTCATTTTGCTTGCAAAACCACAACCCAAACCTGCGCCGAAAGATAACCAGCTAACTTATATAGAAAATGGCAAAAGGAAGACAGGTGCGTAAGGTCGCTTCTCCCAAGGCTGCGACTCGGCCAGAAGACGAAGTTTTGGTGGACATTGTAGAGGTACGCGACCGTGCACAGGACACGTTGAATCGTTTTCGTAAACCTTTGATGATTGCAGGCGGTGCCGTTTTGGCCCTGATAATAGGGGTAATTGCGTGGAAATTGTACGTGAATTCACAGCAAAAAGACGCTGTTGAGCAAATGCGTCAAGCTGAACGTTTGTTCGAGCGCGACTCTTTTGCGGTAGCCATGTTGACTACCTTACCCGGCGGTTTCAAAGGCTTTCCCAAAATCATTGAAGATTTTCCGGGCACTCCAGCCGCAAACCTGGCGAATTACTACTCGGGGGTTTGTTTGTTGAACCTGGGCAAATACGAAGCAGCCATCAGTTACCTGAAGGACTTTAGTGCAAAAGGCGCGATAATGCCCATCATGAAAAATGGTGCACTAGGCGATGCGTATTCAGAGCTTAAAGACTTTGCTCAAGCAAAGAGCTACTACAAAAAAGCCGTAAGTGGCGTTAAAAACGACTTGCTGACTCCTTTTTACCTCAAGCGTCTGGCGATGCTGGCCGAAATGGAGAAGGATTATGCTACTGCGCGTGAACACTACCAGACCTTGAAAGATGAGTATCCAAGTGCCCCGGAAGGCGAGGATGCTGAAAAATATTTGATCTATTTTGAAGGAAAATAATCTTTTCCAAGGGTCACTTTGTTTGTGGAAAGGTAAGGAGGCTAGGTGGCTTTCTTACCTTTTTTTGAGTTTGAAAGTTTAGGGTGAGTTGAGGGTTCGGAGGTTAAACTCGCACAACGAAATTTGTCCCTGGAACCTAGCCTCAACTACCCAAACTCTTCAACCCTTCAACTTTTCAACTCTAAACTTATAAAAATGGCCAGCGCCCTCAAAAACTTATCTCAATACGACGAAACTACCCTGCCTTCTGCCGCAGACCTGCGTTTTGGCATTGTAGTAGCCGATTGGAATGCCCAGATTACCCACGCTTTGTACCAGGGGTGTTTGGATACTTTGCTCAAACACGGGGCAAAAGAAGAAAACATCCACATGATCCAGGTACCCGGGTCATTTGAGTTGCCTGCGGGTGCTCGTTTGTTGGCTGGTGCCCACAAACTGGATGCCATCATCGCCATCGGCTGTGTCATTAAAGGAGAAACCAACCACAACGAGTACATCAACAACAGTGTAGCCCTGGGATTGACAAATCTGGGTGTTGCAACCAATATTCCTTGTATTTTTGGGGTCTTGACCCCCAATGACGAACAACAAGCACTGGATCGTGCGGGTGGCAAACACGGCAACAAAGGCATTGAGGCTGGCGTTACCGCCATTCGGATGGCCGCCTTGAAGCAGGCCTTGCAAAAAGGGGAAAAAGGGAAAATTGGATTTTAAACACCCAACGCAACATGGAAACGCAGACCATAGATACCATTCAACTCAACACCGTTGAAGAAGCCATCACGGCCATCCGCAACGGAGAAGTCATCATTGTAGTGGATGATGAAGACCGTGAAAACGAAGGCGATTTTATTTGTGCCGCAGAAACGGTAACGCCTGAAATCATCAACTTCATGGCGACGCATGGGCGGGGACTGATTTGTACCCCCATCGATGAACGCCGCGCCGATGAGCTTGATTTGCCGATGATGGTCTCTTCAAATACGGCTTTGCACGAGACCGCTTTTACGGTATCCATCGATTTGATCGGCCAGGGTTGTACCACGGGAATTTCGGCCTATGATCGGGCTACGGGTATCCGGGCTTTGGTGAACCCCGCGACCACGAGTACCGATTTTGCCCGTCCGGGGCACATTTTTCCCCTTACGGGCCAAGCAGGGAGGCGTGCTTCGCCGCACTGGCCATACCGAGGCGGCCATCGATTTGGCGCGGATGGCTGGGTTGTATCCAGCCGGGGTACTGGTTGAAGTGCTCAACGAGGATGGAACGATGGCGCGTTTGCCCCAACTGCTCAAGATTGCCGAACGTTTTGGGTTGAAAATCATTTCGATCGATGAGCTGGTGGCGTACCGGATGCAAACAGAGCGCCTGGTGAAGCGGGCTGCTTCGGTACATTTGCCCACCCGTTTTGGTGATTTCGAGATTATTGCTTTTGAACAAATACCGGGTGGCGATGTCCATTTGGCGTTCAAACACGGCAACTGGGAGCAGAATGAACCGGTCTTGGTTCGGGTTCACTCTTCATCGGAAGCTGGAGACATCATTGGTAATTTGTTTGATGATCAGGCACTTCACCACCGCCAGGCAATTGAAGCCATTCAAAAGGAGGGCAAAGGTTTGGTGCTGTTCATGCGCCAATCCGAGAAAGGGGATGCGGCATTGCTTGCGGCATTGCAACAGCTGAAAGTACAACAGGAACAAGGCAAAGAAATGAAAATACCCACGATAATGACCCAACGCGATTTTGGGGTAGGGGCGCAGATTTTGCGCGACCTGGGGGTGTGCAAATTGCGGCTGCTCACCAATCATCCCCGGCGTAGAGTAGGCTTGATCGGGTATGGATTGGAAATTGTGGAGAATGTGCCGTTTTAAGTTGAGAGGTTGAAAAGTTGAAGGGTTGAAAGCACGTATAAGAATTTTGACAAAAGATGTTGTGTGAACAATTGTCTTTCATCTAAACTCTCAACTCTTCAACTTCTCTTCAACTTTTCAACCCTTCAACTTCTCAACTTCCTTAAAACTTCGGACACAACACCGTCTCGTTGTCATAATTCCCCAAAAAGGCCAGGGAAATCTCCAGCGCTCCCAAGCGCCGCCCCGAAGTTGCCAAATTCCCCAAACGCGCATCATAGCTGACACCAATCAGGAAATTGCTGTATTCAATTCCGGTCATCAGGATCACGGCATCGGGCGTGAATTTGTTGGTGAAATTGCGCACGGGGCGAACCCAGCCTCCCAGGTGTAGTGCCGTTCCGGCAATGTCATCCAGTAAAAAGCGGAAATTGCCTCCAGCATTCACGGTCAAGTGTGGCCCCTGAATATACCCCAAAATGCGGGGAGAAAACTGTACCCGGTTGTTGATGGGGTACTGCAAATTGACGTAAGCCGAATATTTGCGAAACAACTGGTTGTCGTTGCGCCGCTCTTCAACTTCTTCCCGAGCGTAAAAACTGATCTGCGGTTCAAGCACGTGGTGCATGGCCGCTCCGGCAAAAATAGCCAGCTTATCGCCCGGCGAGTAGGTGTAGTTAAGTCCTACCGCAATGTCTCCATATCCAAAATTGTTGAAGGGATAAACCTCTGCAGTGGGGTCGGTAAACCCGTCCTGGCCATTGAACTGATCCTCAAAAGTCAGGTTCTCGTAGTTGATGTTGCGCTGGCCAATGCCAAATTGCACCCCCAGCGAAAGGAACTGATCGCCATAGCGGGTGAGCGATTTGTGGTATGCACCCGAAAGGGCAATGGTATTGGTATAAAAGTTGACCGAGGAACTGCGGTCGTTCAGAAAGATCATGCCCAAGCCTGCTGCATCGCGAGAGCTTTTGGGGTTTTTACCCACATCGATGCGAAAATCAGCCGCTGCCGAAAAAGTCGTATAGGGTTCATCCAATAGATTGCGTCCCTGATCGCGGTAGATGGTCGAGATTCGGTATTTGCCATCAAAAGCACCAGTAAGTCCGGGATTGAGGTACAAAGGGGATGCATAAAACTGGGAAAAGTGGGTGTCCTGCGCTTGAATGCTTAGGATGGTCAACAACAGTGCCAGAACAGTGATACCGTAGTGTTTTCGCATAGGAATAATCTTTGAATAGACTTGTTGCGACGGGAGTGCTTGAGATCAAAAATAAGGGATTTTTTTCCTGATTGAGGCTTATTTTTGAGTGCGTAGCAGCGCTACGGACGATAAAATAAACGAAAAGCAGGGAAAAAAGACCATTTTTGAGCCAAGCAGTCTCCCGTCGCAACAAGTCTGATAAGTTGGGTGCAAAAGTACCGATTAGCCGCGGTTTATTTCTATAGTAATCCACATTCACAACGGTATTCAGAAGTTTTTATTATTTTTGACAATCATGTAGAGACGCGATGCATCGCGTCTCTACGATCAATACCTTTTCTTTGGAAAGCAAACGACACATTCATTTGGGCATCTGCCCCCTCAGTGTGGTACCCGTACGGCACACCCCCTCTCAACGCAGTGAGATGAGTTCTCAATTGCTCTTTGGAGAGACGGTAGAAGTATTGGAAGAAAAGGGCAAACAATGGTGCAAAATTCGCGCTTCCTGCGACAATTTCATCGGTTGGGTGGAGAGCAACCAACTCAAAGCCACCACCCCTTCAGAGTTTGAACGCTTCAACGCTCATTTTGCCTACAGCCTGGAGTTGATGCAACCCGTGATGGGGGTCGATCATTTTATTCCCATTACGATGGGTGCCCGTTTGCCCGAGTTTGATGGCATCCGCTTTCGCTTGGGGGAGGTGTATTATACCTTTAGTGGACAAGCGGTGTCGCCGGGAGATTTCCATCCCAGCGCCGATTTTATCCTCAAATTGGCCAAACGCTATTTGAATACGCCTTTTTTGTGGGGTGGCCGTTCTCCCTTTGGCATGGACAGCCCGGGCCTGGTACAAATGGTGTTTCAAATGGCAGGATTTAAAGTCCCCCGCGAAGCCTCCGCCCAAATCGAAATCGGCGATACCATCGATTTTATCGAAAACGCTCAACCCGGCGACCTGGCTTTTTTTGAAAACAGCCAAAATCGCATCAGCCACGTTGGCATCCTGATGCCCGATAGCAAAATCATCCACTGCTTCGGCGGGGTCCGCATCGACAAGATTGACCACTACGGCATTTACGATGAAACCCGGCAAGTGTACAGCAAAAGATTGCGCTTGATCAAGCGGATTTTGCCCACCATTCCGCGCAAGAATGTGCTGAATGAGGTGCCGGAAGTGGAAAGTAGCGGGGTGCAAGCGGAGTTGTTTTGAGGCTTGATTTTTGAAGTTCAATGGGCCCACTTTCCTTCATTATCTCCTGTTTTTAGACAAATCAAGCAAAATTTAGGGTGAACAACATTGCTCACTACTTGATTCATATAACAAATGACAATAGACTTGTAGGGTAATTCTACAACCCATAATGTTTTAATCAATGAAAAAAAAACTAAGCCCAGAAGACATTGCTGTACTAAAAAAATTGCACCGTAGAACGATTTTTTTTGAGATAGTGGGGTGGTTATTTATACTCGGTTTTGCTGTGGCACATACCGCGTGGTGGATTCGAGAAGATGATTTCCGTTTTTTAGATTTACTACTGTACATGATCTATATTCCAATAATTGCTGTAATGTTTAATGGGTTTTTTAGATATGGACGAGAAATCAAGCAGGGCGAAAAAATTGTGTTGTACGCAGAATGCAAAATAGTTACCTACGAAATAGATCACAAGCCACAAGAGTATCTAGCCATTGAAGGTTACGGAGGGGTAACACTCTTTAGGTACAATAAAAAAAATTACCGCTCTTTGTTCACCGAACTTCCCGAACGCTTCGAAATACACCTATCACCAAAGTCAGAGGTGATTTTATTTGCCAAAAAGATACCACCGGTTGTCTATCCACCTGCCCAGCCAGTAAAAGCCAAGCGAAGTTAAATTGAAAGTATATTTGTAGAGGCGCAAATCCCTCGCGCCTCTACAAATCGCGGCATTTACTCCGACTTCAAGGACCGTGCCGGATTCACCAACGCCGCCTTAATCGATTCATAACTGGAGGTCAACAAAGCTACCCCCAGGGTAATCAGCACCGCAAAAACCATGGTGCCAATTCCAATCGGAATGCGGTAAGTATAATCTTTCAACCAGGCATCCATCAGGTACCAACCCACCGGGGCGGCAATAAGGAAGGCAAGGAGCACCAGGACGGCAATCTCCCGCCCAAACAGGTTCAGGATTTGGGCCAGCGTAGCACCTAGCACTTTGCGCACCCCTATTTCCTTGGCTTTTTGCACCGCCATAAATTTGATCAAACCATACAAGCCCAAACAGCCAATAAAGATGGCGATCATCGAGAAGATGCGCACCAGGCGCAGCATGGTATTCACAAACTCGTAGTTGCGCGCAATGCTCTCATCGAGGAAACTCTGCTCGTAGAGGTGGTCTGGGAAATAACCATTCCAGAGTTTTTCCACCGCTTTCATGGTTTGTTGCAGGTTGGTGCTGCTGAGTTTGATGGCGCAGTTGTAATGGATGTTTTTAAACGTAAAAATCGCAATCGGCTCGATTTCTGCACTAAAGGAACGATTGTTCCAGTTTTTCAATACCCCATAAATCGGCGCAGTTACCCCCCAAACGTTCATGGTTTTGCCGACGGCTTCTTCCGGGTCTTTAAGCCCCAGCCTTTCCACTACTTTTTCATTGATCAAATACCCCTGAATGGTGTCACTTCGTGGGATGTTTTTGCCTGCGACAAGGGTCAATCCAAAAGTTTCCAGGTAGTGTTCGTCTCCGTTTTTGTTGTTCATTTGCCAAACCTCGTCCTTCTGGCGGGTATCAAAACGCACATTGCTGGTATTGTTTGAATTGGTGGTAGGTGTAAACAAGCAGAAGGTGGCATTTTACGCCGGGTATCTCCAACAAACGTTCGCGGAAAGTAGTTTGGTTGATTTTATCGGGGGTGGGGATACTGATTTCTACAATCCCTTTGGTTTCGTATCCCACCGATTTGTTCATCATAAAATCAACTTGCCCGTTGATGACCAAGGTGCAAATGATCAACAATTGGATCAGCACAAACTGCACGACGATCAGGCTGCGGCGGATGTTCAACCCGCCCGCTTGTTGTTGACTAATGCCCCCTTTCAGGGCGGCAACGGGACGGAATCCGGCCAAAATCAATCCTGGGTACGAACCCGCCAAAAATACCACAGTGACAAATAATCCGAGGATGAACAACCACAAGGTGGTGTCATTCCAGGAAACCTTACTCGGCCAACCGCCGCCCAAATTCAATGATTCATTGAGGTAGGGGAGGGAAAGGGTCGCCAGGGTAAACCCGATTACCAGGGCGAATAAGGTAATGACCCCAGTTTCGGAAATGAATTGGAAAAAAACCTGACCACGTTTTCCCCCCACTGCTTTGCGAATGCCCACTTCCTTGGCCCGGCGCATGGCTTGGGCAGTAGCCATGTTGATGAAGTTGAAACAAGCCGTAGCGATCAGGAAAAGCCCAAGGGTGGCCATGATGTAGATCCATTTGTAAGGAACCGGGCCATCATAACGCTCCATATGGTGCATCTCGCTGAATTTGACCGCAAGGTGGGAATAGGCTTTTGCATCTTTGCCGTGGTACTTTTTATTGATTGAGTCCAGTTGAACCTGGAATCGAGCGGCACTAAATCCTTCCGGCAATAAGGCAAAACAATAGGTACCGGAATTGACTCCGCTCCAGGTATCCAAGTCGGGCCCACCATAGCTGAAATCGCGGTTGTTTTCCAGCGTCGCAAAAGACACAAAAAACTCGTAAGGCAAATCGGTGTTTTCGGGCGGACTGTTGACGATCCCGGTAACTTCCAGGTTGAGTTGATTTTCTAGCTTGATGATGCGCCCAATGGGGTCATCGTCGCCAAAGTATTTCTTGGCCATTCCTTCGCTGATGACAACGGTATTGGGCTTTTTCAGCGAACTGGGCGCACCAACTTGCCACTGGTAGTCAAATATTTTAAAATATTCAGGCGTAGTATAGGCCAATTTTGCACCAGGCCCTTCCTTGAATTTTTTCACTGGCCGCCCATTGGCATCAATCAATGCCATCAGTTTTTCATAACCTTCGATACAAATGGTGGCAGACAACGCCGAAGTTTCATCCCGCACGGCCTTCCAGGTTGGCGGTGGAACGCCTTTGGAGTAGCTGGTGCCATCAAAATGGAACTCGGTGGTCACTTGATAAATGCGGTCAATATTGGCATGAAAAGCGTCGTGGGTGGTATGGAAACGGATGAACCAAAAAACCATCAAGCCACAAGCAATGCCCAGGCTGAGCCCTAGCACATTGAGGAATGTATACACGCGGTTGCGTCGTAAATTGCGCCAGGTGATTTTCAGATAGTTTTGTAGCATAGGAACGAGTTGTGTATTCTAGTGAATAGACTTCGCTAAAAAGATGCCAGTTGCATCAGGTATTGATAATTAGTGTCTTGCAGACAGATCAAAATGACAGGGTGTCCGAATTTGAACATTTTTCTGTTCAAAGACGGACACTCTATCATTTTGAAAGATCAGTTCCAGCGCGGTTTACCAATGAGGATAAACAAAATAAACAACACGTACAAAAGACCAGGAATGGCCAAAATCCAAAGTAGTATTTTCGCTAGTGTCAAATACTCAATCGATTTGAGCCATAAACTGCCCAACATCACCACCGCCAGCCCGAGCAGCAAGAGCGTCCAAATGCCCATGTTGAACGAGGACACTGTGCCATCGGCCAAACCAATGAAAAAGAAATACAAGACGACCAGTGTGATCAGGGCATCAAAGCCCCATAAAATCCAGAAGAAAGTCATGTTGATTCAGGTTTATAACATTTATTTTGTCTTTTTGGATACTACTTGTCGTAAAAACGCCACTGCGTTTTGAAATCCCGCTTGAGGTTTTGATTGATCAAAATGGCCCGCAGCATTTCCACCGGCAGTGCATTTTCATGCAAAATGGCATCGTGGTACTGCTTGTAGCTCATTTTTTTGCTGTCGACCAATTCTTTTTTCAAGGCATAAAATTGCAAGCCGCCGATCATGTACGCAAGTTGATACAGAGGCCCATAATTGCCCGTAAACGAACGACGGACCTCCCCTTCAGCATTGGCGCGTTCGTGCCCAACCCGGTCTACCAAAAAATCGATGCACTGTTGTGGCGTCCAAATGCCCATGTGGTAATTTAGCGAAAAAATGATCCGCGCACAGCGGTGCATGCGCCAAAACAACATGCCAATGCGGTCTTCCGGCGAACGGGGAAACTTCATGTCCCACAGGATGAACTCCCAGTACAGGGCGTTGCCTTCGTGCCAAAATGGGGTGCCAAAGTTGCGGTAAGTTTTGTACCGATTGTTCATGAAGCCTTGCAAATGGTGCCCCGCAATCAACTCATGGTGTACTGTAGCCCTGGAAAAATGCGGGTTGTTGCCCCGCATGCTCATCATTTTTTCATCGTAACTCATTGTAGGCGTCGGATAAGAAATGATCAGGGACTCACCACCCAGAAAAAACGGGCTGACCAGTTGGCGTTCAGCCGACATCATGTTCACCCGCCAGGTTTCTTCGGCGATGGGGGAGATGTTGACCAGGTCGTATTTTTCAAAAAGCCACCGATTGTTCGTACAATTCCAGCATGGCCTGGGGTTGTTGACCGGGCGCAACAAAGCTGTTTTTTACTTTTTCCTGGGCGGCTTTCCAGTCTGTCCCAAAACCCATTTCCACGCTGGCTTTGAGCAGCTCGGCATCACACCAGGCAAATTCCTTGTTGGCAATTTCGGTCAATTCCTCCGGTGTGTAGGGGATAAACTCCAGTTTGAGCTGACGAATCAATTCTTCGCGCCCAATCGGTTTGCCGATGATGCCACTGCCGTCGTCCTTTTGGGTGGAGTTGGGTTGGCCTTTGCCGAGCAGGCCTTTGGCATAGGTGTCCAGTTCACTATCCAGGCTGCTGTAGGTTTTGGGTATCCACCAGGAAAACTGGGGATCGTAAGCATTGTAAAAGGCATAATAACTTTTTAACACGCCTTGCAGCCCTTTTACCGCCTCAGAAGCCAGGGTGGCCAGTTGTTGCTCAACACCTTCTTCTTTTTTCAATTTTTCATTGGCCTGCATGACCGCTTTGAGGATGCCGTCCATTTCTTTGGCCACCTCCTGAGCGTTGACACTCAGGCCCCGAGCACGAGGTTTGACCAAAGTATAGATGCGGTCTGAGAAAGGCAAAAAACGCACAATCTGATCGTAGCTTTTTTGTTCTTGTTGCAACTTGTACTGCTCGTCTTCGAGATTGCGCTTGAACAACACATAATCCACCTTGCCGTTGATGTTCATTTTGTCGAACTCAGCTTGTTCCAATTGTTTGAGGTTGTCGGCAATGAGTTGCAACAAACGTTGGCGTCGTTCGGGGGAATTGTAACCCGAAACCTGCCCGCGTGACTCCATGGGGTTGCTGGTGGCATAAAAACGCATCAGACTGCCTTTGTCCGCGTCGTACTGCACCATTTGGTGGTTCATTTCGCTGGTTTGCAGGTAGAGGGCACTGGTTTGGGCAAACAAAAAATGGACGCATAGCAGTCCTGTAAAAAACAAGGTGAGCGGTTTTTTCATTGGTTAGTTGTTTGGTGTTTGAGGGTGTTTATTGTTCTTCTATTCTACACGATAAAGTGTTCCCTGATAAGCAATCCAGGCTTCACTACCGCTGGCACTAAGATAATCGTTTTGGGATATTTGTACATAGAGGGGCTTGCGGGAACGATTTGTTGTAGCAAAACGAGCCGTTTTTGTATCTAAATTTAAGACATATTGCATCGCCGAGCGCGATTTGTAATTGGGGTAATCGAGTTGTGTACCCATCGATACTTCTCCGGTGGTTTCTAAAACAAGGGCAGCATCACTGGCTTTGAATAAGCCAGTTTCGGGGTTGTACTTCCAGCCAGGGTTCAGCGGTGCTTCAATCATGCCGTATTGTCGGGTGTATTTGTCTACGTCCATTGAATCAATCAGCGACCAAATCGTTCTGGTTTCATCCGCAGCTTGTGCCAGCAGTACACAGCCCCCGGCTTTGGGCAAATTCAGCACCCGCACAGATGTACACCGATTGAGGTGTTTTTCGCGAGCGGGCAGGTATAGGTCCAATTGTTCTTCGGGTAGTAATGCTGCAAGGTTTGTTTTAATCGGAAAACTGTTTTCGGCGTAATAGGGAATCTCTTCACTGAGTTCAAGGCGCTCCGTGTCGAACAGACGGACTTTGTCGTTGAGGAACAAGACCAGATTTTTGTGCTCAATCCACAGGTGTGCAGGGTCGTTGAATTCAAATTTGGGCAAATCCACGCGCTTGCGCAATTGACCATTGGCACCAAAGCAGAGCAATTGGTAGTCGGTGCGCCAACGTTCCTCCACAGTGTTGTTGGGATTGATTTTGTTGTGGGCCAGTACGAAGACTTCTTGTCGTTCTTTGGAGATCAAAAAGGTTTGAACCGCATAACCACTGTCCACAGGCATTTCAACCACTTTGATCGCGACGTTATCGATATTGGGGAACCAGGGTAAATTTTGTTTGGGTTTGTCGTCGCGTTTTCCGCAACCAAAAAGGAAAGAAAGTAGAGACATGCTGATGAGGGTGAAATGTTTCAAGGCAATGTTTTTGTTGAGAATGCTATGGCTTTTCAAAAGTAAATCATTTCTTTAATTTTGAATCTTTTTTTCGCCCCTCAACTGAAACCGCCTTGGTACCTGCACGAAAACCAAATGAGAAATGAAACAGTTCAACCGCCTTGCCCTATTGCTGATTTATTTAGTCCTGCCTTTTTTGACGATCGCTCAGCTTGGGCCACAAATGCGCATCAATACTGCCAATTTTGACCTTTGTTCCTATGTCCTCAATGGCCAAACGCACTTCAGCCGAGCTGCAGTTTTCCAGCGCCAGGTACAGGATACTTTTTTTTACCAACAAGGTAAACTGGAACTGGCCTTTTGGGCCGAACAAACCTCTGGTGGATACCAAAAATACGCCCTGCGTTTACGCAATTCTACAGCAGGAGACACGCTTACTTTGGAAAATGTGGTGCCATTTGGCGCTGAGCCAAAGCGGGTTTACCTTACGGGTCTGGGCAAACATCCCTTGTCGCGCGCGCACTTGTTTCGCCCCGACATGAAACCCGTCAATGTCATCGTGCCCGACAACGCCTGGCATTTGGGTTACGCCGATGCCCAATCCAGCGATGGCCAAAAATTTTGTGTGCATTGACTAGTCGTGTAGCCTGACTCAACAGCACATCCAGCGCCGCCGTTTTGAAACCATCCTATTTCCGGCGGCAGTGTGACTTACCATTTTTGGGTCATGCCCTATCAAGGTGAATGGCAAGCGGGACTGCGGCGCGTCTTTCAGGAACATTACCTGTTTGATCTGGAAGGAAAAACCTTTGATGAAACCTTGTACCAACGTCCCGATTTGCAATGGATCCGCAAAACCTACGCCATGCACCTGATCATGGCCTGGGACCGCGATTTTTACGACCCCACAACCCAAAAATACACCTACGAGGACTTTTTGAAAAAAACCAAACCGCTCTATGGCGGAGATGAAGTGGTAGGCATTTGGCCCAATTGGCCCATGCTGGGACTCGACCAACGCAACCAGTGGGACATGTACCGCGCCTTGCCGGGAGGATTGGGTCGCCTGAAGCAATTGGCTGAACTGGGGCGCAAAAAATACGCCACCAAGTTTTTCATCAGCTACAACCCCTGGGACGAAAGCACTCGCTGGGTAGACCACCACACGGGCATGTCGGAAATGATTGAAGCCATCACCGCCGATGGGGTAGTGTTGGATACGGAAGGCAAGTCCAGCCCCGAACGCCAGGCTGCTGCCGACAAAGTCCGCCCCGGCGTAATCATGTACAGTGAAGGCATGGCCGTGCCGAAGGACATGGAAGGCATCGTATCCGGCCGGGTCCACAATGCCTTGTACTACCCACCATTGCTGAACCTGAACAAGTTTATCCGCCCCGATTTTGCCATTTTTCGGGTAGCAGAATTGTACCTGGAACCCATTCGGCGGGAATACGCCCTTTCGATGTTCAATGGTTACGGCACGGAAGTCAACCAGTTTCGCCCCGGGCACCCCAATTGGGTAGAAGAAGATTACCGTTTTTGGGGACGCACGTTGCGGGTGTTGCGCGAAAATTCCAGCGTTTTTACCCAAAAACAATTCCTGCCACTGCTGGCTACCCAACGCGACAGCATGTATGTCAACGAATGGCCGGGCACAAATAAAACGCTATTCACCCTGTTCAGCTTGCAGCCTGCGGGCTACCGAGGTCCTCTTTTTGAAACCCCAGTGCAAGCTGCTCATCATGTGGTGGACTTGGAATCATACCGAACTCAAACCTGCTGAAAAAAATGGCCGTTGGCAAATCCCTGTTGATCTGGAGTCTTTTGCCCAAAAATGGCTGGGCACCAACAATGAAGGTGCGGTAGGGGCGATTGCCATTTTTCCGGAATTGTTGCAAGTGGAGCGCAAAGGCGATGTACTCAGTTTTTCGGCCTCCCGAGGGCAAACCATTCGCATTTGGTCGGGGCATCCCGCTTATGATCAAACGCCCAAAGAATACCAGATTGGTGCTCAACAAATCTCCTTGCACCGGGTTTTTGAGCGCCCGGAAGGCAAATTCGTGATCCAGCTACTGGAGGATGGAGAACTGTTGGACGAAAGAGTCATTTGGGTGGAAACGGGATTGGCGCGCTTGACCAGTCAAAAGGCGACCTATTTTCCAGCGACAACCGTACCTCCGGGCATGCTGCGCATTCCCGAGGGTGCTTTCCGCATGAAGGTGAAATATGGCGACGATTTTATACCCAATCCACGCGAATACCCGCAGGAAGAATTAAGCATCCCGGCTTTTTTGATGGACAAACACCCCGTGACCAATGCGCAATTTGGGCAGTTTTTGCAAGTTTCCAAATACCACCCCCAAGATACTACCAACTTCCTGCGACACTGGCGGGGCGGTAAAATTCCGCAGGGGCAGGAGCAGTTTCCGGTCACTTATGTCAGTTATGAAGACGCGCAGGCTTACGCCCGCTGGGCTGGAAAACGCCTGCCGACCGAGATCGAATGGCAATACGCTGCGCAAACTTCCGATCTGCGGGAATGGCCCTGGAGCAAAGATGCCCAGGTGAAACGTACACAACAGGTGATCACCGAAACGCTTACGGTGTCAAAATTACAAGTGGATTCTACCTTGTGCAATACGGGCAACGGCAAATTGTACCCGGTAGGATCATACCCGAAAGGCGCAAATCCCTTCGGACTGGAAGATCTCGTGGGTTGCGTTTGGCAAATCACCAATGATGTACAGCAATGGCACCAACCAGCTTTTGATCCCCAAAGGGGGCAGCTATTACTCGCCCGCCAGCAGTTGGTGGTACGTGGAAGGTGGCCCGCGGGAGTTGAGTTACACCCCAAAATTGATGCGGATATCGCCGGGATTTGAACGGAATGGGACGACGGGGTTTCGGTGCGCGCGGTGATACCGACGAATTCTACCTCAACTCCTTCAAATTCTAACCGACAAACACCAAAATCGGAAAATGTCGCATCTTTATTTTCGTTAAGTATTTGTTTGAATGTATACACAAAATAAAGATAGACATGAAAAAAACACTCAGCTTGGTGGCTTTGGCTTTGCTGTTGCTTGGGTCACTCTACAGCCAATCCCGCCTTTCTTTCGAAGACCCTCAAATGGATGCTTTTTTTGCCAACAAAGCCAATATCCCGGTGATAAAAGGGAGATTGTTGAATTGCACCAAAGCAGACCTGGATACCTTATCCATTCGTTATGTTTTGGTGGTACCTACCCCAGAACGGCAGTCGATGCGCTATGCCGATCTTAAAAAGATGGCTCTTTTGAAATCAAACTGGATTACGCCATTCCGTACCAGCAGATTTGGTTGATATTGCCATTTAGCTTTTCAGAGGTTATTGCCAACAAAGACCTTTACATTGAAGCCGATATTCCAGCGCTTCGGAATACCTACAATATGCACCTGGAAAAAGGAACGACTCCTCCGTATGGCCAGGGCTTAGTATTTCGGGGAACCGATGCCGCAATCAATCGAATGAAAAACCAGTACAACAATTACGATCCAGAAGCAAGGGAGGAATTTTACAAATTGCATAAAATTGCCTGGAATAATAAGCTTTCAATAACAGAAAGGAATACCGCCTGGACACAAGCTTTTGCGGTGCTGGAGGCCATGGAGCAACGATTTTTAGAACAGCACCCATTTGAAGAAGGCTGGATTTTAGAGAATGAACGAAAATCAGAGTATTACGGCTATCTTTTTATCATGCATAGGTCTGATAGGATACCTCAGGGAGATACCTTAAAAGCAGCTTTTTTGCACAAACCTTATTCGTTTCCAATGATGGCAACTCTTATTATCGGTACCTGTCTTATCTTTTGTCCAACCCTCCGAAAGGGGATATTCTAGGCGGTTTGGCTAAAGTGAATTTTTCCTCACGAAAAGCGGACTTGGTCAAAATCATCGGCGGCCCCGAAGGCTTATACGAACGCGAAGCCTACATCGAAAAAATGCTCCCCACGATGCAATCCAACTGGTGCAAAGAACTGATTCAATTAGAGCTTGCCAGTAAAAAGCAACAAACCGCACAAATCAATGCGACCATCCAAAGCATGCCCCAGAGCACCAGCAAAACGAGCCTGGGTAAATCCATTGGCTCTTTGCCCCAAGGTGCCAATTTGTATGTAGCCGAGGAAGAAAACATCGATAGTCCGGTGCAGCGCATTCGCGCCTTGTCCCAACAAGCCATCATCGACGTATAAGGCGACCCGTGCCCTTGTATCGACGACATCAAAACAGAGCAAGCCACAAAGAAAACTAAAAGAACTGCCCGTAAAAGTGGTTTACCTCTGCGTAAACAGCAGCTCTACGGAAGACAAATGGAAAAAGAAAGTGGCGGAACTGGGCGTGGATGGCGACCACATTTGGCTGTCCGGCAAACTGTCGACCGCCATCATGGAAAGATATGGCCTCGCCGGTTACCCCAGTTATCTCTTTATTGATTCCAAAGGTGTGTACCACCCTAAAATGATTAAGAGCATTCAGTACTTGGATATTGAGGGCCTTAAAAAAAGATTGTAAAGCGGTTTACCCCATCTCCTCCAGATACTCCAGAATCTCTTTTCTTCTGGCGCGGCTGATTGGAATGGTAGTCTCATTGATAAACACACACTGGGGTTGCCAACCCGTGACCGCTTTCAAATTGATCACAAAACTGCGATGAACCTGTAGGAAAGGAGGAAGGGGTAAATCTTCAAGTATTTCCGTTAAGGACTTGCGTTGAATCAGGACACCTTGATTTTTGGAGTGCACTTCAACGTATACATGATCTGCCTTTAAGTATAAAATATCTTCTATTGGTACGAGGTACATGTTCGACCCGTCGTAAATGCTGAGTTTGGTTTCATTGAAGCTTTGAGTCTCTTGTTTGTGCAGGGCAATTTCTATGTTGGCGTAAAGGGCTGAGGCCTGGATGGGTTTGGTCAAAAAAGACGCAGGAAATGTTTGTTTGGCCTGATCAATATGCTTTTTGTCGGTTTGCGAGGTCAGGTAAATAAAAGGCACAGTTTGGGTTTGCTGCTGAAGGAAGAGGGCCAGGTCAATACCGGTTTTAGGTCCACTCAAACGGATATCAATCAGCACCAGGTCGGGCTGCTCCGCTGTAAAAAGTTGTACCGCTTCCTCATGAAGGGTATCCGCAATTAAGATTTCATCTTCGACGATTAGAATCTTCCACTTTCTCAAAGTACGATAGTTTGATGACTGATATTCCGGGAATTTAAACTTGAGCTAAGTTAGCCGCATTTTTTTCCTGAAAAAAAATAGTGTAACTGGCTCCTCCATCGTTTTGTGACTCCACACGCCCCTTTAATTGGCGAGCCATACTCCGAATCAAATACGTCCCCAAACCACCTTCCCTACCCTGCAAATGACCGCTTGGAAAGCCGGGTCCATTGTCTTTGTAATACAAATAAAATCCATTTTGTTCGGGTTTCAACTGAATGTCAATAAGCGCTGGGCTGCCCTTTTGATGTCCATATTTAAAACTATTGGTAATCAATTCATTCAGCATAATCCCAAGGGGAATCAGGGTGTCTAGATTAAAGAGTTGTTCCGGAATTTTTAGCTTGAACGTTGAGTCTTCCCTGGCCATGGCTTGCTGGAGGTGCGAACAGAGTTTTTTAGTGTAATTCAAAAAGTCCACCAGTTGTCCTTCTTGTCCATGGTACAACACATCATGTACAGCAGCAATCGCGTAGATTCTGGAAGACATGGCCTCCAAACCATTGCGCGTGTTTTCGTCTTTGATGTCTTCCTTTTGTAACTCCAATAAACTGATGATCACCTGGAGGTTGTTTTTCACCCGATGGTGGATTTCGCCTTGCAGCATGATCTGTTGTTCAAGGGAGTGGGACAATTTATCGTTGGTCTCAAGAATGGTTTTGGACTGTTGCCTGGTGATCCGATTGGCCTTTTGTAAGCGCCAATAATAATAAACCAAAATACTGGTAAAAAACAGGGTTATGCAGACCATAATCAAGGCGCCTCGAAAGCGCTGTCGCTCCAAAACGAGGAGTTGTTCTTGTATTTTGAGTTGCTGCGTGCGTTGTTCGTCTTTGTACTTTCCGTCCACTTCTACCGCGCGATCGTGGTCTTGCAGTTCCATAAATAAAACCTTTTGCGACCAGCCCCGATTTGAATAAAAATACGCAGAATCAAGCCTGCCAAGTTGTTTGAAAATCCCGCCCTTATTCAAGTAGGCCTCGTGTAAAGTAGCATTTTTTTCATCTCCAGCCGCTATCGACTGATAGGCGGTTACAATAGATGAGTCGACATACAACCTGGCTTTTTGAGAATCCACCAATTTTAAATATAAGCCCGCAATGTGCAGGTATTCCTCACTTAAGCGCTTATAGTTGTGCATTCTACGTAGAATTCCAGCAGATTGTTCATGGTGTTTGATTGCAGCTTGAGGTTGCCCTTCCTCTTCATAAAACCCCATCAAGGTGTGGCCATCTGCGACCAGGAAAGGAAGTTTGAACGCTTCGGCAGTTTTAATAGCCTCCAATGCGAAATACCGCACACTATCGGGGTACCCAAAATTGGAATGCCAGGATGCACTCCTAATTGCCAAGGCAGGATATGTGGCATTTAAACCATGTTGAACAATCGCCATTCGAGCATCGCCAAGGTTTGTTTTAGCCTGATTTGGCCTTTGCAATTTTTGGTGCAATTGAGCCAGCCCCAGGCAGGCTTCTGCATGGATCCGCCACTGGCCTTTCAGGCGGCTTTTTTCTTTTACGGCGTTGAGTATCCGCATGGCCTGCACATTCCTGTTGTCATTGGCATGCGCAATACCCAGGTTCAAGGTTACATCTAAAAAGAAAGAAGTATGGGTTAATTTTTGCTCTTCCAATTGTTGGAGGAGCGGCGAGAGATAATAAATCGAACTGTCATTTCGTGATAGATCAATGAGTTGCTTTGCCTTGCTTAGCGTTTGCTGCATTTGAGCGGGAATGACCCGTTCGGGTGATTGAGCCAACGAGGCCAACTTTATTCCCAAGAGTAAAACAATACTCGTGAAAGTAAAAGAAAGCAGCCTTCCCATGCATCCAATTAATTTTGATAAAGTTGCCCGAAAGGTATACAAATTCCTTTGTAGTTTTATGTCTTCAGGCCAGGTATAGCGGCCTGAACAATCTCAATTTTGCCACTATGAAATTGCCGAAAATCATTACAATACTCGTCCGTCTTGTCATTTTTACCGGGATCCTAGCCAGCAATCTCCTTCCAACAAGTTGTACAACGGACTCCCCGCAACAAGCTGGGAAAACATCCAAGGCAAAGGAATCACCAGATGGTCTTTGCACCGATAAGGCAGGAAACAGTTACAAAACCATCAAAATAGGCACCCAAACCTGGATGGCAGAGGACTTGCGGAACAGCAAAATCGAATGTGACCATGACCTAAAAGTTATCTTTTCAGACGGCCTGGAACGGGGACCAGGCGTTGCTTTTTATGATACGCTTCCGCATTATGCTTTTTACAACAATAAAGATTTGGGCAATAATGGGATTATTTACAATTATGGCGTAATTCAAAGTTGTTCCATTTGCCCGGAAGGTTACAGGATTCCTACTAAAGCGGA
This sequence comes from Haliscomenobacter sp., assembly GCF_016718685.1. GTDB lineage: Bacteria > Bacteroidota > Bacteroidia > Chitinophagales > Saprospiraceae > Haliscomenobacter. The sequence goes on along the minus strand of NZ_JADKCX010000013.1, from coordinate 3,055 downwards.
TTGGGAAGTGTTGATCAAGCAACTCGGCGGATGGAGTGTGGCAGGCAAAAGACTACTCACCGGTGGGGGCAGCGGCTTTGACGCAACCTTGAATGGCCGCATTGACAGTTATGGCTCGGGTTTACAAAATGCCATTGGATTTTGGTGGAGCACTGACCTGGCTACACATTCACCCAAGAAGGAGGCTTATACCTTCGAAGTAAATAACCTGGGTATTGTCAAAATCAAAGGGCAGGATACCCGGGTTGGGAACTATGTGCGCTGCATCAAGATGAAGTAAAAATTACCATTCAGAACATACGGGCTACCGTTTAGAACATCGCCCTACGTAAAGTAAATGCAGGTGGGGGAAGGGGCTATTTTTATGCATAGAAAACTATGGCAAAATCAAAACACCTAAAAACCATGCAACCGCTAACTAGTCTTGTAAGCCCGAACAAAAAATCCAACCTGTACCGCTTGTTTGTCAAGCACAACCTGAAAATGTTATGTGCAGGTTTATTACTCCTCAATAGCGTAGAAGCTTTTGCACAACTAAATTGCAGCAATGCCCCCGTGGTCACCATTGGGAAAACCATCCAGGGCAATACCAGCACCAATGGTAAAAGCAACATTTCAACCTACAACAACGACCCCTGGTGGCAATTGACCGGCCCGGAAGTTGTGCACAAGCTGGAATGGGCGGGTGGCGATGTATCGATCAAACTCAGCAATAAATCCGCTGCATTGGATCTTATCCTGCTCAGGTCCTGCAACAACAATGATTTTGTTGATTCTGGCGGCGGAAATTCGGGTACCAAGGAATCTACGATCAAGCGGTATTTGGACCCCGGCACTTACTACATTGTGGTAGATGGATGGCAATTAGCCAAAGGTACCTATGACCTGCTGGTGCTACAATCTACCAGCATATCCATCAATAATGTCACCCGGAATTTTTATCTCCAGGACAACACCTTGTATGAACAAACCGGATCAACGCCCAAGTTAATCACTACGGGTGTGGAAGCTTTTAATAAGTATTTTGGCTATGTAACCAATACCAATACGGGTGCAGGCCAACAACAAGAGGTTTTGGCCATTAAAAAAACCGGGCAAGCCCGGCACAAAATTTTTCTCAATGAAAATTTTGATACTGACTATTTAAAACAAATGCTCTTTTGTCAGCAGAAGACGCTCTCTTTATCGGGAGACCTGGTATTTGATGGTGCCAACCAAATACTTTCCGGTTGTGATTTACTTCGGTGCGAAAACGGGCAAATCGTTGCGCATCAAAATGATAGCCAAATCAAACTCTACAGCAGCCTTGGCACCAACAATTGGCTGGATATCCTGCAAATCATCACTATAGACAACAAGACCTACTACATTAAACAATCAGACAACAGCGTTTGGGCACTAAGTGGAACTGGAAACCAGGCAACATTAATCGGCAACAGTGCGAAATTGTTGCAAGACAACGACAATCAACTCATCAAAATTGACCTCCAGGGAGCCTACCAAAGATGGAATGGCACCAGTTGGTCCAATTTGACCCCAAAGTATACCGGAGTAAGTCCGGAAATGACCGATGATGGGTTCTGGTTTTTTATACAATCCAAAATACTCCTGGAAAGTGCTGCAATCCAAGTTGACCAAAAAAAGGCGCTTACCTTTGACAGCAATGACAAGCTGCTGATGGAACTCATCCCTTCGACCGGCAATTGTGATCGATTCCTTTGGAGATGCAAAGACCTTGGAGGTGGCAAACGTCTATTGATCAACAAGGCCAAAGGAGAGAATTTCCCACTTTTGCTTTCCGCTTCAGGTACCCTTACCTTTTCAACGGGTCAAGGCGTGCGCGAATGGGAAGTGAAGCAATCGGATGTCAACAAGTTTGGCACCAATGCCTTCCAATTGATCGGGGCCACTGCCACAAAAGCGCTGTCTTTCATTAGTGGGGTACAATCAGATAACCCTGCTACCGGCAATAAAAATCAGACCTGGGTATTTCAGTTTAATCAAATGGTTAGAGATTATTTCCTGCCTCTTCCTATCAAGGCTAATCTCGATTTGTATTATGAAAACCCCAATGTCAACTTAAACACGTCCGCAAGCGCTATAGCTGCAACGTACAACAAATTCCTAAAAGGGCTCAATGGCGTCACCTTCTTTGCAACCAATACCAGCAGCGACTGGGTGATCGTCAATTATTATTTTGTCATCAACAACATGATGAATGCCGTCGTTGCGCCCAAACCCTCCGACCCTAAAGTAGATCCAAACCTGGTTAAAACACTCGCCGCGATGAAGGGCCAAAGTTTGATTTTGATCAATAAAAATGACCTGAATAGCGCTGTCCCCAATCAATTTTTCACAACGGGTTTTAGTAGTTTTAAGGTAGCCAGTTTGAGGGGTTCATCTGGTTATGGAGCCTTTAAAAAATGGATTTTGGTATCTGAAGAGCTTACCAACAAGGCCGGAATTACCAATCGTCCCCTGGACACGGATTTCAGAAAATTTGATCATGGTGTGCATGAATTTGGTCATGCGTTAATGGATTTGGCTGGTTGGATTCCAATAATTGACGCCAACAACATGTGTGATGCCGAAAGGGGCCGAAGCTCTGAATGTTTCTGTTACGATTTGCAAAGTTGGTTCAATAGTCGTTTTGGTACTTATACCTACCCTGGGCCGAGAGCCGTGGAATGGTTTCAGTCACCTGGCATCACCAGTACCCAGCGGGCTAATTTTATGAAAAAAATCTTCAATGGAGACAATACCTGGATGCCCCCGGTGGATTTGCGTTTGAATGGGTACAACCCCTCTGGTTCTCCATCTGCAACCACTCCTACCCATGATATTTTACCCATTTATTCAATCAATGCGTATCCCAACCCCTTTAATGAAGTTTTAAACATCGAAGTAAGCCTCGAAAAACCTAATGCTCTTGAAGTTGAAGTCATCGATGCTTTGGGCAGAGTATTAAGGGTGCTTAGATCATCCAATGTTATGGGCAAGCATTCTTTCCAGGTCCAAAACCTGGATTATAAGGGAGTTTTATTTGTCAAAGTAA
>NZ_JADKCX010000012.1 GCF_016718685.1 Haliscomenobacter sp. | reverse complement strand
CGCGTTGACGGAGTTGGTGTGATTCCTGGGCTTTGGTGCAGGCTTTGAAAAAGCCCTCGAAACTCACGGGTTTTACCAGATAATCAAGGGCGTTGAGGTCATAACTCTCCAGCGAATAATGTTTGTGTGCGGTTACGAATACGATCAAAGGAGGCTGGCTTAAAGATTTAACGAAAGACATGCCATCCAACCCAGGCATCTGGATGTCGAGAAAAATGAGATCGGGTTGGTGCTCGTGAATGGCGCGGATGGCTTCGAAGGCGTTTTTACACCGACCGACGTTGGTGATAAAAGGGACGTGTAGCAGGTTGTCTTCCAACAAATCTAACGCAAGTGGCTCGTCGTCTACGATGATGCATTTCATTTTACATGGGTATTTTTTGCATAAAAAGTGGTGCTTACAAGTCAATTTCCAGTGCTACCATAAATTCATTTCCTAATCGTTGGGCCTTGAATTGAAATCGATGAGGGTAAATCAACTCCAGACGTCTTTGTAGGTTATTCAACCCCAATCCTGCAGCAGAAGGGTTTTCTGACTCATCTTGGTAAACTGTTGGTGTGCAACTGTTCTTGAGGGCTAAAACCAGGCGATCTTCCCGGTCAAGTACAGACTCAACTCGATGTAAGGAGCATCCAGTACCTGGGTGCTGTATTTAAAACGCGTTTTCAATCAAAGGAATCAACAGCATCGGCGCAATTTGTTGATGTTGGATCCTTGCTTCGTCCATATTGATCCACAGGCGGATGTTTTCATCAAAGCGCATTTGCTGCAAATTGATGTAGCTTTGAATGTAGTCAATTTCACTTTTGAGCGGGATAAAATCCTGGTCGGTTTCGTAAATCGTGTATCGCATCAATTCCGACAATTTCAAAAGTGAAGGCTCCAAGAGATCGGATTTTTTGCGCGCTAAAGCCGTGAGGCTGTTCAATACATTGAACAAAAAATGCGGACTGGATTTGGGAGCGCAAAACCGCAATTCGGAGCAGGCTGGTAGTTTCGCGCCCTTGTACAATTGCTCGTTGTGGCGGTGTTCAATAAAATCCTAAACCCTGAGCTAAGTACGATCGTAACCAAGCCGGAGAAAAATAAAAAAGCCCCGCGTATGGGGATAAAATCCCTATTTGTGAAAGGTGGGCGTCTTCCAAAATCAGGCATCTCAGGAAAAGGCAAACAGTATAAAATCAAGGCCCTCAGGATCAGTATTGCCAGGATGCTCAAGCTATAGATCCAATATTTTTTTTTCAAAAACAAATTTGGCATCAGCCAATACGCATTCAGGTAAAAAATCAAGATTTGTAACAAACTGCTGACCCAAAACAGACTGGGTGGCCGGGGTAGCTTGATGACCTCTGCTGATCCAGACCAAATGGAAAGAATAGGCAGCGAAAAAAAAATATAGCCCAGGCCAGAACGTGATGCAATACGATGCGGGTTTTCGGCATTGTGTAGGTTCATTTAGGAACAGCGATAAAGATAGTTTTTTGTCAGGTCAGGATGAATGGATTAGCCATCTATCCTGACAAAAAAGTGCTTAAGCACAATCCACCTGCTCCACGCCCGGTAAAAAAAATCCACAAATCGTCAAAACGGCTATTACTGGATGAGCATGAAATTGAACGGTCAAATTGCTTTCCTCAAAATATAAACGCCCTTATCAATCTCAAACTTTTTGATTGTCATAAAACGCATTTATTCATTGTTGACCTTTCTTCCAGCCTCAAATGACCGCTTAAATTCCGACGGACTTCCTACCATTTTTTTGAAAAACGGCTAAAAATGTGACTTCCCGCCTCCCGAAGCCCAGATCGTAGCCGATTTCCCGGCGGCTTGTCGGTGTAGAGCAGCAAACCGCTTGCTTTCGAAGGAAGATGCGCTCACTGATCACTTGCAAGGGTGTTTTTTCGCTGTACTTTGCAAAAAGATTGCTCAGGGTCTTGGGCGACTTGAACATCAGGTTGGCGTATTCCTGCACCTGGTGCAGGTGCTTGTAATGATTTTCTACCAACATATTGAACTGACGAACGGGTGTCCAGTTCGTTTACAGAAAGAACGTCGGCGTGGGGCTTGTGTTTTTTACCAGGCGGGTCTGTTTGATGATGAGCTCTTTTCAGCAAGACCCCTCAACATTTCTCCCCGAATATTGTCCCGGTTTTGAAATTCTTCTTTAAAAACCTCCATGACCAGTCCGAAGCTCCGGATATCTTTTCATCCAAATCGGCTCGCCCTCCCGCCATCCCAGAACAGCAGCCCGAGCAGGACACCTCCGCGTCGCGTGACGATGATAGTAAACTCCCCTGAAACCTGCCAAATCACCGCATCCTCCGACCGTTTACGCGGAAGGAATGACTGACGTTGAGCGCAAAAAAAGCGTTGGCAGGCACCTCAAAACGCAGCTCGTCAATGGTCAGCGATTGTGCCTCGCCTCGGTTCCAGACGAGGGCATTGAACAGCTTGTTGCGTTCCCTAAAGAAGTAACGGGCAAAGTCAGGTTCGTCTGTCGTCATCAGAAGTTGACCGCCAGAGGCTGGGTCGTGGTATTCGTAGCGCATCAGGCTTCTACTGTTTCTCCGAAAGGTACCGCATTTTCAATTGTCCATTCGCCTTTATCATGCGGTGGACGTAGCAATTATCGGCTTCGCAGTAGTTCGGCCCGTGTTCGGCACTCAGGTCGCCCTCAATTTCCATTTGCACCGTTACCGTGGTAGAGAGGCTGCGGTCGGGGTTGCGCTTCACATACATTTCCACCTTGCGTCTACGTCCCGTACCGTCCAGCCCTTTTTGCGGGCGATAAAAGGCACGGTCGCTACCTTGGCAGGAAGCCAACGCAGAAAGAAGGAGGTCTTCAGGCGAAACTCCTGGTCGGTGCCCTTGCTGTGAGGGTTCATCGCCCACGATGGAGTGTCGACTATTGGAGATGATGGACTGGTAGCCCAAGGCAGGCTTCGATGTTGATTTTGGTCGGATATGGAAATAGGGTGAGTGGTGAAATGATGAGTGATGAATTGACAGCTAGGAGTCAGATTAGACTTGGTTGGTTGACACAAAGCTACCTCGAAAAGTGCCCCCCAATCATCACTTACCAATTTTCCATAAATGTTTACCAATTTTTCCTAAAGAACAAAGCACCCCAAACCGGGCGCCTTTTAAAAACGAAACACGTAACTTCTCCCAAGGGCTGCGCTACTGGGAAGTCAATCGGAATTTGGGTCACCCATGCAGGAAGTTGGAAATGATTTTGTAGTGCCGATGATGATGAGGATGTCTATCAGGTTGGCTTTGTTGTAGCCTGCGGCAAGAGGTTTTCGACCACTTCGGCAGAGGGCTTCGCCCCGCTTGATGGTAGCATCTTTCCCGAATTTGGCAAGCGCATCCAATTTGGCGTCAAAACTTACCTCAGCGCTACGGATTTCGAGGATTTGCCTGTCTGTAAGCCATTCATCTTGCCCAAAGCAGTGGGCACCAGACAGTAAAGGCATTCCGTTCACTTATTAACCACGAGGTTGATGACCTCCCTTTCCTTGGCGCGCAGGGTACTTGCGGTTTTGGAGGTAAGTGGTAACGCCCAGCGCTGTATCATTTAGGCAAAGGTAGCGTAGAGATTGGGCCAAAGCCGAGGCCTTTGGCGTTGTCAAAAATGGCTTGGTTGCTCGGAAACCTCGCTTCTGGTTGGGACAGTGAAGTGTGTCATTTTTTTCAATTTTAAGTTTGAAAGAATTTTGTTCGTTTTGATGATACAAAGATAGGAGCGAAGGAGTGCGAGAAGCTAGGCGATGTTTCCCCGCTATTTACCAATTGTTCCCGAACACTAAAAAACAGTCCCTTCCGCCAACGCTCGCCAATCGTTCAGGTCTTTTTGCACACTGTCTCAAAAAAAATAGGGCAATTTCGATGCATTATTTACGTATTTTCCTGTAGCTTTAAGCTCATTGCCGTCAATAGCTACTGCGGCAATGAGCGGGGTAGAGGAGGGGTAGTTGCGGTAGTGCAAGAGTTCGGTGTAACTCAAAAATCTCAAAAAATTATTGATTCAGTAAATAAAATTTACGATATTTTGCAATAACACTGCTGCTTGAAGCAAAGAAAGATGAAACTATTAGACCTACTTTCTGGTGAGTTAGTCGAAGCAAGCATCGTAGCGCTAGAGCCTAAGGACTTTAATAAGATAAAGAAAGGAAAAGGTTTTGTATTTGACTGGTCGCTTGAAGAAGAGCATGAGGTGTATAAAATCTGCTTGAAGGGTCAAGAAACAAAATTTAGGTTTACTCTCTTTGATTGATCATCCGGCAGAACTGAGAATTCACATCAGCCTGATTGAGGTAATCAAAGAGCAGGTAGGTCAAGGAAACCTTGGATCACATCGCTGGTTGTTTGATTGGCTTTGCTTGCGGTATTGCCTTCGAAAAGGATACGAAGGCTTTGTTTCTTTGTTGCCAAAGACCAGGTTGATTGATTTGTACCAAAAAAAATATGGGTTTCGCCAGTATGGAAGACTGCTAGCGTTAGCGCATGAACAATCAAAACGTGTCATTGACCAATACCTTGGAGATGAAAAATAACGAAAAAATCTATCGGGAGTTGAGCAAACAATTCACTGATCAGGAGATTGTTGAAGGCTACGTGTTTCCAGCCGATTTGGATGAGCTGGAAAAAGAGACTATTGAAGCAGAGTTCAGAGCCTTACGCTTAAAGGCTTTAAAAGAAAGCACTGAGGAACAAAAGCAGGCTTCAAGTTGAAGAATATTGCTTCAATCAAAGTTCTTGAAAAGTAGGTATGACACGAGTGGAATGAAAAAAAAAAGTTACCAATCAGAGGACAATGGAAAGACAACTATTTTTATGGAATTTTGGAGGAAGAATTTAACAAGGCAGACTAACCGAGGACAAAAAACACTACCGCCAACATCGGTTTGGCAATATGGCGGCTGACGGAATTCTCATAAGCATTTGTGCTAAGACAAACATTTGGAACTTTTAATGAGCCGTTTAAAAATCCCCCACTGCGGCAAACTGTAAACCGTTAATGAAAAGAAATGTGTAGAAGAAGAAATTCAATAAAACCTTGAATTGCAAAGGCAATCGAAAAACTAAAAAACGATGGCACCGCTCCTACGCGATGCCATCCAAATTTGCCGAAGGAAAACGGAGTCCATTCCGTTGTCAGCAAACTTAACCCTCTCTTGGAATATCTTTTAGTCACAATCCACCTGCTCCACATCCGGTGAAAAAACCCACAAATCGTCAAAACGACCTGCGCCGCCTGTACCTGTGGTGACGTAGCCGACGCCATTGTGCGCAAAGGCAATCGTCGTTGCTCGGGCTGAACCGCAGTCGTCCGTCAAGGCCGTGTGTTCCGTCCAGGTGTCCAGCGCAGGATCGTAAGCCCAAATATCGCCCTGGTAGTAGCCGCCCGTGCTGCCGCCAAAGAAGAAAATCCGATTGCCGAGCACAAATGCACTTGCGGAAATGCGGGCTTCCAGGTTTTCCTGATCCTCGTCGTCGTCATCGAGGCTTTCAATCTCTGTCCAGGAATTTTGTTGCGGATCAAAAACGTACAGGTTCTTTTGGGCAATCCCATTGTTGTTGCCAAAACCTACGTAGGCTTTTCCGTTGAAGACAACTGCGGTGGCGGCTTCACGCTTTGAGCCTCCAAAGTCCCGCACGGGTTCCCAGGTATCGCTAGTGGCGTTGTAACTCCAAAAATCCACCAGGTAGTTGTCGTTGTAGCCCGTGCCGACGTAGGCTTTGTCGCCAATGACAAAAGCAACGGCTCCCCGACGAGCACCGCCCGGAAAATCGGCCAGTTTGCGCCAGGAGCGGGTGCCCGGATTGTACTCGTAAAAGTCAGCTTGGTAATCCTGGTCGTTGTCGCCTAAGCCTACGTAACCTTTGCCGTTGAGGGCAAAAGCCACGGCGCCGTTGCGGCCTGAACCGGGGAAACGGGCATTGCTGTCGGTGCTGAGGCGCCCGAGGTTGTCCCAATACCCCAGTTCGGGATTGTAGGCCCAGAAATCGCTGAGGCGCTCACCATCTTCGTCAAAGCCAAGTCCAACATACGTGATGTTGTCGATGGTAAAACTGACCGCTGCATTGCGGCCAACGCCCGGGAAGCCAGATTTGATTTGTTCCCAATCACCCAGTGGGTCTTCGTCATCATCATCATCAAGATTGCAACTGGAAAGACCCAGTCCTAGTGAGAGCAACAGGAGCAACAAGGTGCTCCAGGAAAAACGGGTTAAAGTCGGTTGATAAAGCATTGTTGATTATTTAATTACGGTGAAAATTACATGCAGTTTAGCCGCTTCGCGCGGATGTTGACCACTCCCCAGTACCACTCGGCCCAACTCATTGATGCCGGTGCTGGAAGCGGAGGTATACAGCAGAATGCCATCATATTCGTCGGCATCCTGATTCAGGATGTTGCTGATGTAGTCAGTGAGGTAAATGCGGTAAGTGGAGTTTCCGGTCAGGGTATTTACCGTGCGCTGAATATTGACCGGGTTGATTTCACTTCCCGACCAAAAGGTTTGTTTGAGGGTGTTTTTATGGGTAGGGGAGTACACATAGAGGTTTTCCAGGGGTGCTAAATCACTGCCCTGGTAACTGGATTTGATGGGGTGGATATCCAGATAAGCCAGGTTGACGCTGATCTTGCGGTTTTGGCGAATGCTGCGGAGGGTTGGAAAATCCAGTTTGGTGCAGATTCCGACGCCAGCCTGGATGTAGGATTCCGCATTGGTTTGCCTTGAAGCACCGCAGTTCCTCGTTGCGTGAGGTTGCGCAAAGCCGTTTGGCCTCGGTCGCTGAGCAGGCGATTGTACCGTAGGGCAGGCTTTAATTTCAGGGACACACTGCCTTTGTCATCCGTTTTACGGTCGTGGTAATGTACCTGAAGATAAATGCTGTCAGTGGGAAAACCCATCACGGACTGGCCAGCAAGCTCACCCTCCTGACGGATACTCATGCCCTGGATGACGTTGTCGATGTCTAACTCATCCTGTTTTTTGGCGACTTCAAAAAGGGCTCGCCCCAGGTCGTTGGATAGGCGAATATTGAAACGTTTGTTGCGGGTGGTGCGGGTATTAAAGGCTGCCAACCCAACCTTCTGCAGCGTCTCTGGGCCTGCGGAATGGTTGAAGTAAAACACCTCGTCATCCAGTTTTTGCTTCAGGGTGTACACGGCCAGGTTTTGCACGTGATCGGGAGCTGGATATTCGTAGTCGTGCTGAAGTGACAAGCTCAGGGAATCAAAAAGCAAATTGTCATCGTCTTCAATAGAAAAAACATCTACACTATCCAGGTTAAAAAAGCACTGCGCACTAACATTGCCCAGGTAAGGATCGGCAAAAGCCCCGGCCAATAGTCGACTGGCATTGGTGGTATAGATGGAATCGAGCAACAAACTGGAAGTTTCCACCCGCAGCGTATCAATTTCTTGTACCTGCGTATTGTCTTCATCTATCAAATCCTCGCCAATCAAGGTGCTTTGTTGGCAGGCGGCTACCCAAATGGCCAATACGATAAAGAGCAAAAAGTCGGTTAAATTCCTCACTGTCAAATGTTTTTATGATAAATAATGTGCATAAAATCCCCATTCCGCTACCACTACAGGAGTGGCCAGTTGATGAAAAGCATAGCATGGACTGCTGTAGATAGGTCAATACCTACAGGCTGGGCAAAGCGATGCTTATGTTGTTAGGAGAGGGTTAGACGATTTCATGAATCGTCCACATTTGAGCTTGAAGAGTGCTGGGGCGTTTGGGGCTAAAGATTGGGCAAAGGGCGTTTTTGGTTGTATGGGAATTTGTCAGATGGATTACTTTTTTCAGAACTTGGTTTTATCATTTGGTGATTTTTGTATCCTTCATTCCTAACAAACGCTAATGCACATTTTTCAACTACTCCTTCTTTTTGGGATTAAGCCGTCAAGGCTCGCTTCAACCCCATTTCTCCCGCTTCCCTGCATTTCGCTTGACAACATGCTCCCAAAATCCCGTACTTTGGTCTACTATTCCCTGTACACCAAAACCGTGCACAATGAAATGTCTCTGCTGTCTTTTGTCCATCAGCCTGCTTTTTTGGGGCTGCGGAAAAGATAAAATCAAGGAAACCCAACCCGAAATCGCCACTTTAACCGAGGCCGTTTATGCCTCTGGAACCCTGGTGCCGGAGTCTGAATACCGAGTCATGAGTGTTTCGGATGGCATCATCACGGCAGTGCGCATCAAAGCGGGCGACCAGGTGCAGGCAGGAGCCTTACTTTTTTCGCTCAGCAATGCCAATTTGACTGCCAATGTGGCCGCTGCCCAGCAAGTGCTCGACAAAACCCGCCCCCTTACCACGGATGCTGCTCCCCAATTGCGCGAATTGCGGAACCGCCTGCAAAGTGCCCAGGCAAAAATGCGTTTTGACAGCCTGCAATACCAACGCTTCAGCAGTTTGATGGCCTCCGAAGCCATCTCCCAACGCGAATTCGAGCAGGCTCAATTGCAATACGAATCCAGCCAACGCGAAGTGTCGGCCCTGCAACAGCAGGTACGACAAGTCAACCTCAATTCCGCCTTACAAGCCCAACAAGCCGAAAACCAACTGCGCATCGCCAATACCTCGCAGCAAAATACCCAGTTGAAAAGTTTTGGTGAAGGTTTGGTATACGAAGTGTTTAAATACCCGGGCGATATGGTGTACCCCAATCAACCCTTGGCCATCATTGGCAGCAAAAACCTCATCGCCAAGCTGATGATTGATGAAACGGATTTGGGTAAAATTAAGCTGGGTCAAACCGTTTTGCTGACGATGGACGCCTTCCCAGATCAAATTTTTCACGCCGAAATCAACCGCATTTACCCCATGCTCAATCGTGTGGAACAATCCATCCGGGTGGATGCGGTGTTGAGTGATCCCTTACCCCAAACCATGTACGGACTCAACGTGGAAGCCAACATTGTGATCCGCGAAGAAACCAATGCCCTGGTGATTCCAAAATCATTGTTGTTGCCAGGAGATAGTGTGTTGGTGATCACCGATAAAACCGAGCACAAAGTAAAGATTCAACGCGGCGTAGAAGACGCCCAACGGGTACAAGTGCTCAGTGGATTGGATAAAACAAGTCGATTGATCCTTAAATAATGTTGAGAAGTTGAGGGTTGAGCGTTTGGTTGCCCCCCGCCCGCCTTTGAAACCTTTTTCTCCCCCCCCCCGCCCCCCCCCCCCCCCCCCCCCCCCACCCACCCAAACATGAAGCGCAGCCTAACCCTCGAAATTGCCCTCACCCACTTGTTAACCAAGCGCAAGCAGACCATTGTGGCCATGTTGGGGGTTACGTTTGGGATCTCGATGTTTTTGGTGATGATCAGTTTTATGACTGGGGTCAACGATTTTACAAAAAACCTTGCCATGGAAGAGGCACCCGATATCCGCATTTACAATCCCCTGGAGATTGAAAAAAATACCATCATTGCCAAGGCTGCCCCGGATACTACGGGTAATTTATATGTTGTACACCACCAACGCCCCAAAAATGTAGTGCCCAAGTTGCGCAATGCCATCATGCTGGCACAATCCCTGGAAGCCATGCCAGAAGTCAAAGGGGTAGCGCCACAAGTGGCCACCCAGGTGTTTTTTAACAACGGCCCCATTCGGATTACGGGGTCACTGTTGGGCATCGATGTCAAACGACAGGGCGAGTTGTTTACTCTGGCTCGAAAAATGGACGCAGGCCAATTGATCGACTTATTGGGCATCAACGACGGAGTGATTCTTGGGTATGGCCTGGCCAACAAAATGAACGTAAGTATCGGAGATCGATTGAGCATCACTACCTCCGAAGGCAGTATTCTCATGCTACGGGTTGTAGGTATTTTTTCGTACGGTTTGGCCGATTTTGACAATGCCCGTGCCTATGCTACACTGGCTACTGTGCAAAAAGTGATGCAACGCGATCCTAGCTTTATCACCGATTTGCACATTAAAATGTACAACAATGCCCAAGCCAAAGCCATGGCCGAAACAATTAGTAAACGTTTTGGGGTACACGCGGAAGACTGGTCTACAGCCAATGCGCCCTTGTTGGCAGGAGAAAGCATCCGCTTTGCGATGACCGGTATCATTTCTTTCACCCTGCTGTTGGTTGCTGGGTTTGGTATCTACAACATCATGAACATGAACATCATCAACAAGCTGAAAGACATTGCCATTTTAAAAGCCACGGGATTTGAAAGCAGGCAAATTGTGGGCATTTTTTTGTGGCAATCGGCCATCATCGGGGTATTGGGTGGAACGATCGGGTTATTGCTGGGCTACGGCTTTTGTGTGGCCCTATCGCATACACCCTTCCCCGGAGGGAGTGTAGTTCGCATTGCCACCATGCCCGTTAATTTTAATCCACAACACTACATCATGGGATTTTCCTTTGGGGTAATCACCACCATTCTGGCGGGTTTGTTCCCGTCATTGAAGGCGGCCAAGGTGGATCCGGTGCAAATTATTAGGGGTTAAAGGTTTTAAGGTTTCGGTCGGTTACCGCCCGAACCCCCGAACCCAGAACCTAACCCAAACCCTCGAACCCTAGAACCTAAAACCCTTTAAACATGATTCTACAAGCCAAAAATATCACCAAATACTTCCACGATCCGGAAACTGTTGAGGTCCTCAAACAGGTGGATTTTGCAGTGGAGGAGGGAGAATTCCTGTCCATCGTTGGCAAGTCGGGCTGTGGAAAGTCGACCTTGTTGTACATCCTCAGTACGATGGATACCGATTATGAAGGTGAACTCGACATCAAAGGCAAACGACTCAATGGTTGGTCACAAAACCAGCTGGCGCGTTTTCGCAATGAGAACCTGGGCTTTGTGTTTCAGTTTCATTTTCTATTGCCAGAATTTACCGCCTTGCGCAACGTGATGATGCCCGCCTTAAAACTCGGGAAATACTCCTATGCCGAAATCGAGCAACGCGCCATGGATAAACTAAAGATGGTAGAAATGGAAGCATTTTCCCACAAAATGGCCTCCAAACTTTCCGGTGGCCAACAACAACGCGTGGCCATCGCCCGGGCACTCGTCAACGACCCCGCCATCATCATGGGGGATGAGCCTACCGGAAATCTGGATAAAGTGAATTCCCAACGGGTGTTTGAAATTTTTCAGGAATTGGCGCGTAAAAATCACCAGACCATCATTACTGTCACCCATGATCAGGATTTTGCGGCAGGAAGCGACCGCATCATTGAGATGAGTGATGGACAAATCATCACCGGATGAAACGAAGTTTATGGACTTACCTGTTCATTGGTTTGTTTTGTTTGTTTGGTGCGTATATGCGTTCCCGAATTTTAACGGGCTTGCCCTGGTATGTTTATGTCTTGTTTTTTGTATTTCAGTTTGTATTCATCATCGGTATTTGGGAGTCAATAATTTGGGTAAACCGCAAATTGGAAGCCCGTTTTTCCCTGGAAAATCGACCATTTGTGCGGATCATGGTTCCAGTGCTGGTTTCAACCATCGGGATTTCTTCGATATTTTTGATCATGATTCGTTTGTTCAGTACCTATTTTCCCAATTACGCCACCAAAGAGTTTTTGCTGCTATTGGGGGTGTTGGCGGTAATTTCGATCGCCTTGCTCAATTTTATCTTTTTCACTTTTGATTTTTTAAAAAAACTCAACACGTCGTTGGAGGAAAAAACAACTTATGAATTGCGGGCGATGCAGGCTGAACGGGAAAAAACCCTCCTGCAATACCACCAACTGCGCAATCAGGTCAATCCTCATTTTTTGTTCAACACCTTAACCTCTCTGGATGGTTTGGTGCAACAAGATCCACGCCTGGCTTCCAAATTCATCCGCCATCTGGCCAAAGTATACCGCTATGTGCTGGAACACAAGGAAAACGAAGTGGTGAGCCTACAAACCGAGCTTGATTTTATCGATCATTACATTTCTTTGTTGAACATTCGCTACGGAGAATCGCTGCACATTGAAGTGGATGTATCGGATAAAGCCAGAGATCAGGGCATTGTGATGGTTACGCTCCAGATGTTGATCGACAATGCCTTAAAACACAACATCATCCAAGCAGATCGCCCTTTGTACATCAGCATCGCTTGCAACATGGGGTATTTGGAGGTGAAAAACAACAAACAAATCCGCCGACAAATCGAAACGTCTAACGGTGAAGGATTGTCCCAGTTGCAGCAACTTTACCGGTTTTTGAGTGAAAAACCCGTCAAAATCCTGGACGGAGATTTATTTTTTAAAGTTCAAATACCTTTACTCTGATGCCTCAAACCCTGACCATATTGATGTTGGAAGATGAGCCACTGGTGGCCTTTAGCCTTTTGAATCTGGTGCGCGAAATTGAGCCTACAGCCACCATAATTGGTCCATTGAGCAGTGTGAAAGAAGCCCAGGAGTGGTTCAATACCCATCCCAGTCCGGATTTGGTTCTGGCGGATATTCAATTGGCGGATGGCATCAGCCTCGATGTTTTTGCCAATCGACCGCTCGATTGTCCCATCATTTTTACCACAGCCTACAATGAATACGCCATCCGGGCTTTTAAACTCAACAGCATCGATTATCTGCTCAAACCCATTGAAAAAGAGGACTTGAAGACTGCACTGGAAAAGTATCACCTGTTGCAGGCCAAGTTTGAAAACAAAACTTACCTCCTGCAAATGCAGGAACTTTTCGCCAATTTTAATCCTGGGGCTAAAAAATACAAAACCCGCTTTTCGGTACACCAGGGGCGCAGCATGGCCCTCATTCCGGCAGAAGAAATCGTCTGTTTCGGCAAAGAGGAGTACATTTATTTGTTGAATACGGATGGAAAAAAGTACATCAGCGATTTTCGTTCCCTGGATGAGGTGGCCGAGTTGCTGGACCCCACGCAGTTTTTTCGCGCCAATCGGCAGTACCTCGTTGCGCTGACAGCCATCGAAGGTTTTCGCAGTGATGAATGGGGCAAACTCAAGCTCAAGCTCAAGGTTTCTCCTGGGGAAGAGGTGACCGTAAGCCGCGAAAAAGCGGGGAATTTCGGAGATGGGTGGAAAAGTGAAATTGTACTGGCGATAATGTATATTTTCGAATTTTGAAGCATAAATTCGCCGGTAGCTTTTATCTTCACTATCCACTTTTCATCATCACACAATTTTAATTCATGAAAATTACCTGCCTGATCGCATGTATCGCCTGTTTGCCGCTGTTGGCTACAGCCCAAAAAGTTTCTTTGTTCAATGGTAAAGACCTCAGTGGTTGGAACATCCACGGCACCGAAAAATGGTACGTGGAAAAGGGTGAACTCATCTGTGAAAGTGGCCCTGATAAAGCCTATGGCTACCTCTCTACGGCCAACAAATACAAAAACTTTGTCCTCAACTTACAGTTCAAGCAAGAAGCCAATGGCAACAGTGGTGTCTTCTTCCGCTCGGGCATCGAAGGGGTAAAAATCAGTGGTTGGCAAGTGGAAGTAGCCCCACTCAACAGTCATACCGGCGGGGTTTACGAATCTTATGGCCGTGGTTGGCTGATTCAGCCCAGTGCAGAAGCCGAAAAAGCTTTAAAAACCGGCGAGTGGAACAAACTGAAAATCCAGGTCAACGGCGATGAGGTCACCACCTGGCTCAATGGCCAACAAATGATCTATCTCAAGGATGAAAAAATCGGCAAAGGCGAAGGATTTATTGCCTTGCAAATCCACGACGGTGGTGGCATTAAAGTGCGCTGGAAAAAATTCAAACTAACTCAACTGCCTTAACCGTTTTAGGTTTTAGGTTTTAAGTTTTAAGTTTTTTGGTCTTCCTGTTGTAAAATTGTTGCAACCTAAAACCCCCCCAAACCTAAACTTGTTCACTGTTTCTCCCAAATCTCATTTACCGGATTTCCCGTCGAGCTTTTGCCGCTATGCGTCCATTTGCCACCTTCAACGAGGGCATCAAAGCTGAGGGACATGCCAACCCGGGAGCTATCGCGGGAGAAAAACTCCAAGGTTTCAGTGTATTTGCCATCTTTCAGTGTATAAGTGCCTCCACCCGTTCCCGAAAAATCGCCCGTTTGGGTATTGATGGCGGCCCACTGAAAACGGGTTTTGCTGAAGATTTTGATGGTTTTGCGGGCGGCTTTGGGCATTTCCCGAATTTGGCCATCGACCAATCGGCCAGTGATTTGCCAGAGACCAGCCAGTGCATTCGGTTCGGGTTCGGCGATGGCCTTCCAGGTTTCGGCATCTTTTGCCCCAATGGCTTTGATCGATAAGTCTTTTTTCAGCTTGGCAATAAACACTTTTTGCTTCCCCACTGCTGCTTTATCGGTACTCGAAAACTCTACATTCACCACGAGGCTATCATTTTTCCAACTGTAAGTGCCGCCCCAGGTGCCACTAAATTTTTTATTGGCGGCTGAAAAATCGGTACAAGACAAATAATTGGGGGTGAAAATGGCTATACCCTTGCTTGTATTCCAGGCACCTTCCAAACTTTTGTCACTTTTGAGTGTTGGGAAGAACCAAGATGAGAGGCTCAAACCCAGCGCGAGGCAGAGAGAAAACAAAACTTTCATCAGTGTGTATTTTTGATGTGATGGTGTCAAAAGAAACCATTTATGCTGACATTTCGTACTGTAAAGTAGCGGATTCGTTCGATATTTTTGATCCGAATTCGAATAATGCTGTAAAAAGACAAAACAACAACCATGAAACTGATGAAATGGGTTCTGTTTGTGCTCGCCTTATTTTTTACCTGCATGCTGCAATTGAGCAGACAAGAATTTTCGGCCAAAGCGCTCGCTCCGGTGAAGCGGGACAACATTGGACTGGGGCCGTATTGGTTTGAAGGGAAAGCCGAAATCAGTCATTACACCTTGTCCCAAAACCGCTATCGCGATGTCCACCCTGGAGAAGCCGTACTGGTTTTTGTGACAGAACCTTTTTTGACCGATAAACAGGTGAAAAACGAAAAAGGCCAGCTGGAAAACTCAACCACGGTACTCAAGCTCAACGCCATCCAGCGCTTCACCACGGGGATTTACGACTACTCAGTGATGACTTCGGTATTCACTCCCGAGGACCTCAAGCGGTATCCACACTCCTCAAAACAACCAGCAGTAGCCAGGATTGGTGTGGGCAAACTTTTATGCAAGTCAACCAGGAAAAAGACAAGTATAAGGTAGAAATTCGCTCTTATTTCGAAAACGAAGCCGATCAAAACCTGAACCTACCGATCGCACTTTTGGAAGACGAAGTATGGACTCGCTTGCGGATGGGGCCAGATGCCCTGCCCTTGGGCGCTGTGCAGGTTTATCCCAGCGCCATGTACCTGCGCTTGATGCACAAGACTTTCAAAACTTATACGGCGGAAGGGAAACTGGAAAAATACACAGGGTCGGAATTCAACGGGGAAAAACTCAAGGTGTATTCCCTCTCTTTTCCTGAGCTGGAACGAAAGTTGGAGATCGTTTTTCAAAACAAAACTCCTTACCTAATCGAGGGCTGGATAGAAACGCATCCAGCGTTAGCCGATAAACAAGTGCGCCAAACCATCGCCAAAAGAACCCATACCGTAATGGAGGCATACTGGCAAAAAAATGGACTAAAAGATTTACCACTGCGCAAAGCGCTGGGCATGGAGTAAATACAAAGGCCGCGCTTCCTGAATTCAATCAAAGAGGTGCGGCCTTTTTTTTGTGAAAATGGTCGGTTGGAATTTAGGTTTTTTCCAACATTTTAGAGCCAAAAATTAAGAACAATACGAGGCAAAATGCTGCAATGATCATGGGAACGCGGTTTTGGGTAAAAAGAAAAATTGATTAAAAGCTGGAAAATGCAGTAGTAATGATCAGTGTCCACAGTAGTGAAAGTCGATATGTTGCAGGTACAAGTATGTGCGTTTACAATAGGAAGTCCATGCTTTTGACGCAAAGCAGGTAAGGAGGGAACGAAAGGGAGAAAAAAAATAGTATATGAAGAGGGCAAAGAATGGATAAATATTGCCCTCTTCAGAAAAAATTATTTCGCAGCGAGGTAGCGTTTGTTCACTTCCTCCCAATTGATGACGTTGTAAAATGCCTCAATGTAGTCGGGGCGGCGGTTTTGGTAATTCAGGTAATAGGCGTGCTCCCAAACATCCATGCCCAGAATGGGGGTACCTTTTTTCTCCGCAACATCCATCAGCGGGTTGTCCTGGTTTGGGGAAGAGCTGACGAAAAGTTTGCCATCTGCACCTACGCTCAACCAGGCCCATCCAGAGCCGAAACGGGTAGCTCCAGCGGCAGAAAATTCCTTTTTGAAATTGTCAAAACCACCCAAATCAGCAGTGATGGCCGCATGGATAGCCGTGCCTTCTGCTGGAGTTGGGCTGCCATCGGGTGACATAATGGTCCAGAACAGGTTGTGGTTGTAATATCCACCACCGTTGTTGCGAATGGCGGGTGAAAGTGTAGAGATATTTGCCAAAATATCTTCGATGGCCTTGCCCTCGTTTTCAGTGCCAGCCAATGCAGCGTTGAGGTTATTGGTATAAGCCGCATGGTGCTTGCCGTGGTGGATTTCCATGGTGCGGGCGTCAATGTTGGGTTCGAGTGCGTCGAAAGCGTAGGGCAACGCTGGAAGTTCAAAAGCCATGATTGCTTTGTTTTTTGATGGGTTAAAAATTGCGACCGAAAGTTACTCTAAAAACGCTTTTAAATGGAAAGAGTTTTCAGGATGTGTGCAATACAGGATGATTTTTTGGGTTTATGGCCAAGAATAAATGATAATTCTCATCTTGTTTCCCCCTTCATGCTGCTGTAATTTTCCTATCTTTGCGGCACTTTTTTACCAAACTCTAAGCAGACCACATCATGGCTTTCCGCAAAGAAAAAGACAGCCTGGGTTACGTAGATGTACCCGCTGATAAGTATTGGGCCGCACAAACCCAACGTTCCAAAGAAAACTTCAAAATTGGTGGGCATTTGATGCCAATTGAGATCATCCGTGCCTTTGCCATCCTGAAAAAGGCCGCTGCTTTTACCAATTTGGAAGCAGGGGTTCTTTCTCCCGAAAAAACGGATCTGATTGCACAAGTGTGTGATGAAATTTCCGCCGGAAAACTGGATGATCAGTTCCCTTTAGTGGTCTGGCAAACGGGTTCAGGCACCCAATCCAATATGAACGTCAATGAGGTGATTGCCAACCGGGCGCATGTGCTGACTGGTGGAGGATTGGAAGATGCCAAAAAGGTGCTTCACCCCAACGACGACGTCAACAAGTCACAATCGTCCAACGATACGTTCCCGACGGCAATGCACATTGCTGCGTATAAAATATTGGTAGAAACCACCATTCCGGGCATCGAGTTGCTGCGCGACACCTTGAAAGCCAAGTCGGAAGCCTACATGGGTGTAGTAAAAATTGGCCGTACCCACTTGATGGATGCAACGCCGATCACCGTAGGCCAGGAGCTTTCGGGTTATGCGGCGCAGCTGGATTATGGCATTCGCGCCATCAAAAATACTTTGCCTCATGTAGCCGAATTGGCACTGGGCGGTACCGCGGTAGGTACAGGCTTGAACACCCCTCCAGGATATTCAGAAAACGTTGCCCGGCATATCGCGCAGTTGAGTGGTTTACCCTTTGTAACGGCTCCCAACAAATTTGAGGCGCTGGCAACACACGATGCGCTGGTGGAAGCCCACGGTGCACTCAAAACGGTGGCGGTTTCTTTGATGAAAATTGCCAACGACATTCGACTTTTGGCCTCAGGGCCACGCTCCGGGATTGGGGAATTGATCATTCCTTCCAATGAGCCGGGTTCATCCATCATGCCGGGCAAGGTGAACCCTACTCAGTCTGAAGCGATGACCATGGCAATGGCACAGGTGATGGGCAACGATGTGACCATCAACATCGGCGGCATGAACGGGCATTTTGAACTCAACGTATTCAAACCCGTGATCATCTTCAACTTTCTCACTTCGGCGCGTTTGATCGGCGATGCTTGTGTGAGCTTCAACGAGCACTGCGCAGCGGGCATCGAGCCCAACTACGCCCGCATCACCGAGCAATTGAACAACTCCTTGATGCTGGTGACTGCCCTGAATACTAAAATTGGCTACGACAACGCGGCGGCGATTGCCAAAAAAGCCCACGCTGAAAACACTACGCTGAAGCAAGCGGCCATCGAATTGGGCCTGGTGACAGCGGAGCAGTTTGATGAGTGGGTACGGCCGGAGGATATGATCTAAAAGGGTTCGGGGGTTCGGGAGTTCGAAGGTTGCACACAATTCTAGCCCGAACCCTCGAACCCCCGAACCCTCGAACCCCGAACCCCTGAACTCCCGAACCCCTCGAACCCCCGAACCCCCGAACTCTTACAGATATGCACCCGATAAAACAAACAGCCAGTGGCTACGTCTACGAACAGGGTACTACCCAAGGTGTTTCCGGTGTAAGGGTCAGTAACCAGCGCGAGTGTCGTACTGACCGATGAAAACGGCTACTACACCCTGCCAATCGAAGAAGATTGCTGCATCTTCATCAGCAAACCTGCGGGCTATTTATTGCCAGTAAACGAGTTCCAACAACCGCAATTTTACTACCTACACCGTCCCAAGGGTTCGCCCAATGTTGAAGAACTTGTACCTTATCCCGCCATTCCTCCAAGCGGCGAAGTCCCCAATCCGCTGAATTTTTATTTGATCAAAACGCAGATAGACCCCGAGTTTACCGCCATTTTGATGGGGGATATTCAGCCCGAAACGAGCAAAGAAGTAGATTATTTCCGCCGACTGGCCATACCCGCCCTACAACAAGAACAAGCTGATTTGATGATCCCGCTGGGCGATTTGGCCTGGGATGAGTTGGAAGTACACCCGGAAGTGCGGGCCGCTTTGGGTGAAATTGGCAAGCCCTGGTACGTGGTAATGGGCAATCATGACATCAATATTCGGGCTACACAAAACCGTTTTGCCCGCGAAAGTTTCCAATACTTTTTTGGCCCGACTTATTATTCCTTCGATTACGGAGAGGTGCATTTTGTGGTCTTGGATGATGTAGACTACAGTGGCTGGAACACCAAACGCGATGAACAAGGCATCACCGAAGGCCGCCTCGATGCCCGGCAATTGCAGTGGCTGGCCAATGATTTGGCGCTGGTTCCCAAAGATAAACTCGTTTTTTTACTCTCCCATATTCCCATTTTCACCAAAACTGCCGCGCAAAATCCCTATCGGAACATCATGAACCGTCGGGATTTGTATGCTTTGCTCAAAAAGCGCCCCCACTTGTTTGCTGCCTCCGCGCATACGCATACCATCGAGCATGTGGAACTGAGTGACGGTGGTGGCTGGGAGAAATGGAATGGTCAGTTTCCAGAACTGATCGCAGGGGCCGTTTGTGGTGCCTGGTGGCAAGGCCCATTGGAAGAGGATGGTCTGCCCGTGAGCATGGCCATGGACGGAGCACCGAATGGGTATTTTGTATTCAAATTTTCCGGAACGAAATTCAGCTACAAGTTTAAACCCTTAGGTGTTCCTGAAAGTCGTTCTCGTTACGTCCTGCGTTTCCCCAAAGTTAAAGCTCCTGCTCCAGCGCAGTTGATCCTCAATGTTTTTGCCGCAGCACCCGATGCGGTAGTGGAAGTTCGCTGGGATGAGGGCGACTTTCAAACCACGACCCAATTTGAAGGCATCGACCCTTATGTGGATGATTTTTTAAACCAGCACCTCGGAACTTATCGCGTATGGATGGCGGCTAAAGTGAATCGACACTTGTGGAAAGTTGAACTGCCCAAAGGATTGACGAACGGTAAACACAAGGTGGAGGTTAGAATTGCGGAAAAAAATGGAGAACAGTATGGCGGTGTACATTTTTTGGAAGTCAATGCAATCGCCAAAGAGAAATTCAAGGTATCATCATAGCAATACCAAACGACTTTTCGATGACTAGTCTTTAGTGCCTCTTGGGTGTCTTAGGTTTCTTAGGTGGTGAGAAAAAAGATTTCACCACCTAAAAAACCTAAGGCACCTAAGAGACACCTTAGGGAATGGTATTGAGTATGATAGGGGATTCAAAACTTCCAATCCAACCCTACCCACACACTTCTTCCCACGCCATCAATCCCCGATCCATGCGTACGGTACGCTTCGTTAAACAGGTTATTGAGCCCGGCCTGTAACTCCACTTGTTTGAACTGGTAGGCGCTGCGTAAGTTCAACACTTCCCATCCAGGGGTGCCTCCCTTCGGAATCCGAGGATCGGATTTATCGCCACCCGCCAAGCGCTCTTGTTTACTCGCGTACAAAAATTCTACCCGATTGAACCACTGTTTCACAGGTTGGTATTGCAAGGCAACCCGACCATTGAGTGGTGGAATTCGGCGCATCGGCTCATTAGCTGTAGTATTTTGCCCAAAAGTATACGTCAAACTACCTTGCAGATTGAATTGTGCATTCAAGGCCCAGGCCACATCCAGCTCAGTTCCGCGAATGAAAGACTCCGCCGCATTTTCTTTTTTGTACACGTCACTGCCCTCGTAAGTTGGCTGCCCCTCAAAAGTGCTGCGCACTCGGGTCACCAAATCGGATAAAGCCGTGTAAAAACCCGAAACATTGGCCTGCAATTTTTCCGAACTGTACTTATAATTCAATTCATAGGTGGTCGTACGCTCAGGAGAAAGGTTATAGCTGGGCACTTCGATGCCAAAATCAAAACGCCCAAAACTGGTCATGTCGTTGATGTTGGGTGCCCGAAAACCGGAATACGTGCCCCCAGAGATTGCATGGTGCTCTCCTGCCTGATAACGCAATAACGCATGAGCTACGAGGGCATCTGGCGTGATTTCCGTATCACCAAAAGTAGCATCCTTAATCGCCAGGCGTACCTGGTTGTAGCGCAGTCCTAGATTGAGGGTCCAACGTTGGTGGGTCAGCTGATGGGCAGTAAACACTGCAGTGTTGGTGGCGTTGGTTCCCGCAGGATAAAGACCCCGGCGCGCCGTGACCGCACCCGTTTCCGTATTGAGGTTGCTGCCACCACTGCTTACCTTATCGAGGTAGGCTTCTACCCCGGAGGTGATTTTCCAAAACGACAAGGGTTGCGCATGCCATTCCAGTACGTAGCCAAAGGTGCGGATTTCGTCCAATTCCTTGCTGCGGGTCACGTTGTTGTTGCGCTGAAAAACCCGCCCTTCTTCAGCAAACTGCCAAGAGCCAGTCAGCGTGATGTTTTGCAACCAGGGAGATTGTCCTTCCCAGGCCAAACGCCCGTAGGCCATCTGGCGGGTTTGGGGTTCAAACTGCGACAGCGCGAAGCCAGTTACATATTGGTCGTAACGCTCCACTTCGGTTTGAAAAACGCCATTGTAGGCCAGCGTAAACTGGGCATGGCGGTTGAGCTTAAAAATGGCTTTGGCATCAGCGGCCCGCTCGCGGTAACTGGAAGGGCCTTCTTTTCCCAGGCCTTTTCCGGCGTAGTGGTCGCCAAAATTGCGTACACTGGCACCAGCGCGGAAGGCTATTTTTTCGTTGGCGGCATTCAGTTCGGCATGCATGGTTTGTTCCATATCGCGATCGAGGTAACGACCCAAGAGCCGACCACCGAACTGCCAACCTTCCGAGGCAAATTGGGGCGTAGGAGTAAACACCTGGATGGCTCCCCCCATGGCATCGCTGCCGTACAAGACGGAACCAGCTCCACGTACCACTTCAATTTGCTGCACGCTGAACACATCGATGGTGTTGAAGTATTGATTGGGGCCAAAGCGGTAAATGGAATTGTTCATCCGCAAGCCGTCCATCAGCAGCAGGGTTTGATTGCCGGTTAAGCCGCGCACAAATGGGGAACCCCCACCGTGGTTGGTCTTTTGTACAAAAACACCCGTCAAACCCATCAGGGCTTCGGGCGTGCTGCGGGCACCATTGTGGATGATGTCATTGGCCTTGAGTACACTTACGGCCTCGGTCGTGGCGAAAGCCTGATTGAGGCTGCGGTTGGCGGTGATCACCAAATTGCTGGCAATGAGTGTGGGTTCCGCGCTCAGGCGCAAAGTGTCCAGCGTCAAATCATTCCCATTGAGTTGGATTTCACGTTCCAATTCGCGGTACCCCAACATGGACACCAGGAGGGTGTAAGTGCCCTGGGCTGCCGGAGCATTGATGGTAAAAGTGCCCTGAGCATTACTGGCCGCACCACGCTGGGTTCCTTTGAGCCACAAGTTAGCGGCGGCCAGGGGTTCGTGGGTATTGGCGTCTACCAGAGTGCCCTGGATTTGCTGGCTCCAGAGCGAAGTTTGTACCAAAAGTAGCGAAAGGAATAAAATTGACTTTGTCATACTCCAGTTATTCTTGCTTTTTAATAAAATCTTCCACATTATCCAACTTGGGAGATTCAATGACCGCTTTCCAATCGAACTTCGCGTCCATTGGGGTTAGTGCTTTTTGTGGATCAAAAATTTTGGGATGTACCGGGAATGCCTTGTAAGGCCGGAAGTCCGGTTTGTCCGTAAACAAGTCCGCTAAATCGGTGGCTGCCGCATCGTATTGATTGAGGTACGGAATGCCGAGGATGTTCCAGAAAGTTTTAAAAATACTACCAAAACTGTAGTGTTGGTGGCCAACGAAATTTTTGCGGGCATAGGGCGAAATGACCATCAGGATGCTGCGGTGGGCATCCACGTGATCCTGGCCGTCCTGGGCATCGTCTTCGGTGACCACAATGGCCATGTTTTTCCAGTACGGGGTGTTGGACAAAAACTCCACTACGCGGCCTAGCGCCAAATCGTTGTCGGCCATATAACTGGCGCGGTATGGATAGCCTGCGTGTGGACGTTCACCCGCCCCGTGGTCATTGGGCAAAATGATGGTCAGTACTTCGGGCAAGGTTTTGCCAGCCCCCATGAATTTTTCGTTAAATTCCTCAAAGAAGGTTTTGACCCGGAATTGATCGGGAATGGCCATGTTGTACGTGGCGTACTTGCGGGACGAACGATCAAAAAGTGGCCCGGGGATGGGGTAATTTACCAGGTATTTCAGGCCGGTGTATTTCATCGTGGAATCGTCGATGCCTCCGGCCAGCTCTACGCCAAAACCGAAGTTGAAGAACTCCTTTTTGTTGCGCTCCAGGTGATCCCACATGGAACCCGCTTCGTTGTAATCTTCGGGATAAATGGCCCCCGATGAGCCGTAAAGCAAGAGGTTGCCCGGTGCTTTGCTGTTGGCCTGCATGCGGCGTTTGCCGCCGTAAGATGCGGTCACACCGGTTTCCACCCACTCATTCGGGTAAGTATTGACCAACCAGCGGTGGCCGTCGGCAGAATGGTCGGAGTCGACATAGAAATTGTCACTGATGGAAAAACGCTCGGCCAAGGCGAGGTGGTTGACCATCACGGTGGCATTCATGACACTATCGGTATGGCGGCGGTTGACTACTTTCTGATTGGCACCGTAACGCGCCAGCGTAGCGTCACCTTTAACACCTTTAACCTGGGCGAAAACTTCATCAAAAGTTCGGTTCTCTTTGGAAATGAACACGATGTACTTGATCGGGCTTTCTTTTTGGCCAGGAAAAAGTGGCACCGGATTGTTGGTCCGCCATTTGAACTGGGCGTCATTGGCGGGCGAAAGCGTAATTTTGGCGAACTACCTCGGCGGTATGGGCTTTCAATTGTTCGGCATTGGGCACCTCGATCACACTCAGCAAGCCTTTCATCAAGCCACCTACATAGTGGCCTTCGGGGCCCTCTTGCCAGTTTTTGCCCCCATTGGGTCCACTGCCGTAACCCTTGGCGGAGGTCACCAGCAGTTTTTTGCCGTCAGGCGTTACTGCTACTTTGGAGGGAAACCAACCCGTGGGGATGTGGCCGAGCACTTCCAGTTTTTCGGCATCAACTACCCCCAGGGCATTGACGCCGGATTCGGCGACGTACAATTGTTTACGGTCGGGCGAAAGGGCCAAGCCAAAAGGAATCACTCCCCTGAAACCACCCAAGCGGGGATCGGGTTTGAGGAAGATGTTTTTAACCACGGTATCTTTCACAAAGTCAATCGCCGAGATACAATCGTTGTTGCCGTTGGAAACAAAAACATAGCGATCGGTAGCCACCAGTGAATTGGGGCTCGCGCCGCCCACCGCAGGAACGCCGTCGACCAGATCGCCCACGAGGAATCCGGTTTTGATTTTTTTACTCACTTTGGGTTGCTCGCCCAGGTTGTATTTCCACACCGAAAAACCTTCGGGCGAGTTGGGATCGCCGAGGCCAGGTACATCCAGCTTGCCTTTTTTGTAGCCCTCGCGCATATCGGGTGTGTTGTAGCCGGAGGTGACAAAGTCGGAAGCTGTGCCTTTGAGGTTTTTGGGATCGAGATTATTCAAGGGCTTGTATTCAAAAATGCCCACGTTGGCCACGTACAGGCTGCGGCCATCAGGCGAAAGGGTGATGCCAAAAGGGTAACGCCCGGTGGGAATGTTGTGCAACAACTTCAGGGTTTGGGCATCAATGACCATCAGGCGAAAGCCAATCTGATCCAGGGCGTACAGGCGTGCCCCATCGCGGGAGAGAATCATGTCGCCGATGTAACCCTGGGTGTAATCGCGGTCGCCGTCTACGACGCCACAGCGAAGGGAGTCGATTTTTTTGCCCGTTTCCAGGTCAAATTTGAAGATTTTATTGGATTGTCCACCGGCTACAAACACGTAGCGATTGTCGGGCGTAATGGCCAGCCCCATGAAGACGGATTCCAAAATGCCCTCCTGGTTGTTGGCACCTTCGGGGATTTGTCGCACTTGTGGTTCACCCGGGCCAGCAAAATTGCGGATCACCGTGATGGAAAATGGGGCGTTGCCCGAGTTGGCCGTCACAGCTATGGTTCCATCTGGCGAGAGTACCAGGCCATATGGGTGTGGCGCGGTAACGATACTTTTGCCAGCCGGTTTGATGATGCGGCCATTGGGAATGATGCTTTCTCCGGCCCGGTCGATTTGGCAGTAGGCTGCTCCGGCCGGAGCCTGGGCAACCCAGGGCGTTTGTCGGACACAAGAGGAGATGAGTAAGACTAAAGCCAGGTAGGCTAGGGTAGAAGGGTACTTGATCATGACGCTGAATGGTTGTTCAGGTCAAAGCTAAGGTGTTTTAGATTTGAAGGGTAATGATGGGGAGAAAATTGATATTGGGGAGATGTTGGGGTAACTTGGTGGGACTCAAATCAAAATGACATTTTATAGTTAGTGCTGAATTTTTCTGCTCATTTCTTAACTTGTGCTTTAATTTGTAATTTATATATGCAAAATTCTAAGCGAAAATACTTTAAAGGATACATTAATATTGGACCTAAATTAATTGAAAAAATTGTTATTTCATTCGATGATGATTCTCGGATAAGGATTGACTCATTTAACTCAGTTTTTGAAGGTATATCCTACGAAGATGAAGAAAAAGCTTTCCTAATTACGGAATCTTATACAAAGGAACCTTTCGATGAATTCATTTGATGTCTCTTTTTTGATGAAAGAATGAGCACGAGTGAGTATTTGATAGGAGTTTGGAGTCTATTCTCACCACTGGGTGATGACAATTCTAAACACGGCAGAATTTTGTTTCAAAATATAAGGGAGTTGAACAAAAGTGAAATAACTCCAGAACAATTTGATTTAACAGATAAAAACTTGGATGAATACATTGCAGATATTTCAACTTTAATTGGGATAAGGAAGTTCTTTCCAATTAAAGTTGCCTAATCATTCAGAGAAAAATTTTGAAATGTTTTCAAATAAAATTGAAGAACTTGGGATAAAGCTTTCAGTTGAGATAATGGAGATCAAGGATTTTCAATATGAAGTGTCTAAAGATTTAGAAGATTTAAAAAGTAAACTTTACGGTAAATTAGAGGGTAATGATTTTCTGGTTGATTTGAAATTTAAAGTTGTAAGTGAGTTTTCTGAAGTGATGACGAGTCTACGATGTAGTAAAATCTATTGGTGATAAATCAATCACTAATGAATACATTCTGATTTATTCTAACTTTAAGGAAGTAGAAAAAAATTACTCTTTGGGTTTATTGTCTAGGGAAGACTATAAAATTGGGCTAAATAGGGTTAATATGAGTACTTTGGATTTTATCGATAAGCTCATTGATAATTAGAATTGATTTAGGATCTTCACCCCCGCAAATCCCCCATTTCCCGCATTCCTTCTGGCCTAAATCCTGGAACAATATTCGTTTTTGCAATGCCCAACTCACCTAAATCTTTGTCCAGCAGAATTTCGGTATTGTTTTGCTGAACCCAAACTTTCCCATTGGGTTTGAGGTCAAAATGAATGAGTACCTGATAGATGAATTTGTAACCCGACCAGCCCATACAAATCAATTGAAAATGACCGCCGGGAACATCGGCAATAACCTGGTATTCGAAAGTATTACCTAATGCCGTATTCCGTTCATCTGCTAATTTACGCAAATAATTTGTCAAAATCTGAGGGTATTGGTCGATGGTGATTACTCTATCCATTGTTCAATTTTTTTTAAATCGGAATTGTAAACAATAATTTTCACGTTGTTTTCCTGTAGAGAAAATTGCACTCCTCGCCGTTGACATTCCGTTTCGTACACCGCGATAGGTACGGCAATATAAAGGATTCTGCTTGGATCAAGGACTTTTAATCCTCCACGGTAGTTTATGTATTGTCCTAAGGCACGATGAAACTCATAAGCAAAGGATATTTCCAAAAAACTTTTCACCTCAATGGCAATCAACTGGGTATCTTTTTCTGCTGCAATTAGTCTTTCTGCCCCAAGATCGATCTCCCAATCAGGGTCCCATTCTGAAAGTTTGTAAGGATCGTGGGTGATTTTCCAGCCTTCCAGTTCCAGCGCTTCTTTTACAATTCTGTGGTAAAGATCCTTAGCCATACTTTTTCAAAAAACGTTCATACAAAAATAAGGTTCCTTTGGTCAAATGTCAACATTTTGAAGGAATTAATCGCTTTGATTTACAAGGTAGGCCACATTTTCCCACCCACCCACACACCCTATCTTAAAAAAAATTCTTATTTTTACCCCCGTCCTTCACAAAACGTCCAATCATAAGCAATGGCTTCTCAACGAAGCCATTGGCCTCCCTCGTTCAGGCAAACAACCAACCCATCGGTTGGACAATCCATGCATTTTATCATCAGGATTAACATACTTTGACATGAAAACTACTAACAAAACCGCCCTTCGCTCAGGGACTGCCCAGTATCTATTTGGGTTAGGACTTTTATTAAGCATCACCCTGTTGTCGCTGCCGTCTTGCGGCCTGGAGGAATTCGACATTGTACCCGATCCTTCGGAGTACGATTCTTTAACGGTCATCACCACCAATGGAAAGTTCGACAAATTCACCCTCGATTCGGTGTATTTGGCCGATATCGTCGTGGGGGTTACCGACAACAACGATACCATTCGTTTTGTAAAAGGAGTGGACAATTTGACCTACTACTTTATTGCGCCACCCAATCTGTCAGAGGGCAACCACGAGGTGAGGGTCAATGCCCTGGGGATCTTGCTGAACATCGAGATTGATACCCTCACTACGCTGGGTAGCCGTACCGCAGATGCGATTATCTCGGATTACCTCCGCGATGAAGTGACTCCCAATGTCAATTATTTTGTTCCGGCTACACCTACGTTGGCAGCCCAGTTGGCCAAGGTTCGGGACACCACCGGGTTTTGTTCAATACCCTTACTCCAACTCAAAAGGAAGCTGTAGCGATTACGGTTTTGGCCAACAAAAACTTCCTTCAGAATTTCAATACTGCTTTGCGCAATTTGCGTTCTGTGCCCATTAATACAGTAGGCCCTTCAGCGGTTTGCACGGGTAGTGACGGCAAGAGTTATTACCCCTGTTTGTTTGAGAATCTGGGTACTGCCTACACTGCCCTAGAAACCCAGGGCCGTTTGTTGGTAGCTTTTGCGCGGGCCTTAAACGGTTCATTTTTTTACATCAATTCTGCAGGGGAATACCGTTTGCAATTGTTTTCCAATCCGGCTTTGGTCTCGGGTTTGCTCCAGTTTGCCAACGTGTTGCCCAAAGCCATGATTGTAGGGGACATTGGCAATAAAGCCAATAACCATACCTGGATCGCTGAAGCTGATTTTTCTCAAGTGCCCAATCCGGGGATGTTTACCCACAATGTTACGGATACCCTACCGGTAACACTCAGCTTGCGCAATATCCGCAGTACCGACAATGGTTCAGCCTTAATTGGCAGTTACGTTACCCGCTTCAATGCATTCCGCGATTGGTGGAACAGCTCGCCGCTATCGTTTTTTCCGGTTGCACCGGCTCTGATTCCACAAACGACCCAATTGCCCTTGAACAACCTCTCGGTAGATGCGACCCTGACTCTGAGCAGTACCAATGTGACCCGTGCATCAACGAATCCATTTATACTCGAAGATGGGTTCCGGGTACGTTTTAGAATTGATGCAGAAACAGCGCAGAGTACCAACATTACGCTCGATATTTCGCATCAAGGGTTTACGTTCCAGCGCATGTTCCCCGCTACGGTTAAACCTCTCCTTTAGGGATATTTACACAAAAAAGAGCATCCGGAGGTAACCGGATGCTCTTTTTTATGCAACACAACACATCAGCACATCAGCACATCTATTTTCTTTCCCTCAGTACCTTGGCCAAAACATACCCATTGTAGTCTCGGAATCTCACCAACCACCAATCAGCATTGGTTTTTTCCAATACTTGAATGCGGAATCCGGCACTAATTTTGATTACGGTCGCTCCGTCTACGGAGGCTGTTGGCTTCATCTCGGTTGCACTCGTTACGACGAATACTTCAAGTTTTTTAACCCCAGTACCCGTATTGGGCGCTGGTGGAGCAGGCGTGTTTGTCGGCGCAGGCTTAGTGGTCATGGTCGAATCAGCCGAAGGGGTTGATTCAATTGGTTTAGCTGCTTCAACAGGTTTGTCGATGGGTTTGGTGCTTACCACCGTGGGGAGTTCTTCTGGAGCAACTTCGAGGAAAAACTCTTTTTGCAAATCAGCTACACCCGCCAATTCATCCAGGCTCACCTTTGTTTCAGTAGGTTTAAAGCCATTTTTCTTTACGACAATGCGGTATTCTTTGTCACGCTCCATCGGTGCCAGGATGTCGGTACCTGGATTGCCCCGCACGTAGGCCAATACTTCCCGGTCGCCTTGTTGTTGGTACAATTCAATCGTTACCCCTTTCATCAATTCCTTGCTGGAGGCATTGTAGGTTGTTCCGCGCAGGTTGACCCAGGGCTTGAGCGCCGGAGGAGTCGTTGCCACAACGGCGGTGTAGGTTGGCTTTGCCGGAGGAGGTGTATTGCTTGTTTTTGGCTCTGGAGTAGTGCGCTCCTTGGTTTTGGCAACGCTGGTTTTTTCTTTTTTAGGCTTGGCAACCTTCACTTTTTTTCCTGTAGACAGGGTATCATCTTCCACCACAGCAAGTACCTCGGTTTCAACTCCCGTGCTGTCGTTGGCGGCCATATCGTTTTTATTTTTGCGGTGGCCAAAAACAAAGTTCAGTCCTACATTGACCTGGGCGTTTTGGGCATTGCCCAGGTTGACTACCGAACTGATGTTGTCGGAGGCGGCGTAGATTTGTACTGGCCCCAGGTTAATGGCAGCGCCGGCACCCACTTGGAAACCAATGCCTTGTACCTGTGCTAAAGTCACTCCGGCTTGCAGTACCCGGCCTACATTGGCGCGGCCATTCACTGCAAAGTTCCAGTAGTTGAAACCATCCAAACGTTCCATATTTACCATGGCGCCAGCACTGAAGGCTTTGCTGAAATGGTAATTGCCACCCACATAGGCGTACATGGGGAGCGGTGACTTGATGCTACCCACCTGTTTGGTTTTTTCAGGAGTGGTTACAAAATCAATTACATCTTCCAGGGCTTGCTCGGCTTCATCGGGTTTGTTGGCGTAAAAATCGAGGTACTTGGTGCTGTAACCGTATTGGGTCAGGTTGTTGCGCCACACGATTTGACCAAGGTTGACCAAACTGGCATACACTTCAATTTTATCATTGATGCGGTACTGGGCACCAAAATCCAGGGCTAAACCTTTATTGCCGCTGCCTTTCAGGTAAGTATCAATCCCCTGGGTGGAATCAAATGCGGCAGGCAAACCGGCCATCAATAGCCCGACATTGCCTTCGATGCCCAAAATTCCTTGTTGTAAATCGCCAATGATATCAAAATCTTCATTCTGGGTCCAGGCTCTACCAATGCCGATGGCCATTTTTGCCCGCAAACCCGCGCTGAGTTTGCCCGGAATGATCTCATGGGTATACCCGGCACCGAGGGTGCGGTGGTGGGAAAAATCCAGGTAAGTACCGTAAATCGAATACTTGCGGGGACCGTTGTCAAAGTCCTCCAGTACCAAACCCTGAATTTCGTTAAAGGAAGAGAACAAAGATTCAGAGTACCCCAAAAGGGTGTGTACCGTCTCCGTCCCCTGGAGGCTAATGTACCCTTTGCCCACGCGGAAACCGGCGTCTATGAGGGTGGTGTTGAAATCGAAGCCCAGCGTGTTGTAAGGCCCAATTTTGTTGATGAAATCGGAGAAATCCGTTTCAAAGAAGGATTCATCGGCACCTTCACCATTGCCGTCAAAATCTAGGTCTTTGAGGTCATTGGCCGAAAATCCACTGCTACTGGCCCCCAGGTTGATGTTGCTGATCACCGGCAAACTCAGGTGGAAATTGTAATCTGGCATGCGCCCAATGTTCATCATTTGGGACTGGGGTACGCCGGGAAGGTTGTAGAGGGTAAGGTTGCGTTGAGCGATAAGGGATGCATCATTCCATAAAAAAAGCACAGTTACCAACAAAACGCAGCGTCGACTGATGCACCAAATAGCATAGTCATGGGATGTAAATTTTCTCATAGTAGTACATTTATAATTGATGCGGGTTGTTCCGCAAAAAACAATACTTACGTTGCCTTGTCCTACTCAACAAGGTTATTTTCTTAACGAGTCATTTCTTTTGTGCTCTGTACATCATGGTACGAGCCTTAAATTACGAGGAAGTGAAGGGTGCTATACAATACAATAGAATGGTATGGGAGATAGACGCTTTTAAAGGCCCGTTAAAGGTAGAAAAAACAGTGGAAAGTACCAAATACTGGGTATAAAATACACATAAGTTCGTATGCTCCATTCATTACCATTTTATTAAGTAGTTATGTATTCCCTATGTACTCCAATTTAGCCAATACGTAATCACGTAGTTCTGTGCCCCTTGAAAACGGGATATTTTCAATTTCTACTGCCCCGGAGGCGGTGTAAAAAGTAAGATCAACCAGTTGGTAGCGGGCATCCATAAAGGATTGATGGAGCACCACGGCTTGTACATTGCGCCACAACAAGAGGGTTTGAGATTGGGTAAAAAAACCTGATTTTGTCCACAGGCCTTCGGTACTTATGCCATAATGTTTGCGGCGAAACAGGTTCCACTGCCACCAAATCGTTGCCGGAAACCACAACAGGCTTAGCACCAACCAAAACCAGCTAAAATCAAGCGTTGTTTTAACCATCAAACCGATCAAGGGCAAAATGCCCAAAAGCACCAGGCGTTGTCGAAAATACAAACGATGCGGACTCAGCCAAGTCCAGGGTAATGCCATTGATTCAGGGAAATAAGCTTGTCGTACGGTATCGACCTGGCTGAGGTAGCAACCGGGCACTTGGAGGGTTTGTTTGCGGCCCAATTCATACCCTGCCGCTTGATAAAAACGCAAATTGAACATGCCCCACATGCGCTGCAAGGGATTAGCGCTCCAGCGCAGAAACTGTATTTTGGGCAAATAGGCGGCCTGCTCCCGGCGGGTAAACAAGCCAGCTTCGAGGCGAAACCCTTCACCCGTGCGCACGAAGCGCAAATTGTAAAAGCGTACCGCCGTGAGGATCATGGTAGCCACAACGGAAACCAGCAAGAAAAAAGACCCCGATCCAGAGGGCAAAAGTCCAGAAGAAGTTGAAAGTCAATCCCCATTCTTCTTCGAGGTATTTGTAGGTTGATTTGCCGAGGATGGGCTGGATTTCGCGGGCAAAACTGGCCAAGACGCCAAACAAGATGCCTGCCGAACGCAAGTGATTTTGACTCAAACCAATGCGCAGCAGGTCGCCAAAATCGAGTTGTAGCAGCGTGTCTTCAGGTGTTTTGACTGTTGGCGTTTTTTCTTGCGCTGCGGCGGACGAAGGATTTTCTTTTTTCCAACTGAGCAGATATTCCCGCAGTTCGCCAGCTTTCTCCCGATCCAGGGCATTGATGCTGATTTCAGAACCCTTGGCACCAC
Organism: Haliscomenobacter sp.; assembly: GCF_016718685.1. GTDB lineage: Bacteria > Bacteroidota > Bacteroidia > Chitinophagales > Saprospiraceae > Haliscomenobacter. The sequence goes on along the minus strand of NZ_JADKCX010000012.1, from coordinate 84,513 downwards.
TGGTATCTATCTCTACACTGACCACATTAAAAATGCGGTGTAAAAAGGTTTGTTGAAAAGTAATGGTTTGAATGTTCTCCAGCGGGACACTCAAACGGCGACGGGTGAATCCCCCTTTTTCCAAAATGAACTCATTGTTTTGTACATAAAAACGGGTGCGGAAATAGGTCAGTAGGGAACGGACTACGGAAATAATGGTGATGCCAATGCCTACCCAAACCCACATTTGACTACTATTGGCGGAGCGACGACGCAAGAGGAGCAGGATCAGCACTGGCCAAAACTGCCCGATCAAGGAACGGAACAAGCGTGCCAAAATCAGGAGTATCGCCACCGGGAGACTGGCGGCTGGGCTGAAAATAAAACGGGGTAGGCGTGCTGACTTCACTCATCGTTGCCCACTTTTTGTGCAATAAACTGTTTGATGCGTTCGGCTTCGGCGTATTCAATGCCGGAGATGCTGAGGTCGCCGCCACTATCGCCAGCCGTGTACACACTGATCCCTCCCAAGCCGAAAGCCCTGGCCAGCGGCCCCTGCTCGATTTCGACGTGTTGCACCCGGTTGTATGGCACCGTTAACTGGGTACGCAGCCAATAGCCTTTGGTGTGGATGATGTCTTTTTCCCGCACGGCATAACCTTCGCGGTAAAAACGTCGGCGAGCCATCCAGAAGAAATAAATGGCTTGCAATCCCCAGATTCCAAATACGATGATCCAGGGCCATTTTTGTTTAAAAACCTCGCCAAAAAGCATGACCCCGATTAACACCAGGAAAATAAATCCTTGGGTGATGCACCAGCCAATGGTGCGCAATTTCAGGGCTTGAGGTGGCAATGTCTGAAATTGTACCGTTTCTACACTCGGCAGTGCTGCCGTAGCGATCTGTTGGTTTTCAAAAAGCATAGGACTGTAGGTTTAAACCGAAGCGATGACTTCCAAAACACGATCAATCATGGCTTCGCTAACATCCAAATGGGTCACAAAACGCACCGTTTGTGGGCCAAAAGCCGAGGCATTGATGCCGTGCTCGGCCAAAAATTCCAGATACGATTCCGCGGTCCAGGGCGCTTTGAGGTCAAAGATCACAATATTGCTTTGAACGGGCCGCACATTATCGACGTAAGTTTGACTTGCCAGGACCTGGCCCAGGCGTTTGGCCCGCTCGTTGTCTTCTTTCAGGCGTTGTACGTGGTGATCCAGGGCATAAATGCCTGCGGCAGCCAAAAAACCAGCCTGGCGCATGCCGCCGCCCAGGGCCTTGCGCACCCGGCGAGCCTGGCGGATGAACGCGCTGCTGCCAATCAGCAAGGAGCCAACTGGCGCGCCGAGCCCTTTGGACAAACAGATGGAAATGCTGTCAAAAACTTCCCCCACTGCTGCGGTACTTTCTCCCGTTTCGACCAGGGCATTGAACAAGCGGGCACCGTCCAGGTGCAAACTCAATCCACGTTCACGGCACACTTCTTGGATGGGCCGAATTTCATCCAGGGTGTAAAAACTGCCCCCCCCTTTGTTGCAGGTATTTTCGAGCACCACCAGTTTGCTGATGGGCAACCAGTCGTACACGGGTTTGATGGCGGTGGCAACTTGTTCGGCGGTGATTTTGCCGTTGCTGCCTTTGATCAGATTGACCCCAATCCCGGAATTGAAAGCGTAACCGCCCACCTCGTATTGGTAAATGTGCGAGTATTCGTCACAAATGACCTCGTCCAGCGGCTGGGTGTGTACCTTGATGGCGATTTGGTTGGTCATGGTGCCCGATGGGCAAAACAGGGCGGCTTCTTTGCCAAAAAGTGTGGCGGCTTTGGCTTCAAGGGCATTTACCGTGGGGTCTTCACCAAATACATCGTCGCCGACTTCGGCTTGTAACATGGCTTGCAACATGCCGGGAGTAGGCTTGGTCACGGTATCGGAAATGAGGTTGATCATGTGGTGTTGGCTGTGGGTAAATAACACCAAACATAAGGAGAGATGGAAGATTTTTTAGTATTTCAGGTAGGATTTAGTTTATATTGAATCTTTAGTCTAATATGTTTAAGGAATATTTACATATTTTTTATTAACCACCTAAGACACCTAAGTTCATCTTAGCAGCACTAAGATGAACTAAGGTGTCTTAGGTGGTTAATAAAAAGTATCCTATTCCACCACCAATTTCTCCGTCCAACTCCCCTCAGCCAGCGTTACCCGCACCAGGTAAACGCCTCTTTGCAGCGGATCGACCGACAATTTGGTTTGGTTGACGCCTTTATCCAGTTGTAGCGACATCCCTTTGTTCACTTCACGGCCACTCAGGTCGAACACCTGAATTTGAGCCCGTCCCGCTTGTGGCAAGTCAAATTCCACAAAAGCCTCGCCGTTGCTGGGGTTGGGGTACAAGCGCGCTTGGGACAATTTGGGGCGATCCAGTGACGACAGGTCACTTGCCGTGGCAAAACCCGCTACTCTAACCAATTGGCAGGAGGTAGCCGTACCACATTTGTTGGTCACCGTCAAACAAAGGCGGTAGGTACCAGCCAGCAAATCGACGGTATCGACGGCTTTATTGGACGTTTGGCCGTTGGAGAATTTCCAGGAATACGTGGAGCTATCTTGAGCTGGAGCACTGATGATGACCTGGTTGGTACTTTTGCTTACCGTGAAAAAAGCATTGGGTTTGCAAGAACCAGCCTGGGTAACCAGCACCGTCTGGCTTTCCGTACCACAAGTAAAGGTGATGCTTTCCTGGCGGCTGCCGGAATCACTTTTGCGCAGCACACTCACTTTGGTGGTACCCCCGGTATTTGCTGAACGAGGCGACAAATCCAGCCAACTTTGGGTAGGATAAGTACTAAAGCCCGTGGACGTATTGATGGTCAGGGTTTGTGCACCCCCGGCACTCGTAAAGTCGAGTACACTGGGCACCACACTCAAGCCGCAAGGCACGGGATCACAATTGAAAGAAATGTTGTAATTCGCCTTGAGTCATGGCCATCCGGGCATCTACGGCGATATAGTAGGTGCCAGCGGGAAGATCTTGCAGGATGGTGCGGCGATTGCTTGTTGTTCCAGATTCCGGACTTCTGCCCAAACAAAATTCAGCAGCTACTGAATGGACTTCCCGGTAAGCATCTGGACAAACCTCTCCTTTGATCAAGGTCAATTGCAGGTCTTCGCCAGGGCTGAGGATGTTCATTTCGACAAATAGTTTGGTCGGCTTGTCGAGTTTGATTTTATATACCCGATCGTTGCCTTCAGATTCGAATACACCTGTGCCACAGGTATAGCTCCAAACATCGTTGCGCCCGGTGATGGTGCTTTGGTTGAGCAGTTTGTCACCGCAATTTACGATGGCTGCTTTGGTGCACAAATCGCGGTAACCACACTCAGCGGTGAGCGTGAAACGTCCCCGATCATAATTGGTTTCCCCATCGATGATGACGAGGTATGAGCCAACTTCGAGGTTGATTTCAATGTTTCTTTCCTTGCTGTTGACTGGATTGATCTTAGCCTGGGCCAGACAGTCGTAAGACTTCACTTTGTAATAGGGCTGATTGGGCTTACAAACCTCTTTGATCAAAAACATGTCCAGATCCACATTGTCCAGGATTTTCATATCGAGCCGAACCTTGGTGTAGCGGTCTACCTCCAGGCGGTATACTTTTTCTCCACTTTTCAGTTCGCGATCACCGTATTCGCATTCATAATACGTCAGTCGGTTGGGTTCAAAGTTGTTGTTGCCACTTACGGTGCTGCCACAGTAAATCGTGGGAAAACTGACGTCGCAGATCGTTCCGTAATGGGGTGGGGGCAACACATTGAAACATTTGCTGTCGCTGGTGTTTACACTCAGTCCACCGAAGAAACGCAGGCAATAAAAGCCCGGCGTATTCAGTCCGCCATGAAAGGTACGTGTAAACGTAAAGGGTGTGACTACCGCCGCACAAGGCCCGGCGCTTTGATTGACTTGAATGTTGAGATCCAGGTAATTGCCAGCTGAAATGGTGGCGTTAATGTAGTTCAGGCTATAACAAGCACTGGGGAAATCCCCCTTCAGGGTGACGGTAAAGGATTGACCTGCTACCGGATTTGCCGGATTGATTTCAATTTCTCGAATGGTTTGGGCCAAAGCCCAGACCTGGCTTGAAAGCAAAAGCACCAACGTGAACAGGGTAGATAGTTTGTTCCGCATTTTTATTGTTTTTGGTAAATGGAATTATTGCGGAGGGATGGTACAAAACTAAGATTTTTGCACAAACAATCCACTACCGCGATTAAACTTTAATATAAATTAATGTAATAAGACGTAAGATTGACGAAAACCGTTTGGTTCTTGTTCGTTTTTTGTAAAGAAAAAGATGGCTTTGCTCAAGTAGTTTCCCCGCCAAAAACCATTTTTGCCGGACCACAAAGCCAAACATCGCTAAACCCCTGCGCTGTAGCCTCAAAACGAATGGCCATATCGCCACCTTTCACTTGAATGGGCACTTCAAAGGCTCCTTTGGGGCCGCCTCTTTTCAAATGATAGGCTAGTGCTGCGGCGGTAACTCCCGTACCACAAGCCAGGGTTTCATCTTCTACGCCCCGTTCATACGTCGCAACTTTGAGGCCATTGGCGGTCAGTTGGGTAAAATTGACATTGGTTCCTTCGGCCCGAAAGCGTTCATTGTAACGGACAGCACGCCCCTCCTGCACGACATCAATTTGGTCAATATTCTCGACAAAAGCAATATAGTGCGGAGAACCCGTATTGAGGTAGTAAAAATTACTGCCCTCTTCTACTTGTGTCACATCGATCATTTTTAGTTCCACCCATTCTGGATTATTTATGTTGGCATCGTGGGGCCCATCTACGGCCAGGAAATGACAGCGATCGCCAATCACCCCAAGTTGACGGGCAAATGCCACGGTACACCGACCACCATTGCCGCACATACTGCCCTCACGACCATCTGCGTTGAAATAAATCATCTCAAAATCAAAACCGGGCTGGTTTTGCAACAAGATGAGCCCATCGGCACCAATTCCAAAGCGGCGATGACACAGTTTTTCAACCAATTCGCGATCTTCTCTGTTAATCCATTGATTGTCGCGCTGATCCACCATGATGAAATCGTTGCCTGCGCCCTGGTATTTATAAAATGGAATGCCCTGCATACCGCTTGATTTATGATTAATAAGGTACTGAGCCTGGTAATAGTTGCAAAAGTTGCTAAAATGTTAGATTTTGTGAAGTGTAGCCAATAATAAAATCACCACATGCTGAAAAAACACCTTCCGACTGTCCTCGCTTCGCTGTTTAGCGCCCTGGTTGCCGTCACTGCATATCGCTTGCTGGAAAAGCCCCGCGAAGTCATCATCCGCGAGTCCGGTGAAAGCGAATACCGATCCCGTAACGTTTCTCGCGACGGATTGACTACCGAGGGGAATGCTTCTTTTTCGCTGGCTGCCCCAACCGAGTTTACGTACGCTGCTTCCGTTTCTACACCCGCAGTAGTCAACATCCAAAGTGTAAATTCAGGAGGCCGTGGGCTTTCCTTTGACAAATTATTTGGACGAGATCGTTACCCCCAAAGAGGTGCTTCTGGCTCAGGCGTGATCATTTCTAAAGATGGGTACATCGTGACCAACCACCACGTCGTGGCGGATGGAGACAAGATCAGCGTTTCTTTTAGCGACAACCGTGAAATGAAGGCTACCCTCATCGGCAGCGATCCTTCTACCGATTTGGCCTTGATCAAAGTGGAGGTGGATAACCTGCCTTTTTGACTTTTGGCAATTCCGATTCCGTACAAATTGGCGAATGGGTGCTGGCGGTAGGCAATCCTTTTGATTTGGAATCAACGGTTACCGCCGGGATCGTCAGTGCCAAAGGCCGTAGCATCGACGTGCTGGATGCCCAGGACAAGATTGAATCCTTCATCCAAACCGACGCCGCTGTTAACCCTGGCAATAGTGGGGGGGCCTTGGTCAATACTTCGGGAGAACTGATTGGCATCAATACGGCTATTCTGACCCAATCGGGACAATACGAGGGCTATTCTTTTGCCGTACCCTCCAATTTGGTGCGCAAAGTCATCGGCGACCTCAAAAATTACGGCATCGTCCAACGTGGGCTGATTGGCATACGGATCGAGGATGTAAACAGTGAACTGGCCCGTAATTTGGGCCTGAACGATGTAGCAGGTGTACACATCACGGGGGTCACTCCAGGTAGCGGTGCTGCCGATGCTGGCTTGCGCAGGGATGACGTGATCCTGCGGGTAAATGGAGTGAAAACGGGTTCAATGCCCGAACTACAGGAACAGGTTGGTCGGTATTCACCCGGCAACGTCCTGCGGGTGGAATACATGCGCAATGGCAAAAAAGCCATCGCCAAAGTAACCCTAAAAAACCGCAGCAACAAAACCAGCATTGTGCAAGGCGCGGATGTGAAATTTTTGCAAAAACTGGGCATGGAGGTACGTCCTTTGAACGCATTTGAGCTCAAACAAATGGAGTTGGAACATGGCGTCAAAGTGACCAGTGTTTTTAAAGGTAGTAAAATCGACCAGACCAATTTGAAACCCAATTTTGTGATTACCCAGGTGAACGAACGGAAAATTGCTTCTGAAGAGGACTTGATTGCTGCGCTGCGCAATGGCAAAACCGAAGTGAAATTGAAAGGGGTATATGCCGGCGTAGAGGAGCCTTATTTTTACGTGTTCGACCTCAAATAGGTTTGAAAATCAAATACATCGCATTTCTCAGGTGTCTCTAAGGTGTCTTAGGTTACTTAGGTGGTGAAAAAAGAAAAGAAACTGCTAGTACGTTTTTTCACCACCTAAGAAACCTAAGACACCTTAGCTATTGCATGTACGACGCTCGATGGTAAACTCGGAGTTTAATGTAACCATATCCAATCCAATACCATGACCCAAAAACTCTACTTAAGCCTTTGTTTATTTTGTTTCATCACGGGATTAAATGCCCAAATCTCCCTGACGCGTAGTGATTTTACCATTTCCGACAACCGTGCCGATACAATCCTCAGCCAGGTCATGCAACGCCAGGGCTTCCAGATTCCGAAAGGAGGCAACAACCAGTTTTGGGATTATTCCAATGCCCTAGATTCTGCTTTGGTACCCCAGCGTTTTGTTACTTCAGTGCTTGATCCCTTGTTCATTCCTTTTGATTTCCCCAACGCGACTGGAGCCTATACGGCAAGTTATGTTTTTGGCCCATTTCGGGTGACCGACAATTTTCAATTTGAACGTTACGGCGATGACGGCTACTCGGTTCAAGGAACCATTTTTGCCGGAGGAAGTTTCCCCTTGAGCGGTTTTACCGGGTTCCGCAGCGATTCGGTCACCTTGTTTCGCAAGGTGGACAATTATACCGACAACCCTTTGTACTACTATAAATTTCCACTTACCGCCAACAGCAAACACATCTGGACCTACCGCAATGTGATCAATTTTCAAATTACGGTGGCTTTGGCGGGATTGAATCGTACGCCCGGCCAGGTCGTGACCAATGAATACAAACGAGATTCCACCATAGGTTGGGGAACATTGCGCATGCGCAACCCGCGCGGAGGAAGCCCGCTGGACTTTGCTGTGCTACTGGTGGAAACCACTGAACTTTCCCGGGATAGTTTTTACCTGTCTTCGACGCCAGCCCCCGGATTGATTTTGACGGCTCTGGGACTGGAGCAAAATGCCCTCCGGCAAAGCAAAACTTATGCCTTTTACGGTGCCCGCTTTGCTTCGGCCATCCTGACTGCAGCCATACGCAACGATACCCTGGCTCGGGTGGTACGCAACATCAATCCCGTGCGGGGCTTGACCACCGATTTGCCGGATTTGAAAAAAATAGCGGTAAAAACCAAACTCTTTCCCAACCCTACAGCCGGAAATCTTGTACTGGAGTTTGAGAAGTCGGACTCCGAAGATTGGGATGTACTCATGTACAATACTCAGGGGCAAATGGTGGCTTTGGAGCGCATCAGTGCCCCCGGTGGTAAAGTTCAGCATGTTGTCCAACTCAAATCCGGGTTAAGCAATGGAACTTATTTTTATCATCTGCTAGACCAACGTTCTTTGATTCGCAGCAGTGGATCTTTTGTCTTGCAGCGGTAACAACTTCAGAACTTTTGCTCCCAAAAATGTTCGCTTCCCGTGGCAGCTCGATTGCCTGATGCTTATAATGTGAATAACAAAAAATTGTCTTAACGATGAACTATTTTCTCATTTCCTCCCTGTCCATTGTCCTCAGTTTGTTGAGCGTTTTTCAACCAATTCGGTACAATGCACCTGCCGTAAACCCTGTCGCTGCACCCATGCCGATGTGCCACACCGACAATGAGGGTATGGCCGCCTTTGTGGATGACCCCAAATTTGTCGCCTTACACCCCGCGCCACTGCCCCTGGACTACGCCGAAATGGGCAGCAGTGTAAGTTTCAAAACGCCGGACGGTCAAACGGCTAATGGTTACATGATCAAAGCCAAGAAAAAATCGAACAAGTGGTTGTTTGTATACCAGGAATGGTGGGGCTTGAACGACTACATCAAAAAGCAGTCGGATATTTTTTACACCGACCTGGGCGGTGCCGTCAACGTAATTGCCCTCGACATGTACGATGGCAAGGTCACAGCTGACCCCAAAGAAGCGGGTGGTTTCATGCGCGGTGTCCAGGAAGCACGCCTGGAGAGCATCGTGAAAGGTGCCATGACGATGGCCGGGAAAAAAGCCAAAATTGCCAACGTGGGTTGGTGCTTTGGCGGCGGCTGGTCTTTGAAGTCGGCCATCCTGGGTGGCAAACAAACGGTTGGCTCCGTGATGTACTACGGCATGCCGGTACAGGATGTGGAAAAATTGAAGACCCTGAATAGCGATGTACTGGGCCTGTTTGCTACCGAAGAATACATCTCCAAAAAGGTCATTGAGGACTTTGCGGCCAATATGAAAACGGCGGGCAAAAGTTTGAACTACAAAATCTTCGGAGGGGTGCACGGTTTTGCCAACCCAAGCAACGCCAAGCATGACCCAGCGATGTCAAAAGAAGCTTACGACATGGCGATTGGGTATTTGAAGCAGAAATTTGGGGTGTAAATACTCAAAAGCGACATTATTTTGGCACAAAGGACACCAAGAAAAGCACAAAGTACACAATGTGACGCTCGTCTTTGTGGCCTTTGTGCTTTTCCTAGTGTCCTTTGTGCTACTTTTTTGAGTCGCTTAAAAAACCTTAATCACATATTCTCTACCGACTTGAGTCGGAAAACTGACCGATCCATCTTCCATCAATTTGCCGCTGACTGCTTTCCCTCCCTGGGTAATTTGCAGTTTCCCTTCAGCAATTTTCAAGCGGCAAATCTGCCCCGCGTTCGATACCAATTTGGCCTGCTGCACTTTCCCTTCTTTCCAGGAAAAATCCAATACAAAACCTCCACGCACCCGCGTGCCACTCAAACTTCCGGTATGCCAGGCCGAAGGCAAGGCAGGCAATAAGTGGATCCGCCCTTCGTGCGATTGTACCAAAGCTTCCATTACCCCTGCGGCTACGCCAAAAGAACCATCTACTTGCATGGGGGTGTAACACTTGGCAAACAACTGCGGATAAGCCTGGTCTTTGAGGTACCCCTTAAAGATTTTCTCCAATCGATCACCATCGTAGAGCCGCGCCCAAAGGCACATTTTCCAGGCGCGCGACCAGCCCGAAGCTTCGTCTCCTCTTTGCTCCAATACTTGTTTTACTCCGGCGATCCATTGGGGCGTGCGCCAGGTGGACAACACATTGCCCGGGTACAAGCCGTACAAGTGCGAATAATGCCGGTGCGCTTTTTCCAGTTGCCCCCAATCTTCGGCCCATTCTTGTAAAGCCCCATCTTTGCCAATCTGGGGCGGAGGAAAACGTTTGCGGGCTGCTGCTACTTTTGCGGCAAACTCCTGATCTACCTGTAACAGTGCAGAAGCTTGCACGTAGTACCCAAACAAGTCGGACAGGATTTGCATGTCAATTGAAGAGCCATAACAAATGGTGGTACCCGGCAGGTTCATCCCGGTCACTTCATCAAAATAGGGTTGATTGCCGGGGCTGGCCGGGAAGTTTTCGGGAGAGGTGGAAGGATTGGTGACCAGCCATTTTTTATCGGGCGTTTCAACCAGGAAATCCATAAAAACTGCACCGAACCTTGCATGACCGGGTAAATTTCTTTCAGGTATGCTTTGTCCATCGAGAATAGGTAATGCTCCCACAATTGGGTACAGCCAGGCGCCACCCGTCGTAAACGTCCCCCAACTCGGGCCATCCATCGGTGCAGCTACCCGCCACAAATCAGTGTTTTGGTGAAACACCCAGCCGCGGCAGCCGTAGTGTTCTTTGGCCACCTGGCTGCCTTGATCCATCAATTCTTTGACCATCTGGATGAGGGGCTCCACACATTCCGACAAGTTGCCCGTTTCCGCAGGCCAATAGTTCATCTCTGTGTTGATGTTGGTAGTGTATTTGGAATCCCAGGCGGGGTTCATGTCGTTGTTCCAGATGCCTTGCAGGTTGGCGGGCTGGGTGCCAGGCCGGGAAGACCCAATCAACAAATAGCGGCCAAAGTTGTAGCACAAGGGCGGCCAAACTAGGGTCGGCAGTTTTTTGAATGTTGAGCATCCGTTCATTGGTCGGCAAATAAGAACTGGCCGCGATTTCCAACTGCAAGGTTGTACGCTGGAAGTATTTTTGGTGGTCTTTGACGGCGGCATCGCGGATTTGGGTATAGGATTTGCCCGCCATATTTTTCCAAACCGCTTCTACCCGGGCGTGTGGATCGGCGCTCACATCGTGGTAATTGACAAAATTGGTGGCGGCATTGAAGTAGAGGGTCACCGCATCGGCTTTTTCCACCCATAAATCGACGTCATCAGTACGTACCGTGCCGCCTTCGGCCACCACTTTTACCTGGCCTTCAAAGCGCAATTTTCCTTCCACGCCGAGGTAGTCCGAAGATTTTCCTTTCAGCATTAACCCATCCTGGCCGTAGGGATCCATGGTGAAATAATCGGTACCGTAATTGGAGTGAGCGGGATTGCGCACACCGCGCAAGTTGGCTTTAAAACTGATTTTTTGCGCTTCGCTGGCCGTCAGCCGCAGCACGACCACCTGATTGGGCGCAGAAACAAACACATCACGCCGATAACGAACCTCCTGCACCCGGTACTCCACCGAAGTGATGCCCGTCTCCAAATCGAGCCAGCGTTTGTAAACGGTAGTGGGTTCAGTTTCGGCAAAAAAGAGGTGGAGGTTGGCCAGGCTTTGGTACTTCTGCTGCTCCACAGGATAGCCCATCGTGCGCCGCCCGAATAGGTTGTGGGCCTTGAGCATTTTACCTTCAAAAACGTATTTTTGGATCTCGGGCAGCACCTCATGCCCCCCTTTGACCACGGTAGAGTAGGGGCCGCCCTTCCAGTAAGTTTCTTCGTTCAGTTGAATGCGTTCTTCGCTGGGTTTGCCAAAAACCATGGCACCCAGGCGGCCATTGCCAACGGGCAGGGCTTCTTCCCATTTTTGGGCGGGTTCTTGGTACCAGAGTACGGTACTGGGATTGAAATTGGGTTGGTCAAAACTTTGGGCGGATGCAAAGTTGGACACCAGGGTTAAACAACAGCTTAAAGTTAGCAGGTTATGGCGCATAAATGAGGGCTTTGATGACAATAAACAGTCAAGTATAGGGTTTTTCTTGGTCTTTTTTTATTTAATTCCCATACTTGTTGCATTTCCTATCTTTTCAATTCCCTCGGATGATCTCCGCGATTTTCTCCCAATTTTCCGCTGGGTTTCCACGCCAGCGCAGTTTCATATTGTTGTCTAAGAGCACCGCATGAGGGATGGTTTTTCCGGGATTGAGAAAAGCTTTGAGCAAATTTCCTGTATAGGCTTGTGGCCAGTTCATGTTGTATTTTTGGATAAAACGTTCCACGTAATCGGCGCGATGGTCTCCTGAATTGAAACCAATGACCTCCAATACTGCGGCGTGCTCGGCTTGAAATGCCTGAAGTTTGGGCATTTCCTTGAGGCAAGGCCCGCACCAGGTTGCCCATTGATCGATCAGGATGAACTTGCCCAGGTCTTTTTTGCTGTACAAATTTACCCGTTCGGTGGATTGTACGGGGTAAAAGAAAAAATCCGGGCAAGTTGGGTTTTGCTCCACAGTTTTGCCTTGCAGGTGTTGGTTGAATTTTTCATCGGCGTATTGGATGCTATCCAAGCTGCCAAAGTTGATGCTGCGTAAACGGGGAAGGATGGGAGCGACGGGACCAGGGGTGATTTTGCGGACCAGCTTTTCGGATGCCATATCTTTTGAACTGTACTCCATTTTCATGACCACGCCTCGTGGGGTCACCATGGTGTTGAGGTGATAGGGAAGAATTTGGCTTTCATCAAACATGAAATCTTCGGCAATCCAATAAATATTCATGGAATTAAGCTCAGGGTGATCAGAAGGCATTTCGTACGGTGTACATTTGTACCCTAGAATGACCTCTTTGCGCTGGGGTAAGCGACGGAGCTTGGAGTAATCGGTTTTGAACCAGGAGCTGACTTTAATTTTTTCCCGCCAGTTTTCACCGTTGGAATTTTTTTCCAAAAATTCCTCGATTTCTTGGGTTTTGCCGAGTACGGTTCTTGTACCTTTTTCTGGATCGATGATGTCGGCATAAAAGCCGGCTTGAAAATTAATCCGATCAATTTCTTCCTCATCATTGAACCGTGTCTCCGCCCAAACACTATCTTGTTTGATGTAATATCGGGCACAGATGGAATCGGCCATGGCTGATTTGATCAAACCAGTCCAGCCCTGTTTTTTAAATGCCTCAATGGATTTTTGTCGGAAAACCGGGTCTTGTTTAGTGATGCTCGTAACTTCAATGATCCCTTCGAAGGGCTTGGACTTGGATTGGGCAATGGCGGTCATGCTGATCCAGCAAAGATAAATGAGTAGGGTGTTTTTTTTCATAGTATAATTAATTATTCTAAAGTGGTAAATCCAAACGAAAAGTAAAAAACGCAGGAACTGCCTCAACCAGCGAGGAAAATAAAAAATAATCGGATTGTTGTATGGCTTTAAATTGTTTGGTATTCTGGAGGTTATAAACATCCAGCATTAGATTTCCACGCTTATTGTTTTTGATGGCAAACGTCCTGCGCACTTTCAAAGAAGTAGCCAATAAATTTACAGCATTTTGATGGTTATTCTTATAAATATTTTGGTCAGCGTGAACGCGGCAGCCATTTTTTTGCCAAATGGACGTAAACCGCAATTGCCAATTGAAAAGTTTATTATTCGAGCCCCAATTTCGGAGGTGAAACTGCGCATGGATTCCAGCTTGTTGAACACATCAATTTTGAAGTGGTGACCAAAACTGCGAATGAAATCGGCATTCAGGTTTAGGGTGCGCACTTGTAAGGGCAAATTTTCGCCATAAGCGCCAATCAACTGTTTGGAAGCGCTAAAACCAGTACCAAATTTTAGGTTTAATTTTAATTTTGGGATGAATTGTTCAAATCGCCCCATGGACACAAAACTGTTGTTGTCCTGGGTGAAATATGGCTGAGTGACCTGCAATGAACAAAAAAATAAACTGTCTTGCCAATTGTCTTGATTTAGGCCCAACTTAAACATGATAAAGTAAAACCGGAATCGATCGGTATCTTTTCGATTATAGGTAAGGGAAAGGCTTTGCCCGCGTTCTGCCGTGGTTCGGGGCACCAAACGCACCAAGGTATAGGGATCAGCAAGGTAAAACGAGCTAAAAACCGCCTGTGCATGGATGGGGCGGAGTGAAGATTGAAAGCTCAATGCCGTTTTGCCACCATCCGAAAAAAGGTGTTCTATGCTTGCATTAATTCTGAAATGGGGAATCCTTACCGTATCCTCTTGAACCCGGTTTATTTTTTGATCTCCATATTGCAAGCGCAGTGTGTACTGATCCCGCTTGGTGATGCTACCATTTAAATGTAGGGCTTGTTGCCAGAGTTGGCGCTTAACCTGGGTTGGATTCACTTCAATCGGAAACAATGGGCGCTCGCCGGGTTCTTGCTGTAAACTAACCTGGGCTAAAAACTCAGTATGGGTGATGGCGTATTGTGTTTCGAGCTCAATACTCAACTTGTTCAATGCCCTAATGTACCGCAAAAAACGTCCGCTTCACGATAGGGCGTTTTTAGGTTTTGAGACAAATGAACCAAGGTGCTATCCACAGCCCAAAATTCGGGGTAAGCTTTATTCTGGCTTGAAAAATCCTGACGACTACCATCTTGAAAATAGTTTACCTGAATTTGTGCAACGCTCTTGCTTTGTATCTTTTGAGAAAATATACTGGCTACATTCCATCCTTGTTGTTGAATACGGGTAGTCGTTTCATAATTCCGGACGCTTTGTTGCAACGCTTCCACAATGTTTTGTGCGCCACGATGCTGGGTGCTATTCCAGCGGCTGTGCACAAAAAGACTACGGCTGGCATCTTTGTTGGTATGCGCAAGTTGAGTTTCGCCTTCCCATTGAAGATTGCGAATGCTGCTTTGTCGGTCAATGCTTAGTTGATAAGCCTTGGGGTCAAACAACAATGATTGTTCCAATCCGCTGTATTGGTGGTCATTGAGTAGCGAAAAAGTACCATTTAGATTGAGTTTCCAGTTCTTTTTCCAGGAAAAAATCGAGCCCAGGGTAGATAAATTATTTCTGGCATTGTTGACAAATGAGCCGGGAAGACCGGGGTTATTGATGTTGATGGGGGTTAAATAATTGCTTTTTGAGGGAGATTCCAGTTTGTAATCATTGCCTGCTTGCCCGTATGTGGCGTCGAGTTCTTGGGGGGAATATTGACTCCCCGTGTTGCCCAGATTGTTCAGCCAGAGGAATTTACTTTTGTTGGCCAATGAAAAAAGATTCGATTGCAAGCTGTACTTCCATTCATCTCCGAGTCCCATGCCCATCTCAGTGTACCACCCAAAGCTTGTTTGATGTCTTTGTTGAATTTTAAATTCAGGATGACTTCATCGGATTGTTTAACGTCGGTCAGTACCGCGTTTTCCTGGTAATGATCAATTACCTCTACGGCATCGATCATCAAGGCCCGGATATTTTGGGTGCCGATGGTGTATTTTTTGCCAAAAACATCTTCTCCTTCTACCAAAACTTTGCCCAGTGCTTTGCCATTTACGGTAATCGCTCCATTATTGCTGACCTGGATGCCGGGTAGCTTTTTGATTACATCTTCAATGCTGTATTCGCTTGAATCCCGGAAATACTTCAAATTGTAACGAAGTGTATCCGACTTCTCGATGATGGCGGGTTGGCGTTCTCTGATGATTACTTCTTTTAGATCAAAATTGGATGGGGTCAGCTTGATGATGAGGGTTGTACTAGAATCACCAGGTGAGATCATTCGTTTGGTGGAGTTGTAACCCAGGTAACGGATATTGAGCCATAATTTCTGCGTACCATCCAGCTCAAATTGAAATTTACCGCTTTGATCGGTATTCGTAAATTGGAGTGGAGCGGATGTGGTATCTACGCTGATGTACAACAAGCAAGCGGTCAATGGGATGTCTTGATCATCCAATACAACGCCCTTTATTTCCCATTTATCTTGTTGGGAAAACCCTTTGATGATCGATGCAATCAACAATAGAATCAAAAGCAGAATCCTGAAAGAATACATGGATTAGGGCTTTCTTTTATGCTCTCTTTCCTTTTTATAGGTCGAGATGATCGTGTATTGATTTTTTTCAATGTAGAAATCCGCAGGTGGATCTTCATTGGTGATGGTGTATGCAGGAGTAGATAGAGATTCGGCATTTAAAAGTTTTGCCACCACGAGTTCCTTGAATGCTTCCTGGCTTATTTCTTTGCCATTTTTTGGTTCTTCCAGGATTGGATTGTCAGCAGTAGAAGCTTCAAAACTTTGAAAAGTGTACTTCACCATGCCATCTTCGGAATAGGCCTCAAGGATCAATCCGGGCAATCCTCCTAATTTATAAGGCCCAAAGGAAACGGGGATATCCGGGGTAAACCAAACATTATACGTTCGGCCACCAAAAACACCTTTGGCTCGAAAACACAAAAATTGGCCGATCATTCGGCTTTCTTTTTGGATCATCCAATCAACCGTAGGTATGGTTTCTTTAAAAATGTAGAGGGTCTTAACCGCTTGGTAATCAGATTTACAATGCAAAACCCCTGCTTTTTTATCAATAAATATGGGAAAACCTTCGGGATCTCCTTTGATGAAGTTCCTCGATGTGCCAGCCTCTTTGTATTCATCTGATTTGGGATAATCATTGTGTATGAATAAACTTTTAAAGGGGGTAAAATATAGGGTATTCATTCCATCATGAACTCGACCTTTGCCTATTCGGGTTTCGGAGTGGTAAACTGCTTTAGAGGTTTTTATCTGGCAAAACCCCACTTGAGAACCGCTATAAAAACCAAGCAAGAGCAAAAAAATGGCTTTCATTGATTTCTATTCGTTGATTTAATTTTTTCAAATATATAATTAACAATTGACTAACGAAAGCTGGACGGCTTTATTTTGTCAATTGTTATAATGGATAAAACTCATGCTTTTCAAATCCGTAGATACACTTAGATTTGCCTAATCATCAAAACCTACCATCATGCGCATCGGCTACCAAATACTGGGTCTGGTTGTACTCATCACCACTTCCGCTCAAGCCCAAATCCAAAGCTGGGTTACTCATCCAGCGACCAATCTTTTTCTCCAAAAATCGACCATCACCACCTCCCCCCTCAAAGGCAACGAAACCCTGCCCTGCATCTTCATCGACGGACTTAAAACCTTCCAATCCATGGATGGTTTTGGTTGTACCCTCACCGGAGGTAGCGCTCAAGTACTGGCAAAAATGAGTGCTGAAAAACGTGCTGAACTGCTCCAGGAATTGTTCAATCCCAAGGCACCCGGTAGCATTGGCATCAGCTATCTGCGCATCAGTGTGGGGGCTTCGGATTTGAGCGATCATGCTTTTAGCTACAATGATTTGCCAGATGGACAAACCGACCCACAGCAGCTAAAATTCAGCCTGGAGCCAGACCGTGCAACATTTTTGCCCATCCTCAAAGAAATCCTGCGACTCAATCCCGCCATCAAAATTATGGCTTCGCCCTGGTCGCCACCCACCTGGATGAAAACCAACGGCAACTCCAAAGGGGGCAGTTTGAAGCCGGAATACTACGCCGCCTACGCCCTCTATTTGGTCAAATACATCAAAGCCATGCGCAGCGAAGGCATTGTTATCGATGCGCTCACGGTACAAAACGAACCCTTGCACCCCGGCAACAACCCGTCCTTGTTGATGTACGCCCATGAACAGGCCAATTTTGTGAAAAACCACCTGGGGCCAGCTTTTGTCAAAAATGGCCTCAAAACCAAAATCCTTATTTACGACCACAACGCCGACCGCCCCGATTATCCCATCGCCATCCTCAACGACCCTTTGGCCAAAAAATACATCGATGGCTCGGCCTTTCACCTGTATGGCGGCACCATCGACGCGCTTGCGGAGGTACACGCGGCCCATCCCGACAAAAACCTGTACTTCACCGAACAGTGGATTGGGGCACCGGGCAACATGGCAGGCGACCTGCGCTGGCACATCAAAAACCTGATGATTGGCGCGCCGCGCAACTGGGCCAAAAACGTACTGGAATGGAACCTCGCCTCTGACCCGCAATGGGGACCCCATACCGACGGGGGCTGCACCGAATGTTTGGGGGTGGTGACCCTGGATGCTGACCAAATAACCCGCAACCCGGCCTATTACATCATCGCCCACGCCTCCAAGTTTGTGCAGCCGGGTGCCAAACGCATTGCATCAAATACGGCGCTCGCGCTGGCCAATGTCGCCTTCAAAAACCCGGATGGAACTACCGTGTTGCTAGTGGTGAATGATGGGGAAAAAGAACTTGAATTTCGGGTGAGTGCGGGGAAAACGGGTTTTACCCATACCTTAGCGGCGGGGGCCGTGGCTACTTTGATTTGGTAAACTGTGGTGAAAAAATATCCTGCTATCGCCCAAAGTCCTTAACTTTAGGCCAAAATCTACATTACTGAACATTTTTAGTTCACACAGATTTGACGCAGATTTCTTTGCAGATGCTACACAGATTTTTCCGTGCAAAATCTGCGAAGAAATCTGGGTAGCATCTGCGCGAAATAAAAATGTTCAGTGTAGCCAAAACCATACCTGCCCATGTCCGATGCCTTCATTTTCGACGCCCTGCGCACACCGCGAGGCCGTGGAAAAACCAACGGATCATTATACGAAATCAAACCCCTGGATTTGCTGGGTACCGCCCTGGAAAACCTGCGCATGCGCAATCAATTGGATACCATAGAAGTGGAAGATGCCATCATTGGTTGTGTAACGCCTACTGATGATCAGGGTTTCAACATTGCCAAAGCGGCGCTGATCCATTGTGGTTGGAGCGAGCGGGTAGGGGGACTCACCATCAATCGTTTTTGTGCTTCTGGTCTGGAAGCCATCAACCTGGCCGCCGCAAAAATCAAAATTGGTTGGAGTGGCCTGATGGTCGCAGGTGGCGTGGAAAGTATGAGCCGCGTACCCATGGGCAGCGACGCTGGTCCACTGATGTACGACCCCGAGTTGATCAACCGCGCCGACTACATTCCGCAAGGCATTTCCGCCGACCTCATCGCCACCATCGAAGGTTTTTCTCGGGAAGATGTCGATGCTTTTGCCTTGCATAGCCACCAACGTGCCGCTGCGGCTGCACAAGCTGGATTTTTTGCCAAATCAATCATCCCCATTTACGATCGCAATGGATTGCCCATTTTGGCGCACGACGAATACGCCCGCCCCGATACCGATGAGGCCATTTTGCAACGTTTGCGGCCTTCATTTGCCAGTGTAGGCGCTTTGGGCTTTGACGAGATGGCCTTGCACAAATACCCGCTGTTGGAAAAAATCAACCACGTCCATACGGCAGGGTAATTCCTCGGGCATTGTAGATGCAGCAGCGCTGGTACTCATGGGCGACAAGGAAAAAGGCGCAGCCCTGGGGCTTAAACCTCGGGCACGTATCCTGTCGATCGGCAATGCTGGCGTGGAACCTACCCTGATGCTTAGTGGCCCTGGCCCCGCAGCATTACAAGCTTTGAAACGGGCCAAAATGACGACCAAAGACATTGACCTCTGGGAATGCAACGAAGCTTTTGCCGCCGTAGTACTCAAGTTTCAACGCGACCTGAATATACCCCACGACCGCTTGAACGTAAACGGTGGTGCCATCGCCATGGGGCATCCGCTGGGCGCAACCGGGGCGATTTTGATGGGTACGCTACTGGACGAACTGGAAAGAAGGGGCCTTAGTACTGGCCTGGTGACGCTTTGTGTGGGTGGCGGAATGGGCGTCGCTACCATCATCGAACGGGTTTAACAAGCATGCACGCTCTTCACACACCCTAACCCAAACCCACACCCAAACGCTATCTCAATGATCTACTACAAAAAAGATACCGACAACATCGTCACCCTTACCTTGGACATGAAAGGGCGACCCATGAACGTGATCAACCACGAGATCTTCGAGGCATTTGTTCCAGTGGTGGAACAATTGAAAGCCGACAAAAAACGGGGCACACTCCGCGGGGTGATCTTGACCTCGGGCAAAAAAACCTTTTTAGCGGGAGGAGACCTGGAATATCTGTACCAAACCCACGATCCGGCGGAGGTTTTTGCTTTTTGTGAAAAAATGAAAAAATTCCTGCGCGAGCTGGAGAGTCCTGGCGTAGCCGTAGTGGCTGCACTCAATGGCAGCGCCATCGGCACGGGTTTTGAAGTGGCGCTGGCTTGCCATCACCGCATTGCCGTCAATGACAAGCGCACGGTATTGGGTTTGCCCGAAGTGGAATTGGGTTTGATCCCCGGCGGGGGCGGCATCGTGCGCCTGATGTGGTTGTTGGGCATTGAAAAAGCCTTTCACATTCTGAGTAGCGGTCAACGTTATTCTCCCCGGGAGGCGCTGCAAGCGGGCATCATCGACGATTTGGCTCCCAATCAAAAAGAGATGTTGGAGATGGCCAAAGAATGGCTGCTCAACAACAAAGAAAGCCGCCGCCCCTGGGACCAGACCGGCCAAAGCATCCCCGGTGGCTCGGCCAAAGAGGCCGCGGCGGCTGAATACGTCCGGGCTGAAGCGGCTCGACTGGCGGCCAAAACCCACCACAATTACCCGGCACCGCAAGCGATTCTCAACGTACTGTCAGAAGGCTCCAAGGTGGATTTTGATACCGCCGAACGCATCGAAAGCCGCTACTACACCCAACTGGTGATGAGCAAGCAGTGCAAAAACATGATCAAAGCCTTTTGGTTCGACAGCAATTACATCAAACACGGCCTCAATCGCCCCAAGGGTTTTGGCAAGTTTCGGCCCAAAAAAGTGGGCGTCATCGGGGCGGGTGGACTGATGGGTTCGGGCATTGCCTACGCCTGTTTGCAAAACGGCCTGGACGTGGTGATGAAAGACGTATCCAAACTCATCGCCGAGCGCGGCCGGGATTACGTGCGCAACAAACTCCATCCACTCATCCAATCTGGCGAAATGACCAAAGCGGAGGGGGACAAAATGCTGCAACGCATTGTCACCACCGAAGACCCGCGCGAGTTTGAAACCTGCGATTTGGTAATCGAAGCGGTATTTGAAAACGCCATGGTCAAACAAAAAGTAACCAAGGAAGCGGAGGCTTTTATGGACGATTATTCCTTTATGGCCAGCAATACGGTGTCGATTCCGATCACCAAACTGGCCGAAGTATCCATGCGCCCCGACAATTACGTGGGTCTCCACTTTTTTCATCCCGCCGATGAAGTGCCACTGGTGGAGATTGTACGCGGGGCACGCACCTCTGAGGAAACCGTTGCGCGTGCCTTCGACTTTGTAAAGGCCATCCAAAAAACGCCCATCATTGTCAAAGACGACTGGGGTTTTTATGCGGCGCGGGTGCAAAACACCTACATCCTGGAAGGCATCACCATGCTCAAGGAGGGTTATCCTCCAGCTTTGATCGAAAACCTGGGTCGGCAGGCGGGGATGCCCAAAGGTGCCCTGGCCTTGGCTGATGACCTGGGCCTCAATCTGGTATTCAACTACGAAAGCCAGGCCGGTGATCACTACGGTCCCAAGTACATCCCGCACCCGGCGGTAGAAGCACTCGATAAAATGCTGCAAGAACTCCAGCGCCCCGGACGCCATAAAAAAGCGGGGTTTTATGCATACGCCGAAGATGGTCAACGCCAGCTTTGGCCCGAGTTGAGCACCCATTTTGGGCCCCAACTCCACGACTTTGACCGCCAGGAATTGATTGATCGGCTGCTCATTTCGCAGGTCTTGGAGGCGGTATGGTGCATGCAGGAGGGGGTGATCAATTCGATCGCGGCGGCCAATTTGGGCAGCATTCACGGCTGGGGTTTTCCTTCGTTCAAAGGGGGCACCATTCAATACATCGCCGATTATGGGGTAGAGGCGTTCATCGCCCGCTGCAAAGATTTGCGCAGCAAATATGGCTCGCGCTTCCGCATTCCCAAACGTTTGGAGGAATTGGTGAAGGATAGTGAATTGGTGGGGGATTTGGTCGGGATGGTGTGATGGCGGGCTTTTTAGGGATTTTGCTTTATCTTTAAATGATATAACGCAATGGGAGCGCGGATGACGCTGATCGAGCGGGTTTACGCGGATCTCAATTTACGCACAACTATAATCCGCGTAAATCCGCCAAATCCGCGTCATCCGCGCTCCCATTGATGTCGCTTTGGTCGCATCTCCAGACTTATGCCGTATCGTTGCATACAAAAAGGCTAGACGAAATTTTTATTTAGACTTGCCTAAATAAAAATTTCTGCTTACCTTAGTGGTGAATTTGTTACCCAAAATCACCAAAGCTATGTTGGCTCGTTATACATTCCTGTTCTTGTTGTTGTTTCCTTTCGTGTTGAGTGCGCAAAATGCCCGCTTACACGGCATCGTTTTGCACGAAGGAATTCCCGTACCCTACGCCCATGCCCAAATCAAAGGAACGGCCTGGGGGGCCATTACGACTGAAGATGGATCTTTTATCATCGAAAACCTGGCCAAAGGGCAGTATGAAATCAACATCTCTGCACTAGGTTACCAGCCCTTCTCCCGGCAAGTTGACATATCGGAAGGGCTGATGGAATTGGGCAACATCGAGCTGCAAGAGGACATCCTCGGGCTCCAGGAAGTGGTGATTACCGGTGCCATGAAAGAAACCTTTGTCAAGGAATCACCCGTAAAAATAGACGTCATTACCCACCAGTACCTGATGCGCAACAGCGCCCCGACCAACCTGACCGAGAGCATCAAAATGATCAACGGCGTACAGGAAACGGTTGCCTGTGGGGTCTGTTTTACCAATAGTTTCAGCATCAATGGATTGCCTGGCGCGTATACGGCGGTGCTGATTGACGGCACGCCCCTGTACGGCAACTTATCGGCGGTGTACGGGCTTAATGGCATACCGACCACTTTCATCGAGCGCATCGAAGTCATCAAGGGGCCGAACTCCACCTTGTACGGCTCCGAAGCCGTGGCGGGCGTGATCAACGTCATCACCAAAGACCCCGGTCGGCAGCCAAAATTCGGCTTTAGCACCATGGCTTCTACGCACGGAGAATCCTTTGGTACCCTCAGTTTTGCCCCTAAAGTGGGCAAATGGAATACCTATTGGGGACTGGATTGGGGCTACAGCAATTCTTTTGACGATTCGAATGGCGACGGTTTTAGCGATCGCATCCATCTGGATCGCTACACTTTGTTCAGCAAATGGTCGATGGATCGGCCTGAGCATCGCCGCTTCAACGTGTTTGCCAAATGGTACAACGAAGACCGTCGGAATGGGGTAGAAGCTTTTGTCAAAAATCGCGCTTATCGCAACATTCGCGGAAGCGATACGTATTACGGCGAGAGCATTTACACCCAGCGCGCCGAGTTATTTGGGACCTACGATTTGGCAACCAAAACCCGCATGTGGATCGATTTTGCCTTCAATACCCATGACCAAAACAGCTATTACGGTGCGGCTTTGTATAAGGCCGAACAACAGATTGGGTTTTCTAACTTCATCTGGAATCCCAAGGCAGGTAAACACGATTTGCTGTTGGGGCTGACCAATCGCTTGCAACGTTACGACGACAATACCGTGGCTACACCCGGTCGTGCGGATGTGCAATACATTCCCGGGGTTTTTGTACAGGATGAATGGACTGTGGATTCCAAACTGACGCTCCTGTTGGGTTCAAGACTGGACCAGTACAAAAACAATGGCCCGATCTTTTCACCCCGCTTGAACCTCAAGTACAAATCGGGCGATTGGACCACCTGGCGCTTCAACGCAGGTACCGGATTTCGATTGGTAAACCTGTTTACTGAAGACCACGCCTTCGTCACTGGGCAGCGCGAGGTGGTGATTGAAGAAGAATTGGAACCTGAACGTTCGTATAATCTTTCACTCAATTACAACCACATTTTTACGATGGGAGAAAGCCAGGGTGTACTGGACATTGACGCGTTTTTTACCCACTTCATGAACAAAATTATCCCGAATTATGCTACGCCTGGAAAAATCATTTACGCCAATACCGATGGGTATGCCCAAACCAGAGGGGTCAATGTATCGATTCAGCAGCAGTTTCGTTTTCCGCTGAGCTACACCATTGGCGCCAGTTTTTTGACCAGTATCCAGCATGACCAGGTCGAAAACGGGCAATATGCCACCCAGCCCATTCCTTTTGCCCCTAAATGGACGGGCTTGACGGTGCTCAACTACCGCTTTAAAAAATTGGGACTGACCATGGCTTATACCGCCAACTGGACGGGTTCGATGGCGCTCCCCGAAGTATTCGACCTGGATGCGATGGGCAAACCTTTGGAGACACCCCGGCCTACCAGCTCTCCGGTTTTTTCTATCCACAACTTGCAATTGACCAAAAACCTGCCCAAAGCCAAGCTGGAGATCTTTGGTGGGGTACAAAACCTGTTCGATTACCGCCAGGTCTATTCGCCATTGGTGGGGTTCAACGATCCACAAACCCAGCCTGGATTTAGTCCTTTTTTCGATACGGCGTACGCCTTCAGCCCTATCCACGGGCGTGAATTATATTTGGGATTGCGCTGGTCGAGGTGAAAGACTCCATGCAACAAGTCTAAACAATTAACACCGTCTAATCATTTAATCCAAAAAAATCCGCTATTTTTCCAATCGAAAAAGCTGTTTAGATTGGAAAACTATGAAACGACTACTGCATATTGTTTTTTATATTCTTTTGGCAATCAGTGCTCAGGCACAACCTACCTTCGATTTGCTCATCAAAAACGGCTTGGTGGTTGATGGAACGGGGCAACCCCGTATGAAAATTGATCTGGGGGTTCGGGACGGCAAAATTGCGGTGATCGGCGGATTGTCTGGCGCAACGGCAGTGCAAACCATCGACGCTACGGGTAAGATTGTTTGCCCCGGCTTTATCGATGTGCATACCCATATCGAAGGCAGTATTCAGCCCAATCCCGGCGCTGCCAATTTCCTCTTTGACGGGGTAACTTCGGTGGTAACGGGCAACTGCGGCAATTCAGCCAAAGACCTCGGCGCATTTTTTCAGGAACTGGAAAAATTGGGCATCGCCCTTAACGTAGGGGCACTGGCAGGGCACAACACCATCCGCAGCGAAGTCATGGGATCCGTAAACCGGGCACCCACGGAAAAAGAACTCACCCAAATGCAAGCACTCATGACCAAGGCCATGAAGGATGGGGCTTTGGGACTTTCCACTGGCTTGATTTACATTCCGGGCACTTTTGCCAAAACCGATGAGATTGTTGCTTTGGCCAAAATTGCCGCAGCAAATCAGGGCATCTACGCTTCGCACATTCGCCACGAAGACCATCGCGTGTTTGACGCGGTAGCAGAAGCGATTACGATTGGGCGAGAAGCCAAAATCCCGGTCGAAATTTCTCACCTTAAAGTAGCTGGCAAAGCCTCCTGGGGCAAAAGTGATTCCTTGCTGAGCAAACTGTACGATTACCGCAGCGCGGGCATCGATGTGATGGTGGATCAATACCCTTACACCGCCAGCAGCACCACCCTCAGCACCCAGCTACCGGATTGGGCTTTGGGCGGCGGGACGGATTCCCTGAAAATCAGGCTGGCGAATGTCAAAACCAAGGCCAGTATCGTTGCCGAAATGAAAAAAATGTTGGCCGAAAGTGGTGCAGACAACTACAGTTTTGCCGTAATTGCCAATTGCCCCTGGGATACGACCTTGAATGGCAAATCCATTCCCACGGTGACCCAAAAATCCAAAGGCAGTGCGTATAGCCTGGACGATGAAATTGAAACCATCCTCAAACTTTGCTCCCGTGGCCCCCGCGTCCAAATGGTATTCCACAAAATGGGCGAAGAAGATGTCAAAAAAATCATGAATTTTCCCTTTTGTATGATTGCCTCCGATGCTGGCGTAGCCAGCTTTGGGCGGAGCATGCTGCACCCCCGGGCTTATGGAACCAACGCACGCGTTCTTGCCGAATACGTCCGAGAACAAAAGATCATGGCACTGGAAGAAGCCATCCGCAAGATGACCACTTTGCCCGCTACCCGCTTTAACTTGAGTGACCGAGGCCAACTGCGTCCTGGTAAAGCTGCCGATATTTTGATTTTTGATCCCAACAAAATCACCGCACCTGCAACTTATGACCAACCCCATGCTTATTCTACGGGCATGGAATACGTTTTTGTAAATGGAGTAGCCGTTATAGAGAAAGGAAAACTTACTGAGAAAAAACCGGGAAAGATTTTGAAAAGGTTTTAGGGACTGAAGGTTCGGGAGTTCGGGGGTTCGAAGGTTCTTGGGTTTAACTCCCGAACCCTCGAACCCTCGAACCCCGAACCTTCGAACCCCCGAACCTTCGAACCCAAAACAAACCTTTATGCGTTACAAACATACCCTCCTATTTTTCATTGGTTTTTCGTTTTTTGCGCTCTGCAGCCTGAAAGGGCAGCCCTCCAGCTTGGTCCTGGCCGCCCAATTCACGAAAGAAGGTGACATTGCATTTACGGAAAAAAAATACAATAAAGCCATCAAGCTGTATAAGCAGGCCTTGACCATCAGCGACAGTCTGCACGCTGCACGGCGGGGGATGGCCGCAGCTTTCGAGCAAACGGGCAATTTCCAACAAGCTTTAACAGCTTACCTCAAGGTGATCGAAATGAGCCCCAAATTCTCGCGGGCGGTATATTATGAAGTGGGGCAGTTGTATTACAAAATGGGGCAAAAAATGCGGGCTGTAACCTATTTTCAGCAATTTCAACGCTTGCAATTGTTAGATGCCCTTTCTTTTACGGCCAATGGGCTGCACGAACAGGAATTAGAATCGGGGTATTTGGTGAAATTGCCGAACAACATCCGGGCTTGCACCGTATCCCAGGATACCAATGTGTTGCTTAAAGACGTGAGCATCTACAACCTGGGATCCAACATCAACGACAAACACGACCAGTATTTTCCTTGTTTGACCAATGACCAATCCCTGCTGTTTTACACCCGCATGAGCGCAACTGGGCGTGATGAAGACTTGTACTACAGCATTCGGGAGGTCAATGGCTGGCGCAGGGGAGATGCGGTGGGCAACACCTTCAATACGAAATTGGATGAGGGCATGAGTACCCTGGTGCGCGATGGCCGGCGGATGTTCTTTACGGCCTGTAAGCGGGAAGATGTGATTGGGGTATGTGACATTTGGGAAGCCCAAATTGAAGGCCACGAAATCCGCGAAGTCAAACCGATCCTGGGCCATCCCAATTCAGAAAAATGGGAATCACAAGCAGCCATCAGTTGTGATGGGCGCACCCTTTATTTTTCCAGCATTCGGGAAGGTGGACTGGGTGGTGCAGATATTTGGTACAGCAATAAAATGCTTGATGGCAACTGGAGCGCACCCAAGAACATGGGGCCAAACATCAATACAGCGGAAGACGAAGAATCACCTTTCATCTCTAATGATGGACGTACCCTTTTCTTTACGTCTACTGGGCATTTGAGCCTGGGGGATCAGGATATTTTTATGAGTTTTTTAAATGAAAAAGGCGTTTGGGGCCTGCCCACCAATTTGGGGCCAGAAATCAACTCGCCCTTTACGGAGCGCTGTTTTTTCTTGTCTGCTGATGGGCGCACCGGCTATTTTGCCTCCAATCGCCCGGAGGGCTTTGGCGGAATGGATATTTATCAGGTGAAATTCAAGGATCCGCTGTACAGTGAACCAATGACGTTTGTGGAGGGATTTGTAAAAGATTCGCTTAGCGAAAAACCGCTGCAAACCATCGTCAAAATCACCGACCGGGAATCCATCCAAACCGATAAAGACGGTCGCTTTTTCATTTGTTTGTCTTCAAATTCCCTGTTGCACACCGAAGCGAGTGTCGAGGGCTATTTGCCGTATAACCGCAATTTCAACATCCCAATTTGGGACAACCAGCGCTTTTATTCCCTCGAATTGCGCTTGCAACCAATCAATGTACCGGCTCCTCTGGATTCAGATAAACCCAAAAAAGCCAAGGTCATTGAAGAAGATTCCGTAAAAACGAACATGAAAGTGCGCAAAACCCAGCGCTATACCAAGAGCTTTTTATTCAAATTCGACAGCGACGAAATGGAGTTCAACGAACAGGACAAACTGGATGCTTTTGTAGCCACCATTGCTGGAAAGGACATCCAGCGCATCGAAATTGATGGCTACGCCGATGACATTGGCGACAACGGCTACAATTTGGAGCTTTCGGAAAAAAGAGCAAAAAAAATCGCGCTTTATCTGGTAGACAAAGGGTATCCGGTGACCCGCATTGCGCTCAAAGGGTATGGGGAAATCACGGATGAAAACCTCAAAAAACTCAATCGAAAGGTAGAGTTGAAAATTATAACTTTGGAATAATTATTAATTTCCCGAACGGCAACCTCATTGAGGTGTTGAATAGTAATTGTTACCTACTTAAACTATTCTAGCTATGGATTTTTTTGCCAGCATGGCTCAACCGGAATTTTGGATCAGCCTACTTACCCTAACCGCTCTGGAGATCGTACTGGGTATTGATAACGTGATCTTTATTTCCATCGTTTCCAATAAACTTCCGCTTGCAGAACGCCCCAAAGCCCGTAATTTAGGGCTGATACTGGCCCTGTTTTTTCGTTTGGGATTGTTGTTTACCATCACCTGGATCATTACCTTGACCAAGCCGCTTTTTTCCATTGATTTTGTTCGAAATCAACTTGGACATCCTCTGGGCATTAGTGTGAAGGACTTGATTCTGATGGCAGGCGGATTGTTCCTGATTGCCAAGAGTACCAATGAACTATTCCATAAATTGGAAGTAGAAACCCAAGAGCACGACATCAAAGGCCGTGCTACCCTGAGTGGGGTAATTGTTCAAATTATCCTGGTCGACATGGTGTTTTCTTTCGATTCGATTCTCACTGCGGTAGGCCTGGTTAAGGAAATTTCAGTGATGGTAATGGCCGTGATCATTTCAATGGTGGTGATGTTGGCTTTTGCCGGGCGCATTAGCAATTTTGTCAACAACCACCCCTCTCTCCAGGTTTTGGCTTTGGGTTTTTTGATCATGATCGGCACGATGTTGGTGGCGGAGGGTTTTCACCAAAAGTTCGATAAAGGATACCTGTACTTTGCCATGGCCTTCTCCTTGGTGATCGAATTGATCAACATGCGCGCGCGCAAAAAGAAAAAACAACCCATTCAATTGCATGGCTTAGGAGAAGAAGCCGTAGAAGATGGCTTGATGAAAAAACTATAAAAAAGGGGCCTGTAATCACAGTCCCCCGATTCATATTACCTGAGTAAGTATAAAAACAGGACACGGTATGCCGTGTCCTGTTTTTTTATTGTATGTTACGTTAAAGGTGGCCTCCGCATCCGTTTCTCCGGTACTACAGGCATTGGCATTGCCTTTATCGGCTTCGTGTTTGAGGGTAACTTTGAAAGAACCCGCACCAGCAGCCCCGGTTTTAAATTTACTTTCCAGTCCCAGAGGTTTACCCCCAGCATCGGTATCCTGGATTTGTGGAGCCCCCATTGGACCCGTTGCCACATAACAAACCAGGTGGTCGTTGCTTTCAGCCTTTACTTCGGTCGTAATGTCTTCGGTAGGTGTCTTGGAGGCATCCAGAAAGGAGACCGAAAGGGTGTAATCCGTATTGGCCTTGAGGGTGATGGCTTGAATCACCGGAGCTGCCCCACCATCACCATCCTTGTCTTCAGCGGTAAAAGTGACCGTTTGACCACCACCCGTGAATTTTAGGGAAATGGTCGTGATCAATTCCTGCTCATTGTCAGGTCCGTTGTCGTCATCCTTTTCACAACTGAGCATAGCAATTACCAATAATGCCAATAGCGGCATCTTTAAAGCAATGATTTTCATAGTTTTTGTTTTTATCGTCAAGAAAAATTAAAAGGCAGCTTAAGGCGTATGCCCAAGTTTCGTCCCATTTCGGCGCTGAAATACCGGAACCGGTTCAGGTACTCGCGGTACTCAATATTGAATAGGTTAAACACCGAGATTCCCAGTTCCAGGCGCTGTTTGCCCCATTCCAGGGTGTGAAAAAATTCCGCATCTACCCGGGTAAACCCCGGCGGCGGAGCCGCATAGTCGCTTGCTGGCGCAAGACGCTGTTGCATGACTGTGAGTACACTGATGCGGACAAAAGAAGGATGATCCGGGTGTTTTTTTTCATTAAAACCCAATTTCAATCCTTGTTCAAAACGCAGTGGAGGCATAAAAATCAGGTGATCCTCCAGTTCCCGATTCCAGCCGTTTAACAACGTAGCTTTTGATTCAAAGCGCAAGTTTTTGTAGAGTTTGCATTCTGCCGTCCAATCAATACCCATCAGGCGCGCATCGGCTTGACGGTAATCAAAAGCGGGAAAGGCACCCCGAATGGTCAATTGTGCTTCTCCCCGGGGTTGCAAATAAATGAAGTCCTGGATCAAATTGTAATAGGCCGTCAGAGCCAAACTCCACTGATCGTGGTGGGTTCCTTCCAGCGTCAGGCTATTGTTGAACCCTCGTTCGGGTTGCAGGTTGGGATTGCCTTCTTCGTAACTGGCTGAACCGTGGTGAACTCCGCTGCTAAACAACTCATTGACCAAGGGCGAGCGCCAGGCCGAACCCGTGTTGAAGCGCATTTTCCAATGTTCATCGAAGGCATAAAGTAGTCCAAGTGAGCCCGACCAGTTTTGAAAATTTCGGTCTTCGTTGAGGTTGGTTGTGCCTTGTTCGGCTACGTGTAAATGCCGTAAATCGTAACGCAAACCGAATTCAAACTCCCAGGGGCTACCGCTTTTAAAATGCCGCTCTGTCCAATAAAGCCCCAATCCAGGTTGTCAAAATTGGGGATACGCGCTCCCCGGTCAACAGTATTGACCTGAGATTGGGTATTGGAACCCAGGGCACCACGCCAGTTGCGACCCAGGCGGTGGTCCCAATTGAGTTCAGCCGCCCAGGTGGTGATTTCAAACTCGATACTGGGATCGTCCAGGGTTTCGGGAAGTGGATTGAAGCGGCGGTGCGCGTCAAATTCCTGCCTACGATTGAACTGCCTGCTCAATTGCAGCGATAGTTTGCTGGATTCCGACAAAGCATGCGCCGCTTTGATGCGGAAGGTTTCGTGCATGACCTTTTGCAAAGGGCGACCCAGTTCATAACTAAAATCCCCATCTTGGAGGGGACGACCACGCTCAATGGCATTTTCCAGATCGGTTAAATTGCCAATATGGGAGTCCCGCAAGATGCCCAGTTGGGTAAAAAAGCGGGAATAGAAAGTTTCGAGCACCCAGTTTTCTGGTTGGTATTTGGCAATCCAAGAAAAATTGGATTCACTTACGCCTGTATTGTTGAGGTAATAATTGGGCGTTTGCAGATTGCCTGCTCGTTTGAGTGTGCCCTGGATTCGGCCGCTGAGCGGGAGTTTAGCCAATTTGCCCTCCAACATGTTGGAGACAATTCCGCTGCGGCCATTGCTAAACCCTTGTAAATGCAACTCCCCACCAATACCGGGATCGCGGCGAATGGGTTTGGGCTCCAGCAGGATGATTCCGCCCAAAGCATCAGCGCCGTAACGGACACTGGCGGCGCCTTTTACCACCGTGATGCGTTCTGCGGTGAAGGGGTCTACTTCCGGGGCGTGTTCATTGCCCCATTGTTGTCCTTCCAGGCGCACACCGTTGTTAAAAATCAGGATGCGGTTGCTGTGCAAACCCTGAATGACGGGTTTGCTGATCGTTGCTCCGGTGTTGAGGGTACTTACGCCGCTCAAACGTTTGAGGCTTTCGCCAAGGCCTAAGCCTCTACCTGCATCCAATTCTACCCCACTCAATTCGGAGGAGGTCTGGGTTCCGGCTTTTTTGCTGGTAGTTCCCGTAACGACCAGGTTTTCCAGGGTAAGCGCATTTTCTTTCATGGCGATGTCGAGCACCATATTGCTGCGCAAATTGAGTTTTTGTTCCGCGTGGTCGCACCCCAAATGGCTACAAACAACGGTATATTCTCCGGGGCAGATGTTGTTGAGCTGATAGTGGCCGTGCTCGTCACTTTGTACCCCTTGGCTGGTTTCTTTAATGACAATTCCTGCGTAAGCCATGGGTAGACCCGTGTCGGCATTCAATACTTGTCCGCGCAAGCTCAGGTTACATCCCTGCGCTTGTAGGGTGATGGGTAAAAAATGAGACAGCAATAGCATCCCAAACAAGCCAAAAACTATATTCTTCATACTCTTTTTCTCAAAGCTTAGACAAAGTTATTCTTTTTATGCAACAATGTTTCATTTAGCTTGTTTATTTTTTTGGATTGATTTTTTGAAACTTTGTGTACATCAGACCCCGACAGTATATAAAAAACTGCTGTACCTTTGTCCCAGTTCAAAACATTACCCGTGGCAAGCAACGCTCAACATTTGTTAAAATCGCACCAACTACGCCTTACCGACATGCGGACGAAGGTGTTGGACTTGTTTTTGGCCCGTGCCGAAGCTTTGTCGCAAAACGACCTGGAGCAGCAGTTGGGCAAAGTAGACCGTATTACGCTGTACCGTACCTTGCGTACGTTTGAAGAACAGGGCTTGATCCACAAGGCGATGGATGGTACCGACAAACAAAAATACGCCCTGTGCCAGCACGATTGCGGGCAAGGTGCGCACCACGACCATCACGCCCACTTCCATTGTGATACCTGTGGCAAAACCATCTGTGTAGAAGATATTGCTGCACCAAAAATTGCGCCGCCGCCCGGTTTTTCGGTTTCAGAAACCCATTTGGTCATTCGGGGGCAGTGCGATCAATGTCATTAACTCAGATTTAAGTTTAACCCTCGCTTGCAAAAGAATGAGTTCTGGGCAATTCTTGCAACCCACCTGGCTTGAGCACGTATTCTCCAATCTGGGTTAGAGGAACCTTACTTTTTACAGATTCAAAAACCTGATAACGAATTTTGGCCCAGGAGCCAGGAAGGGATACGATGAAGCGGCTTTCCCCTTGTGGTTTTATTTCACTGATCAGTTGATCGGTGGCGGCATCCCGGATTTGCAGCACCATTTCTCGCCGTTTGGGTGGGGACAAATGTTGTCCAATATTGCCCACGGGCAGGTTCAGAATCTGGCGTTTTTCCGCTTTGGCAACACTGGGTAACCCCATGCTGTACAGCTCACTTTCGTGTTTTTTGGACAATTCATCGGTGGCAAAAATGGCACTGGTATTATCCGGGGCGATACTCAGCCAGTGGTTTTCATTCCCCAGCGTGTTTACCTCTTTCCCCAGGTTTTCCGGTTTGGTCCATTCACTCCAATCCTCTTTGGTCGAACGGGTCACAAACACATCACCCTGCCCCAGGCCGGGCCAACGATCGGCAATGAAGTACAAGTTGCCATCAGGGCCAAAACTTGGATTCCGTTCTTCTCCTCCTTCGATGATTAACGAAGCCATAATTTGTGGATTTCCCCAGCCAAACCTACTTTCTCCTTTGACCATGCGGAACAAATGAATAAAAGGAGGCTCGACCTCATGGGCCTCTTTCTTATTGCCAGAACCTTCAAAAATCAGGCAGCGGCCATCAGGAGATAAGGTGGCTCGCCCCACCCAAGGGAATTCATTCACCGTAAGGGGTAAGCCAAACGGTTTCTGCCAATCACTCGCCCCGTAGGTACTCATCATCAATTTGCCCCCTTGGGCTATTAAAAATTCGCGACCATCGCGGGTAATGCTGTAAGGAATGTCATCTGCTGCACTGCTCAATGATTCAACACGTTCCGGCGTTTGCCATAGATTTTGTTGAGGATCGAAATGGGAGATAAATACATCCAAACCATTGCGCCCATTTTCGAGCGCCAAGTACAGGCTGCGGCCATCGGGCGAAAACACGGGCGCAAGTTCCTCCCGCTCGGCTTGACTCAAACCCGGTACGAGTTCAATACTGAAGCCGTCGGC
Source organism: Haliscomenobacter sp. (assembly GCF_016718685.1). GTDB lineage: Bacteria > Bacteroidota > Bacteroidia > Chitinophagales > Saprospiraceae > Haliscomenobacter. The sequence continues at coordinate 50,973 of NZ_JADKCX010000012.1, read as the reverse complement.
TGGCCGCTGCATGATGTCAATGGCCGTTTTGAACCACTCATCTTTAGACGTATAAAACAAATACCGCTTGTCACAATCAGGGGGCATGACATCTGGATAAAGCTGCTGGGTCGTTTTTAACAAATGGATGGCTTTGTCCCAGGCTGCCCGACGTTGGTAGGCCGATAGCGCCAGGCGAAAGAGGTCGTAACCTCGTTTGGAAGGAGCGGTAATTTGTAAATAGCGCAACAGATCCTGGTCATAACTGGGTGTACGTTTGCCACTGCGGAGTTGTTTCATCAGGTCCCAACCCAGGCTCAGTTCTTGAATTTGAGTCCATTCTGACAGGGTATATTCTGTACTGTCGATCAAGAGGCCATCATTGGTCAAACGATTGATGTGGAGGTCCATCCAATCGTCCAAAATGAAATAGGGGTACTGCCGTAAAAAACCAAGCGCCAACTGTACACTGTCTTGGTGCAAAACCTCCACGGCCTGTTCGGACCAACAGGCTTCCGAAAACCAATGTCCCGGTTGTTCTTTGACAAAAGTGGCCAAATTGCGGTAAGTGTGCTCCTTGACGAATGCATCCAAAATGAAAGAATACACATAATCGGGATACCGTTTGCCGCGCTGAGAGAGCAGGTCATAATGGTGGTTGTACAAGGCGTCCAGGATGGCGTAATTGGCTTGCTTTAAGGATTTTAAATGCCAGGCCACCATTTTGGCCCGCAATTCCTCGCGTTGCTGGAAGATGGCCAAGGAAGGTGTATCGGGGAACTGATTCAGGTGTTGATCAAAAACCAGAATTCCGGTGCTATCGTGGTATTGTACCAATGCCCTTCTTTCAATTTCCGTTAGCAATTCGCGGAATCTGGCGGTATCTACCTTGCTTTTTTGAATAATTTTTGCGTGATTTGGAGCTGAGGGACTCCCATTTTTCAACAGCTAAATAGAGCTGATCTGCGAGTTTGAACAAACTATCCAAGCGTTTTTCTTCTTCCTCCAGGCGAATTTGCACCAGGCCAGTGTGTACCCCTGCAGCATATACCGGGTGTTGGTATTGTTTGAGGAAGGCAGCACGTGCAGCGGGGTAATTTTTTGGCCAAAAATTTATATCCTTTTTTGACCTGGGAAAACCCGGCAACGCTGAGCAAAACCAGCAATACACTACAAAAATATGGGCGCAAGCTCATGTTTTTGCTACAAAGATAAAGACAAAACGGAAAATAAACGCTTTTTTTAGTTGTTTGACTTAAAACTTAGTCAATTGCCATTTTGTTGAAAAATGGCCCAGGCTTTATGTGCCAATTCTTCCGTCAATTTTTCAATGTAATAACTACCCGCTGCGGGGTCAATCACTTTATCCAGATGGCTTTCCAGGCGTAGAAGGTGCTGCACGTTGCGGGCAATTCGCCGGGTGAACGGGGTAGGGGACTCGTGAAGACTGGCATTGGAAGGCAAAACATACAACTGGTTGGCGCCACCAATTACCGCCGACATGGCCTGCGTTGCCGCCCGAATCAGGTTGGTATTGGGATGTTCATCTTGTGAAGCAGGAGCAAAATGAGCCGCTATTTCCAGCGCTGAAGTTTGTACGCCATAAGCCTTGAGTACATTTTGCCAGAGCAGTCGCAGGGCGCGTAGTTTGGCGATTTCCAAAAAAACTTTTGCCAATGGCTACTGAAAACTGAAGGGCCGGGGCAACTTCGGCTGGAGCAATTCCTGCTTCTCCTAATTGGGCGATGATTTGATTCCCCAACTGTAACAGAGCAGCCAATTCATGGGCATTATTTGCTCCAGATAAGCTCCGCCCATTGACCAGGCAGGTTTTGAAAGCGGGCAATTCATGGCTAGCCCAAGGGATGATTCCGGCCAAAAACCTGGCTTCTGTACCCTCAATGGAGCCACGTACTTTGGAAGGATCAAGCCCAACCTCGACGGCAAACGCGCGCAATGCTTTCAGGATATGTAGGGGATTTTTTTCAGCATAATTTTCTACGACATGTAGGGAGATGTACTCCAATTGAACACCTTGCAGCAGGATGGACAGCTCTTCAGCACTGGGCGCTTTAGTGAAAACTAGTTCCAGGGCTTCAGCTCCGCCATCCAGGGCTTCCAAGAGTTCAAGGTTGCCTGTTTTGGGGTCAATTACCGTGATGTATTCCCCAATTTCCCAGTGGTTGTTGCTGCGTTGACCGCTTAGCGCGGAACGCTGCGGGAAGTAATTGTCGGGATGGTAAAATGGGTCAACAACGATGTCTTCGCCGAGCTGCCATTGCAAGTCGGTCCAGGGTTTGCCTTTGAGGTCTTTCTCTAATTGGGCAATCCATTCTTCGTAACGCGTGTCAGGAAAATCTACCTGTAGCATGGTATTTTTTATTTGGAGAGATGAAAGATGAGAGATGAAAGATAAAAGATCAGAGATGATGAAGTTGTCATCTCTCATCTTTTATCTCTCATCTTTCATCTCTTCCTTTTAAAACTCGCCGGTTGCGAAATCATTCTTCTTCTTCATCCACCTTCCTCTGGTGAAATCGGGGAACGATTGTGCGGAGCTACCCGTAGCAATGCTCGCCTCCGAAAGCGGGGTAATCGCCAGCCAGCTCGCCGCGTCGTACACGTCAATTTGGGCGGGCGCATTGCGCTTCACACATTCGATGAACGAATTGAGCACAAAGAAGTCCATACCTCCATGTCCGGCACCCTGGGCATCACTTTCGTAACGTTTCCATAGCGGGTGGTCGTACTTGGTCAGGTAATCATCCGCTTTTTCCCAGGCATGTGCCTTGGGGCTGGTGCCTTCGATGTACAAGGATTTGTTGACATCCATCCAGATGCCTTTGGTGCCTTGTACCCGGAAACCCAGGGAGTAAGGCCGGGGTGCATTGGTATCATGGCTCAAAATTATGGTTTCTCCGTTGTTGCATTTGATGACCGTTGTCACCACATCACCCAATTTCCATTCGAGTTTGGCATTGGGGTGATTGGGGCCACCTTTGGGGTGTTTGGCCACGTAATCAGCTAGTGCCCGAGGTTTGGAAGAGGTGGAGGTAAGATGGATAAAACGGTTGCCCCGGTTGATGTCGATCATCATGGCCACTGGCCCAATGCCGTGGGTAGGATAGAGGTCGCCATTGCGGTGCAGGGAATGGGCCGTGCGCCAATGCGCTTCACTGGAAGCCCTTTTCGCCAAACTCCACACCACCACCGTAAGGATTTACCCCATCGTTGAATTTCACTTCCGCAGATCGTGCTGATACCCCCTTCCAGGTGCAAAATTTCCCCAAACATTTGCTGCCGCACCATGTTCATGACCGCCATGACGTCGCGGCGGTAGCACACGTTTTCGAGGAAGAACAAATGGGCTCCGGTTTCTTCGTGGGCGTTGACCAATTCCCAACATTCGTCCAGTGAAAACCCACCACAAGCTTCGCTACCCACATAGATGCCCCGTTTCATGCAGGCAATCGATTGCTCGGTGTGCCATTCCCAGGGGGTGGCAATGATGACGGCATCCAGTTTTTCTTTGTCCAGCATGCGCAGGAAATCACGCTCACCTTTTTCGCCATAAGCTGCGGCCGCTTTTAGGCCGGCTCCTGTGATCATTTTTTGCGAAGCAGCAATGGCCTTGGGGTCAATGTCACAAATGGCGACAACTTCGCAATCTTTGCGGAGCAGTGCCAATTCAACGTGATTGCGGCCACGCATGCCAGTGCCGATGAAACCCAGACGAACTTTATCCACCAATGGGCCTTTGCGCAACATGGGCGCACCAATGATTTCGGTAGTTGGCAAAACCAGACCGGCTCCGGCCAGAGAAGACATTTTGAGAAATTTACGACGAGATGTTTTTGACGACATGGTTAGCGCATATTTTAGGGCAAAAAGATACGAATTGTAAAATCAACAGGCGGTGAAATTTTGAAACCGTTCCCAAATTCAAAGTTTGCATTTTTGCTTAGATTCTACTATTTTTGACAAAACTAAAATACAACCCAGTAATGAAAACATTAAACAACCAAAACGGTGTTAAGCATCGCCATTCATTATTTCCTCAAATTCAAATAATTAATTCCTGCAATAAAGATGAGATAGGTACAGCAGAAGAACAGACACTTGTAACATTTGAAATTAAAGCTACAAAATTAAAGCGGACCAGAAAAAAGGTTGATGCGTTCCCTGATTCCTCCTTTCTTAAGTCTCCTAATTTGTTTAAAAAAGCGCAAAAGGAGTTAATGATTTCCTTTAATTGCGAATTTTCGGGAAAAGATGAGTGTTTGATAACCATCTACAAAAGCGTTGCCAATTGAATGTGATCAATTCATCAATCCTTTAAGGGAATTAATACAGACGTTATTTACGTTGTTAGAGCCTGTAAAATGAAATCAATACCTTAGATGATGATACAACATTTTTAACTCGTATTGAAAAATCATACTAAAAACATAGACCAAGATGATTTTGCCCCTAAAGATTTGAGTGCCGCATTAAAAATAAGCAGAGGGCATCTTCACCGCAAAATCAAAGCTTTGTCAGGCCACACTACTACCGATTTTATTCATATTATACGTATTCAACTGGCATGCAATTTACTACAAAAAGCTCACTATCCGTCAAGGAAAGCCTATGAGATTGGATACAAAGACCCATGCTATTTTACCAGAGTATTTACACGGCTTATTGGGCAATCTCCAACTCAATTTTCACTTGCCGCGCAAACATCAAATTTTATAAAATATGTGTTACAATATTCATATAGATTGATAACAATAGTCCATTTGTGATGAATCAATTTAGCTGATCTTTGGTGTACTTCAAGTCTGCAAATTAATTTTAATTAAACTCCAAATAATCAAAGTTATGGCCAAAAAACCAAGGAATGGATCAAGGAACGGCGAAGAAATACGCGATGTTCTTCTTGAAATCAGAGTCCCTACAGGACAAAGAGCTTTAGCTACAAGCTTTGTCCAATCGATGAATCTAACCGGGTTCATTCCTAATGAAGACGCAATACCCATTGAAATGACTCCTACCAGTGATGGCTGCGGAATTAGAATCGGCGGGAGAAGCAAGTCTTATCTTAGAGGGTCAGGTAAAGGCCGAACCAGATTGAAGCATTGGAAGCAAACCCAATGTGATCAAAGTGGAGCAATGCCCCGATTGAACCATTTGATTTTGAGCTGCAAGAGGCTGTTCAAACCAACCCTGCACTCGATCTCACGCCAATGGCACCTGGAGATTGCCCGGTTGGTACCTGTGATTGTTCTCCTGGTGTTCCTAGAGGCAACATGAATGATGTGGCGCGCTATCTGGGCGTTAATCAGATCTGGGCGCGGGGAATTCGTGGAAATGGGATTGTTGTGGGGGTTGTGGATGGGGGCATCACGGCGACAGGTCGAACATTGACCCCTGGGGAAGCACCTCTGAACCATCAACAACGTAATCGGAGGTTGGCCTACGACCACTTGGGGAACCAGAGGTGCGAGTTGGGTTACCACGGAAACATGTGCGCTACGGATGTGTTGGGTTGGCGCCCGATGCTAGACTTTATGACTTAAGGATCTCAGGGGCTAGCAGCAATACAGGTACCATTAGCAACGCATTACAGGCCTTTCAATGGGCGATCAATCAATTCCGTACGAATGGAACCCCGCAAATTTTGACCAACAGTTGGGGGATGTTCCAGCAAAGTTGGTACGCAGATTATTGTACCAACCCAGAGCACCCTTTTACCCGCAAGGTCGTTGAAGCCATCAATACGGGTATCATTGTCCTTTTTGCTGCGGGCAATTGTGGAAAAACCTGCCCTGATGGTCGTTGTAGTACAGATAATGGTCCGGGCAAAAGTATTTGGGGAGCGAACGGCCATCCCTTTGTGATGACCGTTGGTGCGGTGAATACCCGGAGTGAATTCATTGGATACAGCAGCCAAGGTCCAGCAGCACTAGATCCGTACAAACCTGATTTTGCTCGGTAAGTCACTTACTGGCTATTTTAACAGCGATAGTGGTACCTCTGCCGCCACTCCAATCGCGGCAGGAGTTGTTGCACTACTTAAACAACGCACCCCCGGCTCTCACAATTCGACGCTAAAGCTGCCCTAAAAGATACGGCTGCAGATATAGCAGGTACGGGTTGGGATGCCAATACCGGATCAGGCATCATCAATGCCTGGAGGGCCTTTAATCACCATCGGGCCAGTGGAACGGTATTGCCAGCTCCATCACCATACGTTGCTACCCAATTCACCGGAACGCTCGCTCCCAACCAAACGCATACCTGGTTTACCTGGGGATGGCCTGCACATTGGCACGTATTGTGGTCAATGATGCCAACCACGAACACTGGTAAGGTGAAATGGCAGGTTAAAGTTGAACGAGCCAGCGACGGGCAGGCTACTTACTGGCTAACGGTTACCAATATTGGATCAGTCACCACCAATTTTTGAAGGACGTTACGGTGTAATGGGTTAATGGTGTATTCAAAACACAAAAGGAATGTTTTTTCAAAATGTACAAACTAAACTAATTATGACAGTTGGAACTCAATATTCAGGAACAGTAGTACGCAATGGTTCATTGCGTTTGTTCACTTGGGGTTGGAACCCTGCACTTCATGTTTTATGGCATGCAATGGCTGTTTCTCCTCGCCCTGGCGCAGCTCAAATCGAATGGGAAATTAGTAGAAAGGGCCAATGCAACGCAGACCACGTACTGGATAACGGTCAAAAACCTGACCAATTTTGATGTACAGTTTGATTTGCGGTATGCCATCTTAAATTAAATCAATTCAGACGCGCTAAATTATTTTCATTATGAAAGTTACAATCGAAATTTCTGAAGATAAATCGGTACAGGAAATCCAAACACCGTCTTCACCCAACAATCCATCTGCCATCAAGGTGGACGCAGGCACGGCGGGTTTGGATTCAGCGGCAACCGATATTACTTTTGGTACAAATGGCAGCACCGAGTCATCAAATGCCGGCAATCCTTCAGTGGAGGTTTTCAAATGGATGGAATCCCTAGGGGCGCAAAATTCCGATGGCAAGCTAGATGCAATTGATATGGGCGGTGCACCTGTCGGAAGTTGAAATTCAAAATTCAATTTGCCATGTTTAGAAGGGGTCTTCCGTGCTTATATTGTGAGCATGGGAGACCCTCATGGTTAAGAGATGCCCCTCCCTCTTTTATTAATGTAGAAAAATTCTACTCACTCAGAACTTTTTTTCCTACCAATCGTTATCTTTGTGTCAGTTTTCAATAAGATTAGATTCAATCTAAATAAACTTAGAGCATGACCAAGGATACGCGCCGCGTGTACGTGGACAATAACGCAACCACTCCAACCGATCCGCGGGTAGTAGAGGCGATGTTGCCGTATTTTTATCAAATGCCGGGTAACGCTGCCAGCCGCAACCACCCTTTTGGATGGGAAGCTGAAGAAGCGGTTGATTATGCCCGCGAGCAAATTGCTGCCTTGATTAATGTTGATCCCAAGGAGATTATCTTTACTTCGGGAGCAACAGAATCCGATAACCTGGCCATCAAAGGGGTATTCGAGATGTAATGCACAGCAAGGGCAACCATATCATCACCGTAACGACTGAGCACAAAGCAGTACTAGATACTTGCAAAAAGCTGGAAAAGAAGGTGCCGAAGTCACTTATCTGGAAGTCAATAGCGAAGGCCTGATTGATTTGGCTGAATTGGAAGCAGCCATCAAACCCAGCACCATTTGGTCTCCGTGATGTGGGCCAACAATGAAACCGGAGTCATCCAGCCCATGAAGGAAATCGGAGAAATTTGTGCCCGCAAAGGTGTTCTTTTCTTCAGTGACGCTGTTCAAGCCGTGGGTAAAATTCCGGTGAACCCCAAAGAAACAGGCGTGCACCTTTTGGCCTTTACTTCGCACAAAATGTACGGACCGAAAGGCGTTGGTGCCCTGTACGTCAGCCGTAAAAGCCCTCGGGTAAAAGTTACCGCCCAAATGGACGGTGGCGGACACGAGCGGGGGATGCGTTCAGGTACCCTCAATGTACCGGGTATCGTCGGATTTGGTAAAGCTGCGGAAATTGCCAAAGCAGAAATGCAGCAGGATGCCGAGCGCTTGAGCAAATTGCGCGACCACCTCGAAAATGCTTTCAAAGAAAAACTGGAAGAAGTATACGTCAACGGCAGCCGCGAAAGCCGCATGCCACACGTTACCAATATATCGTTCAAACACGTAGAAGGAGAAGGTCTTATGATGACTTTCAACCAAAACATTGCCTTGTCTTCGGGTTCTGCTTGGACCTCGGCTTCACTGGAGCCGTCTTATGTACTGGTTGCGCTGGGCTTGGGGGATGATTTGGCCCACTCCTCGCTGCGCTTCAGCTTGGGCCGTTTCACGACCGAAGAAGACATTGAGTACGTGATCGAAAAAGTTTCTGCGGGTGTAAACCACATGCGTGACTTGAGCCCCATCTGGGAAATGTACAAAGAAGGGGTAGACCTGACTGCTGTACAGTGGAGCGAACATTAAATTTTTAGGGTTCGGGGGTTCGGGGGCCGAAGGTTCGAGGGTTAACACGCTCCGAACCTTCGAACCTTCGAACCCCCGAACCCCCGAACCATAAAAACTCTAAAATCATGGCATACTCCGATAAAGTTCTCGAACACTTCCAAAATCCACGCAACGTCGGAACTTTGGACAAAAGCAAACCAACCGTAGGTACTGGCTTGGTAGGTGCTCCTGAATGTGGTGACGTAATGCGTCTGCAAATTGAGGTAGACCCCGCAACCAGCACTATAGTTGACGCTAAATTCAAAACCTTTGGTTGCGGCTCTGCCATCGCTTCTTCTTCTTTGGCTACGGAATGGCTGAAAGGAAAACGATCGATCAGGCTTTGACCATCGACAACATGACCATCGTTGAAGAATTGGCGCTTCCACCAGTGAAAATTCACTGTTCGGTATTGGCCGAAGATGCAATCCGTGGTGCCATTGCTGATTACCAGCAAAAAAATGGCATCGAGGTAGCTGTTGCTGAGAAAGCACACTAATCAACTGAAATCCAAATGCTATGCTTTTTGTAGCCGAAAGTGCAAAAGAAAGAATTGCGGAAATACGCTCACAGGGAGAGCTGGGAGCAGACTACTTCGTAAGGGTATCGGTTACCAGTGGCGGTTGTTCGGGCTTGTCCTACAACATGGATTTTGACAATGAGTCCAAACCCAACGACCAGGTCTTTGAGGACAACGGCGTCAAAGTAGTTACTGACCTCAAGAGCTTCCTTTATCTGTTCAATTCCACCCTCGAATTTTCGGGTGGTTTGGAAGGCAAGGGCTTTTTCTTCAACAACCCCAACGCCGCGCGCACTTGTGGCTGTGGGGAGAGCTTTGCGGTTTAACGAGCTCGGGGGTTCGTAGTTCGAGGGTTCGCGAGTTCAGTGTAAGGCATCGCCAGCTCCGCTCGACGACCGACTCTGAACCCCCGAACTTTCGAACCCCCGAACCCTCAAACTTACTTGATTACTTTATTGACGATATACACCATCCCCTCCTCCGTCTGCCAACTGTAAATCACCTGGGCATCTCCAAACGAAAGGACATTCGATTCATTTTTTCGGGAATGCTGTTCCCTTCCAATGTTGTCACAGTACCCATTGCCGCCAGTTTTTTAGGGCTCAAGGGCAGATTCAGGACGTGCTTTTGAGCATCGATATCTGCTCCGGAAGTTTTTGGACATCCATTAAATCCATCAAAGCTTGTACTCCCAGTTGATTAAAAGCGTCGTCGGTGGGTACAATCAGAGTGGCTTTAACTTGCCGCCCAACAGCTGAGGCATTCTCATGCCGTAATCAACATTTGATACGTGGTGGTATTGCCCGCTTTTTTGAGTGCCGCATTAAATCTTCCATTTGGGGAATGGCTGCATTACTACCACAACTGGTAGCAAAGACATCAACAAACCGACCAAAATAGCAGAAGTAAATAATCGCATAAACAAGTATTTTAAATGAGTTCTTTCATCCAGAAACGCAATGGTTTGGAACTTGGTTGAGCTTCGTCCACATCTTTCCACGACATGTTGCAGACCAGTTCGGTTTCGTGAAAACCGCGTCGTTTCCAAAAATGATTCAGCGGAATATAGTCGGCGGGGCGCGACGGCTGATCACTGGGGCGTTCTACCCCACAGAAACTTACCCAATCGAAGCGTTGAAGTGCCCGCGCTTTGCGTTCGCGGTGTTCAAAAAAACCAACTCCAATCCCTTTTCTACGGTAATCGGGCAACAAGACCGACTCACCGTAGTAATAGATGCGGTTGATGTCGTAGCCTTTTTCGAAAAAAGGTGCTTTAACGTGATCGGGTTCTGCCTGAAGGGGAATGCACGTAGAGGCACCCACAATTTTGTCTTCATCACGAGCAATAACAATGGCTGCATCGGGTGAATTGAGATAAGTGCGCAGGTATTCATGCTCATCATCCATCGTTCCTTCATACAGGTAAGGGTACGCCCGAAAAACTTCAATGCGCAAGCGGGCTACATCCTCCAAAAAAGGTGCTACTTGAGCCCCCGAATAAGTAATGATTGAAATCTCTGCCTCCATGTCGAGCAATCAGGTATTAGATTTTTGGGGTTTATGGATTACCCAGGTTTTTCCAAATCTATTTCCAGCGGCATTTTTAATTTGTCACTGGCCTGAAGATGATACAAGTCTTTGCGGCGGTCTTGCAAGTTGCGCACACTGCCGCGGTGGTGCAGATTGTGCAAGAGCTCCAGGTCGACATCACTGACAATGATGGACTCTACATTGGCGGGCAATTGCGATTTGATGGCACCTTGTGGAAATGCGTAATCAGAAGGTGTAAAAATGGCGGATTCGCCGTATTGAAATTCAATGGCGCTGACTTCAGGCAAGTAACCAACACAACCTGCGATGGCTACATAGCACTCATTTTCAATGGCTCGTGCCTGAGCACAATGCCGAACCCTGAAAAAACCTTCTTGAGAATCGGTTGAAAAAGGCACAAATAGAATTTGCACGCCAGCATCGGCGTACAAACGCCCCAATTCCGGGAATTCCACGTCGTAGCAAGTTTGAATGCCAATTCGCCCGCAGTCCGTATCGAATACCCCCAACTTATTGCCAGGCACCATATGCCAGGCATGTTTTTCATAGGGAGTCAGATGGATTTTGAGGTATTTTTCCACACTTCCATCTCGTTTGCACAAATAAGTGGCATTGCGCAGCTCTCCACCCGGAGACAATTCGGGTATACTCCCGGTAATGACATTGACCTGATAGGTATGGGCCATCCGTGAAATTTCTTCCATCAGATGATTGGTGATCGACGTCATGGCCACCAGCCGGTCGCGTTCTTTGGTGGCTGGAAACAAGGTCAATAATGGCATAGAGAAGTACTCCGGATAGAGCACAAAATCAACACCATAATTAGCAAAAGACTGGACTTGGTGTTCGATTTTGTCAAGGAAAATTTCCACTGACGCAAAATTCCTTACCAGCCATTGGACGACCCCCAGGCGAATTTCGCCGGGTTTCAGTTCAGTAGCGTTTCTCATTTCCGGATGAAAAGATGCAAAAAAATGTGACGTGCAAAGCTACTAGAATTAGGGGGGATATGCAAATGTTTATTTGTCACGGAAGGATAAATAGTTTTGAAACTGAAAAAAAACGATTACATTGCCTAATGTATTAACCCTCAGTAAAATGAATGCTCAACCTACGCTGTCTGCCCCTGTCGCCATGTTTACTTTTGCCAATGAGCAAAACGGGCAATCCTATCTAAGAAACCTTCCCGTGGAGTACCAGGATTTAGTGGCTATTTTTAGCGCCAAAATACAAAGTGGACAAAACCTGGAACTGGTTCACCGCACGAATTCTACTTACCGGATTCTTCTCGATTTACTGCAAGTACAATACCATCAGGAACGGATTGTTTTTTTTCATTTTGGCGGGCACGCCGGAAATGACGGATTACAGGTCGAAGACGACGAGGGGGGCAGCGCTAAAATGTCTCCTGAAGCCATCGTTTCCGCCTTATCTGTCCATAAAAACACCCTCAAGTTTGTATTTTTGAATGCCTGTCACACTCAGGAAATTGGTCGTGCTTTACTTGATGCCGGCATCCCTGTGGTGATCGGAACAAGCAGCAGTGTATCGGACCAAGTTGCCATTCAACTGGCAGTTCGGTTTTATAAGGGCATCAGCGAAAACCTGTCCGTCCAGCAGGCCTGGGATCAAGCTTCATTGGAAGTTCAGGACTACAAAACTGGTCAGTTAAGAAAAGCTTCTGGAGTAGAATCCGCTGAAGAAGAAGAAACCATATTGCCCTGGGTGCTGATGGAGCAAGGCAATGCAGCTGCCGAGGCAGCCTTGGCCTGGACCTTGTCGCAGTCTACCGGAGATGTGCTTTTTGGATTGCCGCCGCTGCCCAAAGACATCTCTTTGCCTGCAGTTCCATTTCAGTTCCTGCAAAGTTATGGCCGGAACCAGGCCCGGATATTTTGGGGAAGAAACCAACCCATTCGCGATTTTTTTCAACTCGTCCACGATGAGTCATCCAACGCTGTTCTGCTTTTGCATGGCTTATCCGGGGTTGGCAAATCTTCTTTTTTAAACGCGGGAGTGATGCCCCGTTTTGCTGAAAATCAGATTTTTTGTTTGGACCTGAAAAAAACGGGTAAAAAACCGTGGACCCTACTTTGTGAGGTATTTGGCTTGAATGCGGACGCTAACGCCGCCCAACTCGGTGAACATTGGCAGCACTGGGAGGCAAAAACAAAAAAGCCGCTGTTCATCATGATCGACCAATTCGAAGAAATTGCACACCCGGGCTTTTTGCATGAATTGGATGATTTTTTTGCCAAAATTCAGGCTGCTTTTGCCCCCCGACCTAGCGGAAAACTGATCCTGTCCTTTCGCAAAGAATACCTGGCTGAAATCATGAATGCTTGTGAAACGGCAAACATTCATTTCACCCATTTTGTGTTGGGCCCTTTATCCGCTATGTCTATTAAAGAGGTGGTGAATGGGGTGTCGAGTTCGCCGAGCTTGCAGAACCATTTTAAAGTAACGCACGAACCCGGCCTGGATGCTGCGGTTGCCCAATTGTTGCTCAATAATCCTGATCTTCCTTTGGCTCCAGTGTTGCAAATTGTGATGGCTAATCTTTGGGAAAGATCGGGCAAAACCCGGGCCGACAAACGAATTTTTTCCCTGAACATTTTTAATGAACTATCCCGAGAGGGTCTTGGAATGGATAAGTTTTTGGAAGTACAGCTCCAAAAAGTTGCCGAAACTCAGCCTGCCGAAGTAGCCTCAGGTTTGGCCATTGATGTACTTCATTTTCATACCAGTTTATGGGGGAATTGCCAAAGCCATACCCAGATCCAGACCGAAGCCCATTATGGAAGGAACCTTGATTTGCTGTTGAAAAAACTTTGCGAAGCCTATTTGTTGGTAGAATTGGAGGGAGAACCCCTGTCGTTTACACTTGCCCACGATACTTTGGGGCCGGTTGTACAGCAGCATTTTAATGCGTCCACTACTGCCGGACAAGAAGCCAATCGTTTGGCTCAAAGCCTCAATATTGCTGCAAAACAAGAGGCTTTTCGGCAAAACCCGGACAGCTTTTTACTGAATGACGACCAGATTCGAACCCTAGAAAAAGGGAAAGTGGGGATGCGCAAATTGTCAAAAGACGAAGAAACATTGTTGCTGCAAAGTAAAACGGCCCTGGAATTAGCCCAACAGAAAAAAAGGCGGAACACATTGTTCCTGTACACCCTGGCGAGCGCCCTCGGTTTATTTCTGCTTGCTTTTATACTTGTGCTGATCCAGAGCAACCACAAGTCCAAAGCCAATGCCTTGATGTACGAGGCTACCGCACTGGAAAGTGAAGACCCTACACAAGCCAGAAATTTATACCAACAAAGCATTAAACTGCATAGCACGGCTCAGGCCTGGAACAACCTGTATGGATTACAGCGGAGGGAAGTGTTTTATACCCAATTGCAAGCTCCCCTTGGAAAAGACATCAACGCTGGAGCCATCGGAGGGCAAGGCAAACAGGTTGCTTATTGCGTACCCTTTGAGTCGGGCTATCAGATCAAGTTATTCCAGGTAGCGCAAGACAAGAGCAAATTGTTGGAGACCCTTGAGCCGGGCACTCAAATACCCAATTTGCTTTTTGCCTCCACATCAAATCGCTTGTTGGGTGGAGGTTTGGATCACACTTTGCATTGGTGGAGTATGGCCGGATATGATGAGCCGCTGAATTTGCAGCACACCTTGAAAAGTATTGCACATATGGCCATCTCGCCGGATGAAAAATGGGTAATCCTAGCCGAAGAGAACCTAGACAGCATCAAAGTATTCGGCACTGACCAGCGCCGGATGGACTACTCTTTTCAATTGGACGGCTATAATCATGCAGCTATTCAATCTCTCGCCATCGTTGCAGGGGGGCGAACCTGTTTGATTGCGCTCAAAAGCGGACAAATTTTGCGGTATGACCAGCAGCCTCAAAAAATAACCGTGTGGAAAAGTGTGCCATCTATTCAACATTTGCAATGGTCGACAAGTGGGAAATGGCTGTTGGTGCTGGGAAAAAAGCTTGAACTTTGGTCAAGTGAGTCGATTTTTAATCCAACTTCTGGACCTTTTCGGGTTTTTCAACTCAGTGCCTTAGGATTAAAGGCAACTTTGGACGCCGCTGAACACCGTTTGTTGTTGTGTGATGCAAACGGTGATGCCAGTGTTTTTGACATCGCTACACAACATAAACAGTTTACCTTGCGCAGTCGAGGGCCGAAAATCATCGCTGCTGAATTTGGCGCAGGAGACCAGTCCATCATTACCCTGAACAACCAGGGCGCTATCTGGTCATGGGCACTGCCCGCTATTGCGCCATTACATCAAGGTCCATCTAGAGCAATTGGCCTGCTAAACGCCCGGGGAGACCAGGTGGTATTCGCGGTGGATGACACCCTTTTTTGGGCCGATTTCCCTAAGTTGTCAAATTTTAAGAAGGAAGTCGTGCCCGGGTTTTTGATTCAATCCATGGCTAATGATCCCAGTGGCAAAACATTGTTGTTGGGCGCTAGTGATGGTCGAGTTGCCCGGTATAGCGCAGGGAAAGCCAATCCACTGGACTATTTGTTGCCCGAAGCCAATGGCTCACTGGTGCTCCATTGTGCCGTATCTACCAATGGAAAACTAGGTATAAGTGCGGATTACGGGGGACGTTTGACCTTTTGGGATGTAGAAAAAAACAAGTTGATACAATCGGTCCAGCCTTTTGAGGGAGGGATTGCCGCTTTGGCTTTTGATCCGCAGGATGAAACATTATTTCTGCTCAGTCACAACAGCGAAGTGCAAATTTGGAATGCCAATACCGTGGAGAAAAAAGCGCAATTGACCTTAAAAGCGGATGAGTACCTCTCCATTTGTGTTGTGCCGGGCAAAAAGCAATTTTACCTGGGCAGTAGCAATGGGAAAATTTACCACTACAATACCCGGGGGCAGTGTCTGGATTCTCTGGATCAAAATGCGGGGGTCGTCGGTATGGGTTATGCTTCCGATCAACACTTGCTCCTGAGTGTTACGGAAGAAGGGCGCATCAATTTTTGGGACCTGAACCAAAAGCAAATATTTCAACACCTGGGCTCTCAGGGCAGGGTGTCATCCTTACAAATGACCACTAATGGACGTTGGATTTTGGCCTTGCCTGCACTAGGTGCAGACGAATTCCCCAAAGTTTGGTGGAACAATGGAGTGAGGAAGCGCTTGATCATTGATCAATAAAAAACGCAGGGTTTACGGTACGTAACCCTGCGCAAATGTGGCCAGTTTAAGGCTTTGAAAGGGATATAATATTACCTCATTTCTAAAATATAATCCCCTCCGGGTAAGCCATCTTTGTTTCCATCTAAAAAATAGCCTTTTATGGATTTAAGAGGAAAGGTTCCTTCACCTTTTAAGGTTAAACCAGGTACACATTTTTGACAATCCACTCTTTTGGCGTAAAAAAATAGTTGACTGCCATCTATTGTAATGTCTGAAGTTGCCTCAAAACCATGTAGAATAATGTTGATATTGATTTTGGCGGTACGTGGATCTATTTCATGTGAAAAATCAAAAAAGACGTAATACTCGTTGCGTGTTGTATCCGTAGCATAAATGCCAGACTCACTTACGGAAAATGCTTGATTAAAAATATCCCGTTCTGGCTTGGTTGGCGTCATTTCATCGCATTCACAGGCGCTGATGAAACCCATCAATATGATGATACTGGAAAAAAGATTTAGTTTCATGATTGTATTTTTTTAGCTGGATTAGCGAAAACGCACCATGCGGATTTTTAGATACACTTCAGCACTCATCACGCTCATGCATTGGTTGTAGTAGGAAGCGGGCAAATACCTGAACTGCTGCCGATACCCCGCCATGATATCGCCGCCAAGACCTGCTTCTAGTGCAATTCCTCCCGAAAACCCAAGTGGACGGCTGCTGTCTGTACTCTGACCCATCCAATTTTCATCTGCGGCTTTTTGCGTCCAGCCAAAGCGCTGAAGTGAATTGAACGTAGTGGGTTTTCCGAATCCATCTTCATTGAAATCTGCGTAAACATCTGCCGGATCAAATTCCAGGATGTCATCTATGTCCACATTATATCGTTTGATCACATCTGACATGGTATACGCGATCGAACTTGTTCTACCTTGGCCGACTACAGGCATGACAATTCCAGCATTTACCCCCACACTGAATACGCCTCCGATTTGGTATTTGAGGAATACATTCAAATCCAGGTTTTTGAGCGCAATAAAATCTCTGGTAGCCATTACTGCCCCTTCTCTAAAGACTTGGGACTGATTGAGTCGCTGAATGGAATACCCTTCAAACTGCAAAGGCAAATACTGGGCTTCCAACGCAATTCCGAGGCCACTTTTTAAGGGCATATTCTGATACCAAAGGCCAAGCGGGAAAGAATTTTCCAGGTCTGCTGCATCCGCAAATCCTTTTAGCGTAGGATTTACGTTATAGCCGAACTTCAGCCCCAGGGTTTTGTAGCGCCAGTCGGTGCGGGCATGGTTGGTTTTTTCCGTGTTTCCACCGATGAATTTGATGGTTGCCTGCAAGTCGGTCTGGTCTTTTCTTTGGTTGTTGCGGGGTACGGTGAACACTATTTTACCTTTGGCATACTTGTTTTTGGTACCCTCGGTTTTGGTTCCAGATAGATAAATGTTGTGGAAAATGAACCGCATTTGACCACCGTAGTTGGCCGAAGAACTATCTACTTCCAAACACCCCGTTGGGAATTTATCGTGCTCGTGCTCAGAAGAACAAACCATTACTTCGGGATCCATTTTGATCAACTTCACTTTTCCCGAAATTAAGGTTCGATCCCAGGGGATTGAAATTTCCATTTTGCGCACTATGCCTTCGGCGTTGTTTTCAAACTGTACCGTGTATTCTAACTCGGGTTGCCCTTTTGGGAAAAAAGTTGCTTCGCGCAGGTCAACACGTATCCGGTTGGGGTCGTGTACGGGCAGGATCGTCAAGGTGTAAGAAGCCTTCATCGTAATCGGGTTGAACTTTTCATTGTCCGGCACCCAAATCGCATTGATGCTCGTCTTTACAGCACGTTTGGATTTTAATTTTTCCATGGCCTTGATCAAATCATGGCTGGCTCGAACGGTCAGGAATAGCCTACGTTCCTCACCACCCTGTAACTTGGAAAATCCATACACCATTCTATTGCCGTGCCCCAGGTATTCACGAAACCGGCGAGAATTGGAATCAGGTAGTATCGTTGTATTAACTGGGCTCAAATCTCCCTTGCCATCCATGGCCAGGGGTAAAAACTTAAGCCCTGCATGGTATAGCTCTGCTGGATCGTTGAACCCGATCATCAACCGGCCATGAGTAGGATGAGGCCCATTTTTGGGAACTTTGAAATGCAAAATCAAGCGGATATTTGCACCCGGAATCAATTCATCATCTACGTTGGTTTTGATGTCGATCAGTTTCCCATTGTTCAGTATCGATTCTGTTGTGACAGGAGTACCTACCGAAATTCTGAACGTACGTTGAATCAGGGTATCCCTGCGATTGGAGTAATAAGGTGTCAGGTACACCTTGACGGAGTAGTCCCCTGGGCGGGCATAGTCGTGCTTTACGCGCTCTCCACGGCCTGCTGTAGGAAGATAATACTGATTGTCGCCAAATTCCCAGTGGTATTTCCAATAAGCTTTTTTGTCGCTAGGCAGACCCGCCGCTTTTTGGATCAGTGGTTCGTGATTGAGGTAAAACACCCCATTTTGGTGTAGAATGGTAACGGGCTCTCCTCCAAATAGATAGAAGGGTAGCACTAAGAGGCTTAGCAATACAGTTTTCATTTTTGTGGGTTTAGTTAAAATAGTAAGATGTAAAAATGAAACACGGCATTGAGAAAAAAAGTTCCTTTTCATAAACCTGGTTCTTAACGTGGATTAAAAATCCCCCATTGCCAAGCCGTTAGGATGAACAGCGGAAATCAATGGTGAAATGTATAAAGTAATGAGTGAAGCTTTTTTATGCGCTCTGTATGAAGCGAGGCGATACAAATGGAGGTTTACTCAGGCATTTGTACAGATGACCAGTCAAAAGGTGTATTTCACTCAAGCAACAGGACAACCACATTGATATTATCATTATCTTTAGGCTGAAACCTAACACTTAATCTATCATGCCAACGGTAAAAGAACTAAAAGACCAGATCATGGTAAAATGGTCGAAAATTCAGGACGCTCAAGTTCGTCATTTGATTGATCAACTCATCCAGCACGCCGAATTTTGGAACAGAGCAATAAAAAATTGCAGTCGCCAGGCAACAAGGCCAATCATATTCGTCCACGTGGAGAGGACCTGGAAATCATCCGAACTGAATTGAATCTGGATCTTTTGTCCGATGAAAAAGCAGTAGGAGAGGAGCCAAGCCTCCGTCAGATGGTAACTCACTTAATTGATCATACCAAAAATTTAGAAGCAACATTTGAACAGCTTATCCAAAAATGAGCCATTCCGAATTTGGAAACTACACCGTATGAAATCCCAGAAACATTATGCTGCATTGCGGCGAGGACTTTTTTTGTTGACAATATTGATGGCACTGCACATCAACCTTTTGGCACAATCCACCCTGCCTACGCCTGCTAAAGCATTACTCAGCAATAACTTAAACACCACACCGAGTTCTGATTTTTTGATGCCTTATTTTGATCAGATTGAATATTGGCACGAAACAAATCCGGATTCGGCCTTTCAGCTTTTACACTTCGTAGCGCAAAAGATATCCTCCAAATCACCTCCTTTTGAACAAGCGGTTTTGCAATTTTGGAAAGCACGGCTGACGTACAAAAGCGACCCCAATGGCATTCTGGAAGAGGCCCTGGCCCAGGCAATGATCAGCGCTTCCAGTTTTACCGTACAGAAACAATTTTTTTGGGCAGTTCGAGCCAATAATTTGGTGGTCTCTATTTTACTGGCTCAAAACAAAATTGACAAAGCTGGCGCCAGGCTCAAACAAACCATTGAATCGGCTAAATCTCTTCAGCCTGAACTACCCAAAGTAAGTTCACTATGGGGCGATGTATACACCACCCGTGCAGTTTATTTTGAATACCGCCGGGCCGATCGGCAGACCGTCGTTAAAAACTTACACCGCTCTTTGTTTTATTATCAAAAAGCAGGAGACTCCAAAGGCATTGCCAACCTCTATTTGAATTTAGCCAATTATAGTATAAACCCCGCCTCTGCCCTAAACTACCGCAAAAAAGCCATTACTTACTATCAGCGTATCAATTATGACCTCGGTTTGAGGAATGCTTACCTGGACATCGGGCAGGCCTATCAAAAAAAATACCATGAGGAAGGCCAGGAACATGATTTTAGGTTGGCCTTACAAGCACTAAAACGCACCCAATTGTACTTACCTGAACAGAAAAAAAATGATTGTGAAATAGACAATACCCTCGGGGAAATGTATCATGAAAAGGCCCTTTACCAGCCTCTATTTCAACGTAAAAAATTATTGTTGGATACTGCTGACCACTATTATCAGCTCGCTTTTTATGCCGCAAAAAAAGAAGGGAATTTTGAGATACTCAGATCTAATGTGAAGAATCGATCAGCTATTTGTGTACTTCAAGGAAATTGCCAGGAACTGTCTGAAGAAATTGCGGAAGCTTATCAGCAATTTGGAAAACAACAGACAAAGGCTTTAACAGGTGCTTACCTCAGCCTCAATGGTTTTGAAAAACAGCAAATTCAGACCAATGCGCGTCAAAAGCAACGCATCATGCTGCTGGTTTCAGGCTTGGTTGTGCTGGTTTTGTTGGGGCTTTTTGGCGGCTGGTCACAGCTCAATTATATCCGCAACCTCAAGAAATCTGCGGAGCTTAAAATGGAAGCACTGCGTGCGCAGATGAACCCTCATTTTATTTCCAATACCTTGAACGCTATTGATTCCCTGGTCAACCACCAACGCAACAGCGAAGCATCCAGGTACATCATTCAGTTCGCGCGACTTTCGCGCATGATGCTTCAGCATTCTCGGCAGCCTACTATCGCTTTGTCCGAAGAACTCCAGTTTTTACGGTATTTTTTGAGTCTTGAAAAATTGCGTTTGGGCGACAAGTTGACCTATGAAATCATGCTTGACCCCCAATTGAACCCGACAGAACTGGCCGTGCCACCGATGATTTTACAACCCTTTGTAGAAAACTCCATTTGGCATGGAATTCAAAAAAAACAGACCCCAGGAACTTGTATTATTTCCATAAAAAAATTAAATGAAACCAGCCTGGAATGCCTGGTTGAAGATGATGGAATTGGTAGAAAAAAATCCAAAGAACTGGATGAAAAATCGGTATTTGAACACCGCTCCCTAGGCTTGAGCATCACCGAAGAACGTTTAAGCGCTTTGCACAAATTGAAGGGTTCTGCACTATCCATTGAAGATCTCTACGATGCCGCCGGGAACGCCAGCGGAACCAGGGTTGTGGTACAGCTCCCTCTGCTACCCTACAGAGATGAATTGACCCCGGATCATTCATGAATTCATTAGCAGTCTATTTAATCTTAATCCATCGCTTATGCAGTCAATACGTACCGTAGTAGTTGAAGATGAACAGGCAGGATTGGAAAACCTCTTGCTCAAAATTGCTCGAAATTCCCCCTTTATTGAGGTAATCGGGACTTATACTTCCGGTGAAGCGGCCATTGAAGGTATCCCCAAGGACTTACCCGATTTGGTTTTTTTGGACATCAATTTGGGAACGATGACTGGCTTTGATGTTTTGGAGAGGCTAAAAGATGTGCCTTTTGAAATCATCATTACCACCAGCTATGACCAGTATGCGCTTCAAGCCATCAAAGCCAATGCGCTGGATTATTTGCTCAAACCCATCGACGAGTTAGAATTGGTGCAGGCCGTAAATAAAGCCTTCAAAGTGATTCAGGCAAAATCCAAAACTGCATCGAGGATTGCTGTGCCCATCAAAAATGGCTTAAAATTTCTCAATACAGATGACATTGTATACTGCAAAGCCGACAACAACTGCACCTTTATTCACCTGACCGATGGAAAAAAAATTTTGGTAACCCGAACCCTAAATGACATTGTACAAAAACTTCCTGAACCCAAATTTTTCAGGGTTCATCGTTCTTCGCTCATTAACCTGAACTTCGTTGACAGTTTTAGCAACGAAGATGGAGGGTACCTGATCATGAAGGACAAAGAGGAGTTGAGTGTTTCGAGGGAAAAAAAAGAAGAGTTGATGCGCAGATTGGCCAAATAACACCCTCGCAACAGGCCTCAAGTCTAATGATAAAAATCACTTTGTACCCATGTATAAAAGTCACTCATTAGAGACCGGATCGTGCCTATCTTTGGCTCAACAAGCAGTACAAGGAGTTTTATTATTTTTTTGCTGTTAAACATGGTCAATTGGGTGTTCAAATTTTGGCCGGTATTCTTCCTTCCTTTCGGCGAATAAATATTCGACCGGCCGATTTTTAGGTGTTAATATGTTTTTTATGCGGTGTCGTTTCGAATCTACGGGACGACACCGCATTTTTTTACATGAGCGAATGCCAATTGCTTTTATCTTTACTTTCACAAGCCATCAAACCCAATCATGAGACAATCCATCTTGTTGCTGCCGCTTTCCGTGTTGGCATTTTCCTGCCGCGATAAAAAACCTGCCCCGAGGCTGTGGTCGAACAACCCCAAAAGGCATCTACTACTTTTTACGAAGTGAATCAAAAGGTGTACGTCCACGCCCATTTTGGCCTTTCTCTGCGCAAGTCTCCTGACCCCAAGGCAGAAAAAGTAGGTGTTGCCCAATACGGCGAAGCTTTAGAAGTAGTGGCACTCCCTGAAGCAGATCAAACCTATGTAGCAGAGACCGTGGACGAATTTCAATTGAAAGGCCATTGGGTAAAAGTGAAAAATGCCGACCAAAAAGAAGCCTATGTCTTTGATGGCTATTTGGCATCCTTTCCAACCATTGAAGAAGAACCGGAAGAAGACATTGCCTTGCCCGAATGGTTTTACATGACCTTATCCAAACCTAAAGGAGAACGGGAGATCACGCCGCCCAATGAAAAAGAAGGTATTGTGGAAGGTTATAAGCAGGCTTACCAGGACGGCGGCGAGTTTGAGCTGATTTTGTACAATGGCGGGGTGACTCAGTTTTTGCGCATTCCGACCAGCACGCTCACTTTCTCTCAAGCCTTGGTGGTGTTGCGCTCTTTTTATTTCAGCAATGCCAAAAATTTAAAAATTGTGCGGAATGCCAAAACCAAAAAGATCAAAGTGAACGATACGGGTAATCCTTACGAATGGCTGGAATTTGAGGAAAAAGGAGACAAAGTCATCGTTGGATTTTACAGTGCGGATTAGCCACGCAGCGTATCGTTCAATGCCCGGAAATTGATTTTTCCATCAAAGGCTTTCAAATGCTCTGCTATGGCCAGGGCGCGAACAATCTTTAGGTCCGAACTTTTGGGCTGAGCAATGATGTACAACATGGTGCGTTTTTTGCCCGGCGTAAGTTTTTCCCACCAGGCTTTAGCTTCAGGGTCTTGCTCCATCACTTCCAGAAATTCTTCGGGAACCGGCAGTCCATATTCACTGTCGTCTTTTACGAGACTTGCCTGAACCTGGTCCCCTATTTTCAGCTTGAGTTGTTTCATGCGGGCCTTGTTCACATGGATGATGTACACTCCTTCACCTTTGGAGATCAATGCACATTGGTATTCAACCTGGCCATTGATGGTGCATACAACCCTTTTATCTTCCCCCAATGCACTGATGGCCTGGACGATTGGGGCGGGCACAATAAAATGCTGCCCCCACAAACGGTTGTTGGATTCTTCAATGTAAGAAGTGAATTGAAAATTTTGCTCAGGATTCATGTTGTACTGCCGTTAGTTCATCCAGTAAAAGTACTAAATCATTTTCGGTCGTGAGTGGGTTCATGATCGAGATTCGGAGATAAACAACATCGCGAAGGGTGGTTTGTACAATGTAAAAGTGTCCCTTTGCCAACAGTTTTTGCCGACATTGGAGATTGTACGTATTGAGGTCTGCTAGGCCATTTTTTACCATTCTGAAACACACGATGTTGCATTCAGGAGGCGAGGCGAGTTCAAAATCTGGCCTTGCTGCGACCAGGGTGGCAAATTGCTGCCCCAAATCGTACAAACGATCAACCGCTGCCGCAAAGGCGGCTTCCCCATACAAGCGCAACAGGACAAATATTTTTAAAGACATCATGTATTTGGTGCATTCAAACGTGCGTTTGCCGGGATTGTACCAGTCTGCCTCGCTGGAATTCCAAAGGTATTGCGCCCGTTGTTGGAAGGTATTGAATCCATCCGATCCTTTTTTGAAAACCAAAGCCGTAGCCAAAGCCGGAGTCATCAATACTTTGTGAAAATCTACCACAACTGAATCGGCTCGTTCAATTCCGTTCAACAGATGGCGGTATTTTTGGGAAAAAACGGCTGCTCCACCGTGGGCACCATCGGCATGAAACCAAATGTTGTGGCGTTCCGCAAAATCAGCAATGGCGTGCAAATCATCGTGAGAACCCGTGGAGGTGGAGCAACAACTGCCCACAATGGCAAAAACGTGCAAGCCTTTTGACTCGGCTTGTGACAAGTATTGCTCCAGCAAATCCGTGCGCATTTTGAAGCGTTCATCCGTCGGCAGTTTGATGATCCCTACACTGCCCAAGCCCATGATGCGTGCGGCTCGATCTACACAGTAATGGGCTTCTTCACTCACCATGATGGCCAAACGTTCCTGATGGCCTTCTGTCCAAACATTTGAGGGTGCCTTCATGGCTCTGGCCGTAAGTAGAGCGGTGAGGTTGGCCAGGGTGCCTCCGGAGGTCAAGATGCCGTTGCTGCTGGAGTCGTAGCCAATTTTTTGTGCGAGTAGCTCGGTGACCAGCCGCTCCAGGGGCACCGAAACCATGCCCATTTCGTACAAGGCCATTCCCTGATTAAGTATGGTACTAACCAAACCTGCCAAGGCCGCTGCTGGTGCCGTAACGGCTACCTGATGCCCCAGGTAATGTGGATGATGCACTTTGACCGAACGTTTGATCACTGCTTCAAACAAGTGTAGCGGATCGTTCAGCAATGATGCGGCCAGCTCTTGTTGCCAGTAAGCGTAACTTTCTTCGGGATTTTGGTACGGCATCACTGTGGGGTTCTGCTGATTTTGTACCGCCTCCAGATGATCTGCCAGCAAATCAATCAGGGCATGGCCTTGCTGGCGAAAAGTTGTTGGGTCATAAACATGCTGCAAAAGGGACAAACCGTCCAGTGTTGCAGCTTTTTGCGGGTTGTCTTGCTGGGTCATATCGGCAGTTTTTGCGGAAAAAGAAGAGCGATTTTACGGCTTATTTTATGGAGTTATCACAAAAGCTGAACAAAAATGAGTGTTACTGGGAGTCTTTGGTAGGTCAAAGCACGGCTTTTTCTTGAATTTTTATGGCTATGTGATATAAATCACTGTTTTGGAGTCTCAAAGCTCATGCCAGGGCACTAGGCCATGACCTTACCTTTGCACTGTATCAAAGCAAATACGCCATGAAAAACAAGGCATCTCTTATTCTAACCACCGCACTCGTACTTCCTCTCTTGATGTGGATTACCCCTGGTAGTCAAACGCTCAAAAGTTTCAAAATGTCCGTTTCTGGAACTTCTACGTTGCACAACTGGGAATCGGGTGTAAACAAAGTCAGCGTCAAGAGCGACATCACAATCAACGAAGCTGGACTACAAGCCATCAACAGCATGTCGGTTGAAGTAGATGCAACGTCAATCAAAAGCACCAAGGGTGCGATGATGGACAAAAAAACCTGGGAAGCGTTGAAAACCACTCAGTTTCCCAAAATCACTTATCAATTGACCCGGATTGAGTCGATCACGCCAAATGGAGCGGAATACGACATCAAAGCCTTGGGCAATTTGACCATCGCCGGGGTTAAACTCCCGATTGATATGAACGTAAAAGGTAAACTCCTGAATGGTGGCAATCTTTCCTTTAAAGGAGATAAAAAGCTCAAAATGAGCGATTTTAAAATGGAGGCCCCTACGGCGCTCATGGGAACCATCAAAACTGGTAACGAAATCACGGTTCACTTCGATATTGTTTTGGGCGAATAATGCTCAGCTCATTCCGCACTCTTTCACTAACGACTAAAATTCAAACAAGATGAAAAAGATATCCTTTTCTAACCTGCTGGCAGGTTTGGTGCTCATTTCATTTGCTCTTCCTTTGGCTGCTCAGCAGCAAGACATGCAATACTTCCGTCCTTGGGACAAAAACGGGATCAATGTTTTTGAACCAATCAAAGGAGGTGAACAACCTGAATACAAAGGTCTTTCTGTACGCATTGGTGGTAGCTTTACACAGGATTATCAGAGTTTGACTCACGAAAACAGACCGTATAAAAAGAATTATCTGTGGGGTACTGTGGTTGCTGAAGATAGCGCTTCTGCCAAGCTCTCCGGGTTTAACCTGGCAATGGCCAACCTGAACTTTGACTTCCAGATTGAAGATGGGATTCGGGTTTGTTTAGAAAACTACATGTCTGCCCGTCACCACAACGAATTCTGGGTCAAGGGTGGGTATATCCAGATGGATAAACTGCCTATGTTTGGTAGTCCACAGTGGTTTACCGATTATGTACGGGTAAAAATTGGCCACTTCCAACCCAATTTTGGGGACCAACAATTCCGCCGTACCGATGGTGGTAATGCCATCTTCAACGCCTTTGCTGAAAACCTGATTCTGGATGCATTCACTACCGAGATTGGTGGAGAAGTATATCTTTTCCCTGCCAAGGGTTTGATGCTGATGGCCGGGATGACTTCTGGATTGATCAACGGCAGTGTAGATAACTTCCCAACTACACCAGTTGGTACCAACAAAGAAGCAACCAAACGCAATCCTTCAATTTCCTTGAAGGCAGCGTACGACAATACATTTGGTGATTTGAGATTCCGGCTTTCGGCATCTATGTACAACAACGGCAGCAGTGCTCGGAATACGCTTTACTCTGGTGACCGTACGGGGTCTCACTACTTCATGATGCTTGAACCTGCAGGTTCTGCCATTACCTATTCAACCAACTTCACTTCTGGTCGTATCAATCCAGGTGTAGCCAACCGCATTACGGCGATTAGCATCAACCCATTTGTAAAATTCAAAGGACTGGAAATATTCGGTACCTATGAAACCATCAAAGGGGGAACCTACGCTGAAACCAGCGATCGTAGCTGGAACCAGCTTGCAGTAGAAGGCATCCTCCGCTTGTTGCCTAACGAACAACTGTACCTTGGCGCACGCTACAATACCGTTTCCGGACGGCCAAGTGGAGCAGCATATACCAAGGATGTAACCATCAATCGTACCGCGCTGGTAGCTGGTTGGTTCCCAACCAAAAACCTGTTGCTGAAAGGAGAAATTGTTTCACAGAAATACCTGGATTTCCCAACTTCAGATATCCGCAACTCAGGCAAATTCAACGGTATGATGGTTGAAGCAGTGATTGGATTCTAAGCGTTCGATTCTTAACGAATTATCTTATCTTTGCACAATGTCGGGGGAGCCATCAAATGGGTTGTCCCGACATTGTTGCTTTGATTCCCTAAATCGTCCCACAAAATATTACCATGAGAAGGTATTCCTCTTTAATCCTCTTGTGTTGGGTTATGGTTCTTGGAATTTCAAACGACACAGTCGTGATGATTCATCCTCAGCCAGCTTTCCTTGTTTGGCTCCAGTAACATCAACAAATTTCAATGTAATTGTACCGATGAGTTTCCTCGTTCTACCCTTAAGTTCAATCGGGGAAAAAATGGGACATCGGCCACTTTTTCCAATGCGATCCTCAACATCCGCGCAGGGGCATTGGACTGTGGAAATAAGTTCATGAACAAAGACATGTACAAGACCTTGAAAGGAGATGAATATCCTGAAATCCGGATTGAGTTGCTACAAGTCAAACAGCTCAGTGAATCTAAACCTGGCGCATGGTCCATTCAGCTGGTAGAAGCAGCGTTGACCATTGCCGGCGTAAGGAAAACCATTGAATTGAGTGTACGCGCTCAGCAAACCGATCCCGATCGCTTTCACTTCGTCAGCGACAAAAATATCTTGATGACCGAGTTTGGGCTCACACCGCCCAAAGCGCTCATGGGAACCATCAAAGTAAATGACCTAATCCGCATCCACATGGATATGGTTGTGGGGGTGGAAATGGGAATGTAAAGAGGGTTCAAAGTTCGAGGGTTCGAGGGTTCGAGGGGTGCGCTAAAAACCCTCGAACCCTCGAACCCTCGAACTTTGAACCCCCGAACCCCCGAACCTTACCTCGTGCTATAGTTCGGCGCTTCCTTCGTAATGTTTACGTTGTGCGGATGGCTTTCTTTCACTCCAGCCGCCGTAATTTTTACAAATCGTCCTTTTTGTTGCAGTTCTTCTACGGTCAATGAACCGCAATAGCCCATCCCGGCGCGTAAGCCACCAATGTATTGCACCATCACCTCGGCCAATGTGCCTTTGAAAGGTACTCTACCTTCGATGCCTTCCGGAACCAGTTTTTTGATGTCATCTTCTACATCTTGAAAATAACGGTCTTTGGAACCTTCCTGCATGGCGCCTAGTGAGCCCATACCGCGGTAGACTTTGAACTTCCGGCCTTCAAACAAGATGGTTTCACCTGGTGCTTCTTCTACTCCGGCAAACAAGCCGCCGGCCATGATCGTGCTGGCACCTGCTGCGAGCGCTTTGACGATGTCGCCAGTATATCGGATGCCACCATCGCCAATGATGGGAACTCCCGTGCCTTTCAAAGCCTGAGCCGCCCAGCTGATCGCGGTCAACTGGGGTACTCCAACACCAGCTACAATGCGGGTGGTACAAATGGAGCCGGGACCAACGCCAACCTTTACGGCGTCTACTCCGGCTTCTACCAGCGCCAGCGCGGCAGCACCTGTAGCCACGTTGCCACCAATGACTTGCAGATCGCGGTATTTTTTCTTGACTGCTTTTACGGCATTGAGTACACCTTGTGAGTGCCCGTGGGCGGTATCGATCGCTACGACATCTACGCCTACATGAACCAGGGCTTCCACCCGTTCCATCATATCCTGGGTAACCCCTAATGCTGCACCTACCACCAAACGGCCAAAGGTATCTTTGCACGAAAGTGGATAGTTGATCACTTTCATGATGTCTTTGTAGGTGATCAAACCCACCAACTTGTTGTGGTCGTCCACCACGGGAAGTTTTTCAATTTTGTTGCGTTGCAGGATTTCGCGGGCTTGATACAGGGTTGTACCTGCGGGCGCAGTGACCAGATTTTTGGAAGTCATCAGCTCATACACCGGGCGATCGAGACTGGTTTCAAAACGCAGGTCGCGGTTGGTCAGAATGCCCACCAGATGATTTCCCGCATCCACCACCGGGATACCCCCGATTTTGAAGCGCTCCATATGGCTTTTGGCGTCGCGAATGGTGGCGTCCGGTCGGAGCGTGACCGGATCGATGATCATGCCACTTTCCGAACGTTTGACCAAGCGCACCTGCTCGGCTTGCTCGGCAATGCTCATGTTTTTGTGGATGATGCCAATACCGCCTTGCCGGGCAATGGCTATCGCCAGTTTGGCCTCGGTCACGGTATCCATGGCTGCCGACACAATCGGTGCATTCAATCTTAGTTCGCGGGTAAGTTGGGAGGTGATGTCCACCTCACGGGGCAATACTTCAGAGTATGCCGGGGCGAGCAACACGTCGTCGAAGGTGAGCGCCTCGCCCAAAAACTTGTCCAGGTTGTAATTTTGCGTATCCATGCAAAGGTACGGAATTTGTAGGAATAAGTTGGATGGGAGAGGAGAGGTTTTTTTTGGGGGAGCGGAAAGAAAACAATAGCCCTATGTTTTGCTGTGAGCTTTCAATAAATAAACGGAACCATCCTCTTTGTGCGTTGCTGGTATTCAAGGTATTCATCGCCAAACACTTTCACTAAAGCTTCTTCTTCAACTTTGATTCGATAGTAGTAAACTGCAAACATAATGATTACAGAAACCACAATTCCATAGTAGGCTTGGAGTAAAACTGAACTTCCCACAATGGCTAGATAAGCACCCAAATAACTTGGATGACGAACAAATTGATACGCACCTCGGGTTATGATCCTCTGCTGACTTTGCGTTTGTACAGTCGCCGTAAAATATCGACCAAGGGTTTGAATGCACCAAACTCTAAAGACTGTTCCTCCAAGCAACAACCCTAACCCTAAACCAGTGAAATAATTCAATTTAAAGAAAGGAGTATCCTGAAAATAAGCCCACTCGACTACCGAAAAAGCCTGGCAAACCACACAACCCAATAATATACCAATCACGGAAAGCTTATCTCCAGTTTTATTTTTCTGAGTGTCCTCAATAGTGAAAGGAGGCTGGGTTATAAAAAGTACAATTGCGATGAATATCAGCATAATAATCTGTGGCGTAAACAACAAGCGACCATTACCGATCAATGGAATGAGATAAGACAAAGTGACAAAAACTACAATGCTGATGACTTTACTTTTCATAGTTCTCGCTGGATTTGTAAGGTTTGTTCAAATTCATCCGACATCTTTTGGATTTTCTCATGAAATTTTTGTGGGATATCGGATAGAGATAAAGATAGGGATAGGGATAAGGATAGCGATAAGGATAGCGCTCTAATTGTTAAATCTGAATTTGAAACATAGTACTCGCTAACATTCGGCAGTGTTTGAAAACCAAATAATTGATAAACCCTTTTTTGAGAAGCAGAACAACCTAAAAAAGCTATCCCGATTTCAGAACCCAAAACATGCATACCCGCTACTATTGCGCATTCAATCAAAGAAATAGAAAATTTTGGGCCTCTAAACTGCTCCAACACAATCAATCTGCTTGCTTCAACTATTGAAAAATCGAGGGCTTTTTCAATATAAAAGCTTTAACATTATGGGGGCCCCAGCATAGCTTAGGAAAGGAAAATTAGCTTCCCCATTGTAGGCATAATTGTTCTCTATAAATTTTGGGGGTGCAAAAACATGATTTTCTAAACCAATGCTGGCAACAATTGAATTAAAATAAGATTTTCGGTCTACTACAATCCTGATATAACCTGCAATTTCATGGTTATGGAAAAAACCAAAATGACGTGAATGTAGATCAAATACATCTAGATCCATTTTCGCCTCATTCGGAGTGAGTAAAAATTGCATTCGGCTCTGTTCATAAACCTCATACCGTAACCTAAAAGCCTTTTTTAATTCATTTCGATCCGTTATTTCCCTAAAAGTGAAGTGTTTTTCCATTAAATTTGGCTTGACTGAATTTAAGTGAATTCCCACCTTATTTTGCTGTTCACCTTACAATCTGTAAAGGTCTAGGGAGTAAAATACCTTCACCCTTGACTACAATCCAATACGCTCCTGCTTCCAAATTGGCTAAATTCAATGACAAATGGTTTTCCCCATTTGTTACTGACCAATTTTGGTGTAGCACTCTCAATACCTGTCCCGCCGTATTTTGCAACACAACATCTACTTTCGTTCGATCGGGGCTACTCAATTCCAGGGTTACATTAGCCTTTCCTGGATTGGGGTATACTTTCATCACCATTTGTTCTTGCAAAGCAGAAATGGATACCACTGGTGTACTTAACTTTGTCATTAATGAATCTAGGTAAGGCAAAGAAATGGCTAAGCGATCCAGCAATTTATCTCCGTGGCCTCCATTATAATTTTGGTAGGTAAATTCAAGTTTGACTTCAAAGAGTCCCTAAATCCATTGTTGAAATACAAAAGCCCAATTCGTCCTGTAGGGCCACAATCAAGAAGATGCCAATGTTTTGTCGGTGTGATTTGCGGATAAATACTAGCTGTACTAAGGTCTCTAACCACTTACTGAAAAACACTATCAATTTGTTTACCTTTGAATCTATCAAATCGACAAAATAAGGAGCGCTCTTCAAATTTGTGACGCTGCTCCTCCAACCCTAAAGTGCAGCAGTAAAACCATCTTAGTGGGGTATGCTCATAGGAACAGAATCTTTTGTTGTTCTTGTTCTCGGATGACAAAGCAAAGAACAATTGAGCAAAAAGCTGAGGTCTAGGGAGCCGCTGTGTGATGCAAATCCACAAAATACATCTGGATAAAGAATGCTGTAGCGTGCAGCTCCATCTGCACCCATGGAATGTCCCATTACCGCCCTGGAGCTGCGACTGGACACTGTTCTGTATTTTTGATCTACGTGTCCTACCAAGTCTTTGACAATAAAATCCTCCACCTTACCCAACAAGGGGGATTGGCAAACATACCTCTCCTCCATAATTCCCTTTGGTGCCATTGGGTTTGACTACGATCATTGGCTTGATTCTTTTGCTTGCGATAAGATTGTCCAAAACGTCTTTGATGAATCCATAGCCTTCATGATCAGAAAGTGCACCATGCAGAAAGTAAATTACTGGGTAGCGCTGGTTACTATTTGGGGTATAGCCATCGGGTAGGTAAATTTGGTATCTTTCAGTTTTTCCTAGAGCCAGAAGAAGAATCAGTACTTAGCGTACTTTGGGCAAATAAAGGGGCCATAAACAAGTACATAACCCCGCATAATAAAATTTTCATGGCTGATAAGTTTTGGTTCAGAAAATTGGCTTATTTTTACTTTATACAATTGAGCGTGTGTGAGATGTAAAATGGATTGCCCAATAACATCAACTCAACAATTCATTTTTGGCAAAAATATCCTGAGAGGAACAACTCCCCAAAGTCGTTGGGAAAAGGGTGGAAAGCCTGGAAAAACTAGAGAAAAACTGGTTTGCTGCTTAAAATCAATACTTTATGATTAAACCAGATGAATCGAAAACTGAATTTGAGTACTATAAATTGCTGATCGAAAAAGTCTGGACATGTGCCAAAAAAGACCTTCCATTCTCGAGTACGCTCAGCCAAGGTGATGCAAAAAATATCGTAAACTTGATTAAACTGCAAACTGATCGTGACATCAATGAAAGAACCCTTAGAAATGCCTTTAAAAAACTAACAGAAGATGATGCCCGCCTTCCATCTCCATATACTCTGGAAACATTAGCTCAATTTGTACTCGGGGAAAAGAAACCAGAAACGGAAGCTTCTCTGACCTGGTGGAAATTTATGGATCTTGAAAGCCAGCAACTTAGTCGGGCAAAAAATAGTACTCAAAACCAATCACTAGACCAAAGGGAAGTACCCAAAGAGGATAAAAGAAAACGCAAAAAACTGCTTTACCTATGGCTTATTTTGCCAATCATCGGCCTAATTTCTCCTTGCTCAACCATTCCAATCAAAACCTGAAAATTTTACGGAAGACTTTAATAGCGCTGATTAAGTTACCTCAAAGCAAATGGGTGAAAATCTTTACCCCACTATGAATAGCCTCAAGCGCCAGCCGTCCATCGATAGTGGCTTTTTTACACTCTGGACACTTCCTGGAGACAATTGGATCAAGCCGGGGGAAGAGCGCAAGATTACCAATTTACTTATCCATAAAGTAGAGAACAATAATTTTGAAATTGTTTTGAAAATATGCGACTTCGCTCCAAATCAAGGATATAGCCAACAAATAGGCTTATTCCTCCTTGATGAAAATCACAACCTTGCAACCTGCATCAGACAGAGTTTTCTATTCACTCCAACAGAAACAGAGAAATATAGGGTTTAAATGTTGAACTTTTAAAATTTGAGAATGGTGAATTGGTCTTTTTTACATATAAACATTTTTCGGAACTAAGTACTGAATCAAAAGAAATGTTCAAAAAGATGATAATCAGGATTGTTTTAAATAACAATAGGGTTCATTCAGATTCCAAATTTGGAGGAGAATGGAATTTATGGCACAAAGCTCCAGATTCAACGAGAATTAATTTCAAAGTGGCTTATGTTGGTATTGCAGCTTTTCAAGGCTGGACATTAAATGATGGAACCCCTAAAAACGCAGACACAATCCCTGCAAAACTTGATTACCTAAAAATTATTTACCACTAGGGTAGTCACATCCATCATCTTGACCTGCTGGACATTTATGAAATTTAGGCCTTAAAATGCCAATAACCATGACGGAAATAAGCACTAAATTGAGCCCTCTGCAGCTGGAATTACTCAAAGTCTACTCCTTCAAGCCAAGTGAAGCAGAAATGATTGAGCTGAAAAACATCTTGGCCCGTTTTTTCGCACATCGCTTTGTGGAAAAGTATCTGCTTCCGCCGAAGGCCTGGAAATCAGCGACGAAGACTTAGACAAATGGCTGGAAGAGGATGGCCAATGATCTACGCATCGTGCTGGATACCAATGTGTTTCTGGTGCCGTTATTACCAAGCACAAATACTGGTGGATATTCGAGGGATTACTTTATCAGCGTTACGCTCCTTGTAAGCAACGAAATATTGTTGGAGTATGCTGAAAAATGCATAGAAAAATATGGTGTTTCATTAGCCAATGAACATCTTGATTTTTTACTTGAGTTTAACAATGTAGAATTAATCACGCCACACCCTGGCGATCATTCGCCACTCGTTCTTCGACTATCCGGCGGTCATTTCCGATCTCCAGACAAGAGATCTTCCGGAAAAAACAAATAAATCACCGCATTTCTTTCTTCCTTGGACACGTACTTTTTAACCACTCCATCCAAAAGGACGGGGTCAATTTTTTTGGAATACACGGAAATCATTTCTTTCAGGTACTGGGCTCGGAGGTTGGGAAGGTGATTGTTTTTGAAATTTTGCATGGGGGTTTCTTTTTCCACTGCCTGGCCTGAGAATCGCTCCGGTTCATTCTTTTGAGGCAAGACGCTGATTTTTTGGAAGGGGAAGCGATCGTCCAGTTTGCCAGTGAAGGTCTTGTCTCCGGTAATGTCGGCACTGCCCTGGATGAAAACGATGACCTTGGATTCATCTGCCTTTTTCAGGTTATGCAGGGCCTCCTTGACAAAGGCGCCAATGGTGGTGCCATAGTTTTTGCGAAAAGCACTTTTGTCCATAAAATATTCCCCTGGGGCAAATTGCAACTTGACGTTTTTGTCTGCATCCTTCAGCTTGACTTCAAAGTAGCGGCCTTTGTAGCCTTCACCACTTCGTCATCGGGATGAAAAACGGCTTCCCAGTAGGGCCTTTTTTACTTCAAAACTTTCCGCCCATTCTTCCAATTGGACAGGCTGGAGGGTCACATCCTTGCCAAACTCTTCCTTGATGGCTTTTTCCTCCTCTTTTAGTTCTTCTACTTTTTGGGTGGTTTCCTCAATTTCCTGTTCTACTTCTTTGGTTTCCAGCTCCTGTTTTTCTTCTTGTTGGGCCACTTCTTTCAATTCCTGTTCCAACTGCTGGGCTTCGGGCTCAATGGTTGCTTGCTCTTTGTTCAAGTCTTCCACTTTTGTTTCCAGTTCCGCTTTGTCGGGGCACTTCACTTTTTTGTCAAAAATGTCGTGCCGCGTGATGAAGTCCTCCACTGCGGCCTTTACTTTTTTAACATCGTCCACCTTCTGACCCAGTTTTCCTTTCAGGCCCGTTTTTTCAGCGACGAGTTTGAATAATTCCGCTTTCAAATTGTCCAAATTGGCCGTTTTGGCATTGAAGGTCTCCTGAATTTTGCCCAGTTTTTGATCGAAGCCTTCGATTTTTTCCTGTAATCTGGATTTTTTGCCCGTGATCACCTCGACAATGGAACCAATGGCGGTACTTTTATTGAGGAGCTCATCCACTTTTTTGAGGGCCTTGTCGGCCAGCGGAATGCCTTTTTTGCCGAGTTTGAGGGTGTTTTGGACAATTTTCAGGTTAGAGACTTTCTCCATGAGTTTGTCGGGAAAGGCCAGGATGTCCCCTACTTTCTTTTTGGCTTTCTGCTGGGTTTCATCCAGCCCTTTGATTTTTTTCAACAAAATGGCCAGGTCGTTTTCACACAGCTTGATTTCCTCCTGGTATTTCTCTTCTGCGGGCAGTGCGTCAATTTTTTCCTTCAATTCCTCCACAGCTTCCTCGTTGGCTTCCTCTTCTTTGACGGCTTCTACTTCGGCATTGGTAGCCTGAGCTTCTTCTTGCAATTGCTCGCTTTCTTTGGCAATGTTTTGGAGTTCAGTTTCCTGTTTTTGCAAATCGGTTTCCAATTGATCCTTTTGCTGGATACCTCTTCTTCTACCTGATCGAGCAGCTTGTCCTTGTCCTGTTTTTCGGCTTCGGCTTTTTGGGCCAGGTCTTCCGATTGTTGGGTCAGGTTATCTACCTGGGGTTTAATTTCTTCTAATTGCCTGCGGGGATTGTCTTCCAGTTCGGCGGCCAGTTCGGCTTTCTTTTTGTCCAAATCGGCCAGCGTTTGGTCCATTTCCGCGATTTTGGCTTCGCGCTGCTCGATTTCTTTTTGCAGGTCGGCCGTTTTATCGCTCAACTGGTTGAGGGTTTTCTGGAGTTGGTTGGCTTTATCGACGGCTTCCTGCGCTTTTTTAGCCAGGTCATCCCCTTTTTTATTCAGGTTGTCAATTTTAGCGGCTAATTCGGGTTTAGGTTTTTTAGGCTTGAAAATGTTCAAGGCCTTGAGTATGCCCAGCCCTGCTTTTATCTTGGCAAGGAGACCCAATGGCCCTGGCAAAAATGCAGCCAGCTTGGATTTCAATAAACCACCCAACAAAGTACCCAGCAGACCCAACTTTGGGCGGGCATCCTTTAGCCCTCCTGCTATTCCGGCAAGTTTGTCCTTCATCGGCTGGCCAATCGGTAGCTTAGTTACCTTGTCTTTCAGTTGTGCGATTTGTTCTTTTTGCTCAGTTTGGGCTCAGTGTTGTCGGCGGTATTGGCTGGTGTTCTGGCGGCGGTGGCAGGGTGTTTGTTGGATTATCTGGTGTTTTAGGTGCTGCCGTGTTGGCTGGTGTGTTAACTCTGCCGTGGTGGCTGGTGTTTTAGCCGGGAATTACTCAGGGCCTTTTTTTCTTCACTTTTGAAAGGTTTGATTACTTTGTTGTTTTCATCAAAGTAGCCCAGGGCACGGCCTATCTTCGTGTATACATCTTCTAAATTTTGCAGGGCTGAACCCGATGTTTTTTCGGCTTTTTTGACTTGATCCGGGCAATTGTTTTCCATGCGCCGGAGGAGGTTCAAGGCCCGGCGGCTGCTTTCAAATCCATTTTCTTTAAAGGCCTCCAGATCAGGTTCATTTTGAGCAATGAATTTTTTAAAATCGGGGTTTTGCTCATATTCGTAGACCAAACTGCATTCCAGTTGGTATTGCCGCAGGCAACCCTGACCAACGAGCAGCCCGCCCTCATTTTTACTTTGCCAATTCGGATTTTGGGCATACCCTTTTTTAATCTGTTTCAGGCTGAGGTAGGCTGTTTTAAACTCCTGGGTTCTTTGGGCCGTATAAACACCCGCGGGGTTGGGTTGCAAGGGGGGCGTCCAGCTTGATCGAAAAGATGGCGGGCGAACAGTCATCATCGGTGCAGACGTTGCTGGTTTGGGCCTGGGTGGCAGTACTGAACAGGCAAAAGAGGAGAATGGTGGTCAACACCGCTCTTGAAACGGGCAAAACTTTAAGGATTCTCATGGCAACGGTGTTATTTGCATTAAGAGCATGTCTAAAATTTTTGTTTTGCTGCAAGTGGCCCGATTGAGGGTGAATTTCGTTCCGAAAATGCTTATGTAGCGCTGCTACACTCCGCTTTTCGTGCCTCATTCACCCCAAATCGGCCTCATTTTCGCTTAAAACAAAAATATTTAGACATGCTCTAAGAGAAAGAAATCACCGCAGCCATTCAACTGCGATGATTTCGAATAAATTCATATTCAGTGAATTTTTGAGCAATTTATTTACTTGACCACATTGCGCTGCCTGCAGCATTGTACAGTACCAATGCACCTGTGTCTTCTAATACTACTTTAACTGGACTATTTGCTGTATCATTAAATTTAGAATCGAAAAAAGGATGTGTTTTAGACGACCATTTATCGACATTACTTGCATCATATACTACCAGATTACCGTCTGTTTGCATAATCATGGTAGCGCCGCTAAAACCATTAACCATTGAACCCCATACAAAACCATTATCAGCTGTTTTGTAAATACATAAGTTACCGTCATCCTGCTGTATTCTTAGGTAATAGGCACCATTAGCAGAAGTAAGTCTTTGTTCCTTGACCAGAGATTCGCCAGCTTTTAGTGTGTTACTTTCAAGCCCAGAGATGATCCATTGGCCTGAGGCATTGTCAGGGTTACCCGACTTGGTAATGTAGGGCGACTCACCAGAGAGCCAGACGTATTGGTTGTACTTGAGGCTTTTGATGGCGTAGGTTCCATTAGCCTGCTTCTCCAGACTAAAGTTCGCTCCTTCTGCTGTACTCAAGAGCTTCACCGCCCCTGTTCCCCCCTTTTCGCTAAAGTACAGGCCCTCACCTTTGACCCTGAGGGCACAGTTATTCAACGGACCCTCCACGACGAATGTCACCGGGGTACCTTTTTTGCAATAGAGCCACTCATTGTTTCTAAGTCCGTCTGTAGCGCAGAGAAACTCGTTGTTTGCGGCGCTTTGAAGCGTAATGGTTTTCTCTGTCACAGCCACTGTTGGAACTGCTTCAACAAGAATATTTGATATTTGATCATTGAAATTCCCTAAGGAAGGCTTATCAGCCGTTAAAGAAGTTTAGGGTCGACATTTAGTCCATTTTGGAAAAGGGTTACCTTATATCCATTCTTTACTTTTATGGAGCTGATTGCGTCATTGGTAAAATCTTTGATTCCTGCGTAAGACCCCACGGTCAATTCTTTGCTCCCCTCACTGTAATTTTCTCCATAATAAATGACTACAGCAGCTCGACTGCTATCTTGTGCAACCATGGATGTGGTGATACAAAGAATTAGGAGAAGTATTAGTTGTGGAACCAAATGTCCCCTATTTTTGAAAAGTCGAAAAATAATGCTAAAAGTTTTCATGATGCAGAAAATAAATAAACTGCCTACTCTTTACAGGATTTTCGGCGTCCTCCTTGGCTCTCTTGCTTTTTGAAATCTTTACACTGCATCAGCAGCGAGAACTGGCACAAAAATGCCCTCACTGCAAGTGACATTTTCCGTCAACCATGTAGCATTTCCGTCAAAATGAGGTAAAAGGGTAAAACGCCCGATACAAGCCAGCATCATCCAAAATCACGCCCCCAACAACTCCGACGGTAACTTTCCGAGCGCTGCCGGAAAAAGCGTAAGAAGTAAAAGAAGAGAACGCGGCGATGACGGAGTGATGGGAATGATGTACTGCCGAGTCCCTTAGGGAGACTCGGCAGAGACTAAGGATGCTACCAAAAATGGCTGCTATCCTTCATTCAGAAATCATCAATTCAACTTGAGTATTTCTGGGCAATAATTACTTTAATGGAGGCTTCACAGTGGTATCGATAATTTCAAGAATCCAGGTCTTGGTATTTGCTACAGCACCACCAGCGATGGGGGCTGATTTAACCTTGGCATTCTTAATGGTATACAAACTTGGTGAAATAGCGGCTCCTTTTGGAGCATAAACCTCCAAAGTAGCGGTTTTGCCACTGATTGATATTAATTTAACCACAACGTTTTTGCAACTTATTGCGCTTTTGTTTTCAGCTGAAGTAAATTTGGCGACATAGTTCAACCCCGGCACTGGCGTCGCAGTGGTGGAAACATTCGTAAAATTACCCCCAGCGTAAATATTTGTACCACTGACTGCAATAGAAAAGACAGTGGTATTAAGCCCTCCGTCTAAACCCGACCAGGTAGAACCATTCCATTTAGCTATACCTAAAATCGCCAGTCCGGAAATATCACCGCCAACATATACCTCTGTACCGCTTACGGCAAGCGCCCTGACTCCATTGAGGGATATGCTGCCACCCAAAGCCGACCACGCTGTACCATTCCATTTAGCAACATGGTACAATCCCGATACAGCTGTTCCACCTGCACCTACACCCGAAAACCAGCCTCCTACATAAAGGTCCGTACCGCTCACCGCCAGAGCACCGACTCCATAGTTTAAGCCGCTACCTAAAGCCGACCAAGAGGTACCATTCCATTTAGTAACATAGTTCAATCCCGATACTGGCGTTCCGCCCGAACCCACACCCGTGAACTGGCCCCAGCATAAATATCCGTACCGCTCACCGCCAGAGCATTGACAAACTGGTTTAAACCACTACCCAAAGCCGACCAAGCGACACCATTCCATTTGGCAATGTGTTCAATCCTGGCACTGCTGTTCCGCCTGCACCTACACCAGTAAAACTGCCCCCCACATAAATATCCGTACCGCTCACCGCCAGAGCCATTACATTGCCGAAACTGGGGATTTGTACGTAGATTAAACCACTACCCAAAGCCGACCAGCCGCTGCCATTCCATTTAGCAATACAGTTCAATCCCGTCACTGCCGTTCCACCTGTACCTACACCTGTAAATTTGCCTCCAACATAAAGATTTGTACCACTCACCACAATGGTATTAACTTCGTCGTTTAAGCCACTCCCCAAACCTGACCAGGCGCTGCCATTCCATTTGGCGATACAGTTCAATCCTGGCACTGCCGATCCACCCGCACCTGTACCCTTAAAACTGCCCCCCACATAAATGTCCGTACCGCTCACCGCCAGAGCAGAAACTTTCGCGTTTAAGCCCATACCCAAAGCCGACCACGCATCCGCAAGCATCTGCGGGTCAGTGCTGAAGACAGGGCCGCGCTCCGGGTCCAGCGCAACGTGCCAGCCGGCGAGGTTGAGCGTGAGCTGTTTTGAGCCGATCGCCGCGATATTGAGTGTGCCGTTGGGCAATAAAAAATCGCCGGCAGGGACGATTTCCGCCTTTGCTGCCGTAAAAAACAATAAGCCTAAAAGCCCGATGATGAATTTCATTTTCATGTTGTTGAAATTTAAACTGTTTGAATCGTGCTGGAGATGAATCAGGGTTCATCCGTTAAAACCAACAGCACAAATATGCCCTCACCCCAAGTGACATTCCCCGTCAATCGTGTAGCATTTTCCGTCAAAATGAGGGTAAAAAGGGCAAAACACCCAGTACCGGCCAGCATCATCCAAAAATCACGCCCCCAGCAATCCGACGGCAACTTCCCGAAGCGCTGCCGGAAACTCCGGGAAAAAGAGCGGGTATCATCGTAGCCCACTTTTGAGGCCACTTGTGCGACGGAATTGTACCTGCGGTTTTCGAGCAAGCGGCGGGCTTCGTTGAGGCGCACTTCCTGCAAGTACTGAATCGGCGAAAGTCCCGTCAGGCGTTTCAACTGGCGCAGCAGGGTGGATTCGCTCATGGCGAAGTGGTAGGCCAGCGTGGATATGCTGAGGGTGTCGTCGGCCAGATGTTGCCCGACGTAGCCTTCGAAGCCCTCCAACCATTCCTGGTCGGGCTGCGACAAGAGTGGGGCGACGGCTTCCGACTCGGGTTCATCAGCGACTGCTGTGCGGCGGGCCGCCTGATTTTTTAACAGGTTTTCGATGCGCACCAGCAGTTCCTCCTCGTCGAAGGGTTTGAGCAGGTAGTCGTCCACGCCGATGCGCAGGGCTTTCAGTTTGTCCTGTATATCGGCCCGCGCGGTGAGCATGATGACCGGGATGTGCCGGGTGGCGCTGTTGGACTTGAGTTTTTCGAGCAATTGGTAGCCATCCATGACCGGCATCATGAGGTCGGAAAGGACCAGATCTGGGTTGAATGATGAATGATTAGTGATGAATGATGAATTTTGTGCGCGGCGTTTTTCCTTATTCATCATTCTTAATTCATCATCCAGCATGGACAAGGCTGCCTGGCCGTGTTCTGCGCTGAAGACCTGGTATTTGTCCGACAGGATCGTGCGGATGTACTCCTGAAGTTCGGGGTTGTCTTCCACCACGAGAATGGTCGGTTTGGCTGGGCCGGAAGTTTCCGCTGACGCGAGGGCCGGTTCGCGGGTGTCTTGTAGGGCGGAGCGCGGGCTATCGGAAGCGCTGATCGGAACAATTTCCAGCTGCTCCGTAAGTCCCAGAGCGGCGGATGCTTCGGCTCCGGCCAGGATGACCGGGAACTCCACCTTGAAAACCGTGCCCTCGCCGGGCACACTTTTTACTTCGATATGGCCGCCAAACAGTCGCGCATACTCGTGACACAGGGCAAGGCCAATACCCGTGCCGCCTTCGGCCGGCTTTTCGGGTCGGGTGGTCTGGAAATAGCGGTCGAATAAGTGGGGCAGATCGTCGGGATGGATGCCCGGGCCGTTGTCTGCCACTTCGAGTTGGAGGATGCTTTTATTTACAGTCAGTTTTGCCTTAATCTGCCCGCCCGTTGGCGTGAATTTGAAGGCATTGGAAAGCAGGTTGTACAACATCTGGCGGCACTTCTCCTGGTCTATCTGGACCACCAAATCTTTGTCCATAGCAGTTTCAAATGAAAAATCAATCTGCCGACTATGTGCCAGCGACTCAAATTGAGCAGCGTAGCTGCTGAAGAAAGCAGTCAGCCGGGTTGGTATTGCGTACAGTTCCATTTTGCCCATCTCCA
Source organism: Haliscomenobacter sp. (assembly GCF_016718685.1). Taxonomy (GTDB): domain Bacteria; phylum Bacteroidota; class Bacteroidia; order Chitinophagales; family Saprospiraceae; genus Haliscomenobacter. The sequence continues at coordinate 8,840 of NZ_JADKCX010000012.1, read as the reverse complement.
ATTTCCGCAGGTCAAGTATCTCCGCCACCAACTGTTCCAATTGTTTCCCGCTCCGGTTGACCATTTGCAGCAATTGGGATTGTTTTTCGTGCAGGCGGTTTTCTTTCAGCAGTGAGCGGATGGGGCCGAGGATCAAGGTGAGCGGGGTTCGTAGTTCGTGGCTCACATTGGCGAAAAAGCGGATTTGGCTACATCGAGGCTTTTGAGTTGTTCCGACTGTTTCCGGGTGATTTGGTTGGCTTTTGTAATCGTAGGTACAAAAGCCAGCACCCCCGCAAAGCCGATAACCAGGGCAGCGATTGCCAACAGCCAATTCCGATTTCCTTTCTCCTGTTCTAGCTGAAGGTTTGTGGCCAAAAGTTCCTTTTCTTGTTGGGCTACCTTGTATTTGTTGCCTATTTCTACAATTTTCTCCTTGTTTTCAGACTTGAGCAATTTCAACTCTTTGGAGTGGCCAACTTTCAAATAATAAATAGCAGAATCGAGCTGGCTCATTTGCTGAAAAGCTTCACCCTTGAGGATAAAGGCTACGTAAAGTTGATCGATGTTGTTCTCTGTGGTAAGGGGATAAAAAAGTAGAACTGAATCTAAGCTGGTCATGGCTTGCCGTGAATTTCCTCTGGCCAGATTCAGATTGGCCATATTTAAATGGATTGAACGAAATGAGGTGTATTCTTTGATTCTCCGAAACAGTTGCGCCCCGATTCTATAATGATAGATCGCCTTTTCGGGATCTTTTTTTTCGTAATTGAACCCCAGCAGCCATTGTCCGGTTGCTTCTTCAAAGATTTTTCCAAACTTTGGTGCGGTACGAATGGCTTCATTGGCGTAAAAAATGGAGGAGTCCCGATCGCCAAATATTCTGTGCCAGGAAGATATACGTACCGCGAAGTGCGGATAGCTGGAATCCAAATGGTATTGTTGAATAGCAGCCTGTGCTTCCCGAAGATTGGCTAAACTTCCTTCTTTCTGCCCTACAAACTCCAATTCAGCTGCGATGATTCGGCAGGTTTCGGCAAAAACCGACCGCTGTTTTTTTGCCTTGCTGGTTTCTTTTAACGCTAATAAAAATTCATCCCCGTTCGGTTTGTGTCGGCATGAACGAGGGCTGAGCCGTGTACCAATCTCACTTTCAAAACCTAAAGGGGAATCATACTGGCCTTCCCTTTTGAGCTGCTCTATCAACTTCGTGGTAATCGCAATAGCAGACTGACTTCGCTTCGGAAATCATCAATTTATTGGCCTGCTCAAGAGATTTTAGCTTACTTTCCTGGGTAGCGGCACCGTTGGGCAAAAAGTCTTCGTTTGGAATGTCGTCAGGCACAAGTATAATAGAGCGGCTTTAACACATTTGTGGTGTTTACACGAATGGATATGGGCATGAATTTAGGACTAATGAGAATTACTTGGGAGAGGAAGGTAGAAGGCAGAGAAAGAAGAAAACGATTTTGTTTACTAATCTGAGCAAGCAAAGATCGACAAAAGATTGATAGATTCCCTAGAAAGGAATGCTTCAGTCTAAAAAAGGCGATCATTCGTCATTTGTACCCTCATTTCGTCCCCATCTCCACTTCCTCCCCCCAAATGTACTTATTGAACCACTGCCAATTGTGCCACAACGCGGCCAGTCGTTCTTTGGGTTTGTTGATGCCGTGCCCAAATCCCTTGTACACGACCAATTTGGCGGGCACTTGATTGTCCTGCAAACCTTGCAGCAATTCGTACGCATTCGGAATCGGCACCCGGCGGTCAAATTCGCCGTGCTGAATCAGGGTAGGGGTTTTGGCGTTTTTGATGTTGGTCATCGGTGAGGTTTTGCGGTAAATTTCCGGGTCACCCCAGGGGGTGGCCTGCAAATACTGCCGCGTGAAGGGATGGATATCGGTGCTCACGTAATAGGTCATCCAGTTGGAAATACCCGCACCTACAGAGATGGCTTTGAAACGGTCGGTATTCGTGGTCAGAAAAGCCGAAATGTAGCCACCCTGGCTCCAGCCCATACAGCCCATACGGTCGGGGTCCACGCTACCTCGGGCAATCAGAAAGTCGACACCCGACATGACGTCCCACATGTCGCCTACCCCGAGGTTGCGCACATTGAGTGAACGGAATTTTTCACCATAACCCGCCGAGCCACGATAGTTCACGCGCAGCACCAAAGCCCCTTTTTCCAGCCATTGCAGCACGGGGTATACACTGCCGGGCACGGGTTGGGGCAGATCAATCCCGGTGGGGCCGCCGTGAATCATCACCAGGAGGGGGTATTTTTACTCGGATCAAAATTTGGGTTTGCAGGACGCCTTCGATTTCCGCACCATCCTTACTCTTCCAACTGATGACCTCGCTCACTGCCGTTTTCCAGGTAGCGATCTGCTTGCTCATGTTGGTGATTTGTACAGGCTTGAAAGTGAGCAACGGCGTTTTGAAAATCTCGCTGAGGGTAGTAGCAGAAGAGGCGCTGTAGGCCAGGATTTTGCCGTCTTTGGAAAAACTGTAGCCGCCCAGAATGTCCTTGCCATTGGAGAGGCTTTTATTTGCCCTGGAACTCATATCAATCAGGAAGAGCTGGCGTTTGGTGCGCTGAAATGCGGCAAAAGAGACCGGAATCATTCCAAACGATGCTGCTGATGTCTTCGTCAAAATCCTGGCAGCAGTGCGGGTTTTCCACCGGCCAGGCCGGCGACAAACAGTTTATCGTTTTTGTAATAGAAAGATGTGGTATCGTCCAGACTGCTGGTGTACAACAGCTTTTTGGAGTCGGGAGACCAGGCCGCGTAATTGTCCACCGAAGGGTTGGCGACTTTGTACTTGATTTGTTTGCTCGCTACGTCGATGACTTCAATATCCGAGTACATGGAATAATTGATCAAGGGATTCGGCTGCCGATTATACACAATCATTTTGCCGTCGGGCGACCAGTCAAAACCACTCACCGTAAAACTTCCCCCAGTCAGGCGAGTGGCCTTAGGGTAGGTGATACAATCATTTTTGGCGGTGGAATCCTTCTTTTCATCATAACAAGGCAACTCCCCGGGTGAAGGCATCATGTCGGGTTTAAACTCCAGCAACCACAGGTGAGAAAGGTGGTATTCGGCATCGTCGGCGGCCCAGCCGCCGTAGCGCTCTTTGCGTTTTTTCTCTTCCTTGTCTTCAGGTTCTTGTTTGACAAAGGCAAATTGTTTGCCATCCGGCGACCATTCAAAGTTGCTCACACCGTCGTCTTCATTGCTCACTTGTTGTGCCTCGCCGCCGTTGGGGTGGATGACAAAAATCTGGCTTTTGTCATTGCGGCTGCTGGCAAAGGCAATCCATTTTCCGTCGGGCGACCACTTGGGAATAGTGTTTTAATTGCAAATGTAGATTTCATATTCGAGTCGGATTTTAGCATACAACCCGGGGCGTTCTACCTCATTGAACTAAAAAAACGTGAATACCACCAAGAGTCCCAATGCGAAAAGTATCGAAAAACCAATTGCGTAAAAAATGATGAACCAAAACCATTTGAAGGTAGTCCAAAACCAGTTTTGCGCATAAAATCGTTTCATGGTCAACAACAAGAAGACTGCGGCACCTAGGATGACAAAGCCCCACCACTCGCCCAGAGGAGAAAATAGTTGTAAACAAGAATTAAAGTTAACATCAGTAACACACCGGAATGCCAGTGTAGCAGCAAGACAAAATGCTCTGACGTAATACCTTTTTGTGGCAGTAAAAAGGTGCATGGCCTCGGCCATGACAATGATCAAAGCCAGGATCGTCCAGGAGAAACTACCGATGTAGGCGGAGATCAGATCATCAGGGTTTTGGATGGATCGGATGCCCTGGCGAAGTAAAGTTTTCCCCAGCCAATCCTTGATGTCATACATAAGGATGAGTTCGTCGGGGTTGTGTTCAACAATGTCTTTAAACGCAATTTTTACTACTCGTGAGCCAAAATTCATAGCTAGGCTATCCCTTGCTTTTGGTTTCGCGAATGATCTCCTCCATTTGTTTGATCCACTTGCCATTGGTTTTGTCGAGGATGACCAGCGATTCTTAACCGCTGGGGTTTGAAGTGTAGGAGGCAAATGAATCGTAACCCGGTTCTATTTCCCGACTAAAAACATAACGTTCCAGCAAAAAGTAGTAATTGGATTGTTTATCTTTTTGAACCGGTTTTTTTGAGCCATCGGCATTCAGTGTGGGGTCTTCCCCTATTATATTGAATTGTATCCCACTATTGGAGGCGTCGCCCAGTTTGGTGTACGCCAATAAAAGGAAAAACATGACCACGAAGAAAAATTGGAAAGGGTGGGGGTACTGCTTGATTTTTCCCGAGAAATAATCCAGGGTTACCTGAGCAGGAATCAACAAGCGCCACATCATGCGCAGTAACTTGCTGTCCAGATTGGTTGCTTTGTATAAAAACTTGCTAGTCAATTCTTTCAATGGAACCCGCCCTTCAAAACGTTTTTGACCACAGTGTGGGCAGAACTTGCCCTTTTTGGCCATTTTTTTGCCACAGTTGGCGCATAGCTCCCGAGGTTCTTCGGCGGGAAGGGGAGTGTTTTGATCGATAGGGGGCTTACTGTCCATGCTTCAACCTTTTTTAGACATGCTCTTACGCTACCAAATGTCCGTGCTTTTCATTCAACAAGGAATCTTGTGGATGAAATAAAATGAACATTAAACATTGATAAGATAAATATTGAAGCCCGAAAATGTACCTATTCTCTGTGTATCTCGGATAATTCAATGAATGAACAGGCATCATTTTTTAATTTTTATTTTTGGACAAATCCAATCCGAAACAATTTTTGCTGCGTAATGTCTAGGTATCATTTAACTACCAATCCCTATTTTATGACAAAACAAATGATCAACGTCAAATCCAGTGATTTTGACCCGCTAAAAAAAGCCCCGGTCGGAGGAAATTCCCGCGCAATACTGGAGCTGCCTTTGACTGCCGGGGCTGGTTTCCATGATTGCTTTTGCGGACAAAGAGACGATGACAACGATGGCGTAAATTTTGGGTCAGGTGACTTCCGCCATCCTCAATACGCCTTACGCGCTCGAACAACTCGAAGCGGCTTTCTCACATTCAGGTAATCACTACGCCCTATACGGGTATTTCAAGCGCCGAAAGCAGCTTGCTCACCGATATCCGCGATCATGAAATTGCACACCGCGAATTTTTCAAAGCTGCACTAGGTACCAATGCCATCCAGGCGCTGGAAGTGGATTTCAGCAGCGTGAATTTCAACAGCCGCGATAGTGTGCTGATGACGGCCAAGGCTTTTGAAGACCTCGGTGTATCTGCCTACAATGGCGCTGGTCGCTACCTCGCTTCGGTGGATTACCTTATCGGCTGGCTGGCAAAATTGTATCCGTTGGAAGCCAAGCCATGCCGCCTATATTCGTGATTTGCTCAGCAATGGTTCTTTGCCGACAGCACCGTAATCGATGCCAACGGCCTCGAAATGTCTCGTAAGCCCCGGGCAGTGTTGGACATTGCCAAAACGTACATCAAAACCAAACTGAACGCGAGCAGCCTAACTGCTTAACTTTCATCCATCAAAAGACATATCCATGAACATACTATAAGTGTTAACTATCATTAGTGAGCAGGATCCGGAAATTTTGACCGGGATCGACACGCGCCGTAAGGCCATGCATACTTGTCAGCGGTTTGGGTAAAAATTGCCTTTATTTCTCCCCCTTTATGTTGGGTACTGTGTTCCATAAAGCTTACGATCTGTCGCCAAGCAGTTCCGTTATCGACGTCTGAATTTGCACTGACCCTGGAATACCTGGAATACTGAATTTATTTGAAGGCAACCAGCAGCGCGGGCTTGATTCCTGCTTGGTGGTCTACTGCCGACCATTACCACCATCCGCGATCATGAATGGCGCACGTCAATTTTCTCAAGACCGCCATTACTGGTTCGGGTAACAATTTTGGCCAAACCAACTCTCGATTTTTCGGGTGGTAAGGTACGGGTACCGGGCCTTTTGCTTCGGCCCTCCAACTATCAACTTTTTATGGTAGCTCAAACCCTGAAGACACGCATACGCGCCCGAAAGGCCAGCCGGTAACTTGATCAACCCTGACGTTTTGGAAGCGGCGCTGAACATCCACTCAGTGGAAGCTCGCCACGCCTCGCACGTGCGCCAGGATGCGCAAAGCCGCACAATTTGGCGATGTGAAACCCCGGATTACGGGCAGCGACACGGGCGGCATCGGCGCGCTGGTGCAAGCCAATTACGATGGAGAAGAACTTACTACTCAAGCAGGTAAACATCGCCCAATATCAGGGTGAGAGTACCGCCAATGCTGCCAGCGAGAGCTTCGACGAGTTGCTGACCACCGCCCGCGCGTTGGTGCTGGGGACGGTTTCATTGCTGCATAGTGTAGTGTTAACTATAAAGGTTATGGGCCAGCCCAACATATCGGGTTGGTCATTTTTTTCTTAAAGAATTGTCTCGTCCTGAAATTTATCATTTCCCCATTTTATTTATCTCCCACCACCGCAACCTACTTTCCCTGTAATTTTGCCCCATTATCTTCATCAAACCGAAGCAAATGATGACACCTGCTTCACGCTGGTTTGGCACTGTTTGCTGCCATGCTTTTTTGAATGTGTATTTCCGGGTCAAAGTGTTCAAAGTCTACAAATTTGGCGCAAAACCGCGTAGAATTTGGGTAGTCCACATTTTTAACAAACAAACAAAATGGAGGAGGAGATCATCTCCTGGTATCCCCACATGCGGGAGCACATCCCGGCATTTGTCAACCGGACATGCAATATTCGATTCGGATGGCGATAGTGGTGGCCTTTCTGATCACTTTGTTTGGGGCCATTTTGATGTAAGCTTATAAATAAGCAACCATGCTAAAAATAGGCATCTCGGCACAGGCCATTTGGGCAAAATTCACTTGAATGCATCCAACTGGCGGTAGAAACGTAGCTATTTGGTGGGTTTTTACGACCCCAATCCGTCAATGGCGAAAGCAGTAGCCGAACAATTCAAGCTCAGAGCTTTGAGTCGGTCGAAGCCCTTATCCAGGCTGTGGATGTGGTAGGGATATTAGTCACGCCCACGACCACCCATTTCGCCCTTGGCCGTGCCAAGGGGGGTCAGGCAGTAAGTCAATCGGTCAGGCGGTGGTAAGCACGTGTTTATCGAAACCGCTTACCCATACTATCACGGAGGCGAAGAACTGATCCGATTCGAGCAAAGAATATGGAGTACAAGTACAAGTTGGCCACGTGGAGCGCTTCAACCCCGCCTTGTTGGCGCTGGAAAAACACCGACCTCAACCCCAGTTCATTGAAGGCACCGCTTGGCCGCATTCAATCTACGCGGAACGGACGTATCGGTGGTGCTCGACCTGGATGATCCACGACCCGGACATTGCTTTGAGTATGGTTGACGCGAGGCCGACCAAAGTAAGCGCCAACGGGGTTGCGGTGGTCAGCGAAACACCAGATATTGCGAACGCGCGCATCGAATTTGACAATGGTTGTGTTGCCAACCTGACTGCCAGTCGCATCTCGATGAAACAAATGCGCAAAGTGCGCTTCTTTCAGCGCGACGCTTACATCAGTCTCGATTTTTTGGAAACGCGCGCACTGTGGTCCGTCTGTACGACCTGAATGCCGCGAATTTGCCCGAAAATGCGAACCTCCTTGAATGGAGTACCCTACGAGGGATAAAATGCTGCACATTGATATGCCGCCTATTGAATCGGTCAATGCCATTAAAATGGAATTCGAGCCCTTGCCGATAATATCAACCATACCACGCCCAAGGTCAAAGTACTTGAAGATGGGTATCAGGCCTGAAGCTTGCTTACGAGATCATCGGGAAATTGACCAGGGTCCCTGGAGAGCAGACTTTACCAAGGAGTAATCATTTAATAATACAGCGTTACCTCAAAAATAATGAGTACTCAGGGTAAAAAGTTGGATTTTGCAGCCCGGAAACCGATGTTCTTGTTTTCGGCTTTGCTCTGTTTACTGTTGAGTGGAACGGCATGCAACCTGATCAATCCAGTGGAGGATATTCCTGCATACATCTGGATAGCGCCTTTTGAGGTACAAACCACCGGAGTCCAAGGTAGTGCTTGGCCAAAATCACCGAAGTGTGGCTGAGTGTTGATGGCTTCTTTTGGCGTGTATGCGCTGCCAGCGCGGATTCTATCCTCAAAACCGGGGCACAAAGGTGTAATTGAAGCGGGTATCAATGACAACGGCATCAGTACCACACCGGAGATTTATCCTTTTTCAGCCGCTTGAGTTCAATATTGAACTAAAAGCCAACGAAATAGACAGCATTCGTCCGGAAAGTCACTTACCGAAGTGGCATTCGGTTTGCTTTCGTAGAAAAATTTTGGAAAGTAATGCCCACGTTTTTCAAACCCCTGGTCACTGGTAATGAGTCTAACCGACAAGAGTATTACTACTGAAGGAGCTTTTGAAGGCAGGATCTGGTTTGATCCAACTCAGTACCCAATACCCGGCAGAATTGGCAACCCGCGCGATGCTCACTCCGGTTTGTTGGCCAAAGGGTCGGCAGTGTATTTGGAACTCAACTACAAATCCGAGGTTCCGCCTCATGTAGTTATTGTTAAAGCGGGAAACCTGGAGGAGGCAAACTTTATTCGGCAGGGCTCAATCCCAGTGAAAACTGAATGTTTATTTTAACCTTTTCGCGTAGTGCTGCAGACAGCAAATTGGACGATTAACAGATCACATTAAAAACAGAAATACCCAAAACACAGATGGTACAACCTTACGACCCAACGCGAGAATCTGGCCGACAACGTTAAACTTGTCCACTTCTAAAATTGACTACTT
>NZ_JADKCX010000011.1 GCF_016718685.1 Haliscomenobacter sp. | reverse complement strand
CGATAACGGCGGTAGAGGAGGGCACGGTGGAAACGGCGGCGCAGGTGGTGCAGCTTATGGTGGTGATGGCACCAATGGAGGCAGTTGTACAACCGTCAATGGGGGCAATGCTACTGGTGGTGCAGGTGGCGACGGAGGAGATGGAGGAAATGGAGGTTTTGGTGGAGCCAATGGAGTTGGCGGTGATGGCGGCAATGGAGGTGACCGAGGTCCTGGAGGAGATGCTTTCGGAGGCGATGCAGGTTATTGTACTGCGGTAGCGTGTACAACGCCAAGCGGAGGACTGGGCACTGGCGGGGCTCGGGGTGCACGTGGAGTGGGGGGCACAGGCGGCTCTGGCGGAACTGCCGGAATGCTCGGAAACATTGGAGGCCAAAATCCCCCTGGTGCAGGTACAGCGGGTGCCGATGGCCTCTGTATTTTGCCCATCGAATTGAGCGCTTTTGAAGCCAGTATCAAGGACAACGGTGTACTCATCTCTTGGGCTACGGCCTCAGAACTCAATAACGATTACATGGCCCTCGAACGCAGTGCCAATGGTTTGGACTTTTTAGAAATCACCAGCGTGAAAGGCAAAGGTACAACCGAAGAGGCTCAAACATACCGTTATTTTGATGCTACGCCACTACTTGGCATCAATTATTATCGTCTACGACAAGTAGATTTTAACGGCACAGTAGACCATTCCAAGGTTATCGCCATCACGATGGACAAGGGAGAATTACTTTCTATTTTCCCCAATCCAGCCAAAGATCGTGTATACATCCAGACACCCCTGACTTTGGTCCCCCAACAGGTTTATTTAATGGATGTGATGGGTCGAAAAGTTGGGCTGAACTTGCAGGGAACCCCGGGTTGGTACGAAATAGCCTTGCCCCCTGAATTGCCAGCAGGTCACTACTGGCTGAGGTTACAAGAAGGGGCTAAAGTCCACCGATTGATGGTGCTGAAAGAATAAAAGTCTTTCCTCCAGGTTTTTCCTTAAATAAACGTCAAAGCTTACAAGTCAAATACTATTTTTCCAAGCCTGGCTCGTTAAAGAAAGACAAACCAACGGAATATGTACCATTCCCGCAGAAAATTCATCCACCATGCCGGAAAACTGGCCATCGGTGCAGGAATACTAGGCAATTTACCCCTCGAACTGATCGTGGCTCAACGTCGCTACATCAGTCCCAATGACCGTCTTGGCGTTGGGGTAATCGGCTGTAATGGCATGGGATTTAGTGATTTGCAATCTTTTCTCAAAAATAGTGCGTGTTTTTGTGCGGCCTTATGCGACGTAGACAGCAATGTGCTCAATCGCCGCAAGTCGGATTTGGAAAAAGCGGGGTTGACCGCCCCCAAACTGTACAAAAATTATCAGGATTTATTGGCCGATCAAGCAGTAGATATCGTCATCATTGGCACCCCGGATCACTGGCATTGCCTGCAATTTTTGGATGCAGTTTCCGCAGGAAAAGATGTTTATGTGGAAAAACCCATTGGCAATTCCATTGCCGAAATACGTGCGATGGAACTGGCTTCCGCCCGCTCGGGGCGAGTGGTACAGGTTGGGCAATGGCAGCGCAGTTTGCCCCATTTGGAGGACGCTCATCAATACATGCGGTCCGGAAAATTGGGGCGTATACGTACCGTCAAAGCATGGGCTTACATCGACTGGGTATCGGCTGTTCCCAAAGCACCTGACAGCCCAGTACCAAGCGGAGTTGATTATGATCTTTGGCTGGGTCCTGCTCCCAAACGCCCTTTTAACCCCAATCGATTTCACTTTAATTTTCGTTGGTATTGGGATTATGCCGGTGGATTGATGACCGACTGGGGGGTACATTTGATCGATACCGTGTTACAATTCATGGAACCCGAAATGCCCCATAGCATCATGGCCTCAGGAGGAAAGATGGCTTTTCTGAATGATGCGCAAGAAACCCCTGACACGTTAACCGCTGTGTACAACTTCAGGGATTTCAACCTGATTTGGGAGCATACCCTCGGCATTGGAATTGGCAACTTCAACCGGCCACAAGGGGTCGCTTTTTTGGGAGAAAACGGCACCATGGTCATCAGTAGAGAAGATTGGGAAGTCATTCCCCACCACAAAAACATCGAGGCAGTTCCCTCCCAAAAGGCTCATGGTTCATCGGGCCTGGATTTACACGTGCAAAATTTTCTGGAAGCGGTTGCGGTAAAAGAACCTGAGGCGGCCAAAGCGAGCATTGGCATCGGCGCCCGAGTAGGTATTGTCAGCCAAATGGGCAACATCGCCTACCGCAGTGGACAGGCCCTACATTGGGATGCGGAAAAAGGAAAATTTGAGGAGAAGGGGGCGAATGCGTATTTGAAGAAGAAATATGAGAATGGATATAAACTGGAGTGATGAGTTATGAGTTATGAGTTATGAAAATTGTGTGAACTTATCACTCATAACTCATAACTCACTCTTCTACGCTGCATTCTGCTGCAAGAAATAACTAGCATCACGTACCGTATCAATTTTAGCAGCTTGTTCCTGATTGAGGAAAACGCCAAATTGAGATTCCAATTTTGCAATCAATAAGTCTTTGTCAACCGAGTCGAGATACAGATCGTCAACGAGGTCAGTGTGGGGGTTGATGCGCGAGGAGGGGATGTTGAGTTCCCAGGCTATCAGTTCGATGATGCGGTCCTCGGCGGTCCATTTACTCTTTTTAGCCATTACCACGGTTTCTCAGTTTAGGTGATGAAATATTTGGGTTAAGAGGATCTTCTGTAAGACAATAAATAAGCGATTCCGGTTTCCTTTCAGGGTGCGATAAGACTAGAAGTCCTAACATATATTGGCACCGAAATCCACTAAAGAACGATTCCCACGTGCGATAGGTTGCCTAAGTGTGACAATATTTTTGACAAACCGGAATGAATTGACGCTAAAGTGCCTTGAATTGACGATAAAGCAGAATGAATTGTAAATGGAATTTTCAAAAATCTCGATACGGGTCATCGGGAAAACGGATCAGCTGTTTTTTGCCTTGTTCCAATTCCAGCCAATGACAGAACAAGATGCCAATCCCCGCCACACCTTGCATATAGCCGCTTTGGGCGGTGGTGGCCTCTGGTTGGCTGCGATTTTCGGCCTGGATCCAACGCAAACCCTGTGCATCTGCGGTTGCACGTTTTAGCAGATCCTGGGTGTGCAGCCAGGCGTATGCTTTGTACTTTTTTTTGCCTTCCATCCGATACAACGTTAGAAAGAACTCGGCTACGCCGGCATTGCCACAGCACTGGCTGACATTGTTCCAAAAACCCGGCGTTCTTTGTTGCGGAATCGGGGATTTCAGCAGCGTATTGATGGATTCACCCCAGGCTTTTTCCCATATTTTTCGATCTTTTTTATACGAATTGAACAGCACATAATACAGGCGAGCAGTACCTACGGGCCCGTGACAATACCCGTAATAAAATAGTTGTTTGCCATCCCCTTCTTCGTGGTGGGGAATCAAGCCATCGGCGTTTTTTAGGGTTTGCAGGTAGCGCGCACCATTCAGGGCAGTGCGCAAATAACGGCCTTCTTCCAAAATGGCAAATACCTCGGCGGCAAAGTAAGCCACCCCGGCAGTACCGTGCGAAAAATTGGGCATGGTGGTAGGCGCTCCTGGCCACATGCTCCACTTCCATTGCTCAGCGTTCACCCGTTTGGCGTTGGTGATCAGCCAATTGCAAGTATTGGCTGCCATCTCCAGATAAGTGAAATTTTTGGTTTCGCGATAAGCGTACAACAAAAATAAACCAATGCCCGCATTGCCCGAAATGATGTCGTTGATCTGGCCCCAATGGGTAATTTCGCCCCGGGTATCCGCTGCATTGAGCATGAGTTTAAGCGTGCGCTGAAACCCCTCCTCATAACGTGCTTCTTTGCTCACTTTGTAGACTTCCCGCAGCACAAAACCTGCACCGCAGATGCCCGAAAACAAACCGGTCATGCCTTGCGGATCAGCGGCACTCAACTGATTGGGCATGCGAGAAAGCAGAAAGTCTGCGCCACTTTGAGCCGCAGCAAGGTATTCGGGACGGCCAGTAGCGTGATGGGCTTCCAGGTAAAAAAGCACGATGCCCGGAATGCCGCTGTACAAGTCCAGGCCGATTCGTCCGCTGCCTTCCTCGGGTACAAGGGGCCAGGAACTGCCTTCAGGGGTGGTTTTGACGTGACTGGACAACCATACATGGATGCGTTGGATGCTGTCGGCCAATCCACTTTGTGCCTGAACACCCAAGCAAAGAAATAGCAATGACAGGCCGATGATACTGCTGCGAAGGCGCATTTTCTTTTTTTTAATACACTGATGATAAACTACGCACTATAACAGCTCAAAGTTCGGCTTTAGTTTATTGGTGTGTCCATAAAAATCATTGATGATCTTGATTACCTCTTCGGGATCGTCGGTTACAGGCAACAAATCGAGATCGCCGGGAGAGATGTTGTGTTCTTGTTCCTCCATCACTTCGAACATCCAGGCTTTTAATCCCGACCAATATTTTGTACCTACCAAAATGACCGGCACTTTGTTGATCTTTTTGGTCTGGATCAAGGTCAGTACTTCAAACACTTCGTCCATCGTGCCAAAACCACCGGGTAGCGCCACAAAAGCCTGAGCGTACTTCGTAAACATCACCTTGCGGATGAAGAAATAGCGAAATTGCAGGTTTTTATCGTTGTCGATGAAGGGATTACAGTTTGATTCGAAGGGCAAATTGATGTTCAGACCCACCGATTTACCGCCATAGAGGGAGGCGCCTTTGTTACCGGCTTCCATGATCCCAGGGCCACCACCAGTGATTACCCCGTAGCCTTCGATGGTCAGTTGGCGGGCGATGTCGATGGCGAGTTTGTAGTACGGATGATCTGATTTGGTGCGTGCCGAACCAAAAATGGACACACAGGGGCCAATCACATTGAGGGTTTCGAAGCCTTCTACAAATTCCGAAATCACTTTAAACATGGTCCAGGAATTCTGGCCTTTCAATTCCTGCGACCACTCCTTCATGTGGGGGTGCGCTTGGGTTGTTGGTTTGTTTTCCGACATAGATTTCTGATCGTTTTTGAAAAGAAAAAGGACGGAAATATAGTTTTTTTTGGGAAATGTAGGCGGGGAAAAGTGGGGAAAGTTTGTATTTTGGAAAACAGGGAGGGCTGATTTTGAGTTAAAACTTACGAATAATCTAATCAACTGCAATGATTTCGCCACAAATCTTTGAGTTCCTCACTAAAAAATCAGTAAGGGGGATTTCCCTTGGTGTGAGCCAGGAGGAAATAAAAATGAAATTGGGGGAAGCTGATGATTTTGCTCTTTTAGGCAAACGCCATAAAACGATGATTTATAAATACGGTCAAGTTGAATTTTATTTTGAACTGGCTACTTGTTTTATGATTCAGTTTACCTGGTATAATACTTTTTCGGAGGAAGTTTTTTGGCCTGAACTTGCCGAAATTCTACACGCGGAAAATATCGGGTATAGATTGTTCCCAAGTTATACATCGGTTGATCAAACTTGTTACTTGACATCAAATGAAATTTATATCATTTTGGACGTGGATTCTAGAGTAATTAAAAAGGTATACCTGAAGACATCTATGATCTAAAATAATCTATATGACCAAAGTGAACTTAACAAAGGAAGACATTACTACTATAAAAAAGGCCAGAAGTGCTACTATTTGCGCGATACATACATTTAGCTTCAGAGGGCGATGTTTTAAGTAATTGATAATTTTTTCTTTATAATTTAATTCTTTGAGCGGGATTTTTAAGCTGCCTTCAAAAGCTCAGAATAAATCTTCAAATTCTCCTCATCAAAACAAACAAAAATTACCCTTTCAATTCCGGCATTAGTAGCCATAAATTGTTGAACAGTATCCACCGCAATCTCCGCCGCCCGCTGCTTGGGAAAACGGTAAATACCTGTACTGATATTCGGAAAAGCAATCGTTTTTACTTCATGTTCGGTAGCTAGTTTAAGGCTACTCAAATAAGCTGAGGCCAACAAAATTTCTTCATTGGATTTTCCCTGATTCCAAACCGGACCTACCGTATGGATAACGTACTTCGCCGGAAGTTTGCCCGCAGTTGTAATCACCGCAGTACCCACTGGACAGCCTCCCTGTTTGCTGCGGATTTTTTTACAATCTTCCAGAATGTCAGGCCCACCAGCTCGATGAATGGCACCATCTACACCGCCGCCACCAAGCAAGGAGGTATTGGCCGCATTTACAATGGCGTCGGCTGGGATTTTGGTGATGTCTCCTTGGATTACCTCAATCATGGATGAAAAATTATGTTGAGAGAACGTAAAATTATGGATTAATTTGATCGGTAAAATGCGGCAGCAATTGAATATTGAATATCCGCGGTCGTCTGCGGACTATGCTTCGCTTCTTTTTGCTAAAGCGACAGGATTGAAAACGGATGAAACGGATGGAACGGATGAAAACGGATTTTTTTTCCGCCTGCGGCGGATAAGGACGAGCCGAAGGCGAGTCAAAGTCCGTTCCAATCCGTTTAGTCCGTTTCATCCGTTTTACAATCATGTCGCTTTGGTTGAATAGGAATGAAGGAAAAATGGATTGAAAAGAATAAACCCTATCCTGTGTGGCTATCGTTTTAATTTCTTCTTATCGTTGACCCACACTTTTCGCTCAAATTCTGGCTCTTTGCCAAAATTCAACAAAAGACCAACCTCAATTTCCGTGGCTTTTAGATAGTTGACCAATTGCATTTCATGTTCCGGATTCAAGGCAACTGCTGCCTTTAGCTCGATGATGACTACATCATTCACAATCAGGTCGGCAAAATAATCACCAACTTCCTTGCCTCTGAAAAAGACTTTTATCCTGCGTTGCGCCTCTACCTTTAAATCAGCCTCTTGCAGTGCAAAAAACATGGCGTTTTGGTAAACCCGTTCCAAAAAACCATGACCAAGCTCTTTGTATACTGCATAAAAATTTTTGAGGATGATGTCTGTGGTCTCTCGGTGTTTTAAGTACATCAAACATGGTTTTTATAGAAAAAGAAGCCGTTCCATCCGTTTTCCCTTCAACCTTATTCAACCAAAGCGACATGATTGAAAACGGATGGAACGGATGAAAACGGATTTTTTTCCGCCTGCGGCGGATAAGGAATTGACTTTATACCGCTCCATAGATTCGATCGTAGTTGTTTGCCATAATTCACATTGAGTGCTTTTTTAATGCAAATTAGGTTATCCAGGTTTCCGAGTCACGGCACCTTATACAACTTTTGACCAGGGCAAATCCGCGCAATTGAAGCTATTTATTGATCACTGCAGTCCCGCAATCATTTCAAACTCCGCCTCCAACTTACCACTCAGGCTTTCAAAAACCTCAAAATACCGCAGGTACAACTCATGGTTTTGGGCATTTGGCGTATACGTCTCCGTAAAATGAGTACTCGCCGAAGCCTCTTCTAAACCTGCAAAATATTTCATTCCCGTGAGTCCAATGAGTGCCGTCCCCAAGGCAACACTGTCCACTTTGGTGTTGACGTGAAAGGGCAAGCCAAAAATATCGGTCAAAATTTGGGCAAACAGGGGAATACTGGAATAAGACCCCGTCAAGCTGATGCTGCTGAAGGAGCGGTGGTCGGTCAACAATTTGCCGATGCTGTACATCTCGAACAAGATGCCTTCGATGGTGGCGCGCAACAAGTGTTTTTGCTCGTGGGTGATGTTCAATCCAAAATAGACCCCACGGGCGTTGGCGTTCCAAATCGGAGCCCTTTCCCCAAGCAGATAAGGCAAAAACAACAACCCCTTGGCTCCGGCGGGTACCTGGGTCGCCTCACGCAACAGTTCTTCTCTGACCTGATCGAATTCCTGACCAGGATTAAAACTCCCAAAAAACTGAGTGTACCAATCAAAAACCACCCCAACGTTGTTGGTTGGGCCTCCCGAAATGTAGTAGTCCTCGGCCAGTAAATAATTGAAAAACCGCTGCTTTTCATCCACCAGAATTTCTTTGCTCGCTACCCGTACGGCACCGCTGGAAGCAATGGTGACCGTAGCGCGGTCTGCGGCAATGTTGCCCGACCCCAGAGTAGCCGAGCACCCGTCGCTGGAACCCAAAATGACTTTGGTAGAACCGGAAAGACCCAGTGACTTGGAATATTCTTTTTTAAGCGGTACTTCATCAAAAAAAATCGAAACCGGCGCCGAAAGCCTTTCTGGACTAATCCCGGCAAATTCCAGGGCTTGTGCATTCCACTGCAACTGGTGGATATCGAACAAGCCCGTGGAGGAGGCGATGCTGTGGTCTACCAAGTATTCCCCCGTGAGCTGCAACACGATGTATTCTTTTAAAGAAACAAACTTGAAGGCCTGGGCAAAGCGCTCTGGGTCTTGATGCCGCATCCAACTGATTTTAATGAGCGGTGACATAGGATGAATGGGTGTGCCCGTAGCTTCGTATATCGGCGAACGAAAGGCACTTTTTTTCAAAATGTTGGCTTCTTTAATGCCACGGTTATCCGCCCAAATGATGGCATTGCCCAAGGGGCGTCCATTTTTATCAACGGCCAATACACTATGCATGGCCGCACAAAAACACAGCGCTTTTACCTTATATTTTTGGGGTTGAATGACTTCATTGATAAAATTCTTCAGTACATATAAGGTCGTAATAAAAACTTGTTCAGGGTCTTGTTCGCTGTAATCTGCCTGGGGGTGAAAGGTGGGATAAGAACCTTTTCGCATGCCCAATACCTCTCCTGTCAGGTCAAATGCATGGATCCGAACCGATGAAGTATTGATGTCAATCGTAAGAATACAATCCATTTTCGTTGATTATGTCGGTACGCAGAAATTGTTTTTCTATTGGGTTTTGCGGTATGCCCGAGGGGTATATCCAGTCAGTTTTTTGAACGTTGATGAAAAATGCTGCGAAGAATAAAAGCCCGTATCGAAAGCGATATCCGTCAAACTCATTTTCGTTTGCCGCAGGAGTTTGATGGCCTCCGCAATCCGCAGATTGATGAGGTAATGAAGCGGAGAAAAACCCGTAAAAGCCTTCACCTTCTCCGTAAATGCAGTGGTACCCAGTCCTACCAAACCCGCCATTTCTTCCACCGTCCAGGGATGAGCCAGGTTTTCGCGCAGGCTTTGCTCCAACTTCGAAAAGATTTGCGGAAAGTCCCGGCGGAAGTTCTCGGCTTTGCTGAGGTGCCGAACCAGGCTGATCAACAACTCGTCAAGCAAGTGGTTTATCCGGGTACGATAGCCGATCTCTTGCTGCAAAATTTCGTGTTCAATGCGCTGAAGGATTTGAGGACCTGCACCAAACCGTGACAAAACGGGGTTTTTATTCATCGCTAAAATTTTCCCAATTACCCTTTGCTCCGATTCCGGGATGCTGCTCCATGCCCCAAATTGTAATAAACCGCTGGGGTCAAAAAGCTCGGGACTAAGGCTTACCCAGCACAAGGCTCCAATATCCAATACTCCTTTGGGACTACCGATTTCTTGCCAGGGATAGATCAAAAAGGTATCTCCAGGAAAAAGGGTGTAGCCTTGTCCTGCAATGACCCAATCGAATTTCCCCTCGGTAATCAAGCCAATTCTGATCCCTTCGTTTGTTTTGACTGTAAAAGAATTCAGCTGAATATTCTGGATTTTTAGTTTTACCAATTCAATGATGTAAGGAAAATCTCGAAGGTATTCCGCCTTGCCTTCATGCAGATTCAATTGATTCATCGGCCGTATAGCGAGTGTTTAACCAACCTTATTTCCAACAAAAATAAGTCAATATTCCTGTAAAAAAGTACAAAATTCGCCGCCAGGCATAAATGGAAGTTATAAAGTTTTGAATCTCGGATATTTGTAATGGTCTTTTCTAATCTTTAAAATTTAATCATCGGATCATGGAACAAAATCAACTCATTGGTCACCTTTGGGCTTCCAGCTTTCCCCGAGGTGCTTTACTTGCCGGCTTACTGTTGTTTTTCTCGAGCCTGGTGATGGCTCAACAAGTTTCGGGAACCGTTAGTGACAAAACTTCAGGTCAGGGCATTCCTGGCGTGCTGGTACTGATTAAAGGTACCACTACAGGAGCTGTTACCGACATTGACGGTAAGTTCAGCATTAGTGCCCGCAGTACGGACACCCTCTCCTTCAGTTCAACGGGTTTCACGACTGTTGATGAATACGTAGGCAACCGTACCCAAATTACCGTTTCAATGGATGCAGCCGTGCTGGAATTGGGCGAAATGGTAGTTACAGCCCTCGGTATCCGCAAGGAATCAAAAAAATTGGGCTATGCTACCACAACGGTTGGCGGTGAAGCCCTCACCGAAAACCGTTCCCCCAATTTTATGAATACTCTGCAAGGCAAAGTCGCCGGGGTAAACATTTCCGGTTTGGGGACTGGCCCGGCGGGTACTTCCAAAATTCGCATCCGGGGACAATCTTCCATTTCCGGGCAAAACAATCCACTGATCGTTGTCAATGGTGTACCCATCGACAACACCAACTTTGGTACCAACCCCGGCAACGCCGCTGCTGACAACTCCATCGGGGTGCGTGGCGGGGGCAACACTTCTGACGGGGGCGACGGGCTTTCCAGCATCAACCCCGACGACATCGAAAGCATGACCATCCTCAAAGGGGCCACTGCGGCGGCCTTGTACGGCTCGCGTGCCAAGGATGGGGTCATCATGATCACCACCAAAACCCGAGGAAAAAGCAAAGGCATTGGCGTGAGTTTCAACTCCAACTACACCAATGAAACACCGCTCGATTTTACCGATTACCAATACGAATACGGACAAGGGGAAAATGGCGTACGGCCCACCGCACCCAACCCAACCTCCGGGCAATGGTCTTTTGGTGAAAAATTCCAACCAGGCATGACCCAGGTTTTGTTTGATGGCGTTAACGTACCTTACGAACCACAATTCGATCGGGTGAGAAACTTTTTCCAAAATGGATCAAACCTCACCAATACCATCTCGCTCGCGGCGGCCACCGACAAAGGAGGTTTCAACCTGTCTTTTGCCAATATGGACAACCAGGGGATCATCAGCAACAACAAGTTCAACCGTAAAACCGTCAACCTGGGCTTTGCTTACGACTTGTCCAGCAAACTAAGTTTTACTGGGAACGTCAACTATTCCAATGAATACAACCAGAATCCACCCAACATTGCCAACCAGGACAACCCCATCCCGACCGCGCTCTACAACATGGCCAATTCCATGCCGCTGAGCCTTCTGGATGAGAAAAAATACGACGCGGCCGGCAACGAGTTTGTTTACTCCCGCTTCAGAAACCGCACCAACCCTTATTGGACGATCGCTGAACAATTCCAAAACATCCGCCGCGATCGCCTTTTTGGCAACCTGGCCCTTAAGTACAACCTTACACCCTGGTTGTTTGTACAAGGCCGTGTAGGCCAGGATTACTGGTCTCGCGATCAGGATTTCAACAACTTCCCTACTGGTCATGCTTCATTGGCAGCAGCACCCGCGGGTTTTGTGAATGGTACCTATACCCAGGAATCGCGCAGATTCCGTGAAACCAACATGGACTTGTTGATTTCGGGTAGCCGCACCTTCGGGAAATTTGGCATTGACTTCAACGTGGGCGGCAACCAAATGTACCGTCGTTCCGATTTGAATTCAGTACTGGTGAACGATTTTGTGGTTCGTGACCTGTACACCGTCATGAATGGCCGCGTGAAAGACCCTATCTATGGTTTGTCTGAAAGAGCGGTGAACTCGGTATACGGATCGGCTGAAATTTCTTACAAAAGTTTCTTATACCTCAACGTAACCGCCCGTAACGACTGGTTCTCGACGCTTTCTGCCGAAAACCGCAGCATTTCTTACCCATCAGTATCGGGTAGTTACGTTTTTTCTGAGTCCTTTGGCACCCTGCCCAAATGGTTGAAATTTGGAAAACTGAGAGCGGCTTATGCTGAAGTAGGTAGTGATACCGACGTTTCGCCTTATGCCAATAACCTTTTTTATGGCATCAATGCCAACTTGTACCCCAATCCAGCGGGTGCAGCCCAGCCTGTAGGTGGTTCACAAGGCAACACCTTGCCCAATGCTGGTTTGCGCCCCATGCGTGCTACCGAGGCAGAAATTGGCCTGGAGTTGAGAATGTTTGACAACCGAGTTTCCCTTGATGCTGCGGTTTACCAAAAAACGACCAACGATCAAATTGTGTCGGCACAGATTTCTGATGCTTCCGGTTTTACCAATACCCTGATCAACAGTGGCAAAAGCCGCAACAATGGGGTAGAAATGTTGCTCAATTTGGTGCCCATTAAAAGCAGCAACTTCCGCTGGGATTTGAGCTTCAATGGATCGTACAACATCACCAAAGTACTGAGTTTATTGACCGATACACCCGGTGAAAGAATTACCGTGGGGACGCACGTCTTCAATGGTGAACTGCGCCAGGTAGTGGGTCAGGAAATGGGCCAAATCTATGGCTTCGGCTATCGCAGAGATGCTCAAGGTCGGCAGGTGTTTGGCGGCAACGGTATTCCACTGCGCACCACCGACCTGATTTCGTTTGGCTCGGCCTTGCCCAAGTGGGTTGGCGGGATCAACAACGGGTTTGTATACAAAAACCTGAGCGTTTCTTTCCTGATCGATTTCAAACTGGGCAATATGATGTTATCCGGTACCAACTTTAACGCTTACCGTCACGGACTGCACAAAGCCACCTTACAAGGTAGAGCGGAAGGCGGCGTAGTGGGTGTCGGGGTAAACGACAAAGGCGAAACCAACACAGTAAAAGCCAACGTTCAGCCTTATTGGGAAGTCGTACGCTCTTTGGCCTTGATTGAACCCGTGGTATACAATGGTGGTTACTGGAAATTGCGTCAAATCACCGCTGGCTATGATTTTGGCAAACATTTACCCGCCAACTCTGCGATTAAAGGTTTAAAACTGAGCTTTGTGGCCAACAACGTCCTGATGCTCAAAAAATGGGTGGACAACATTGATCCAGAAACCTTTGGTTACAGCTCCGACAACCTGATCGGTATGGAATCTACGGGCTTGCCTTCTACTAGAAGCTTGGGCTTTAACCTCAATGTTCAATTCTAAAAAGTTCAGACATGAAAAAGCGTTTTCACTATATTTTTCTGATGCTAGTACTGCTGATGACCGTGGCTTGTGATGAAGGTTTTGACGACCTCAACATCAATCAAACGGCTGCAACCAGCGTCAATCCGGTTTTTTCGCTCAACAATGCGGTCATCAATGCTTCTTTTGTATCCACTATCGTACAAAATGAAATCGGGATTGTGCAACAAATGGTATCGCCCAACTCGGGGGTGCTCACTGGAGCCAATTTCAACCAGGACAACCGCGACGGAACTTCACAAAACTGGATTCGTTACTACCGCACCGTCATTCGCTTCGCAGTTGACGTACTTGAATCAACCAAAGATGAACCAACGCGTAGCAACCTGTACAACATGGCGCGCATCTGGAAGGCTCACGCCATGATGGTAATGACCGACTCTTACGGGGATGTGCCTTACACCGAGGCGGGTAAAGGCTACTCCGAACAGGTGTTGTTGCCAAAATACGACACCCAACAGGCCATTTACAACGACATCATCAAGGAATTGACCGAGGCTACTGCCGCACTTGATGCCGCCAAAACTGTGGAAACCGCCGATGTTTTGTACGGTGGAAACATCACGCTCTGGAAAAAACTGGGCAATTCCCTACTCCTCCGTGCAGGCATGCGCCTGAGCAAGGTAGATGCCGCCCTGGCTCAATCAACTGTGCAAAAAGCCCTGCAAGGCAGCATCATGGACGCCAATGCCGACAATTGTGTGATCCGGCACGATGCTAACTACACCAACCAGGTTGGCAACATGCTGAACGCCACCGAAGCCAACAACTTTTATCTGGCGGCGCCCTTTGCCAATCACCTGAAAAATACCAATGACCCACGGTTGGGTTCGATTGCGGTGCGGTACGTAGGTGCCAAATCGGGTCCTGAGCAAAATGCGGCCAGGGCAAACATCGATCCAGCAGTTCAAATTGGCATGCCGTTTGGGTTCGACAACAGCGGCATCGTTGCCGAAGCCGCCAAAGCTGGACTGGCCAGTTTTACGATTTTTCTCAAGTAGACCGCACCCGTATGGTGAAAAACACTGCACCCATGTTTTTGGTGACCGCAGCCCAAACCCAACTCTTGCTGGCTGAAGCCATTCAACGCGGTTGGGGAACAGGGTCGGCGGACCAAGCTTACCAGAAGGGCATTCGTTTGCACATGGAACAAATGGCTCTGTATGATGCCAGATCAGCCATCCCTGCCAGTGCGATTGATGCCTACATTGCGGCCAATCCATACGACGCCACCAAGGCACGGGAGCAAATCAATACCCAGTACTGGATTGCATCATTCCTGAATGGACCGGAGGCTTTTGCCAATTTCCGCCGCAGTGGATTCCCTGTACTCACGCCGAATCCATTCCCCGGCAAAGCCATCAAAGGGAATTTCATCAATCGTTTGACGTACCCCAACTCCGAAATTTCGGTCAATAAGGCCAACGTAGACGCAGCCATTGCTCGTCAAGGTGCCGATGATTTGGATACCAAAGTTTGGTGGGATAAATAGATTTGAAAAGTTGATGGGAGGTTGAGGAGTTGAGGCTACGGCGAGCGACATTCAATAGCAGCAAAAAGCATTGGGGTCCACTTGTAGGGAATCAGCTTATGGAGCTTGCGGTAGCCCTGTCGCTCGCGGTAGCCTCAACTTCTTAACCTCCTCAACCCCTAACAACTTTTCATAAACTCTAATAACTTTGCCGAGCTTCTCCCGAATTTTCAATTTTCGACTTTGGAAAAACCAAAGGGAGAAACTGCAATTGCATCCCATCATGGCTCAATATGTTGGCATAGATATTGGAACCACGGCAACCAAAGCGGTGGTTTTTAGTGGCAAAGGTCAGGTCTTGTTTCAAGTAACCCGCGACTATGAAATGTACCATCCGCAGCCTAGCTGGAGCATTCAAAAGCCAGCTGAACTGCTGGATGCGGTACTGGAGTGTATCCGTAGTGCTACCCAAAACCGCAATATTGCCTTTATTGCCTTCAGCTCGGCCATGCATAGCCTGCTATTGATTGATGAAGCAGGTACTCCCCTAACCGATTGTATCCTCTGGGCCGATAACCGGGCCGCCGAACAAGCAGAACAACTGCAAGCATCTCCCGAAGGTTTGTCGATTTATCAAAAAACCGGCATTCCCATCCATTCTTTTAGTCCCTTGACCAAATTGCTGTGGTTCAAAGCACAAGAACCCTGCCTTTTTCAACGCGCCCGTAAATTCATCAGCGCCAAAGAATACATCTGGCATCAACTCACCGGTGCTTATCAGATAGATTCCTCAATGGCCTCGGGCACAGGTTTGATGCATTTGCAAACCCTGCAATGGGATGCCGATATTCTCGATTTTTTAGGCATTCAGCCTGCGCAACTCTCCAGTATTGTATCGCCTTATCATTGCGCCAGAGGACTAGATGGACAACACACTTTTATCATCGGTGCGGGTGACGGGCCACTGGCCAGTTTGGGTACCGGTGCCATGCAAGCGGGCAAAATGGCCCTGACCATTGGTACCAGCGGAGCCGTACGTTTGCCCGTGACGCAGCCGACCATCGATCCCCAGATGCGCACCCAATGCTACCACCTGGCTGGAGACCAGTACCTGAGCTTGGGGGCCGTGAACAACGGGGCCGTGGTTTTGCAATGGTTAAAAGAAAGTGTCCTGCGCAGCGATGTATCTTACGAAACCCTGTTTGAACAGGCGGCAACGGTAGCTGCGGGCTCAGATGGACTATTGTTTATTCCCTACCTGTTGGGAGAAAGGGCACCCATCTGGGATGCTGGCGCCAAAGGTAGCATCATTGGCCTGACCATCAACCATCAACAAGCGCATTTTGTACGTGCTGCGTTGGAAGGCGTCGTTTTTGGATTGCGGCACATTGCCGAAGTACTGGTACCCGATGCAACTGCCCTCCAACAAATTGAACTCAAAGTCAGTGGTGGTTTCGCCAAAAGTGAATTGTGGCTACAAGTTGTAGCTGATGTTTTTCAAATGCGGGTGGCGCTTTCGCAAACAGTGGAAGGTTCGGCCTGGGGCGCAGTGCTCATCGGGTTCAAATCCCTGGGTATTGAATACACTGAATTGCCGCAGGACGAGCAGGTTTTTCTCCCCAATCCCGATCATGCGCAGGTGTACGCTGCGGCTTTTGCCCGGTTCAAACAGGTTTATCCACTGCTGAATGGGCTTGCTCAATGAGAAGTTTTTCGCATAAAGCGGTATTTTTTTGTCACTTTTTATATCAAAGTCCCACTCAACGCTGGCGCACTCAAAGGCGCCACATAGCGCTGCACATCTTCCTCACTAATCGTTTGTCCGCCCAAGATGACGAGCCGCTCCACCACATTGCGCAACTCGCGGATGTTGCCCGTCCAGTTCAGTCCCTGCAAGTGGTGAGGGCCTCGCGCTGATGTCTTTAACGGGGATGCCGTATTCGGTACACACCAGGTTCAGGAAGTGCTCCACCAGCATGGGGATGTCCTCCCGTCGATTGTTGAGAGCAGGTACATCGATGATGATGACCGCCAGGCGGTGATATAGGTCTTCACGGAAAGTACCCAGATTGATCTCCCGACGCAGGTCTTTGTTGGTTGCCGCCACCACGCGTACATTGACGGGAAGCTCCTTCTCCCCTCCTACCCGCGTGATGCGGTTTTCTTGCAGGGCACGCAGCACTTTGGCCTGGGCGGAAAGGCTCATGTCGCCAATTTCGTCCAAAAACAGGGTGCCGCCATTGGCCTGTTCAAACTTGCCTAGTTTTTGTTTGTGGGCCGAGGTGAAGGAGCCTTTTTCATGCCCAAATAGTTCGCTTTCAATTAATTCGGAAGGAATGGCCGCACAGTTGACCTCCACAATTGGTCCGGATGCGCGGCTGCTGAGTTCGTGCATCCAGCGTGCCACCAGTTCTTTACCCGTACCGTTGGGTCCGGTGACCAGTACGCGGGCCTCCGTGGGCTACGCGCTCGATGGTGTCTTTGATGAATTGAATGCGGGCCGAGGAGCCAATAATTTCCTGGACTTGTCGGCCCGCCACTTTGCGGCGCAAGGTTTTGGTTTCGGTCACCAAACTAGACTTGTCCAGGGCATTGCGCAGGGTAATGAGCAAACGGTTGAGATCCGGTGGTTTGCTGATGAAGTCGAAAGCTCCCCGTTTGACGGCTTCGACGGCGGTATCAATGGTGGCATGGCCCGAAATCATGATCACGGGGGTGTCGGGAGCCACTTCTTGCAAACGCTCCAGGGTGTCCATGCCATCGAGGTTGGGCATTTTGATGTCCATCAGAATGGCGTCGAAGGTCTGCTCCTTGAGCTTGGCCAAACAATCCAGGCCATCTACGGCTTCGCTCACCTTGAACTTTTCAAATTCAAGAATTTCGCGCAAAGCCCGGCGGATACTGGCTTCATCGTCTACAATCAGGATTTGGGTTGTCATGAGTGTGCTACTGGTTTGTGGTGGAAAACGTTTTCAAACGTTTGTACGGATTTTTGAGGGAAAGGTTACGTTTGGAGGGTGAAAGTTGAAAAAATAATTTACACACCTGGAGCAAGCTCCGCAAGCTGCCTTCGGTGACATGCTTATGAGAAATAGAATAGCAGCATTGTTTCAATGAAAACCACCCAGGGGTGACAGGATGAAAAGGAACAGAATCACCCGCGATCCTTTTTCTATAATCCTGTCACCCCTGCGTGGTTATTATTCACCTCAACCTCAATTCGAATAAGGCATGTTTTTACTCGCATTCCGCATCAAGTTATCCACCAATTGAGCTGGTGTGCTGCCGATGCTTCCGGAAACTTTGTGATTGTAGTTCCAAAGCAGTTTTTGGGTTTGCTTGTCGTGAATCTCCAGGGAAACAGTGGTTGTGTTGGTTGACCCCCAAAAACCGACCAATAGGCCCAATGCCACTGCACCACCTTCCGACATCGGCTTGGTCAGCGAATAATTGGAAGTGATGATCCCATCTACACCCAAGGCTTCACAAATTTCAGCGGGAGATAGGGGTGTTTCATCAAAATAACCCGCTTTTTTCAGTTTGGCGTTAGTGGTGGCCACGTCCTGTACCTCAACAAAAATCCGGTTTTGCATCTTCCGTTTGAGCAACCAACTGTACATTTCTTGTTGGAAGTTGGTTGATTCCGTTTTTTGCTGCTCTTTGATGGCTTCTGGATCAACCTTCTTTTGGGCTGCAATAGAAACTTTAGGTGGTGCAATGGCAATCAGTTTGTGGCTACCTGCCCGGGATTTTGCTTCAGGGCTATAGTAAATTTTTGCACAACTGTTCAGGCTGACTATGGTCAAAATCAACAATATCATTGCGTATTGTTGCCAGCGCGGTGAAATGGACATAAGATTCAGGTTCATAGATCGGTGTTTTAAAATGTTAGACAATAATTTTGCTCGGTAAGATTCAGGAAATCGTTTTAAAACTAAAAACTAAAAACTTTTCAACTCCTCCACCGCCAACCAGGCCATCAAGCCTGCCCCCACTTTCAGCGCCTCTTCATCAATGTCGAAGGTATCCGAATGTACGGGAGAGGTAATGCCTTTCGCCACATTTCCCGTACCCAGGCGGTAAAAACAAGCCGGAAGTTCCTGGGAGTAGTACGAAAAATCTTCCGCCGTGAGGCGCACGGGTAGTTCAACCACATTCTCGCTGCCCAGGTAGTCTTCCGCGTATTGGCGCATGCGCAAAGTTAAGGGTTCGTCATTGAGGAGGCAGGGATAACCCACATCGATGAAGAAATCGATTTTGCCACCCATGCCTTCGATGAGGTGTTCGGCCAGGTGTTTCATGCGGCGGTGGGCCTCCCGGCGCCAGGTTTCGTCCATGGTGCGGAAAGTACCTTCAATTTTTACTTCATTGGGAATGATGTTGGTAGCGCCCCCCGTAGAGTTGATTTTGCCAAAAGTAAGCACCGTAGGCATGGTGGGATCGTTGTTGCGGCTCACGATTTGTTGCAGCGCGGTGATCATGTGCGCGGCCATCAGGATCGGATCGATGCAGTCGTGGGGCATGGCACCGTGGCCACCTTTGCCCGTGATGGTGATGTACAGTTCGTCGCAGGAGCCCATGTAGCGACCAGGGCGAAAACCTACCTTGCCCGCCGCCAGGGGTGGATGCACGTGTTGGCCTACAATGGAAGCGGGGCTGGGGTTGAGCAGGACGCCCTCTTTGATCATCAGCGATGCGCCGCCGGGCAGGCGTTCTTCAGCGGGTTGAAAGATGAGTTTTACAGTGCCTTCCCAATCATCGCGGGTGCTGTGCAGGATTTTGGCGGCACCGAGCAAAGACGCGGTGTGTACGTCGTGCCCGCAGGCGTGCATGACGCCGGGCTTTTGTGATTTGTAGGGCACCTCATTGGCTTCCAGAATGGGTAGGGCGTCCATGTCGGCGCGCAGGGCGACGGTGTTTTTGCCAGGGTTGCGCCCTTCGATGAGGGCTACCAGGCCAGTGCCTGCAATGCCTGTTTGGTGGGCAATGCCCCAGGCGCTGAGTTGCATGGCTACGTATTTCCCGGTTTCGTGTTCTTCAAAAGAGAGCTCTGGATTTTGGTGGATATGGCGGCGCAGGGCCACAATTTCCGGGTGATGGGTTTGGGCGAGTTGTTGGATTTTTTCCTTCAGCGTCATGGCGATACACTTTAGACTTGTTGCGACGGGAGATTACTTGGCTCAAAAATGGTCTTTTTTCCGCCGCGAAGATAAGGAGAGAATGTAAAAATGACAAGGTCTTATTTGCGCAGCTTCGCTCTGTCATTTTCACCACGGATTTAACAGATTAACACAGATTATTTCTCCTGCCTGTGGCAGATTTTTTTCCGCCCGCATCACGCAGATTTTCGCAGATTATTTCAAAAGAAGATGATCTGCGAAAATCTGCGTGATCTGCGGGCGGAAAAATCTGTGTACATCTGTGTACATCCGTGGTGAACCCCTCAAAAGAACAGCGGCACCACCAACTTCCCGAACACCGTCATCAACATGATCGACAACAGATTCAGCCACACCCCGGCGCGCATCATTTGTGGTACGGTCAGGTAACCGCTCGAAAATACAATCGCGTTGGGCGGTGTTGACATGGGTAGCATAAACCCACTACTCGCCGCCAACGTCACTGGAATACACATCACCACCGGATCGATGTTCATGGCCTGCGCCACCGCCCCAATCACGGGAATGAACACTACCACCAGGGCCACATTGGACAAGAGTTCGGTCAAAAAAACCGTCACTGCTACCAGCAAAAACATAAACAACCAACTACTTCCATCGCCGCCTTTAAATTGCTGCCCAATCAGGTCGATGATGCCCGTAGAAGACAAAGCCGAAGCCAGGCTCAATCCGCCACCAAAGAGCAGCAAAATGCCCCAGGGCAATTTTTCGGTGTTTTTCCACTCCAGGGCAAAAGTGTAGTTTTTCCAATCGATGGGAATGGCAAAGAGTAGCAGAGACGCACAAATCCCCACCACCGATTCTTCGATGACCAAACCGGGAATGGCTTTTTCGATAGGCAATTTGAAAATCCAGCCCGCCGCCGCCGCACAAAACACCAGCAAAGTGCGGTTTTCTCCGGGGCTCATCGGGCCCAGTTTGGCCAATTCGGCACTCAGGCGTTCCTGTGCCCCATCAATATGGCCCAGCCCATTGGGATACACCCAGCGCACAATGATCCAATAGCCCCCCAACAGCAACAATAAAGCGTAGGGTACACCCACCGCCATCCATTGCCCAAAGGGAATTTGCACCTTGAACAGTTCTTTCATTTGTGCCGCAAAAACCACATTGGGGGGCGTTCCGATCAGGGTCCCTACCCCACCGATACTCGATGCGTACGATACACCCAGCATCATAGCAATGGCAAAATTGCGCATGCCCGGCGCGGGGTTGCCATCTTCATCCCGACTGTTCACCAAATCAATCACCGCCAAAGCCATCGGCATCATCATGATCGTGGTGGCGGTATTGCTGATCCACATGCTGATGAGCGCCGTAGACAGGAAAAAGCCCAGGATGATGCCATTGGCAGTGGAGCCAGTCAGGCGCAATATATTGAGGGCAATACGGCGGTGAAGGTTCCAGCGCTCCATAGCCAGTGCGATCGTGAATCCGCCCATAAAGAGATAAATGATGGGATCGGAATAAGGAGCCATCGCGTCTTTGACCTTGGTCAGCCCCAATAAAGGCTGGATGACCATCGGCAACAGAGCCGTAACGGGCAAGGGCATGGCTTCGGTGATGAACCAACTGAGCATCCAGGCGGCCATCGCAATGGCTTTCCAAGCTTCGGGCTTCAGGCCATCCGGCACAGGAATGGCGAGGATGAGGAAGAAAAGGCCAGGGCCGAGTAGGAGTCCGATTTTTTTCATAAAGCGAAAAGTGAATAGCGAATAGCTAAAAGTATACACAAATAGTCAAAGCCACTTTTACTATTCGCTATTCGCTTTTAGCTATTCGCTATTAAGGTTTTTTATTGGTCATTGCTTTTTCCCGGTTCATTTGAATGATGTCCGTACTATCCTCGGAATCACCGAGCAGGTGTTTGCAGAAGTAGTCGGCGCGCAGCCAGAAAAAGTACTCATTCATGTCGGCATAACCGTGCCGTTGGCCGGGGAACACAAAAAAATCGAACCGTTTGTTGGCTTTGATCAAGGCGTTGGCCATACGAATGGTCAGGCCAGGATGCACGTTATTGTCGATGTCACCCGTACAAATCAGCAATTTACCCTTGAGGTTTTTGGCCAGGTCGGTATTTTTGTCGATGTCGTACTCAAAAGTGATGTTGCCTTTAGCGTCCTTGACTTCCTTGACGCCATCGTGTTTCTCGCTCCACCAGCGATTGTAGATGTTGTTCTCGTGGTTGCCGGAGGAAGACACTGCTACTTTGAAAAAATCGGGGTACACCAGCATGGCCGCCGTAGACATGAATCCACCACCGGAGTGCCCAAAAATACCCACCTTATTGATGTCGATGTAGGGATGGCGATCCGCCAATTGCTCGGCGGCTACTTTTTTGTCTTCCAGTCCGTAGTCGCGCAGGTTGCCGTAGCCGTAATTGTGGTACCATTTGGAACGACTCGGATGCCCGCCGCGGTTGCCGATGGTGATGACGATGAAGCCCAACTGCGCCTGCCGATCGGTGCGATCCATGCCCACCGAGAAGGACTTGTTGACCGCTTCGGTTTGTGGCCCGGGGTATACGTACTCGATGATGGGATATTTGAGGGTAGAGTCAAAATCAAAAGGTTTGTACATCACGCCGTAGAGGTCGGTAATGCCATCTGCAGCTTTGACTACAAAAGGCTCGGGGAATTGGTAGCCTGCGGCAAAAAGCTGCGATAGATCGGCGGTTTCGAGGTCCATCACTTTGTTGCCCAGGTTGTCCAGCAATTCTGACTTCGGTGTGGTATTGACGCGGGAGAAGTTGTTGATGAAAAACGTATTGGCGTCGTTATTGGAAGTGGTATGGTTGAAGTCACCCTTGCTCAAAAGCTTCAAACCCGTCCCATCAAAATTGACGCGGTAAAGGTGGGTAAAATAGGGATCTTCACCCGGCTCGCGGCCATTGGCCAGGAAGTAAAGTACCCGGTTTTTGCTGTCAATCGCTTCGATGCTTTCGCAGTGGTAAGGGCCGGAAGTGATCTGGTTTTTGAGTTTGCCCGTTTTGTCGTGGAGGTAAAAATGAGCCCAACCATCTTGTTCCGACCAATGGATGTATTCTTCGCCGTTGTTGACGAGGCCCAGGTCACGGGTTTCCACATAAGTATTCAGACGTTCTTCAATCAGGGTTTTTACAGTGCCCAGTTTGGTGTCGGCTACACAGATGTCGATGCGTTTGAGGTCGCGGCTGGTGCGGGTGAAGTAGAGTTGATCCGAATTGGGGGCCAGCCACAAGTTGGGTTGGTGATCATCATCGCGGTTTTTGGCCAGGCGCGGCGCGCGCAACAGCGATAAGGTTTGGTCTTTCAAGGTATCTACTTCTACCCGAATTTTGGTTTTGGAAGGAAAATCAAAAACCAGCATTTCTTCCTGGGGTGCCTCCTTCTCGCCGGGCATGTGGTACTTGTAGGTCTCCAGGGTCGGGCGTGGTTCGGCAATGGAATTGATGACCCAGAGGTCTTTGACCTTTCGGCTATCGGTACGGGTCAGGGCGAATTTTTTGGAATCCGGTGAAAAGATCACACTTACCCCCTGGCGTTTGCCTTTGTTTTTTTCTTTTTCGGTATCGGTTTGTCCAAAATTTCTACTCTCGTAGCCATAGTGCTCGATGCCGTCGGTGGTCAACTGGTTTTCAACGATGGTGGTATCCTTATCCTTTTTGACGGCCTTCAGGAAATTGGCCTTGTCCATCCAATAGAGGTTGTAGTTTTTGGAAAAAAGCACGTAAGACGAATCGGGGGCTATGCTGGCCCAGGCAGGTTTTTCCTTGGGCTTTTTGTAATCCTCAAGGAGTTTGAGCACACCCGTGTTGAGGTCGTATTCAAAGTAAAAGGTACGTTTCACCTTCTTGGGCGGCGCGTCGGATTTTTTTTCCTTCATGTCGTCCTCTTCTTCGTCCTTTTTTTCATCTTCTTCCGCGAGTTTACTTTTGACCTCAAAACGAATGGCGGTTTCTTTGTTGATGAACTTCAGGCTGGTGATGTCCAGGTGCTGGGCGTCGAAGGGGTCTTTGGACAGGCGCGACATGTCGGCGGCCATTTTTACATTGTCAAAAAGGACTTTTTTGAGCTTTTTCGCGGGGTCAACCAGGTAATAGGTTCGCCCTTGGCTGGTTTCGTAGGAATACCAAAAACGTTCACTCTCCTTGAGCCAGTGGGGGCTGACACTGGTGGAGAACACCATTTTTTCAACTTTGGAGGCGGCGAAACGAGCAGCCAGGTCGTAATTGGCTTTGGTAAGGGGTTTGTTTTGGGCTGACCCTAAAATGGCCATACCCAAAACAAACAGGGTGATAACGAGATTTTTCATGCTTGTCCGAAATTTTGCTATCGAAGATAGATAAATCTATTAGATGGCGTAAACCGGAGTTGTTTCGCAGCATAAAAATTCATCGCATCTGATTACTCCTGGACAGAAATGTACTTACACAGCGCGATTTTCAACTCGGAGGTGCGGAACAAATACTGCCCAAACAACTGCCGCCCAGCGTTGATGCTGATAAAAATGTAAGTTTGTTTGGAAGGGATGTACAAAACCTCTGTGGTGCCACCGAGGTTGTCCCCCTCGTGACCATAAGTAGGAATCCCTTTGATGTATTCAAAATATTCCAAGCCAAAGCCATAATCTGGCTCGGTTGATTGTTTGCCCTGAATCCATTGGCGCATTTCATGGAGTGAACCTTGACTGACTATTTTCCCGTTCATCAAGGCTTCCATAAACCGAATTACATCCGCTCCGTTAGCCGCGATACCGCCGTAACCTACCGAAGAATGGGCAATGGCATGGTGCCATTTGGTGCAGTTTTCCAGTTCCCCATTGTTGAACCTTTCAAAGTAGTAATTCGGAAAGCCCAGGGTTTGTACCTGGCTTTCCGTGACCGGATAGTAGGTATCTTTCAATCCCAGCGGTTGCAAAATCTCGGTGTGTAACAATTCCCCCCAAGTTTTTCCGGTTACTTTTTCCAAAATGAGCTGCAACAAGAGGTAATTGGTGTTGGAATAAAAGAAATCCGTGCCAGGTGCAAAGATGTTTTTTGAGCCATAGATGTATTCCAATTGTTCTAGTGCATCCGGTTGTTTAAGGGGCTGGTTCAATTGCGCTAAAAAATAACCGGGGCTGACCGTAAAATTTTTCAGGCCCGAGCTGTGGTTCAGCAGCATGCGCACCGTAATGTGTTGACTTTGATCCAGACGCTTGGTGATGTTAGGTGGCAAATATTGCTGGATGGAACTATCGAGCTGGATCAATCCCCGTTCTTTCAGTTTCATCACCAGCGTTGCGGTATATACTTTGCTGATGCTGTATACCCAGGCCACCATGCCGTCTTGCATGGGTTTATTTTCTTCTATTTTGGCGTAGCCAGCGTTCACAACCGTCCAACCTTCGGGGCTTTTTACCATGACCTGCACGCCGGGTACACCGCGGGCAACGTGGCGCTGGGCAATGGCTCGGATAGAATCCGTGAGTGGATGTTGTGGGTTTGTGGGTAAATTTCCGCTTACTGTGGCTACTGTGGTACTGTAAATGTCTTTGTCACAGCTCCAGGTGGCCAACAAGATGAACAAGAATAAATGGATGGATAGGATTTTCATGGTTTGGGTTATTTCAGGTTAGGTGAAAATTTGAAGCCGCCCACCAATGCCGTCACCGGGAGGGGGCTCAAGTCGGGGCTGTAGCCCAACAGCAGGTTGGTTTGGTAGGCCAGATAAGGGGTGAATTGGCCATGCCCAGCGTTGATGCCTTTAAAACCCAGAGCCAAACGCAAGGGAACCTGCAGCACCCCCTTGAATTTTTTTCCATGTACCCAGGCTTCACCATTCCATTCCCGAGGGGCGGAAGGGTGATAGGCCCATTGGTAGCCAATACCCGTACCAATGCTGGGTTGCAGGGATTTCCCCAGGGTTGGTTCGTAGCGAATTTGGGTTTGGG
Organism: Haliscomenobacter sp.; assembly: GCF_016718685.1. Taxonomy (GTDB): domain Bacteria; phylum Bacteroidota; class Bacteroidia; order Chitinophagales; family Saprospiraceae; genus Haliscomenobacter. Next base: position 69,198 of record NZ_JADKCX010000011.1, on the reverse strand, counting down.
CAAAAAGTCCGTCCCCTTGATGAGCATTGCGCGAATAGCCGAGCGTGACTCCTGCTTGTACGGTTTGTTTTTCTCCCAGTCCGCGATAAAGCCCCAACATGACGATGGGTTTGGGTGCCGAAAATTTGGCACCAATGCCCGGCAGAAAAAAGGAGTGTAAACCAATGCTGAGGTCAAAGCTGGTTCTGGACAGGTTTTGTGCCTCGGCACGCCCGCCAAAGGCCAGGCAAAGCAACAGCCCCAGCAGGCCGTAGCGAAAAAATTGATCTTTCATAATTGACAACAGTTTAGGTGGAGATAATTTCAATTGTTGGTACAAAAGTGCAAGTCCGCAGTCAAGGCCAAAAGTGGTACTGGCCTTAAGTCGCCGATTACTTTGCTCAATCCACTTTTTTGCAACCTGAAGGCTATGAGTGCACCAAGGGGAAATTGAAACCTAAAAAGTCAGGTTAAAGGGAAAAAAAAAGACGTTTCAGGGCACTTTTTGACGTTTCGGGTCAGTGCGCGATTGCCAAAACCAGCTAGCTGCTGTATTTTTGAAAAATGAAAAATCAATACCGCTGGTTTGTTTTATTTACAGTGGCGCTAGCATTCATCTTTTCCAATGCGTTCACTCTTTTTCAAGACAACAGCACGAGTGTAAACATGCGGCTCCTCTACCTCTTGGCCATTGCGGCGGCCATTGCACTCCATTTTACATTTTTGTATGGCGTGGCGGTGGTCATGCAACGCGTTGCACCCGGCCTGGCTTTGACCAAACAACGCATTTCGGCTACCTTATTAATCTCAGTTCCCTTTGTGAGTGTCCTGATGGTACTTACCGATGCCGGACAGGCCCTGCTGCAAGGGCAAAAACTAACTGCATTTGAACCATTGGCCATCGCCGCTACTTTTTTTCAAGCCGCGGCCATCGGTATGTTTGTCGTTGGACTCAGTGAGGCCGTGTACCAATATGAACAGCTTCAAAAAACCGAAAAAGAAAAGAAGAGCTCTTACGGCTCAATCTTTTGGCGCAGTACGACAGCCTCAAACAACAGGTCAACCCTCATTTTTTGTTCAATAGCCTGAATAGTTTGAGTTCGTTGATTGGACAAGCTCCAGATAAAGCCGAGCTTTTTGTTCAGGAAATGAGTCAGGTATACCGTTATTTGTTGCAGAACAGCCGGGATGAGCTGAGCACCTTGCAACGCGAGCTCAATTTTATTCATTCCTATTTGCATCTCCTGCTCACCCGGTTTGGCACTGCACTACAGGTGCAGATTGATGTGGCTAATGAATTCCGTGAATTTCGTATTCCTCCACTCACGCTCCAATTGTTGGTAGAAAATGCGGTGAAACACAATGAAGTTTCCAGTGAAAAACCCCTAAAACTAACCATCAGCATTGATCAGGGCCGACTAAAAGTGAGCAATAATCTCCAAAAACGCATCATCACGGCTTATTCCGAAAAGATTGGCCTGGCCAATATCATGGCGCGTTACCGGATTCTTGGTTACCCGGCGGTAGAGGTGATCGACGATGGGGAGTCATTCACCGTATTGTTGCCCTTAATTAAGGTTGAAGCCCTGAACAATACGCAATTGCAAGCACCATGAGAAAGGAATCATCCTCAAAATATTCATTGTTGAAGACGAAAGGCTGGGTTTGGAGCGTTTGATCAAGTTGCTCCATGAACTGGATGCGGGTATTGAAGTATTGGGGCATGCTGAAACCGTAAAATCAACAGTTTGGTGGCTGCAAAACAACCCTGCCCCCGATCTGCTGCTGCTGGACATCGAGCTGGCGGATGGGCAGTGTTTTGAGATTTTTCGCCAGATTGATGTGCAGGTTCCGGTCATTTTCACCACTTCCTACGATGAGTACGCCTTGAATGCCTTTAAGGTCAACAGTGTAGATTACCTCTTGAAACCCATCCGGAAGGAAGAGTTGGCGCAAAGTTTGGCCAAGCTGCAACGGATAAAAACCCTTTACGGCGGGAAAGAATCGGCCCTCAATGTCGACAAACTGATTGCCAGCCTGAGCGGTTTTCAGCCCCGCAACAATATCGGAAACGCTTTTTGGTCAAACAAGGCCAAAAATTACAAGCCATCGAAGTGGAAGAAATCGCGTGGTTTACCACCGATTCAAAAATTTGCTTTTTGCGCACTTGGGAAAATCAGCGTTACGTGCTTGACTATTCACTGGAGGAATTGTCCACGATGCTGAATCCTGATCTATTTTTTCGGGTCAACCGCAGTTACATCGTACACATCAAAGCCATCAAAGTGATCAACTCCTACTTCAATGGGAAGCTCCAACTGCAATTGTCTCCGGCTCCAGAACAAAATGATGTAATCATCAGCAAAGAAAAAGCTGCCGAGTTTAAAAAATGGATGGGCAAGTAAATTAAAAATGAAGCAGGATCATCAGGTACAAACCTCATGATCCTGCTTCATTTTTTGTCCGAACTACGGGGAATTCAAAGCTAATGCTGGCTCTCGTCCTTATTGCCTTCACAGGCCAAAGCCTTTACGGTAATCGTGTTAGACCGATAACTGGTCACCCGTTGTCGGGTATTCTTGTCAATAAAATGGATCAGCACATAAATTTTGTATTCACCTGACCATGGCAAAGGTACCACGCGACCCGGTACGGGAGTGTCCCAAAATTTGGGGCCATCTGAATGTACGGCATACCAGGAATAAACGATGCCAACATTGTTGGGTGGCACAAAATTCGGGAACTTGATCACCCCCACATTGGCTTGATTCGCTTTTGCATAGCCACAGCAGAAAGTGTTGTTGTTAGAATAACCATTGGTGCAGGCAATCTGAAACTCTTGTGCGAATCCTGCGATAACGAAAGAACCGAAAAAGAAGATCGCAAGAATTAGTTTTCTCATGTTTACGTGTTTAACTCTCTATACAACGAGTGTATAGGTTAATGTTCATGGTAAATTTTTAGTTGCACCTCCGATTACAAATTCTGATTTCTTGTAATCTACAACTTTTGACGCATAAAGTCACCAAAAGTAAAATTGGAAATACACATACTTATTCGGTTAATTGATCCTATTCTGCTACATAAGTAACAGCAGTTCCGAGACTTGATTCGTTTAACACCGGCTAGACAGGTCTAAGGGGAGATGACCTGTATGGAAGTTTTACAAAAATGTGACTTTTTTATGTAGTATGCAAACCTATGCGTAGGTTTTTTTAGGATGCGGTAGGAATTTCTCAGGGTTCGGGGGAATTTAGGGTTCGGGAGTTCGGAGGTTCGGGGATTGATGAGCAACACATTGAGGCCACCCAAGCCGTAAATGTCTAAAAAGTCGTTAGCAGTGTACATGCCATCAGGTTCAGCGCCATTCGGTTTTGGCTCACGCCGAGGTTTTGTCTTCTTTGGGAAAGTAATAGTTCGCCGAGGCTACAATTCCAAAATCCTTGTTAGGGATTTGGAACTCACCCCGCGCAAAAAGTCCAGGTTTTTCAAATTTGGTTCCATAAGTAAAGCCAGCACCGGCCCGAACTTGTGCGGCCAATTGGCTGCCAAGAAACAACAGTGCAAAAGCACAGGTTAGGTATCTCAATTGTTTCATGTGTTGGTTTTTTGTAAAAATGACCTAACCAAGATAAAAATTATTATGTGATTGGAAGATTAGGATTTTTTTAACACAAGAAATTACGGGATGTCATTCAACTGCCAATTGTAATTCAGGTATTTGAGCTCGGTTTTATCGCTTATTTTTTGTTCAGAAAACTTGTTGAGGTAGGCGATGAGGCTACCAGCATCGCGGTCAAAATCACCTTTGAACCATTTGAAAATTTCAGAAATTTCGGCTTTTTCGGTAGTAATTTTGTTGCGCAGGGCGTCAGCACGGAACGGCTTCATGGCGTCTTCCAATTGATTTTCAACTTTTTCGGGGTTATAGGCTTCATTGCGCAACCGTGGACAAGAATAAGAAGCGCAATTGATCGCAGCGTGTACCCTGGCGTCTTTGAACACTGGGCGCAAAATGTTGTGCTCGATGTTGTTCAAATCATAGGTATATTCCTGAATTTTGATCCATTTGATGTCCCACACAGAGTTGACAAAAGCAAGCCCTTTTTTGATGTCTTTGATGCTCTCCACTGGATAGTGTTTTACGATGAGTTTGATGGTGAATGCGTTGTAAGCATTGATCCAATAAGCCATCTGTTGGTTGCGGGTCCAGCTTTTGTCATCGGGATGCACAGCGGAAAGTTGGTCCAAATAACGATTGAGTGCCATCGAATCGCGGATAAAGCCTTTGTAATCTACAAAACCATCGGCTTTGACGTGTTTTTTGACCAATTGATCCCAAGATTCGTGGGTAATTGGCTGGGAATTGGTGGTGCGTCGAATCGCGCTACAGCTAGAGTAGCCACTCCAAATCATCAAAAGAACCAGGAGGCGGGTAATGAGGAACACAGGCTTTGTCATAAGTGAAAAAATTGGAACCGTGCTTTAAAAACACGTCAGTTAAGGATTTGTTTGTAAATTTTTTTCAATCGAACAGGAGGAAGTCCTAGCCTAAAAAGATTGAAAACCAATAAATTAGCAAATTGAACTTTAAAATAAGCGTTATTTTGGTACTTCCGTGCCGAAACCAGGGCATTCTTAGGCAAGGTTGGCGTTAGGTATTTTTTACGGGCCCGACGGATGAAATCATACTCCTCCATGACCACATATTGCTCATCATATCCACCCAATTCAGCAAAGACGCTTGCCAGGATGAAGAACGTTTTGTCCCCTCCCTGACAGGCCAGGGCATTGAACCGGGTAAACCAGGCGTTGCATTTTAATAACCAGCTTGGGGAGTCAAAACGATAACGAAAACACCCCATGCAGAACCCATCTTTGAGGGCAGTTAAAATGTCTTCGACAAAACTTGGGGGTGGTAAGGTGTCGGCGTGTACAAAATACAGCACTTCGCCTTTGGCAAATTTAGCCCCCATGTTCATTTGAGCAGCGCGGCTTCTGATGCTGCAATGCAGGGTTTTGGCACCTTTGGCCTGGGCAATGGCTACGGTGTTATCGGAGCTTCCACCATCAACAATCAGTATCTCCAACACGGGTGGCGCGGCGTTAACTGCAAAAAAATCCAGCAGCCTGCCGATGTTTTCGGCTTCATTGAGGGTTGGGATGATGATCGAAATGCTCATACCCTTTTATACGGATTTAATTACTGGTTCGGATTTGTAGAATATTTCAACAACAAATAAAGCCTGGCATATGATCAGACATCTGCCAGGCTTTAATTATTTTTCTACAGTGCAATTCAATTAATTGCTGCCGTTGGTTTTTTCTGCTGCTGTGCTTGCTGCATGGGTTTGGATCCCATGCTGGCACCGCGAGTGAAGCCTTCCTGCTTGAATACTTCAAAACGAGAAGGAATCGGGCGGCGTGGATAGTAGTTGTTTTCTACGTTCACATCTGCAGTTTCTTCTTGTGGCTCGAGGATCACTTGTTTCACGGGCTTGGCAAACGCAAAAACCTTGCTGATCTTCTTGTCATTCATGCGCCAGATTTCCGCAGGAATGCGTTGGATTTCGCTGGTACCGTCTTCAAACTCAAACTTGAGGACCAGGGGCATCACCAAACCGCCTTCATTCGACAAGTCGAGTTGGTAGTAGTTTTTCTTGGCTTCAATGATGGCTCTTTCTTTGGGACCTAAACCCGCGATGTACTTCTCATAACGGTCTTTATCCGTTGGTGCTGGAGCATTGGGGTCGTAGGTATTGTAGAAGTCCTTCAAGGCTTCGTTGCGCTCAACGGCAGTCGCTGCGATGTCGCGTTTGTTGTTCTGGTAAGTCACATCGCGCTCCAATTGTTCTTTGGATCTTTTGGAAGCCAATGGTTTTTCAACCTCTGGGTTTTTGGTATCCAGGCGGAACTCGGTGACCGCGTCCAACGAGATGTCTACATTGTCGGTAGTGAAAAACCAACCGCGCCAGTACCAATCCAGGTCAATACCCGAAGCATCTTCCATGGTGCGGAACAGGTCGTAAGGCGTAGGATGTTTGAAAGCCCAGCGGCGGGCATATTCGCGGAACGCGAAGTCAAACAATTCCCGACCCATCACCGTTTCGCGCAGGATATTGAGCGCCGTAGCAGGTTTGGTATAAGCGTTTGGTCCAAAACGGATGATCGACTCCGAGTTGGTCATGATTGGGTTTTGCACCTCTTTGTCGGCTTTCATGTAGCCCACAATGTTGCGCGCCTGACCACCATTGGAAGGAAAATTGCGGTCCCATTCTTGCTCAGCCAAAAATTGGCAGAACGAGTTCAGACCTTCGTCCATCCAGGTCCACTGGCGTTCGTCCGAGTTGACGATCATCGGGAAGAAGTTGTGCCCTACTTCGTGGATGATGACGCCCAACATACCGTATTTAACCCGTTCGGAATAGGTGCCATCTTTTTCTGGACGGCCATAGTTGAAACAAATCATCGGGTACTCCATCCCGTTGGACGCCTCTACCGAGATGGCCACAGGATAAGGATACGGAATGGTGTGCTTGGAATAAACCCGCAAGGTATGCGCCACGGCCTCGGTCGATAAATGACCATACAATGGATTGGCCTCTTTAGGGTAATAAGACATGGCCATGACGGTAGGTACCGGGCTGCCTTCAATTTTTACACCCATGGCGTCCCAGATGAACTTACGCGAGCTGCCGAACGCAAAGTCGCGCACGTTGTCGGCTTTGTACACCCAGGTTTTTTTGTCCTTCGCCTTGGTTTTTTCTTTTTTCGGTTGCTTCAGCCTGCGTTACAATGACGACCGGTTTTGGTCGCAGTTTTGGCTTCTTCAAAACGCTTGAGCTGATCAGCGGTAAGCACCTCTTTGGCGTTTTGCAGGGCACCAGTTGCTGCAATGATGTGGTCGGAAGGCACGGTAATGGCTACGGTGTAGTTGCCAAAAGGTAGGGTAAATTCACCTTGACCCAGAAACTGCTTGTGCTGCCAGCCATTATAATCATCATACACGGCCAGACGTGGGAACCACTGGGTGATGGTGTACAGGTAGTTGCCATCTTCAGGGAACAGTTCATAACCGCCACGTGAATCGGCACCCAGAGCGGGGTTCTGGCGGTCGTTGATGTTGTAGCTCCAGCCGATTTGCAACTGGATTTTACCCGTTTTTGGCACCAATGCAGTAGGCAGATCCACCCGCATCATCGTTTTGACGATGGTGTATTTCAGGGGTTTACCCGTGATGTCTTTGACATACTCAATTTTGTGGCCGCCGTCGAAAGAGTTGTCCAGCATGCCGTTCAACTGTCCGGCACTTACCCGTTCACCCAACTTGTTGGTGGCGGTTTTGTACGTATCCGACTCGGGGTGAACCACATTTTGGTCCAACTGCAGCCAGAGGTAGGTCAGTGGATGTGGCGAGTTGTTGGTGTAAGTGATGACTTCTTTCCCCATGATGCGTTGCTTCTCATCATCGAGTTCCACTTTGATGTCGTAGTCTACTTTTTGCTGCCAATACGACTCTCCCGGTGCGCCAGAGGCCGTGCGGTAAGTATTGGCGGTAGGGAACTCTGTCCCCATTTGCCGGAATTTGCTTTGATCGGTGTTTTGCTGCGCAAAAACAGCAGTACCCGTCAGGAGCAACACGAAAGTGCTAATTTGGTTTATCCTTCTCATTTCTAGTTGAGGTGGTAAATGAAAATAATGAAATCCGAAAGTACAACGCTGGTTACTTATTCTTTTACCCCCAAACGGGGGATATGTGACCAAGCTTGTTAAAAAGAAGTCAAAGTTAAGGATAATCTTTAAGGGTGAGCCAATAATCGACGTTGGAACACTTAGCGGAGACGATCAACGTTGTCATACCCCACGCGGGATGACCAGGTGATTTTTGTCTCTTTCTTTTTTCGCCCTGCCTCGTTGCAAATGCTTGCCGTAGCTTTGGCTACGTCTGCGCTTTGCGCCTTGCAGGTCAAAAAAATAAATTCGCCAAAATTTCACCTGCCCTCCCCGCGTGGGGTATATCTTTGTTGAACAAAAAAGCAGCCTGAGGATGAAGAGTGTATTTATAGTTTTACTATTAACAACCTGGGTTTCAAGCAGGATTCCCAATCACCCCATTCACCTGACCTTGTCGGAAGTGGTGTACGAAGAAAAAACCAAGTCCATCCAGATCACCCACAAGATTTTTATGGACGATCTGGAAGAGCACATGGAAGAGGTACTCAAAACCCAAGGCAAGGAAGTGAATTTAAAATTGGGTACCCCTCAGGAACACCCTGAAACGGATCGTTATTTGGCCGAATACCTCGCTGCGCATTTCAAACTCCTGATCAATGGCAAGGCTTACAAAGCCAATTTTTTGGGCAAAGAATACGAAGATGTTGCCGCCTGGTTGTATGTCGAAATCAGCAATGTACCCAAGCCCAAAACCATCGACCTGACCGACTCTTTCCTCATGGATTTATACGACGACCAGAACAACCTGGTCAATTTTACTTTTCCACAAAAGAAAGGGAGTTTGCGGTTTGTGCAGGGGAAGGTGCGGGAAGCGTTTAGTATCCAATGACGAATTATTCGAATGACGAGTGACGAATAGGTCGGCAATGACGGATATTTATGAGGTAATTTACTCATCTCTAGACAATTCAAAAAATCTTGCTTAGCATAGCACCAAATTCGTCACACGTCATTCGAATAATTCGTCACTCATGAAGATTCATCAATTGAAACCCAATCGCTAAACCATGCCATACCGCTACACCGTCGCTAGCCGGGTTTACACGTTCGAGGACTTAAAAACCCTCCTGTCCAGGGCAACCCCTCTGCGCAGTGGCGATGCCCTGGCCGGTTTGGCGGCAGCTGGTTTTGAAGAAAGAATTGCGGCGCAATTGGCCCTGGCGGATGTGCCACTGAAAGTATTTTTGCAAGAAGCATTGATTCCTTATGAAGATGATGATGTCACCCGCCTGATCATTGATGAGCATCAATCTACCGCCTTTGCCCCAATCAGCCATTTTACCGTAGGCCAATTCCGCGATTGGCTGCTCAGTGAGCAAGCCGATACCCCCACCCTACAAACCCTTGCTCCAGGCCTGACCCCGGAAATGGTGGCAGCGGTATCCAAACTCATGCGCAACCAGGATTTGATTGCGGTAGCCCAAAAATGTGAAGTTGTTTCCCGGTTTCGCAATACCATTGGGCTTACAGGGCACTTGTCTACCCGCTTGCAACCCAATCATCCTACCGATGACCCCAAAGGTGTAGCGGCCAGTATCATCGATGGGTTGTTGTACGGCAGTGGCGACGCCGTAATTGGCATCAACCCTGCCTCCGACAGTCCAGCAGCAGTGAGTAAACTGCTGCACATGATCGACGATTTACGGGAAAAATATCAGATTCCTACCCAAAGCTGTGTGTTGTGCCACCTCAGTACCACCTTACAGCTCATTCCTGACAACCCTGTAGACTTGGTTTTTCAGTCGATTGGCGGCAGCGAAAAAACCAACCAAAGTTTTGGGGTAAGTTTAAACATGATTGCAGAAGCCCACGAAGCTGCGCTTGCGCTGCAACGGGGTACCGTCGGCCAGCAGGTCATGTATTTTGAAACGGGACAAGGTTCTTCGCTTTCGGCCAACGCCCACCACGGCGTCGACCAACAAACCCTGGAAGCCAGAGCTTATGCCGTAGCCCGAAAATTCAATCCTTTTTTGGTCAATACAGTCGTCGGCTTCATCGGGCCAGAGTACCTCTACGATGGCAAACAAATCATTCGGGCGGGTTTGGAAGACCATTTTTGTGGTAAACTGCTCGGTTTGCCCATGGGCGCGGACATTTGTTACACCAACCACGCCGAAGCTGACCAGGATGATATGGACAATTTGTTGACCCTCTTGGGTGTAGCGGGCTGTAATTTTATCATGGGTATCCCCGGCGCGGATGACATTATGCTCAATTACCAGTCTACTTCTTTCCACGATGCCTTATATTTGCGTAAAGTGCTGGGCAAACGACCAGCGCCCGAGTTTGAGCAATGGTTGATTGAGCAAGGTATTTTGGATAAAAATGGGCAAAAATTGCCGTTAAAATCCAATCATCAACTGTTGCTGTAAAAGGCACAATTTGAAAAAACACACCCACTCTACATCCGTTGAGCCAGATCCCTGGCATTCCCTCAAAGCCTACACCGATGCCCGCATCGCCCTGGGGCACACGGGTACGGCCATTCCTTTGAAGGAGGTCTTGCAGTTCAAATTGGCTTTTGCCCATGCCAAAGATGCCGTATATTCCCACTTGGAGATGGATAAACTACAGCAGGAGCTTTCCCGCTTCCCCCTACCCCAATATTTGTTACACAGTCGGGCAATGTCCCGCTCGGTTTACCTCCAACGTCCCGATTGGGGACGACAACTGGACGAGGCTTCCACTCAACAAATCCAAAACAGCACTGAAACAGAAGCCGATGTCGCTATCATTCTGGCGGATGGTTTATCCGCAACGGCCATCAATCAACATGCATCTCCAGTCTTGCAGCGTTTGATCCCGGCCTTACAAAAGGCCAATTACCGCATTGCTCCGCTCAGTATTGTCGAGCAGGCCAGGGTCGCCATTGGTGACGAGATTGCTCATTTGTTGAAGGCAAAAATGTCGGTGGTATTGATTGGCGAGCGGCCCGGCTTGACCTCGCCTTACAGCATGGGGGCTTACCTTACTTACGCACCGGAGCCAGGCACAACCGATGAACGCCGCAATTGCATCTCCAACATTCGCCCCGAAGGATTGCCTTATGAAATGGCGGTGCAAAAAATCGTCTACCTGATTCAGGAATCTCTTCGTTTACAGCTCTCAGGAGTCGCCTTAAAAGACAATGCAGGCCATCCTTTAATCAATGACCGCTGACTTAGGTCGCTGTACCAAGGTTCGATCACCTAGATAAAAGAGCATGAGGGTAAGGAAGGTCAGCAAGCATATTCCTTTATAATGGTTCAACATTTGTATGACCTGTTTGGCTGTATGGGCGCTGAAGACGGCCAAAGAGCCATAAGCTGTAACCAACCCAAAGAGAAGCAACAAACCAACAGTGATGTTTAATTTGATGTCTTGACGCCGCTGCTGAGCCAACTTTATTTTGCGTATGAGCACCGCAGAAAAAGACAAGGGCAGGGAACTTTGAGGGGCTTTCCCTAACTCCGTAAACAAAAGTTCGTAAAGGGCAACATTTTCATCTGCTGACGCTAAATTTTCACCCGCATCAAGCGCGGTTTGTATTTCCTCGTCGTTGAATTTTTTCATAGCTGTTCGTTTTTTAAGTACTGGGCGAGTTTTTCCTTGAGCATCTTTCGTGCCCTGAAAAGGTAGCTTTTTACGGTTCCTCCGGGCATTCCAGTGATGGTTTCGATTTCCTCATACGAAAACTCTTTCAGGTGATACAGGGTAATGACGATGCGGTATTGTTCAGGAAGTTGCGCAATCAATTTGTCCAAATAAGCAGCCACATCCGATTTTACCAGCATTTGGTCAAGGTCTTCAGCGCTCAGGAAAATGTCTTTGACTGGTTTTGTATAAAAGGTAAGCGATTCCCGGTTCAATTTTTTCAAGTGATTGAGCGCGGTATTGTAGGCGATTTGAGCTATCCAGGTCGAGAGTTTTGCTTGAAAATTGAAGCGCGCCAAGTTTTGATGCACTTTGATGAATACCTCTTGGGCAATGTCTTCCACGTCCTCTGTTTTATTCAACAACCTGCGAATTACACAAAAAACAAGATTTTCATACCGTTCGATCAAGGTTTTGAACGAATGTAAATCCCCCTTTAAAATCTTGTTTATGAGTGTTTTTTCTTCAAGCATAGGCAAATCGGCAGACCTTAGGGGCGATAAAAAAATGAACATTTATTTTTGCCCCACTACGTATGTTCCATGAGACAGTCAAGCAGCTCTGAATGTTACAAAAACTTGCATTTTCACTGCAACATTTTTGATTGCACGGTTGTCAACTCTTCAAAAGCTGCTCAACAGCGCCAAAACTACCTGGAACATGAAACAATTTTTGCCCTTCATGGTGATGATTTTGATACTCGGCATCGTAAGTATGACGATCGTTAATTTATTGAATTACAACTTAAAAAAAAGAATCATTGATGCCGGCCCCTTGGATGAAACTGCTGTAAAATTGCTGGAAAAGCTCTCCGCCGCTCACGTCTTAAAATGGGCAATTGTTTTTTTCACCGGAGGGCTGGGCCTGGTGGTGATCGAATTATTGCCGTTTAGTGCTACTGAATCGCTCATTCCCTATGGCCTGGAGGCGATTTTTTTAGCCATGGGTTTTCTCATTTATTACCTCACTTTGAAAAACAACCGCTTGTAGTTCAAACAAAGGCCCGAGGCGTAATCCCCTCCATTTAATCCTTTAATCATTTTTGTTGCAGAAACCTCTTTACCAAGGCAGGGGGCTACCCTTGCTGTGTAATTTTCACCTTAAAACAATGGCATCATGAAGCGCATACGATGTTCTAAACTTTTGTTGTTCAGCTTTTTAGCTATTCTTGGTTGCTGGCAAAGCAGCCAGGCACAAGATGTAGTCCAGGGCTACAGCTTGATGGGCTTGATTGTTGATTCTGTCAATGGCAAGCCATTGGCATTGGCTACCTTGTACCTATTGGATGATGATGACAACCCATTCAAAGCCAGTGTTTCCGATGCCGAGGGTAAATTTTTAATCAGCGGACTGAATAAGCAGAAATATGCCCTATTCATACAAAGTTTAGGCTATCACCCCAAAAAAATACACATTGATTTAAGTGCCCCAGACAATGCCCAAGCCCTGAATATTCAATCCGTGGCCATGACCCCAATGTCGATAAACCTGAAAGAAGCCGTAGTAGTGGCACACCGCTTATTGGTAAAACAGGAATTGGGTGGCATCAGCTACGATACGCAGGCAGACCCCGAAAGTAAATCCAGCAACCTGCTGGAAATCATGCGCAAAATTCCGTATTTATCTACTGATGGCGATGGCAACATCCTTTTAAAAGGCAACAGTTCTTTTCGCATCCTCATCAACGGGAAGCCTAGTAGCATGATGGAACGCAACCCAAAAGAAGGATTGCGCAGCATTCCTGCGTCTACAATTGTTCGGGTTGAGGTAATCACCAGTCCGCCCCCCAAATATGAAGCCGAGGGCCTGGGAGGAATCATCAACATTGTTACGGCCAAAAGAATAAGCAACGGCTACAATGGTTCAGTCAACCTGTACGAGCGTTTTCCGGTAGGCGGCCCAGGCATTGGTACGTCCCTGGCATTTAAGGAAGGAAAATTTGCTTTTTCTGGCTACGCAGGAGGCAATATTTACCATACGCCAGACTACAGCAACAGCCTGGATCGTCAAACTTTGACCACCAGCCCTCAGACTTTGCTCCAGTCTGGCCAGCGCCAAATCGACAACAAATCCGCTTATGTTGGGGCCGAACTGAGTTGGGATATGGACAGCATCAACCTTATTTCGGGACAGATCAACTTTAATGGCAGTGATTCAGAAACAAATTTTACACAAAGTTCCGCGCTGAATGCCGAAACTGAAACATTGGAAGAATATAACCTGCGCAACGACATCAATTATTTTGGCAACGGAATGGATGCTGCGTTAAATTTCCAGCACAGCTTCCGCAAAAACAAATCCAAACTACTCACTTTCTCTTATCGTTTTTTTCAATACCACAACAACCATAAAAACGCACTGGATTTTACTAGGCGCTTAAATTTTGATCAGCCTAACTTCAGACAGGCAAATGGCGAAAATTTTGCAGAAAATACAGCACAAGTAGATTACGTACATCCGTCCAAAACCATGAAAATAGAAATGGGCGCTAAAGCCATTTGGAGAGACAATGCCAGCAACTTTCAGTATGATGCGTTCAATACTTCCGCCAACGCTTTTGAAAATGTGCCCGCGTTTAGCAACACTTACCATTACCTACAGGACGTATACGCTTTTTACAATAGTTATACGTTGATGGGGCAAAAATGGGGCTTACTGGGTGGTTTCCGGGTAGAGCAAACCAATACGCGTGCCAATTTTACCTCCACAAATACCCAGGTAAAGCAAGATTTTTTTAATGTTATTCCTTCCATCATGTTTAATTACAGTCTTTCTGAAGGAAATAGTCTCAATTTTGGCTTTGTCCAGCGCATCCGCCGCCCTAGTATTGCGCGCATCAACCCTTATGTAGATCGTGCAAATCCCAATCTACAAACTACTGGCAATCCCGATCTGATTCCTGTAGTGCTGAGCGACATTCAATTTGGCTATGGGCATTCGAAGAAAATATCCCTCAATATGGGATTGGGTTATTCCTTCTTCAATAAATTGGATTTGCGCATCTACAACTTCGATCCTTCCAGCAATATTACCAGCGTTACCTTTGCGAATGTTGGCAAAGGAAGCCGGATTGGCCTCGATCTGAACCTCAATTGTCCGCTTTCGGAAAAAAATGAATTTCAGCCTTAACGGGAATATTGCCCAATTCTCCATGAAGGGGGAAACCGACAATACTTTATTTGACAACAAATGGATTACCTATTTTTTGGCCTCTTCCCTCAACTTTAATTTGAGCAAAGGGTGGCGAGCCAATGCAGACGTTGGCCTAAACAGTCGAAACCCCAATTCTCTGCAGGGTACTTCCAATAGTTTTGTTACCAGCGGTTTTAGCCTGAACAAAGAACTGGCCAAAGGAAAATTGGTGGCATCAGGAGCAGTATCCAATCCATTCAACAAATTCCGAGACAACATCATTGAGGTAGAAGGAGCAGGTTTTGAAGAAAAGAGCTTAACCCGTGAGTATTTTAGAGCGCTCAACTTCAGCCTCAACTATAGATTCGGAGAATCGCGGGGAGATGTGAGCCGCAGCAGACGCAGCATCAGAAACGACGACATATCCAAATAAAGACCGCAGCAATTGTGGGGAAACAGATGACCGATTTGCTTCCCCACAATTGTTGTGCCGACCTTATCGCAGGCGATCCGCCGATCTTACCAACTTCTCGTCCTTGTTCACAAAACGATACGCCAAAAGGGTAAACACCAATGCGGCTATTGCCATGTACAAGCCCATTCCATCGTTGATGACTTCTTTACTTTTGTTGAGTCCCTCTTGCATGAACAGCACCACAGTAAGGACACTGCCCACAATGGCTGCAATGGTGGAAAAAAGCGCCAGCCGCATTTGTACCCCGCGATTTTTGAACAAAAAAATCGCCGCAATAGGTAAGGCGCCCGCCACAGCGAAAGCCGCCATCAAGGCTACGTGATCCTGGACACCATAAGCGGCATCATTCAAAAAGGCGGATTGTGCCACTGGTTTGCTGGTTTCAGCGAATGGCACGCCGAACAGACCGAGGTAAAGCCCCCGGCAAGTAGAAAGAAAACGCTCTGAATTCGTTGTATCATAGCCAAAAATTGAAGTTTATTGTCGTTTAATGGTGATATTTGCGCCGGAAGATAAGCCCTTATGGATTTACAACAAAACATCAATAGACTGAATTGATCCAAAATGCGTTACTCCAATTGCTGAACGAGGTCATCCTGCCCGGCCAAAACATCCCAGCAGAAGCTTGGTGGAGTGGCATCCCGGGTTTGGGTGAACGCAATGTGCCGATCATCCAAAAATTGAACCCCAATCTCGTGGTCGCTGTCCGCATGGGCGGAATGGGCATAGCGATTGGGGCTTCGGTGGGCGAGGAAGCAGCGGAATTGCTGATTGATTAATCATTAAGAGAAAAATAATGTATAGGCAGCTTTGGCTTATTGGTTTGGTATTGATGGTATTGGGGAGCATTCGATTGCAAGCACAAACGCCTGGTCCGGTTAAAGAAGGCAGCCGGGTGAAGGTCAATTACTCCGACAAACTCTTGTACGATAAAAGAGGCGAAACCACCATCCAGCGCTTAAAAGGCAATGTGGAGCTGAAACAAGACAGCGTGTACATGTATTGTGACTCGGCCATCATTGAAAATGAAACCCAGGTGTATGCCTACGGCAATGTAGTCATTCAACAAGGAGATTCTTTGAAAATATTTGCCGATGAAGCCCAATACGACGGCGAATCCAAGATCGCGAATTTATTGGGCCGGGTCATTCTCGTCAATGGCGATCGTAAACTCTACACCCGCCGCCTGGATTACCGTACCGATACCCGTGTGGCCTATTACACCAACAACGCCACGATGGTCAGTGACTCCCTTTCTTTGACCAGTAAAGTGGGGTATTATTACGTAGCGACCAAAGAAGCCCAATTTCGGGAAAAAGTCACCGCTGAAGGCCCACGTTTTCGCCTCAAGGCCGACTCGCTCAACTACAACACCGAGTCAAAAGTAGTAGATTTTCTGGGGCCAACCATCATTACCACCGACAGCAGCAAGGTGTATTGTGAGGACGGTTTTTACGATACGGCCAACAACCGCGCCGAATTTTCGGGCAATGCCCAATACGTCAAAAATGACCAACAAGCCGAAGCTGATACGATTACATACGACGACAACCTCAAGATTTATTCCCTGCGGGGCAACGCCCGTGTCGAAGACTCCACACGGCTGGCCATTGGTGATTTGATCCGCTACGACGAACTTCAAGACACTACTTTTTTGCAAGGAAGCGCGCGTTACCGCGAAAAAGAGCAAGACATCAACTCCGAAATCATCAGCTACAACCGCAAAAAAGGAACCTTTAAAACCCTGGGTAGAACCTTCATCAGTGACCCTCCAAACTTGATGGAAGCGGATCAAATCGGATTTGACGACGCCACCGGTTTGGGTCTGGCCACCGGCAACGTGATGTGGCGAGACACCGCTGCGGAGCTTTCCATCAATTCTGCCCGAGCGGAATACGGAAAAAAAACCGATTACCTCAAAGCCACCGGAGGGCCCAAAGGACGACCGGAATTGATCACCATTGCGGAGGGGGATTCCCTGTTTTTGTCCGCCGACACCCTTTTGGCAGTAAAAGATACCCTGAGCACCATGAAATCCGACACCTTGAAGTCCGACACCTTGAAGGTTACTCAGCGAGATACCATGCAAGCGGATAGCAATCGGATTTTACACGCCTATCACAATGCCCGGATTTTCAAAAAAGATTTTCAAGCGGTGTGTGACTCCCTGGTCTATTCTACCCGCGATTCGATTTTTGCACTATATGGTAACCCCATAGTTTGGTCGGACACCAGCCAGTTTACTGCGGATACCATGTACATTACCATGAAAAACAAGAAGATTGATAAAATCATCATGCGTAGCAATTCCTTTATCATTGTCATTTCAGATGGAACATATTTTAACCAGATCAAAGCCAGAAATGTGGTCTCGCATTTTGTGGAAAGCAACCTCAAACGAATGGATGCCTTTGGTAACGCAGAAGTCATCTATTATGCCAAAGACGACGGTGGCGCTTACGTAGGCGTCAACAAAACCGAGTGCAGCGAAATGGTCATTCGTTTTGGGGCAAAAAATGCAGTGGAAAAAATCACCTTCATCACCGAACCTAAATCTACCTTAAGCCCCATGGGAACCACCAACCACCGCAGCCTGCGTTTGAAGGGGTTCCGCTGGGAAGTGGACACCCGTCCACGCAAGCGGGAAGACATTTTTGTGGTCTTAAGCCCCCAAAGCCGTACCGTACCTGCAAACCGAATCAAGATCAACACCGATGAAGAAGAGAAGTAACCGTTTTTTGAGCACGCAATGGATGTCTTTGTTGCTGCTTGTTTTTGGTTTTTCACGCCTGGCAGCAGCGCAAAACCCAAGCCAAATTGCCCGGCAAGCCCAAGAATCCTATCAACAAGGCAATTACCCCGCAGCGGTTCAAGCGTATAAAAAACTCATTGCGGCCGGATACCACAATGCGGCGCTGTCTTTTAACCTGGGCAATGCCTGTTTTAAGGCGGATAAATTGGGTGAAGCGGTATTGTACTACGAAAAAGCCTTGGCCCTCAAGCCCAACGATGAAGCCACCCTGGCCAACCTGGAACTGGTGCGTGGAGAACTGACCGACCAAATTGACCATACCAGCGCCCCGGAATGGTGGGACTGGCTGTTGCAACCCCAATGGATCATGCGCCCCAATGCCTGGGCAGTGTTGTTTGCCGTCTTGATCTGGCTGGGGCTGGGCACTTTTTGGATACTGCGCCGCCCAGGCTCCAAACCCTGGTGGCTACACTGGGCCTCCAGAGGAATTTTGGGCTTATCTATACTGGTGCTCGCAGCCGCAGCATTCAGCTATTGGAACAACTACCACAACCCCAGTGGCGTCATCCTGAGCAAAGAAACCACCCTGCGCATCGGCCCTGAAAAAGCCAGCCCAGCAATTCGTACGCTACACGAAGGCACCAAAGTGGCGTATCTGGATAAAATCGGCACTTGGGACAAAGTACGGCTATCGAACGGTCAGGAGGGCTGGTTGGAAGGGAAAAGCACGGGGCGGATTCGGTGAGTTTAGATTTTCCTAGCCACCCCAACCCATGACTTTAGTCGTGGGTCATGCGATCAAAAGAAAAGCCCTGCTTCTCTGAAGGAGCAGGGCCTAAAATATAAAGCTATGAAAACTAAACTTGTTGTACGCTGGAGAAATTACTCCTCCACGCGGCCGCCTTTCAGCTCATCTTGGTAAGCTTCCAGTTCTGCCCACTGAGCAGCATCAGCCATAGCGGCTTGTTTGCCCCAGGTTGCAGGATCATGGATGCGGAAACGAGGGCCAGCCTCATCCAAAATCGCTTCCAGTGTTTCGATAGGTGCAGCTGCCAATTGTGCCCAGGTTGTGATACCTGCAGCATGCATCAGCTCTTCGATTTTTGGGCCAATGCCCTCAACCAATTTCAGGTCGTCTTGCTTTACCTTTTTGCCACTAGGCAAAGTAATGGAAGACGACTTTGTTGCTTTTGCAGGTTTTTCAGCTACTTCAGCCACTACCTCTGCTACTTCTTCAATAACAAGTGCTGGAGCAGCAGTAGCCACTGCATCCTCCCAGGGAAGAATGCCTACATACGTGCGGTCTTTCTTTGATTTGGAGAAAAACACAGTACCCGTTACTTGTGCGTGCAGGGTATAGTCTTTGCCCATGTATACATTTTCACCAGGGTGGAACTTGGTACCACGCTGACGAACGAGGATGTTGCCTGCTTTAGCATACTGGCCGCCGAACAACTTTACGCCGAGACGTTTACTGTGGCTATCCCGTCCGTTGTCGGAACTACCGACGCCTTTTTTATGTGCCATGACGAATTGCTTTTAAGTTTGGATTAACCAGCGATGCTGTCAATTTTGATTTTGGTGAAAGATTGGCGGTGACCGTTTTTAACGCGGTAGCCTTTCCGTCTTTTCTTTTTGAATACGACCACTTTATCACCTTTCTGATGGCCGATTACCGTTGCATTGACTTTGGCATCGCCAACGAAAGGCTTGCCAATCTGCACTGCGCCGTTGTTCTCAATCAGTTGAACCTGATCGAAAGAAACACCGTCGCCTGCACTTGCGTCTAGCTGGTGGACGAAGAGCTCTTGCCCTTCCTCAACTTTGAATTGTTGACCAGCTATCGTTACGATTGCAAACATGATGAATGAATTTTTATTGCTTTTTGAAGAAATTGGCTGCAAAGATAAAGCTTTGTTGCAGATTGCAAAATAATAGTTGAAAAGTTTAGGGTTGAAAAGTTGAAAAGTATCGGCAATCCAATTCTATTCCATCTCCCCGGGTTTAATTTTTGATTTTGGCATGTCGCTCACTACCTCAACCTCTTCAACTTTTCAACTTTTCAACTCTTCAACTAGATAATATCCTCCAACTTGAATTCCTTTTTGATTTTTTCCCCATTCCGCACGATCACCAAACGCACCCTTTTCCCCAATCTGCCTCTAAACTTGTACATCAGGTCTTGCAATTTGAAAAAAGTGGCAGGTACCCCGTTTACCGATTTGATCTCGTCGCCCGATACAATCCCTGCTTTGTCCGAAGGGCTGGAAGGCACGATGTCAAAAACTATGAACTTGGAAAGGCTTGGCCCCGAGGCAGTAATGAACAGTCCACTGCGGTCGAATTCAAATTTTTTCTTATAATAAGGATTGGGCTGTAAAAACACCCGGTTGTGGACGTAATCGATGATCAGGGTGAAGCGATCCAGCAATTGATTGCCGATGATCCCGTTGCGGTTGTTCATGTAGGAACTGTCTTCAACAATGGGAAGCTCTTGAAAATTGGTGAGCACTTCGTTAAAGGCATGTTCCGAAAAAGACAACATACGTACCCGACCCAAATACCCATAAATGATCCCACCAAGTCCACGACCCAACACACTGCGGATCACTTTTTCAGGAACTTTCAGTTGCGGATGGGTATCAGAGTACAACAATAAGGCGATACTGGCTCCCGTGTCCATGAGCAGTTTGGTTTGAATGGTGGTATCATTGTTGAGCCTGACCGAGGTAAGGAGATAGGGTTTGCTCCGGTGCATCTCCAAAGGTACTTCCGTGAAGCGTCCTTTGGGAAGTTGGAACGTAGAGGGGTCATAGAGGGTGATGACTTGTTTGTAATAATTGATTCTGACGATAAACCGCCGAAAAAAATCCGCACCGAGAATGCCGTGTATGTCAATGCCTGAAAATTCATCAAATTGGAAATAGTCCTCCTCCAGCACCAAAATTGAGCGCTGACTTGCCCGAAGGTCACCAATGCGGAAAGAAATGCCCCGAACCAGATAGGCGTATAAATTTTGACTCAAATCGGCACCATAAATGTTAAAGCGCCTTTGGTAATCGATTTGGAACAAGTCGGTAATTTCTCGTTTGGTCAGAATGGTGTTTTCCGCTCCCGTATCAAAAATAAACTTCAGAGGAAAGATGTCATTGAACATTAACTTGATGACAATGAAATTATTTTCGTAATCAAATGGAATGTCAACATGGGTTTCCCCATTGAGAAAAACCAGGTCGTTTATCTGTCCTTCGGTCTTGGAAAAACATCCCCAACAAAGTAAAAAGGTGAGTAAAAAGGCAATAGGTTTCATACAGTCAGGATTTATGGGTTCGGGGGTGAGGGTTTTAGGGTTCGGGTTCTTAGGTTTTAGGGTCTGGGTCGGGGGTTGATGCGCTAAGTTACCAGTAAATCTTGACATCCAACCGAACCACACCCGAACCTAAACACGAACCTCGAAAACCCGAACCCTTCCCTTTTCGATTCACAATATAATTTGGTAAAACAAAATATCGCGAAAATCTTTTAACCTGTTCTTGGTTTTTTCATACTTATTTTAGACTTTTACCCCCGGTCAGTTAGTGTAAAGCACACACCATTTTGGGAAAAAATTCTATCCCAGCAAATAAGCGCAAGTTAAAATACGAAAAAAGACATTAGAAAAATTTGTTTGCAGTGAAAGATTTCTCTCTGTGAAGAGAGTATTCTATACCCACCATCTGTGAAGAAGGTGGTTTTTAACGATTAGCACAATTTTTTTTAACAAAACACTAATAATGTATGAAACTTAGAGTCGGCTATTGCTCGAGGTGGCTACTCGCGGCAGTTGCAGTTCTTTTTTGCAACTTTGCCTTCGCCCAACGTACCCTTTCTGGAAAGGTTACGGACAAAAACACTGGCGAGGCACTGATTGGAGCCAACATCCTCGTAGTAGGTACCAGCACAGGTACAGTCACCGATTTCGATGGGTCTTATAGCCTTGAAGTTCCAGCCGGAGTAACCGAGCTGGAATTTTCGTATACGGGCTATACCACCACACGTGTCCCACTTGGAAATGCCACCACTTTAGACGTAACACTGGCTGCCGGCCAGTTGTTGGATGAAGTAGTCGTAACGGGTTATGGTACCGCCAGAGCCCGCGAAGTGACCAGCGCCATCGTCAGCGTTAAGGCAAAAGATTTTAACGGCGGTAACATCACCAGTGCAGCACAGTTGCTACAAGGTAAGGTGGCCGGTCTTTCGATCTCTCGGCCTGGTGGCGACCCCAACCAAGGTTTTGCGATTCGTTTGCGCGGTTTGTCCACCCTGGGTGCCAACAGTTCTCCACTGATCGTCATCGATGGGGCCATTGGTGGTTCACTGGACAACGTTGACCCCAACGACATCGAAAACATTACCGTATTGAAGGACGCTTCGGCTTCGGCCATCTACGGTACACGTGGTGCCGCAGGCGTTTTGTTGATTACCACCAAAAAAGGCCAGGCGGGCAAATTCAGCGTAGATTACAACGGCTTCCTGAGTTCTGGTAGCAGAATGCGTACCGTTCCGATCATGACTGCCGATGAATGGCGTGAAATCCCTTCTTTTGGTATTCCAGCCGCAAACCTTGCTAGCTGGGGTGATCGTGGTGCCAGTACGGATTGGGTAGATGCCATCTCCCAAACTGCCATCGGGCAAACCCACAACTTGTCGATGTCGGGTGGTACCCGCGACGGAAGTTACCGCGTATCTTTTAACGTGCGCGACAACGAAGGGGTATTGAGAACAACCGATCGCCAAACGCTGAACGGACGTTTCTCTTTTAACCAAAATGCCCTGAATGGCAAAATGCGCCTCAGTGCGAATTTGTCGATCAGCAATACCAAAGCCAATTTTGGCTTCAATGACGCCATGCGTTATGCATTGCTGTACAACCCAACTGCACCGATCCGGTCAACTGATCCGGCTAATGCACGTTTTGGTGGGTACTACGAAGAGGCATTGTTCGATTATTTCAACCCCGTTGCCATTGTTGAACAGAACGTCAATGAAGGTGAGTTGGCCAACTTCCTGGGCAATTTGCAAGTGGAATACGATTTGACCAAAGATTTGAAGGTTTCGGCTTTCTACTCTCGTCAGAAAGACAATCAATTCAATGGCCAGTACTTCAGCCGTTTGTCCAAGTTTGGCACTGGTGCCGACAGCCGGGGGATTGCCAGCCGCAATACCGCTCAACAAACGACGCAACAGGCTACGTTCACGGCTACCTATTCCAAAGATTTTGGCAAACTTGACCTGCGTTTGTTGGCTGGTTACGAATACCAAAGTGCCGACTACCAAGGGCTGGGTTCTAGTGCTCGCAACTTCCTGACCGACGCCTTTGGTTACAACAACCTGGGTAACGCCTTGTCTTATTCACTGGGACAAAGTTCTGCCGGTTCTTACCGCAACGGTTTTGAAGGGGTGGCTACTTTCTCCCGTTTGAATGTGAGCCTGGACGATACCTACAACTTGATGGTCAGTGTTCGCCGCGAAGGCAACTCTCGTTTTGGCGAGGGCAACAAATACGCCGTTTTCCCCGGTCTGGGTTTGAGTGCTGACCTCGTGAAAGCGCTTGGACTTGACGTGGCCGACGCCTTGAAATTGCGCGTGAGCTACGGGGTTGCGGGTAACCTGCCCGGTGAAAGTTACTTGTCATTGGAACGTTTTGCCCAGCAGTCAAGCCGCTTCTTCTACAATGGTTCATATGTCCCTACCTACGGACCAGCTTCCAATGCCAACCCCAACTTGCAGTGGGAAAAGCAGACCGACCTGAACATTGGTTTGGACTTCTCTTTCATGAACTACCGCTTGAATGGTTCCTTGGACTTCTTCAACCGCACCACCAGCGATCTGCTCTACAATGTACGTGTTCCGGTTCCACCAAACCTTTTTGGTACAACCTGGGTGAATTTGGGTGAAATGCAGAACACGGGTTTGGAATTGGCCTTGAATTACAACGTGATCAAGAAGCAAAATTTCAGCTATGACCTGGCGTTGACACCAACCTTGTACTTCTCAAACAAACTGGCTTCTTTGTCCAGCGCTGAATTTGCTTTTGGTAAGGAATTGTTCCTGGCCGGGGTAGGTTCACCAGGTTTGAACGAAACCAACATCATCCGGGTTACCGAAGGTGGTGACATTGGTGACTTCTGGGGTCCAATTTATGATGGGGTAAACGAAAACGGTACCTGGAAATTCCGTGATTTGAACGGGGATGGAGCCATTACGCGCGACGACGATACCAAAATTGGCAACGGTTTGCCCAATATGGAATTAGGCTGGAGCAACAGCTTCACCATGGGCAAGTTCGACTTGAACGTGTTCTTCCGTGGCGTATTCGGCCATGATATGGTTAACTCTTACCGGATCTTCTACGAAACCTTAAATACCTTGAGCTGGAACCGGGTGAATGCGGAGGATTACTTCAATCCAAAACTGACCGACGGTGCTAGATTCTCAAGCTATCAGGTTGAAAAAGCTTCTTTCCTGAAGCTGGACAACGCTACCATTGGCTACAACTTTAACCTGAAACCAGGCAGCAGTTTCAACAAACTGCGGGTGTACCTGGCTGGTCAGAACCTGTTCGTATTGAGCAATTACAGTGGTGCAGACCCTGAACTTCGCTTATCCGATATTGAGCAAGGCGGCGCTAACGCCATTTTGTCTCCAGGTATCGACCGTCGTAACACCTACTACATGGTGCGTACCATGACCTTCGGTGTGAATCTGGGTTTCTAATTTTTTCAAATGTAAATCTCCCTTGATTTACCTGTGGAAATTTTTTAAAGTTTTTTAAATCTGTATGCTGATGGTCAAAAGCCGAAAAAACTGGAAGAAACGAGAACATTTTTTTGATTCCGTGTTTTCAGTATTGGTTTTAACCTTCAACTTACATCAATCAATTAAAATCAATTGCAATCATGAAAAAATATTGGTATAAGGCCCTTTTAGCGGGTCTTTTCGTGATCGCGTTCAATCAATCCTGCTCAGATCTGGAAGAAAATTTGTACGACCAAATCAAGGCCGACTCATTCTTCAAAACTGATGAGGAATTTATTGCCGCATTAGGTGCCGCCTACACCGGTTTGTATAGTTTTGCAGGCAACGGTGGGTACCACAATTTACAGGAAGTGGCTTCCGACGAGGCTATGATTCCTCAACGGGGAGGAGACTGGTATGATGGTGGGGTTTGGCTGAACGCACACCGCGCAGAATTCAACCCAGCAGATGGCCCTCTAAATGGGGCCTGGGGCTTCTTGTTCGGTGGGGTGAATACTTGCAACCGCTTGATCTTCACCTTCAACAAACTGATCAACGACGGTTCGGTAGATCCAGCACTGGCTACGCCGTTTATTTCTGAGCTGAGAACCCTGCGTGCCTTGTGGTACCTGTGGTTGATTGACGGCTTTGGCAACGTTCCAATCGTTGACAAATTCGACGTGCCTACTGGTTTCGCACCGGCCAACGCTCCGCGTGCTGAGGTATATGCATTCATTGAGAAGGAATTGAACGAAAGTGTACCCAACCTTCCCAAAGTGAAAAATGCCAGTACCTATGCCCGCATCAACTACTATACGGGTAAAGCGATCCAGGCGAAGTTGTACCTGAATGCACAAGTGTACAAAGGTGCACCTGAATGGGACAAAGCTGCTGCTGCTGCGGATGAGATCATCAACTCTGGCCAGTATTCTTTGGAAGCCAACTACTTTGCCAACTTCAACTCCAACAACGCGGGATCCAACGAAAACATTTTTGTGATTCCTTACGATGCGGTCAACGCGGAGGGCTTTAACCTGGTGCAATCAACGTTGCATTACGTGAGTCAAGAAACATTTGAATTGCGTGACCAGCCCTGGAATGGCTACTGTTCTTTGGCCGAGTTTTACAACTCGTATGAAGATGCAGATGCCCGCAAAGGGGTTCGGGACAACCAAGCGATCCGGGGTAACTTCCTGGCGGGTAAGCAGTACAAATCCAATGGCAAAGACCAATTGCAGGATGGTACGGCGGACGATCCAGATGGACCAGGCGTCGTGTTTACTCCCGAGATCAACGCACACTTCCCCAACTGCTATCGTCAGGCTGGGGTGCGGGTTGGCAAGTGGGAATTCCCATTGAAGTCGACTCCAGCGTTGAACAACGACTTTAGTCTCTTCCGCTATGCCGATATTCTTTTGGTGAAAGCAGAAGCACTCTGGCGCAAAAGCCCTGGTGACGCCACTGCTTTGGCGCTGGTGAACCAAATCCGTACCCGTGCTGCTGTTGCTCCATTCACCGCCCTGACTGCGGACAACTTGCTGGCTGAGCGTGGAGGTGAGATGTTCTTCGAAGGATGGCGCCGTTCGGATTTGATCCGCTTCGGAAAATACGACCAAGCTCGTCAGTGGAAACCAGCTTCACAACCTTGTAAGCAATTGTGGCCAATCCCACGGGCACAGTTGGATGCAAATAAGAGTTTGAAGCAGAATCCTTGCTATTAAATTAGTAAGTTCTGTTGGGGCACCCCTTGCGGGTCCCTACTTGGGGCATTCCTGGTGGATGCCCCAATTTTTTTTATGGCGATTTGTAAACAACCCGAAAAACTGGAACAAAGATTCCTTCTTTTGGCAGCATTTTGCCAACTTTGCATCTCAGTATGAAACAGATAGCAATCGTCATTACCGCCCTGGTATGCATTGGGGCCAATGGGTGTAAACATAAAATAGAGGAACCGTCAGCGGTGTCCCCTACTACTTTATTTTCCCAAATGCCCAGCAGCATTACGGGCATCGATTTTTCCAATCAAATCCAGTACACCGAAGAATACAATCCTTACACCTTCCGGAATTTTTTCAACGGGAGTGGGGTAGGTTTGGGTGACATCAACAACGATGGATTGATTGACGTGTTTTTTTGTGCCAACATGGAAAGCAATCGCCTCTACCTCAACAAAGGCAATTTCCAGTTTGAAGACATCACCCAAAAGGCGGGTTTGAGCACCAAAAACGTCTGGTCTTCGGGCGTGGCCATGGTGGATATCAACGGCGATGGATTGCTGGATATTTACGTCTGCAAATCGGGTAAACCCGAAGGCAACCGGCGCTACAACGAACTATTCATCAACAATGGCGATCTGACTTTTACCGAAAAAGCCGCCGAATACGGCTTAGCCGACCTGGGCTTATCTTCCCACGCCGCCTTTTTTGACTATGACCGGGACGGAGACCTCGATTGTTATTTGCTCAACAATTCCATCAAATCCGTCGGAGGTTATGATCTGGTGAAAGGCCAACGCAACATCCGTGATAAAAAAGGAGGCAATAAACTGTACCGCAACGAAGGCAACAAGTTTGTCGACGTCAGTGAAAAAGCGGGCATTTACGGCAGCAAAATTGGTTTTGGCCTCGGCGTTACCATCGGCGATGTCAACCGCGACGGCTGGCCCGACATCTACGTATCGAACGATTTTTTTGAAAAAGACTACCTCTACCTCAACCAAAAAGACGGTACTTTCCACGAAGAACTGGAAGACTGGATTCAGGAATTGAGTTTCAGCTCCATGGGAGCCGATATGGCCGACCTCAACAACGATGGCCATCCCGAAATCTTCGTTACGGATATGCTCCCAGAAACGGAAGCCCGCATGAAAACCAAAACCAATTTTGAAGATTGGAACAAATACCGCCGCAACATCCTCAATGGGTATTACCGCCAGTTTACCCGCAACGTATTGCAGCGCAACAACGGCGATGGCACCTTTAGTGAGATTGGCCGCATGGCCGGGGTTTTTGCTACCGATTGGAGTTGGGGTGCTCTCATGGCCGATCTCGACAACGACGGCCAAAAAGACATTTTTGTAGCCAACGGGCTCCTGCGCGACCTCACCGACCAGGATTACATCAACTTCTACTCCGATCCCGGCAATGTACAAGACCTGATGAAGAAAAAACGGGGCGTAATCACCAAAATGGTCGATGCCATGCCCTCCCAAGCCATCCCCAATTACGCCTTTGCCAATCAGGGCAATTTTTCCTTTCAAAACAAAGCCGAGGAGTGGGGCCTGGCCGAACCCAGTTTTTCCAACGGTTCCGCTTATGGGGATTTGGACAACGACGGCGATCTGGATCTGGTGGTCAACAACATCAATATGCCCGCCTTTGTGTACCGGAACAATGCCGATACTTTGCGTAAAAATAAAGCCAACTACCTCAGTTTTGAACTCCGGGGAGAAGGTAAGAACCCTTTTGCGATCGGTGCACAAGTGAGCATTCGGCACCGGGGGCAGACTTTATTCCAGGAACTTTTCCCCATGCGGGGCTTTCAGTCTTCAGTGGATTACCGCCTCAATTTTGGCCTGGGCGCCTGGACTACGATTGACACCCTGGTGGTGGCCTGGCCCAATGGCCGCTACACTTTACAAACCGGAGTAAAAAGCAAGCAAAAACTTAAATTGTCGCAGGCTCAAGCCACTTTGGATGAATCACCTTTGGCAGCCCCCAAGCCGAAGCCCTTGTTGACCAAAGCGCCCGCGGGTTTGGCTTTTCGCCACCAGGAAAATGAGTTTTCCGACTTTGACCGCGACCGGCTCATTTATCAAATGATGTCGTACGAAGGGCCTAAAATGGCCAAGGGAGACATCAACAAGGACGGCCTGGAGGATATCTTTATCGGCGGAGCCAAAGACCAGGCAGGAGCCATTTTTATCCAGCAAGCCGGAGGGCAATTTCGCCGCACTGCCCAACCCGCCCTGGAGGCCGACAAAGTTTGTGAAGACATGGACGCCATCTTTTTTGATGCCGATGGCGATCGAGACCTGGATTTGTACGTATGTAGTGGCGGCAATGAATTTTCATCAAGTTCTACCGCCTTGATCGATCGTTTGTACTTCAATGATGGCAAGGGAAACTTCACCAAATCCAACCAAATTCTGCCCACGTTTCAGTTCGAGAGTACCTCCTGCGTGGATGCAGCCGATGTGGATGGCGACGGCGATCAGGACTTGTTTGTGGGTGTTCGTTTGCGTTCTTTTGAATACGGCACGCCCGTCAATGGATACGTATTGCGCAACGACAGCCGCGGCACTTTCAGTGATGTTACTGCTCAAATTGCCCCACAACTGCTCAATTCGGGCTTGTACACCGATGGGCGCTGGGTGGACATCGACCGCGATGGCGACCCCGATCTGGTGGTTTCCGGAACCTGGATGCCCGTCAGGATTTTTAAAAACGACCGGGGACAACTCCGCGAAATCACGGCTGAGGCAGGCCTGGACAAAAGCAATGGATTCTGGACTTGTATCGAACCCGCGGATGTAGACGGTGATGGTGATCTGGATTTGCTGCTGGGTAACTTGGGCAGCAATACTCGCCTCAAAGCCGACGTCACCCATCCTTTGACCATGTACGTCAACGATTTTGATGGCAATGGAGCTACCGAGCAGTTCATCAGCATTTACGAAAGGGATCGTGCTTTCCCTTTTGCCCTTTTGCCCGATGTGGTAAAACAAATTCCATCACTGCGCAAAAAATACCTGAAGCACGCTGACTACCAGGGACAAACCATCCAGGATATGTTTCCTCCTGAAACCGTGGCCAATGCGCTGAAATGGGAGGTGTACACCACCCAAACCTCCATTGCTTTCAACGACGGAAAAGGGCATTTTACCTTAACCTCATTGCCTGCCGAAGCGCAGGTTTCTTCGGTATACGGAATGATGGTGGATGACATTGATCGCGACGGCAAAATGGATCTGCTCCTGGCGGGCAATTTTTTTCAAGCCAAACCCGAGCTCGGCATCAACGCTGCCAGTTATGGACTGTTGTTAAAAGGAGAAGGGAAAGGAAAGTTTCGTCCCCTGCATTCCGCTCAATCCGGTTTTTTGGTGAAGGGAGCCGTACGGGATCTGAAATCATTGCGTTCGGGCAATCGCAAGGTATTGCTGGTTGCCAAAAACGATGATTGGATGGAAATGTTTTTTTATTAAAATCATACAAAACAAATACTTAATCATGAAACAGCAAGGATTGATGGTTTTGGGATTGATGGTGATGGGGTCACTGTTTGTCATGAGTGGCTGCCAGTCGGATTATGAAAAAATGCGCAGCCGGGAAATGGCCAGTGGGGTGCGCCACGATAGTTTGTTCTTTGGTTTTTACATGGGTATGCCCAGCGAAGATTTTTTTGCCCACTGTTTGAGCTTGAATCGCCAGCGCATTCTGACCAACGATGTTGGAGGAAAAAGGGTAAAATGTTATATAAAAAGTACCAATCCTCAGATTGCCATGACTTTTTATCCGAATTTTAAAGACGATAAAATTCGGGAAATTCCGGTGGAATTTTATTACGACTCTTGGGCGCCCTGGAACAAAGAATATTGGTCAGATCAATTGTTGCCTAAAGTCTTGGCCACTTTTGAAAAATGGTATGGGAAAGGTTTTTTAAAAGTTGAAAATGAGGAAAAACGCGTGGTGTATGTCAAAATCGATGGAAACCGCCAGATTGTAGTCGGCATCATGGACGACCAAAAAGTAAAGGCCAACTTCACTGATCTGTTGAATCCACTCGATCCCCAGGATATTGAAAACCCGGCGGCGAAGCCTAAAACGACCTCTCAAACCAAACGATAACATGAATCGATTTTTCCTTCTGGGCGTTCTCCTGACCATAGGGTTGTACGCATGTAAAAAAGAATTAAAACAGGCCACGGAAGTGAATTCCGAGACGCTGTTTTCGGAAATGCCCAGTTCGGTTACGGGTATTGAATTTGTCAATCAATTGGAATTCAATCAGGAATTCAATATTTATACCTACCGCAATTTCTACAATGGTGGAGGGGTCGCACTAGGGGATGTCAACAACGATGGCTTGATCGACATCTACTTTACCGCCAATATGGATCAGGATCGCCTGTACCTCAATCGGGGCAATTGGCAATTTGAAGACGTTACGGAAAAAGCCCAGGTGAGTGGCAAACGCGCCTGGTCGACTGGAGTAAGTATGGCCGACGTCAATGGCGACGGTTGGCTGGACATCTACGTTTGCAATTCTGGCCAGGTCAAAGGAGATGACCGTGCCAACGAGTTGTACATCAACCAAAAAGATGGTACCTTCAAAGAAATGGCCCAGGAGTATGGCATTGCTGATCCCGGCTACTCTACCCATGCGGCCTTTTTTGACTACGACAAAGACGGCGACCTCGATCTTTACTTGCTCAACAATTCCTTCCAGGCCATCGGCAGTTTCAACTTGCGCAAACAAGTGCGCAATACCCGCGATCCATTGGGTGGACATAAATTTTTCCGCAATGATGGCGAAAAGTTTGTCGACATCAGTGCGCAGGCAGGCATTTACGGCAGCATCATTGGGTTTGGGTTAGGCGTAACTGTCGGTGATGTCAATCAGGATGGCTGGCAGGATATTTACGTTTCCAATGATTTTTTTGAACGCGATTACCTCTACATCAACAATCAGAAAGGTGGGTTTTCCGAAGTATTGGAACAATCGATGCGCTCGATCAGTGCCGCCTCAATGGGTGCGGACATGGCCGACATCAACAACGACGGCTTGCCAGACATCTTCGTAACCGACATGTTGCCGGGCACCGACCGCCGTTTAAAAACCAAAACCACTTTTGACAATTGGGACCGCTACCGCTACAACCTGGAAAACGGCTATTGGCACCAATTCACCCGCAATATGCTGCAAATCAACAATGGGGATGGCACTTTTAGCGATGTAGGGCGTTTGGCCGGGGTTGAAGCTACCGATTGGAGCTGGGGAGCCTTGTTTATGGACATGGACAACGACGGCCTGAAAGACATCTTTGTGGCCAATGGCATTTACCAGGATTTGACCGATCAGGATTACGTGTCTTTCATCGCCGATGAACAAACCAAACGTTCGATCATCAGTCGCAATGGGGTGAATTTTAAAGCCTTGGTCGACTCCATTCCCGTAGAACCCATCCCCAACTACGCTTTTCAAAATCAGGGGAATTTGCAGTTTTCGAATCAGGCAGTGCAATGGGGACTGGGCAAACCCAGCCACTCTAACGGCTCGGCCTATGGCGATTTAGACAACGATGGCGACCTCGATCTGGTGACCAACAACGTCAACATGCCCGCTTTTGTGTACCGCAACAATGCCGAAAAGATGCTCAAAGCGCATCATTACCTGAAGTTTGAGCTACAAGGTGAAAACAAAAACACCAATGCTTTGGGCGCGCGCATTACGCTCAAATACCAGGGCAAGTTGCAATATCTGGAGCACATGCCCATGCGGGGTTTTCAATCGACTATGGACCCCCGACCCAACTTCGGCACAGGTAAAACCAAAATCATTGATACGGTTTTAGTCGATTGGCCCAATGGCAAAAGAACCCTTTTGACCAATGTTGCCGCCGACCAGACCTTAAAACTGAAACAAGCGGAGGCATCGCTCTCCTCTCCTACCCCAATGCCTCCGGGTGCAAAATTATTCCGGGAATTGCCCGTACTGAATGGCGTCAATTACCGCCATCAGGAAAATACATTCATCGATTTTGACCGGGATAGACTACTGTACCTCATGATGTCGACCGAAGGACCCAAAATCGAAAAAGGTGACATCAATCGGGATGGAAGAGAAGATTTTTACATCGGAGGAGCAAAAGACACCCCAGGAAAGTTATTTGTGCAAAATCCCGATGGCTCTTTCCGTTCAACCAATGAAGCCCTGTTTCAAGCTGATGCCATTTGTGAAGACCAGGACGCCCTGTTTTTTGATGCCGATCGAGATGGTGACCAGGATTTGTACGTATGTAGTGGCGGAAATGAATTCGCTTCCAGTTCCACGGCCTTAATCGATCGACTCTACATCAACGATGGCAAAGGAAATTTCAGCAAATCACCACAAATTTTACCCACTTTTAACTTTGAACCGACTTCCTGTGTAGATGCGGCGGATTACGACCAGGATGGTGACCTCGATCTTTTTGTAGGCGTGCGTTTTGCACCCCTGGTGTACGGTGTACCCATGAATGGCTACATCCTCAACAACGATGGGCGGGGAAATTTCCGCGACGTCAGTGCCCAGATCGCTCCGATGTTGCAAAAACTGGGCATGATCAAAGACGCCATCTGGAGCGATTTTGATGGCGACAAAGACCCCGATTTGATCATTGTGGGCGAATGGATGCCCATCAAAATGTTGCGCAATGATCGGGGTAAGTTCACCGATATCACTGAGCAGGTCGGGCTAAGCGCTTCGGCAGGCTGGTGGAACTGCATTGAAAGTGGAGACTTTGATGGCGACGGCGACCCCGATTTTGTCATTGGCAACCACGGCTTGAATTCCCGTTTCCGGGCCAGCGCGGAGCATCCGGTGATCATGCACGTCAATGATTTTGACCAAAACGGCACAGCGGAACAAGTCACCAGCGTATTCAATGGTGAGGGGACTTATCCCTTGTTGTTGCGCCATGATTTGGTGGGACAATTGCCGCAACTCAAAAAGAAATACCTCAAATACCGCGACTTCGCCGAACAGCGGGTAGAAGATATTTTCACCTTTGCCCAACTGCAAAACGCGCTAAAATATGAAGCCAAAGAGATGCGTACCTGCGTGCTCATCAACGAAGGTAAAGGGAAGTTTACCTTGAAACCCTTACCTGTAGAGGCTCAAATTTCCCCAAATATGGGGCTGATGATCCGTGATTTTGACCGCGATGGTCACCAAGACATCATTCTGGGCGGAAATTTGTACGGTGTTAAGCCAGAAATTGGTAGATTCGATTCAAGTTATGGGCTGTTTTTGAAAGGGGACGGGAAAAATAATTTTGTTCCAGTACAAACCCGGCATTCCGGACTGAGACTTGAAGGAGAAATTCGTGACTTTCAAGTCATTAAAGTAAAAAACAAAGAAGTACTGCTGGTTGCCCGCAACAATGAGGCAATGCAATTGTTCGAATGGTAAAACCGATAAATCATGCAGACAAGGGCCAATTTTTCTGCCAAAAGGCTTTGTTTAAACTTGCTCTTGAGCTGCATGATTTTCTTTTTGGGAAAAGTCAATTCCCAAACCACCATTCCTTGTGATGATGCATTCTACCTGATCACTTCTTCCACCGGGGGCAGTGTACTCCAAAAATTAAACCACGATCGGATCAACAATCAGGTGAATGCAAAAACCATCGATTTGAGTGAACCCAAACGCCGCATCACCTGCCTGGGTTACAGCGTCAATGATCAATTCCTCTATGCCCTGGATTTTGACACCTATGAGTTGTTGCAAATCGATGGTCTCGGCAAAATCAAACCCCTTGGTGTGCCGCCCAATCTGGATACCCGCATGCAGTACTTTGCTGGTCACGTCGCTGCACAAGGCAGGACTTTGGTCGTAATTGGTCGAGATCCTGCCACACAAACCGACAAAATTATTTTCACCATCGGCCTGCGAGCGCCATACCTGGCCTCTAGCCAGGCTTTAATCAGTGATTTGCCAGTAGCACTCACTGATTTGGCTACGCATCCATTTTTAGGGGTTGTTTATTGTTTTGATAGTAAAGCAAAGCGCTTCGGAACCTTGGTAAACGGCCTGGTGAGCACCCATCGTTACCCCAATATACCTGAATACATCACCGCACTCTATTTGGATCAAAGTGGCAATTTGTATGGCTACGGAAATTTTTCGGGTGATTCGGGGGCGCAAGCCCATTTCGACATTGATCGGCAAACCGGGAAAATGATCTCTCTCGGGCTGGGCATCCAAGGTAAAGATAGCGATGGTTGTTCCTGTCCCTATTCTTTGGATTTTGACATGAAAATCACCCCTACCGAAGTTTTACCTTGCTCAGAAATTACGATTGAATACACTTTTTTTAACCAGACTGGAGCAAATTGGCAAGATCTGGTATTTCGCGATTCTCTTCCCGCTGGCGTTACCATCACTGCCATCGAAAAAAATTCGGCCAACCTGAGCACAGTACAGGGGGGAATCGGCAGTAGCCTGTTTCGGCTCATCAACATGAATTTGATTCTTGAGTCCAATACCATCCGCCTTAAAGCTTGGGTAGATGAGCTTCCTCCAGGGAAGTACAGCACGCAGGCCGTTTTACAAAACTTGCCCAAACTCTATGGCAATCCCCTGATTTCTGATAATTCGCTTACGGCTGAACCCCGAGATTCCGCTTTTTTTACCGTCATTGAACCCAGGAGTTTAAAGCTGAACAGCAAGTTGCGTTTTTCTTGCAATGGCGATACCGCCTTCGTCGAGGCTCCACTCGAAGCCTTAAGCTATCAATGGAGTGATGGCAGTACGGGGAAAACCCTGGTCACAACCCGCAGTGGCAGATATTCCCTATTGGCCAAAACAGCTTGCCTGGATTACATCGATACGATTGAAATCGCTCAGCGTCCTCCTGCGTTAAAGCTAGAAATTGAAGCCCCGGCGCGCCTGGAGTCCGGTGACCGCAGTGCTTTGGGGTACACGAGTAATGAAACCGCGGTCAGCACCTTGACCTGGTCGGCTTCGACTGGGCTCAACTTGAGTTGTACCGATTGCCCTCAGCCAGAGTTGAATGCCTTGAGCAGCGGGAGCCTTTATTTGACCTTGCGCAATGCCCAGGGCTGCACGTTAAAGGATAGTGC
This sequence comes from Haliscomenobacter sp., assembly GCF_016718685.1. Lineage (GTDB taxonomy): Bacteria > Bacteroidota > Bacteroidia > Chitinophagales > Saprospiraceae > Haliscomenobacter. Next base: position 33,872 of record NZ_JADKCX010000011.1, on the reverse strand, counting down.
ACAAATAGAAGTGATTCCGGTTCGAAAGGTGTATATTCCCAACGTTTTTAGCCCCAACGCGGATCAACACAACGACGTCTTTTTTATCCAGGGAAGGGATGGCGGACAAATCTTGCGTTGGCGCATCAAAGACCGCTGGGGCAATGTCGTTTTTGAAAAAAAGGATGTCACCATCAATGATGCGGCACAAGGTTGGGATGGAATGGTTCGGGGGCAGGCGCTGTCCGCTGGAACATTTTTTTATGAAGTAGAGGTTGAATTTCCAGATGGGGAGAAGCAGCGGTTTCGGGGGGAGGTGAAGTTGCTGAGGTGAGGGGAAATTAACTATTGATCATTTTGGCCCATATCTATATAAAATATTTTGTTAAATACATTGTTAAATAAAGACCTAGATAACAAATCCTAACAACATGCGCCACTGCATTTTCATCCTCTTGATCATCAGCTCAATTACATCTGCTTTTACCCAAACGATCAAGTTCGAATCCGGGCAAATCCATTTCCACAGCGGGGAAAAAAAAGAAGGATTAATCGCCGGAGAATTTCAGCTCTCGGAACCCAAAGGGCTTTATTTTAAACCCACCGAAGATGCTAAAGAAGAATATTTGGCCTACGCAGCAATAAAAGAAGTTCGCTTAGGAGAACAGCTGCGTTACATTACCCATTGTGATCAGCCTCAAGGCCAAAAGCAGTGCTATTGGTTGCAAATCATGGTGCAAGGCCAGGCAAGTTTGTACCTCAGTGGAGCCAATAACAAGCTGTATTTCTTTGAGGAAAATGGCGTATTTACACCCATCCAATACAAAACGCTGCCTGGTTTGGTCAATCTGCTGAAAAAAAATTGCGACGGCTTCCTCCCAAACTCCAATCCGAAACTGGATAAAAAATCCATGATTGATTTGGTCATACAATACAATGACTGCAAAAAAAACGGCACTCAAACCCAGACTTATTATAACCCCGTTCCTCCTAAGTTTTATTGGGGACCAAAACTGGGCATCAATGACGGGAATGCCTATATTTTTGAAACGCCTTTCTATCACATCACCGATTATCGAGGAAAACCCAATGTGAGTATTGGCGTCGTATTGAATCTTCAAACCAAATCCAATTGGGCCGTTGCAAGCGAACTCAATTACCTGAGCCGCAACATTACCAACGACACTTTCAATTTCGGATCGCTTACCGATCCTAATTTACAAACCCTCAAGGCGAAGCTTTCTTATTTGGAATTGCCTTTATTTATTCAATATCGGTTTTTAAAGGGCAAAATCAAACCCTACCTTCAGGGAGGTGTTCATACCTTATTTCCCATAAAACGTTCTTTTTTAAACCAAGCTTTGACTGATCCATCCCGTCCACCTATTGCTGATCCGAGCACTAAATTCACTGGTTTGGGCTTCGGTTATAGCTTTGCTGCTGGGCTTCAAATGCAGTTGACAGAACAAAGCCTGTTACAAATCAACGCCAAACGTGCACTTTTTAGCAATAATTTGAATACCAGGTTGAATATTTATCCCGAGCGCCAAATGAGCTTTTATTTTCAGCAATTCCAGATAGAAGGCTCCTGGCTTTTTCGACTATAAAATGACTTAGACCCGCTATTGATTAAACAAAATCCTCGCAAAATCCTTATCATTGAATAACTTAGCCTAAAGTAGTCCGTCTAGAAAAAACGCTTTGAGCATCCAATTTTGTTTTAAGCGAAAATATTTAGACATGCTCGTATTCACCAGAACACTTACACTCATGCAAAGTCTTAAGTTTAGCTCCGTACTTACGCTGACTTTTATCGCTATTGGAATGGTTGTAAAAGCGCAAACAGATACGCTGGTTTTACCGAATATCCCTTTGACTAATGATACAACTATTTTTCTCGATCAGGGTTTTGGAGATAAAGCGGGAGTGCTAACTTTTCGCTCCTCAAAAATTATTGCAAAAGATTTCAATCGGGGCAACCGCTACGACCCTTACCAGCTCATCCAGGGCAAAATCCCCGGCGTAGTCATTTCTCGCCCTGGCGGTGACCCCAACTACGGCTATCAGGTACAAATTCGCGGCCTACACTCCGCCATTTACAACGGATTTGCCCTTTTCCCCACCACCAATGGCTACACTCAGCAATTCAATCAAACCCAGCCCCTGGTTGTAGTAGACGGCATTCCGGGGGCAAGTTTACAAACCATCGATCCACAGGACATTGCCAGCATCGAAGTCATCAAAGATGCCGCCTCCCTGGCCGTTTATGGCATGCGTGGTGCCAATGGAGTCGTTTTGATCGAGACCAAAAAAGGAAATTTAGGCGCACGTGGCTTACAGTATTCAAGCTACATCGCCATCGACGAAGCCCTTAACCCCGAATTGGGTATTGATGCCGCAACCTACCGCCGCTTAATCGGTCCCAAGGGTACTTTTCAGGGATTTAGCCAGGACCTGGGTGCAACCACCGATTGGTACCAACCGCTGCTGCGCAGTGGTTTTAGCCAAGCGCACAACCTCGCTTTGAATGGCACTGCACTAAACGCTGCTTATCGTTTGGCCATCAATTTTCGAAACGTCAACGGAATTGCCCAAAAATCGGGCTTCGAGCAAGTCAATGCATTGTTCAACATTCAAAAAAAACTGGCCAAAGGAAAGGGCCAACTGGATGGATTATTGGCCATCAATACACGCAATACTACTGAAGTCAATCCCGATATTTTCCGCAATGCGGCCCTGATGAACCCTACCGCCCCGGTTTTTTCTGATACCGCTGCCTTGAGTGGGAGCTACTACAACCCCAATTTATTTGCCTTGTTCAATCCCATCGAAATGTTGAACCTCCAGACACGGGAGAATAACCACCAGGTGTTGACAACAGGCTTAACCGGTACCATGGAATTGTTCAAAGGGGTAAGTGCCAAAGTGCAATCGGCATTTCAACACAATCGGGATGCCTACGGTTGGGCCTTGGCCAAAAGGGTATTTGGGGGGTATTCTGGCAACACGACCTGGGAAGAACGCAAATTGAGCCACTGGTACTTGAATGCAGCACTGCAAGGCAACTGGACTTGGCAACGCCATCAACTGCAAACCCAGTTAGGGTATACCTATCAGCGCTGGGATGGTCGCGGGGTGCTGCGGGAAGGTTACGACATCACGGAGGCATTGCCCTCGTATCGCCCACTGATTGACGTAAAAGGAAACCCAGACTTTCTGGTTTCCGATGATCCATATCGGGAAAGCGACGAATTGCTCGGGGTGTACGTTCAAACGCAGTACTCGTTCAAGCAGCGTTGGTTTGTTCAAGGCAGTTTGCGCAGGGAAGGGTTTACCCGCCTGGGTGAAGACAAATGGGCGCTGTATCCCGCATTTACGCTGGGAGGTTTTATCATTCCTCAGAACAACGCGGGCAATTACCTCAAAATTCACACCGGCTTTGGCATGACGGGGAACATCCCGCCAAAAAATTACATTACCCAGCAAATAATCCTTACCGGTGGCCCCAATGCTTTCATCAACGGGGAATTTAAACCCGGGATTTATTACCCCTTTGTCCAAAATCCCAATCTGCAAGCCGAGTTGCGCAAAGAGCTCAACGTTGGGCTTGATTTTGCCTTGTTCAAACAACGTTTACAGGGGCAAATTCAAGTTTACCAAAGCCGTTCTTCCAACCTGCTCTGGCAATATTCAAATCCCGAACGCAATGGTTTTTCCGATGTGCATTTTGAAAACCTTATGGCCTTAAAAAACCAGGGCGTAGAGGTACAACTCAATCTAAATGCCATTCAGAGCAGTTCGCTGAATTGGCAAAGCAACCTGAGTTTGGCGCACAATCAAACCGTACTGGATGCTCCTTTTCCCAAGACTCGTGCACAAAGTGAGGTCAATAGTTTAGAGGTAGGCTTGGTGGGTAGCCCCGGTTTTTGTTGTGGTTTCCTGCAAAAACTGGAATACCAACAACCGATTGGCCAATTTTATACCTTAAAGAGCGGTGGGATTGGTGCCGACGGCCAGTGGATCATTCAAGACCAGGGTAATAAAACCTTGACGGGTAACGCTCAGGCTTCGGTAACCCTGGGCTGGGACAATACCTTACAATGGCACAGACTCTCGGTCAATGTGTTCTGGCGCGCCGTGATCGGACACGATTTGATAAATGTGTTTGATCTGTTTTACGCCAACCCCCAAAACCTGTTGAATATACCCGGTTTCAACATTCCAGCAGTAGCACTATCCGACAGATACGCCAAGCTCAGGGCGCCTTTCAACTACGTTTCTGATTATTACATCCAAAATGCTTCTTTCTTGCGTTTAGACAACCTCAGTCTGGGCTATGATGTGCCTTGGTCTAAGGCTAATGCTAAGCGGAGTCTGTTCATTTACCTGAGTGCCCAAAACCTGTTGACCATTACTCAATTTAACGGCAACGACCCTGAAATCCGCCTGTCAAATGTTGGGGCAACGCTGATACCAGGATTGGTTAATCCGAATTACTGGGGCAATCCACGCGATTTAAGCGGCATTGACCGGGGTAGGTATCCGCTGACCCAAACCTGGGTTTTGGGTGTAAAAATGAAATTGTAATCCTAATCTCTAGTTTTTTTACCAGCATGACTACAAAGGCCTAATCTTGCCATTATCTTTGTAATTCAAAAGGATTGACGCACATGATGTTTTTGCTAAAAAAAGGCCAGCTGCTGGTGTATGGATGCCTCTGCTGCTTGCTGATTGCTTGTCAAAAGACCGATACAAAAACCCTGTTTACATCGATTCCGGTCAGTCAGTCCAAGGTCGACTTTTCCAATGTTTTAACCGAAACCGAAGGCCTCAACATCATCGAATATCTTTACTACTACAATGGCGGCGGGGTGGCCGCAGGTGATGTAACGGGCGATGGCCTTCCCGATCTGTTTTTTACGGCCAATCAAGGGGCAAACAAACTCTATGTCAATCAAGGAGGGCTGCGCTTCAAAGACGCCACTGCCGCTTCGGGTATTCAGCAAAATGGCGGCTGGTCTACCGGCGTAACCATGGCCGATGTCAACGGCGATGGTGCACTCGATATTTACGTGTGCCAGGTGGGGCAATACAAAACCATGCGGGGTAAAAACCAGCTGTACATCAACGACGGCAAAGGAAATTTCAAAGAACAAGCTGCCAAATACGGCCTCGATTTTGTGGGGTTTTCTACCCAGGCTGCTTTTTTTGACTACGATCGCGATGGAGATCTGGATTGTTACCTCCTCAACCACTCCATCCACGATGCCGAAAATTACAGCCGCGCAGACATCCGCAATACCCGCGATGCCCTCTCGGGAGACCAACTGTTGCGCAACAACGGGGATGCCTTTGAAGACGTCAGCGCCGCAGCGGGCATTTACGGCAGCAAAATTGGCTTTGGCCTGGGCATTGCCATTGGCGACCTCAACAACGACGGCTGGCCGGATATTTACGTGTCCAACGATTTTCACGAAAACGATTACCTGTATTACAACCGTGGCGATGGAACTTTTGTAGAGTCCATCACCACTTCAATGGGACATACCAGTACCTTTTCAATGGGCAACGACCTGGCCGACATCAACAACGATGGCTGGCTCGATGTCATGACCATGGACATGAAGCCCAACGATGAGGTGGTCAACAAAAGTTCAGTAGGCGCCGACCCCTACAACATCTATCAAACCAAACTCAGCTACGGCTATCACTACCAGTACCCCCGCAACATGTTGCAACTCAACCGGGGAATGGTCAGGGGTCAAACCAATCCCAGCTTTTCGGAAATTGGCCATTTGGCCGGGATCAATGCCAGCGACTGGAGTTGGGCACCCTTGCTCAGTGATTTTGACAACGATGGCTGGAAAGACCTTTTCATCGGCAACGGCATTTGGCGGAGGCCCAATGACCTGGATTACCTCAAGTTCATCTCCAACTCCACGGTGCAGCGCTCGGCGTCTGATCAGGTATTGACCGAAAAAATGCCTTTGGGGAAAGTGGCCAATTTTGCCTACCGCAACCGGGGCGATTTGACTTTCGAAGACGTATCCGCTGTATGGGGACTCAATTTTGAAGGCTGTTCCAATGGCGCGGCGTACGCCGACCTGGATCGCGATGGCGACCTCGATCTGATCTTGAATAACCTCAACGAACCCGCCAGCATTTTTGAAAACCAGTCACAAAGCAAGCCGGATCAGCACTGGTTGCAAATCACCTTGAGCGCTCCGGGCAAAAATCCTTTGGCTTATGGGGCCAGAGTACGCATCGTAGCGGATGGACAGGAGCAAACTCAGGAGTTGTACAGCACGCGTGGTTTTTTGTCGGCGGTAGAACCCGTGTTGCACTTTGGCCTGGGCACCAGTATAAAGGTTGAACTACTGGAGATCCGTTGGCCGGATGGAAGAACGCAACAACTCAAAAACCTGCCCGCCAATCAGCGTTTAAACATCAACTATCAGGGCATTATACCCGGTGGCAAGCCATTACCCCAGGTACTCATCGCCGACCATACTGACCAATTCGGTTTGAACTTTATCCATCAGGAAAACGAACACATCGACTTTGACCACGAACAACTTATGCCCCACATGTTGTCTACCCAGGGCCCTGCCTTGGCCGTAGGTGACGTGGACGGTAATGGACTGGAAGACGTGCTCATTGGTGGACGGCAGGTATTTTTGTACCGCCAGCTTGTCAAAGGCAAATTCACAGGGCAGAATTTGCTGCTCGATCCGCAATGCGAAATGGTGGACGCGGCTTTTTTTGACGCCGATGGGGATGGTGATTTGGATGCATACCTTGTCAGCGGGGGGCATGAATACATCGGAAAAAATCCGGCACTGCTGGATGTTTTGCTGATCAACGATGGCAAGGGCAAATTCACCCAGAATCCTCGTGCACTTCCGCAGGATTACGCCGATGGGTCTTGTGTGGTTCCGCTCGATTTCAACCAGGATGGCGCCATGGATTTGTTTGTAGGGAGCCGGTCCATTTTTTCTTCCTACGGCCTGGTTCCTGCAAGTTTTCTCTACCAAAATGACGGCAAAGGGAATTTTAACGAGGTGAGTGCTCAAGTTGCCCCTGAACTACAAAAAATCGGCATGGTCAGCGCGGCCTGCACCATTCAGCAAGCCGATGGGTTGCAACTGGCCGTGGTAGGCGAATGGATGCCCCTGAGTATTTTCTCCATCCAAAAAGGCAAACTGAGCCTGAGCCAAATCCCCAACTCCGAGGGTTGGTGGAACACGGTGTCTATCGCTGATTACGACCGGGATGGCCAGCCTGATTTACTGCTCGGCAATCTGGGACTCAACGCTGAGCTGAAAGCATCCCCGGAGCAGCCTGTTGAATTGTTTGTCAAAGATTTTGACCAGAATTATCAAACCGACCCCATCCTCGCCTACTTCAAACAAGGGCGCCGCTATACTTACATGAACAAAGACGAGCTGACCAGCCAGTTGACCATTCTCAAAAAACAGTTCTTGGAATATCGCCCTTTTGCTGAATGTGGGTTTGAGCAGGTATTTTCAGCTGAAATGTTGAAAGGGGCTGTTCAACACAAGGCCGTTACTTTTGCTTCTTCCTGGGGCAAATACCTCGGTAATGGCCAATATGCCTCGAAGCCCTGCCCATAGAAGCCCAATTGGCACCAATATTTAACTTCACCCAAACGGACCTCAATGGCGATGGCCAAAACGAAATCTTGAGTGTAGGCAACTGGTACGGCATCCGACCTGGCTTGGGGCGTTACGATGCCGATTACGGCTGCGTGCTGACCCGCAAAGGCAAAAAGTGGATGTCGATGAACCCGGCCCAAAGCGGATTTTGGGTCAAGGGACAAGGCCGAAAACTGGCGACTTTGGCGGATGGGTCGGTTTTGGTGGCGCGGAACAATTTGGGGCTGATGATTTGGGGGAAATAAACCAACTAGTAAATTCAGTCCTCATGCCAATATAGACCTAAGGTGCCCCTATAGTGTCTTAGGTTTCTTAGGTGGTAAAAACAACCCCTTTCACTCTACTTTATATTTCCTTTTTACCCCTAAAAGGGTGAATTTTACCCCAGAATAAAAACCTAATATTGCTGCTGATAATCAGAGCAGCAATCAAATGCACCAACCATGTCATTTAAAACCAAACACCTCTTGCTGCTCATTGGCTGCGTAAGCTGCTTTTTTGCCCAAGGCCAAAGCATTCAAATCCTCAGTGCAGGCACCAAAACTTCCATCCGAGGCCTCAGCGTGGTCGATGATCAAACCATTTGGGTCAGCGGAAGTGCGGGGACGGTGGGAAAATCTACCGATGGTGGTCAAAACTGGCAGTGGATGAACGTCAAAGGTTACGAAAAAACTGATTTCCGCGACATCGAAGCCTTTGATGCCCAAACGGCGGTCATCATGGGCATTGCTTCACCGGCTTACATTTTGAAAACAAACGACGGTGGCCAAAACTGGCAAAGGGTCTACGAAAACCGCGATACCTCCATGTTTATGGACGCCATGGATTTTTTTGACGCAAAAAATGGGATGGTGATCGGCGACCCTCTGCAAGGCCGGGTATTCATCGCCAAAACCCAGGATGGTGGCAACAGCTGGCAAAACCTACCCGGCAAATGAATGGCCAGCAGTAGCGGAAGGTGAAGCTTTTTGCCAGCAGTGGCACCAATATCAGGATGTATGGCCGCAATACGGATTTGTGCGAGTGGCGGCAAAAAGCTAACCTGTTTTGTCCCGATAAAAAAAGAACTGCCGCTCATCCAAGGCAAAGAAACGACTGGTGCCAATTCGATCGCCATCAAGAATAAAAAGATGATGATCGTCGTCGGAGGTGATTTTATGACCAAAGACTCTACCTCGAAAAATTGCTACCTTTCCACCAATGGGGGCAAAACATTCAGTGCCCCAAAAAATGGCCCACACGGCTACCGCAGTTGTGTGGAGTATTTGGGGCAAAAAAACTGGATCGCCTGTGGCTTAAATGGCGTAGATTTTACCAGCGACGATGGCAGAAACTGGAACTGGATCAGCAAAGAGGGTTTTCATGTATGCCGCAAAGCGAAAAATGGTACAGCGCTGTATTTTGCGGGCGGTGGCGGCCGGATTGGAAAATTGATTATACATTGATAGATAAAAAATCATGCAGCAATACCTAAGCATTTTTTACAACCATGTTGGGGTGCGAATTGCCTTTTGCTGAGGTGCAGGACCTTCTTGGGCACAAGTAGCCACAGATCTTCCCTTTGAACTGAAGATACTGGATGAAAAACAAGCTCCCCTCATCGGCGCTACCGTGGAATTGCTCAGCAGCAACTCCCCTACCCCTCTGCAAATGGCGGTTACGGACGAAAAAGGTTGGCCTCATTTTCCCCTAAAAGCAAACGCTACTTTCAGCCTCAAAATCCGTTTCGTTGGGTATGCCGAAGTGAGTGCAGTGCTAAGCCCTGAGGCCATTGCAGCCCAAAAACTGACCCTTACCCTACAACCCGATAGCAAAACCCTGGAAGGCGTAACGGTTTCTGGCCGCAAAGCGCTCATCCAACGCGTGCAAGGCAAAACCATCGTCAATGTTGATGCGGCAGTGACCAATGCCGGAACAACCGTACTGGAAGTGCTGGAAAAATCCCCCGGCGTGATGGTCGACCGCAACGGCGGCCTCAGCCTCATGGGCAAAACGGGCGTCTTGGTGCTCATCGACGACAAACAAACCTACTTGTCGGGGGCGGAACTCAACAACCTGCTGAGCGGCATGAGCTCCAACCAGGTCGACCAAATTGAGCTGATCACCAATCCCTCTGCCAAGTACGACGCCAGCGGCAACGCGGGCATCATCAACATCAAAACCAAAAGAACAAACAAAAGGCTTCAACGGCAACCTGACCAATTCCTACGGCCAGGGGTATACGTCAAAAGCAACAACAGTTTGGTGCTGAATTACCGCAACGGACGCTTCAATACTTTTTTGACCTACAGCAGCAACTACAACGAGAGTTTTATCAAAATTTATGCCCTGCGCGAGTATTTCAACGCCAAATGATCAATTAGAATCCGGGCTGGATCAACCTACATTATTGGTCAACTCAAGTTTCAACAATACGCTCAAAACCGGTTTCGACTATTCTATTTCCGGACAAAACAACCCTGGGCCTTGCCCTGACCGGCATCACCAACCCCCGCAAAGGCAGTGGCAACGCCAAGTGGGAAAACCCCCTGGGACAAATCGATTCCAGCATCGCCACCCAAAGCAGCAGTTCAGGTTGGTTCAAATCGGGTGGGTTCAACGTATACGGCAAACACAATTTCAGCAAAACCCAACAGTTGTCAATAGATTTTGACTGGTTGAGCTACAACATCGACAATAGCAGTTTTTCATCAATTCTTTGGTCGCAGCTGGGGGTACAATGAAGGAACGCGTGGATTTTTGCCTTCTACCTTGGAGATTTCTTCGCTCAAAATAGACCACAGTTTGCAAATTGGTGAAAACGGAAAACTCGAAACGGGCTATAAAAATTCGCACATCAATACCGACAATACCGCCGATTACCAGAACGGCAACGGTACCATCTGGAAGCAGGACTACGGCAAAACCAACCGCTTCCTGTACGCAGAAAACATCCACGCCTTGTACAGCAGTTACGAACAAAAAATGGATCGTTTTTCTTTGCAGTTGGGCCTGCGCTACGAAAGCACCAATTACGACGCCAACCAGTTGGGCAACATCGAGCGCGCCGATTCGGCTTTTTCGCGCCAGTACATCGGCTTTTTTCCTTCCGGCTACCTCTCTTACCGGCCTTTCGGTTGCCCTTCAATTTTTCGCCTTCCAAATGGTGGTCTTTCAATGGCCAGGTGATTTTTAACTACAAAACTTTAAACGGTTACCAGGAACATTGACTATCCTCCTCCATTTCGCAGCTCAATTTCAGCATCAGCAACCAGTTTCATTTGGACGAGGTGTACAGTGGTGAAATTTCCGGGCTTTACACCACCCGTTCGCGCAATGACTTGCAAGAGCTGGTCTACGATACCGGGCAATTGTCTTTGGGCATTTCCCGTCCTGTACTAAAAAAAAAGGGTACCCTCAAACTCAGCGTCCGGGACCTCTTTACACCCAGGTCATGGAGGGTTTAACGGATTTCCCGGATGCGGAGGAGTATTTCTTTGATCCACGGGATTCCCGGGTGCTAAATCTGGCGTTTTCGTACCGGTTTGGAAAGCCGCTGAAGTCGGCGCGGCGGAATGGTGGAGCGGCGAGTGATGAGATGGAGCGGGTGGGGAATTGAGGAAAAATCGCTTTCCAAAAAATAAATCTCCCCCACCCGGTGATATTTCTCCCCTAACTTGCACCTACTCTTAAAGGCTCAATCCGATGGAAGCAGCAACTGCAAATATACCGATTTTCAAAACCCAGGCCTCCAAAGAGCAACCCATCGAGGAGCTCTACGAAGCCGCCTTTCCCAGTGTGGCCCGCTTTGTCAAAAAAATGGGCGGCGATCTGGAAGATGCCAAAGATGTATTCCATGATGCCCTGGTGATTTATCAGGAGCGTTGCGACCAGCCGGAGTTTCGCCTGCAACATTCCCCCGAAGGCTACCTCTTGGGCATTGCCAAACACCTCTGGATCAGGAAGCACCACCAGCAACGCAAACTTGTGCCCTTGAGCAGCATTGAGCGCGAGATCAGCTTGCCGGAGGATTATTTCCCCAGCTACAAGACCCAACGCCTGTTGCAATTTCTGGAAAGCGCGGGCCAAAAATGCCTGGATCTGTTGCGGGCTTTTTATTACCAAAAACAGCCTTTGAAACAGCTGGTCAAGACCCTGGGCTACGCCAACGAACATTCGCTGAGTGTACAGAAATACAAGTGCCTGGAAAAAGTACGGCATACCATCAAAAACCAATCCGTAGCATATGAGGACTTCCTGGACTGACACGATCCTGATCGAAAAGTACCTGCACGGCGGTCTCGATCCACTGGCAAGGCAGGTCTTCAAAGCGCGTATGTTACAAAGTCCACGATTGCGCCTCAGGCTGTATTTTCAAAAAAAGGCCTACACTCTGGTCAAATTGTACCACCGCAAAAAACTGAAGGAGGAAATGGAAGTCCTGCACCAGCAGCTGGTCAACGATCCTGCTAAATCCGGTTTTCAGCAATCAATCCTTCGAATTTTTCAATAAAATAAATTCATTACCCCCGCCGGAGGGGCCCGTTCCCCAGAGTTTTTGAGCCGCCGAAATTGAGCGGGCCCCCGTGGAAAACACTCCTCCCCCCCCCCCCCCGGGGGGGGTTAACACATGGTTCAAGCAAGTCTTGTCCCCATGGTCATTGACAATGACGGTGGAGGAGAGCGGGCGTATGACATCTACAGCCTTTTGCTCAAGGAGCGCATCATCTTTTTGTCGGGAGAAGTCAATGACGTGATGGCCAGCATCGTGGTAGCGCAGTTGTTGTACCTCAGCAGCATCGACCCCAAACGCCAGATCAACATGTACATCCAAAGTCCCGGCGGCGTGGTGTATTCCGGGATGGCCATTTATGACACCATGAAAATGATTTCCACTCCGGTGTCTACCGTCTCGATGGGTTTTACGGGCAGCATGGGTACCTTTTTGCTGAGTTCGGGTACACCTGGCAAACGGTACGCCCTCGCGCATTCCACGATCCACATGCACCCTACGGGCGGCGGAACCCGCGGCTACACCGAAGATGTGCGCATTGCCACCCGCGAACAGGAGCGCCTGCAAGCCCAGATTTTTCACCTGATGGGCAAACAATCGGGTCATTCGCGTAAGGAGATTGAAGATTATTTCCTGCGCGATCGTTTCCTCAATGCCCAAGAAGCCCGGGAGTTTGGTCTGGTGGACGAGATTTTGGGCGACATTCAGGATTTAGTCGTGTTGAATGCGCGGGATTCGGAAGTAAGTTTGGTGCAACAATCCTAAATTGTTATAAAATTCTTCGCTACGCAATCGATTTTCCCTAAGATTTTTCTACTTTTATTCGCGAGACCTGATTGCTTTTAACAGTCAGTCAAAGCGAAGAAAGTAATATGTACAAACAACGAACATTAGTCCTGCTCATACTGCTTTGTAGCAGTGTATTCAAACTCACTCTTATTGCTCAGGATCGATCCCTGTTGACGCTCGCCGTTTCCAGTGGCGATTTTGAACGCAACAACAGTCCCGTCAGTTTGGCTTTGGATGGCCTTGCGCTGCCAGAATCGCCCGGCGGCTACCAACTCCTGGAGATTAGCCCTTCCGGAAAAATTCCAGTGCCTTTTCAAATGGAAGACGGCCCCAACAAGCGCCTTTGCTGGATATTATCCGGCAATACCCCCAGCGGAACCAAACGGGTATTTGAGTTGCGGACGGGCTCAGCGCCCATCGCGGCAGCAAAACCCATCGTTGCCTTGCGCGACAAGGGTGCCATCGTTTTCCAACGCAATGGCCGCAACCTCCTCCGTTACCAGTACGCGGAAGCCAGTGTGCCCGAAGGCAAATCGGAACTTTTCCGCCGGGGCGGGTTCATTCATCCCTTGTGGTCCCCGAAAGGGGAAGTGCTCACCCGCGTCCAGCCACCGGATCACATCCACCACTACGGCATTTGGAACCCCTGGACCAGTACCGTTTTTGAAGGGCGCAAACTCGATTTTTGGAACCTGTACAAGGCGAAGGAACCGTAAAAGTACCTACGCTGCCCGTAGTTACCCAAGGGCCCGTACTCGGCACCCTCAGTTCCCGGCACGAACACGTCGATCTTACCGCACCCAGTTCAACTGGCTCCAAAGCGGCACTGGAAGAAGAATGGAACATCAAAGTTTGGAATGCAGGCACTGAAGATGGCCCCCAATTGGTCGATTTTCAGTCCACGCTGCATTGCGCTTCCGATAGTATTTTTACCATCAAAGCCTATACCTACCAAGGTTTTGGATTTCGCGCCACCGAAAAATGGGACGATAAAACGGCGCGCTTGCTCACTTCGGAAGGCAAAGGCAAGGGGGACGGCAACGCCACCCGCGCCCGCTGGATCGATGCGCGTGGGGTGTCCAGTTTTGGCAAATCCGGCATCTTGTTCATGACCCATCCGCTGAACCACAATTTCCCCGAACAATTGCGTTTGTGGGCCACCGGCCAAAACCAGGGCAAGGAAAATGTATTCCTCAATTTCAATCCCGCGCAAGAACAAGACTGGGTACTCAAACCCGGCAAAGCCTACACCCTGAACTACCGTATGTTGGTGTACGACGGTGAATTGAGCCCAGAATTGTTGGACAAATACTGGCAGGATTACGCAAATCCACCTAAAGCTGAGGTCATTCTAAGCCAACTCGGAGGAAATAAAAAAGTGCTGGTCTACACCAAAAACGGCAAGGGTTACGTACACGACAACATCGCCAGCTCCATCGTATGCATCCGCAAACTGGGTGAAGCCAATGGTTTCAGCGTAGACACAAGCAGCAATCCGGCCCTAATCACCGCCGAAAACCTGAATAAATACCAGGCCATCATCCTTTCAAATACCAACAATGAAACCTTCGACACGGAAGCACAAAAACTGGCCTTCCAGCGCTACATCCAGGCGGGGGGAGGCCTGGTGACCATCCATTCTGCTTCGGGTTCCGAACGGCAATGGCCTTGGTTTTGGCGTACTTTGGGGGGTAAATTTAAACGACACCCACCTTTGCAAAAATTTGACATTCAGGTCATCGACCCCTTGCACCCGGCTACCTTGCACTTACCCGCCACCTGGACCTGGGAAGACGAATGTTACTACCTGGAGCACCTCTACCCTGGCAAACACGTACTGCTCGCGGCAAATTTGAATACCGTCACCGACGACAAAAAAGTAGAATACCCCGGAATTACGTTTGGCAAGTTGTTCCCGATCTGTTGGTCAGAAGAACAGGGGCTAGGCCGCAGTTGGTACACCGCCCTGGGGCACAAGAAGGAATATTACTCCGATCCTACTTTCATGACCCACTTGTTGGGTGGCATACTCTGGGTGCTGGATGGAAGCGAGAAACTGGATTATGGCAAAGCGACGAAAACTTTAATTCAAGAATTGAAAGGTTAGTTGAGAAGGTTGGGCTACCGAATGGGTTTGAGGGTGGGTGTGCTGAACCGGCACGAACTCCCGGCAGCCTCAACCTCCTCAACCTTCTCAACTCCTCAACTCCCTTCTCCACGACCATGCAAAAAAACAAAAGCCGGGCATGTCCCGCCGCGAATACCTCAAAACCGCGCTCAGCGGCTCCATCGGGATGATGGTGTTGCCCAACATTATTCCTGCTTCGGTGCTGGGAAAAAATGCCCCCAGCAATACGATCCAGATTGGCCAGATTGGTTTTGGTCGGATTGGCATGTCTCACGATTTGCCCGATACCATGCGTTACGATTCCGCCCGGGTGATGGCGGTATGCGATGTTGACAGCAAGCGCAAGGAATTCGGCAAACAGTGGATTGAAAAATGGTATACCGAAAAGAAAAAGAAACCCAACTACGTCGACGTCAAAATGTACGACGATTACCGGGAAATGTTGATGAACCCAGAGATCGACGCAGTAATTGTAAGTACACCCGACCATTGGCATGCCCAACCAGCCGTTGAAGCAGCGATGGCCGGCAAACACATCTACCTGCAAAAGCCTGCCGCACTCACCATTGCCGAAGGCCGGGCCATGAGTGATGCCGTACACCACTCCGGGGTGGTGTTTCAAATTGGCAGTCAGCAACGTTCACAAAATCCCTGGCCGCAGTTCAAACGCGCCTGTGAACTGGTACGCAACGGCCGCATCGGAAAATTACATACCATCAAAATTGGACTGCCGGGTGATCCGGGTGGCGAGGTAGAACCAGAAATGGCCATCCCCAAAACCTTGAACTACGAAAAGTGGCTGGGTTCTACGCCTTATGTCTACTATACCGAAAAGCGGGTGCATCCACAGGTTGGTTTTGATCGTCCGGGTTGGTTGCGTTGTGAGCAGTTTGGTGCGGGCATGATCACCGGTTGGGGGGCGCACCATCTCGATATCGCCCACTGGGGCATGGGCACAGAATACACTGGGCCTATCGAAATCAAGTGTACAGCGAAGTTCCCAACCAGCGGACTTTGGAATGTACACGGCGACTTTCTGGCTGAAGCAAAATATGCCAATGGCGTGAACATGATGGTCAGTGGTGAATACCCCAATGGCGTGCGTTTTGAAGGCAGCGAAGGCTGGATCTTTGTATCGCGGGGCAATGTGGGTGTTACCGCCAGCGATCCTGGCAACGCTAAAAACTCGACTGCCTTCAATGCCAGCGATGCCAAAATTTTACAATCCGTCATCAAGCCTGAAGAGATTCACTTGTACCATTCCGAAGACCAACACGGCAACTGGCTGGATTGTATCCGCGAGAACAAAACCACGGTTGCGCCCGTAGAGGTCGCCCACCGTTCCACTTCCGCATGTTTGCTCATCCATGCCGCCATGAAACTGGGACGTACCCTGCATTGGGACCCCATCCGTGAACGCTTCAAAAATGACGATGAAGCCAATGCGTTGTTGGAAAGACCGCAGCGGTTCCCGTATGGGACGGCGCATGCGAAGTAAAGTTGAGAGGTTAGAGTTGAGGGTTGAAAAGTTGTCGGTAATGCAACGAATTGCCACCTGGTATTGATACTGGAAACGCTTTTCAACCCTTCAACTTTTCAACTCCTCACTTTTCAACACTTCAACTCTAAACTTTTCAACTATTAAACATGTACAAATCAGCCATTCTCCTCTCCTTTTTAGCCACATGCTTCTTTGCCTGTTCCAATCAACAACCACAAACGGAAAGTGTGAAACTCAGCGGTGCCAAAAACGAAATCAAATTGATGACCCTCGACCCAGGGCATTTCCACGCGGCTTTGGTGCAAAAAAATCATTACCCCCAGGTAGATTCCATGGTGTACATTTATGCACCTGACGGCCCTGAACTAAAAGGGCACCTGGCGCGCATTGAAAGTTACAATCAACGCGAAGCCGAGCCGACCCATTGGGCCTCCAAGGTGTATACCGGAGCAGATTATCTGGAAAAAATGCTCAGCGAAAAACCGGGCAATGTGGTGGTCATTTCGGGCAACAACGCCCAAAAAACCCACTATATCCAGTCTTGCATTGAAGCGGGCATCAACGTTTTGGCCGACAAACCGATGGCCATCAAACCTGCTGATTTTACCCGTTTGCAAGATCTTTTTCCCTTGGCTGAAAAAAAAGGCGTCCTCTTGTACGACATCATGACCGAGCGGCATGAAATCAGTACCATGTTGCAACGGGAACTTGCTCAAATGCCTGCCTTGTTTGGAACCCTTGAGAAAGGAACTCCTGAAAATCCGGCGATCACGAAAGAAAGTGTACACCATTTTTTCAAATACGTTTCCGGTTCAGCGTTGATTCGTCCAGCCTGGTTTTTTGATGTAGAACAACAAGGTGAAGGGGTGGTGGACGTATCGACCCACCTGGTTGATTTGGTACTTTGGGAATGTTTTCCCGAACAAAGCATCAGCTACCAAAAAGACATTCAACTGCAGGCGGCCAAACGTGGCGCCACCGATCTGACCAGTGCCCAATTCAAATTGGTAACCGGGCTGCCCGGCTTTCCATCTTTCCTGAAAAAAGACCTCAGCAAAGATTCTACCCTCAAGGTTTTTGCCAACGGTGAAACCCATTTTAGTGTCAAAGGGGTACACGCCAAGGTATCGGTCATCTGGAATTTCCAGGCCCCGGAAGGTGCTGGTGATACCCATTTTTCGATCATGCGGGGTACCAAGGCCAACCTGATTATCCGTCAGGGTGCCGCCGAGAAATATCGTCCGGTGCTGTACGTAGAACCATTACCGAATGTTGACAAAGCCAGTGCCGAAACGGCCTTGAAAGAGGCTTTGAAAAAACTGAATGCCGGACAGTTTCAAGGCTTGGGATATGAAGCCAGCGAGAAGGGCTGGAAAATCCTCATTCCCGACTCCTACAATGTTGGCCACGAGGCACATTTTGCCCAGGTAACCGAAAAATATTTGCAATATTTGGCGCAGGGAAAACTGCCGGAATGGGAAGTGCCCAACATGTTAGCCAAATATTACGTAACGACCAAAGCTTACGAAATGAGTAGAACAAAATAAGCGGAGTATGCTCAAAAAAATCATCGCTTTAGGTTTAGCCATACTTGGGTTGACGCTCAAAAGTTGTGTTCCGGATTCCTTAAAAAAAGGCTATTACACTGAAGACAAACAGGTGGTATTCTATCATGGTTTTCCAGCCTCTCGCCAGGTGATTGGCAGGATCTCGGACGTTCAAGTCCATCAATACCGAATACGGCAAAGACAAATCGCAGGTATTTTATTCCGGAAGGGTAATTCCCGAAGCCGATCCGGCTACTTTTGAATATTTGGCCGGCGCATACTCCCGGGACAAAGATTATGGTTTTTCCCGCGATGAAATCATCAGCAATGATGGTGCCCATTTCGACATCATTCCCAATCCCAACGAAAAACCGGGCAATGTTTCGGCAGAAGGCATTGTATATGTACGTGATCGACAAAAAGTATTCCGCGACATCACCCCGGTGGAAGGAGCCGATCCGGCTACTTTTGAGTTTGTTCCTATGTTTAATGGTTACTACCTCGCCCGTGATCAGCACCAGGTGTTTTGGCACGATCAGCCCTTGGAGGGAGTAGATGGGAAAAGTTTCAAAAGGGTCAGTGAATTTCATTTTAAAGACAAAAACGGAGCCTGGATATTGTCTTTGGGCCGGGAAGTGCATTGGATTCCTTTTCCAGGGGTAGATTTGGCTACTTTTGAGGGATTCAAGCAACTTTATGCCAAAGACAAAAACCATGTCTATTATGAAAACCACATTGTAGAAGGGGCTGATTTGGCTACTTTTGAAGAAACCGAAAACCATCAGGCCAAGGATAAAAACGGGGTGTACCAATACGGCAAAAAGCAGTAAGGAACTTTGAGGACTGACTAAATGTTTAATTTTTTTTTGAGAAAAGTTGACTTGCAATATGGAACCTTTAAACCTCAACAACAATACCGAAACTCATCCCCTGTTTCCCAGCGGCGAATGGGAAGGCTTTTACACTTACGCCGATGGGCGTCAGGCCCAACAGCACAAGATGGATTTTACCCTCTTTTTTGAAAACGGTGTAGTCAGCGGAGGGGGTAGCGACGACATCGGTTCATTTGTGTGGAAAGGAAGTTATGATACCAAAGGGCTTTGGTGCAAAATGACCAAACACTACGTCACGCATACGGTTGCTTATGATGGCAATGTCGATGAAAACGGCATCTGGGGTAATTGGACCATTCGGGTACAGCTTTCGGGTGGTTTTCACATCTGGCCAAAAAAGAAAGAGGAAAGTATTCATGAGGAAGAGGTGGATGTGCTGGTGTTGGACAATATCGTCAAAGTTCCCAGCACGGTAACCGTATAATTTTTGAGACAAACGATGATCACCCTGCAACGCCTCAACCACGATACTTCCTGGAAAATCACCATCAACAACAGCCGGCTTTTGCTTGACCCCTGGCTGATTGGTACCGAAATCGACGGTTTTTCCTGGTTCAATGAGCAGTGGCACCGCGTGCCGCCCCTTGGTGTAGAGGAGATAGGCGAAGTAGATTACATTGTGGTTTCTCAACCTTTTTCAGACCATTGCCATGAGGAAACCATTGAGGTCTTGTCACCTGATTTGCCCATTGTCGCAGTCGCGGCAGCTCGCAAAAGACTGGAAAAAACCTTTGGCCAAAGCCGCCAGTTTTTGGACATTCCCGCTGCAAAGGATGGTTTTTTGGAAATAGCCGAGCTACGTTTGGCGCAGTTCAACACGCCATCTTTATTGGATCAGGTTCACAATGCCCTTTTGATCCTGGGTCCTGATGGGGAGAACATTTTTTACGCGCCGCATGGTTTTGTGCCCAATGCCCAACAAATTTCTTTTTTACAACAGTTCCCCATCCACATTTTGATCACAACGACTTCGGAATACCATTTGCCTTTTTTCCTGGGCGGCACGGTCAATTTAGGCATGCGCTCCATGCAAAAACTGGCGCAAATTCTCCAACCCAAACACATCATCAGTACCCACGATGAGCAAAAACACGCCAAAGGACTCGTGCCGCGCATTGCGCGTACTTTTTATCCGAGTGCAGCGATGGTGAAGGAAAAATTGGGGAATTATGTGGCGGTGGAGGATTATCGGGTAGTCGAGTTGTGATGCTTCAAATCAACATAAATTTTGTCTCGTGTCAGCAGTTCAATTCGACCGTCATCAAACTGAATTTTGAACCCTGTCTCCAGTTCAGCACCCATTATTTTTTCAATTACCACCCCCAAATCCTCTGGATCAAATTTTATGGGCTTTTCACGAATGAAATAAACCTGATGACCAACTTGTGGATCTATCCAGCAACCGGGGCAAAGCATCTCTTTCTCCTCATTGGGTTCATCGGGCCATACCGGAACACCCTTGATGTGTAAATGGAAACTTTGTCCACAATTTGGGCATTGGGCGAATGGCATTGGTCTGCGATTTAAACGTTTTAACCAAAGATACACCAAATCAGCAATCCCTAATCCTGAAATTCAGCACAGCACAGGATGCCCGAGTCCTTATTTTTCCTTACCTTTTCTTTCCATAAGCCAAATAACTGTCCATGATACAACGAATCAGCCTTCTCTTTCTACTCGGATTGTGCGGAAGCCTCTATGCTCAATCCAGCAATATGACTTACCTCTTTTCTTACTTCAAAGGCAATGGTGAGGATGGCCTACACCTCGCCTACAGTCGGGACGGTTTGAAATGGAGCTCGCTCAATGCCGACAAATCTTATCTACAGCCAGTAGTTGGCACTTCAAAGCTCATGCGCGGACCCCTGCATTGTTCAGGGGCCCCGATGGTGTTTTTCACATGGTTTGGACCAGCGGTTGGACCGAGCGGGGCATTGGTTATGCTTCTTCGCGGGATTTGATCACCTGGTCTGAACAACAGTACCTTCCGGTGATGGATCACGAGTCTACCGCCCGCAATTGCTGGGCTCCGGAGTTGTTTTACGACAAGGTCAGCAAGCAATACCTCATCTATTGGTCGACGACCATTCCCGGGCGTTTTCCCAAAGGTGCCAGTGAAGGGGATAGTGGCTACAACCACCGCATGTACTACACGACAACCACGGATTTTAAAAACTTCTCCCCTACCCGATTGCTCTACGATCACGACTTTAATGTGATTGACGGCACCATTCAAAAGGTGAAGGGGGAGTATGTCCTTGCAGGATGAAACGCGGAATCCGCCGCAAAAAAACTTGCGCATTGCCCGCAGCAAACAATTGACCGAGGGCTACAGTGCCGCGTCCGAACCCATCACGGGCAAATATTGGGCTGAAGGCCCGACCGTGCTGAAAATCAAAAAACACTGGATGGTGTATTTTGACAAGTATACCGAGAAGAAATACGGCGCCGTGCGTTCGAGTGATTTAAAAACCTGGGAGGATGTTTCGGAGCAGGTGAGTTTTCCGGCAGGGCTGCGGCACGGGACGGTGTTTGCAGTAAAAACGAAGTGGTTTGAGGAGGTTTTTAAAGTCAAATAAATACCCTTTGCCCTGATTATTCATCTTTAGCCATTGCCACTGTAAGTAGAAAGAAGGTTTCTGTCAGGGCCAATACACCATGAGAGATGTTCTCTTGCAAAGCAATCATTTGTCCTTCTTCAATCGTGGCAGTATGCTCTTCTGTGATAAATTTTACTTGCCCCTGTAAAACCTGTACACAAATAACGCCATTCGTTGTATGGGGTTTCAATTCGTCATTTGCACGTAGACCCATTAATACGATACGCAAAAGTGCAGACTTAAAAATTGTAATTGAGTTGTGTTTACCCTCTATCCATGTTTTTTCGCTCTTGATTTGGGCAATGAATTTATGCAGGTCCATTTCTACGAGCGGCGCATTTAACATTCTATGCCCCTCCGGGCGTTGGGGTGTTGAGTCGCTGAACTTGTTTTCCATAGGAATATAAGCTTGATGTGTTGTTGATATTTCTACCCGGCATGCTACAAGTTACAAAAAATGCCGCAATTAACCCGTTCCCACACCTGTTCAATTCGTCAATTAAAATACGTGCTCAAAAAGACACTTAAATAAATCCAAGCAAAGTGAATAAAATGTACGGTCGTTTCAAAAGTTTTTCCTTTCCAAAGGTCGGCTGAGTAGCCAAAAAATTGCACAAAAAGCCGGATTGACCAGAATATGCCCAAACCCAAAACTATTTTTTTGCCTAGATTGGTTTCCATGAGTTCGTGTGCGGAACTCAGGCACAACAGTCCCATTAAAAACACGATCAAGGCAATAAAAAACGTATGCACGACCATCATTTGTCGATTGATCAAACTCAATACAGCCAGTTCTTTGTCCCAGTTGAAAAACTTTGGAAAAATGGCATGAAGAAACGCCAGGGCCATCAGCACGATGCCAATTATTTTAAAGTGTATTTCCATTTTTATCGAGTATAAAGTTCGAGATAAAAGGGGTTAGTTTTATTTCCTGTTTGAGGTTGAGCCCTGCATCCCTGAAAGTTTTAAGCCAGGTTGATTTGGCATAAAAGTGAAAAAAGCCGATGTTGTAAGCCAAAAAATTGGGCACATCGCGCAAATGTTCGATGATGTATATTTGCCCAGCGGTTTGATCGCTCTTTTCAATGCTTTGAAAAAAGTGACCCTTTCACTTTCATCCCTGATTTCGTGTGCCGACAAGATGACAAATATTTTATCAACTGAATCATCCAGCAGTTGTAAATTTGGTTTCAACTTGTTGTGTCCCGGGAAACGGAGGATAGGTTTTCTCTGCTCTTTTGATGGAAATTTCAGTGTCCGAAGGGTCATAAAATCGGCACAATCAGCTCCACCTGCTTTGAATTTTGCTTTTAGCAAGGTACTGGTTTCATCAAAACCAGCATTGATGTTTACCACGGTGTTAGTGGCATTTTGCTGGTCTAGCCAGGTAAAATTGTAGAGTCCCGCCAGGTCGTATACGTAGAAGGAGGCCAACAGTGAAATGAGGGTTGAAGCAGTAGCCAAAATACCCACGCCGATGAGCACCGTTCGTACAGGTGGGGCAAAGTAATTGGCCACAAAAAATAACCCCAACACCAGCGCAAAGGCAAAAACATAAAAATGCCAATTGAAGCGCACAATGTTGAGCACGCCCTGAAAGGGTTTTCTCATTGTTTCCATTTTTCTATTTTTCCTTTTTCCAATAATAGGGAATGTTACGGATGATAAAACGCATGGCCAAAACGGGGTTTTTAAGGTGGAGTGAATCCAGAAAAGAGAAGTGGTAATCCATCACGCACACCGGTGCTGGGTGTCCAGTTTTGCCTTACCCCCTCAATGATCAATACTTCTGCGGTCTTTGAGTTGTAGGTAAAAGTAAAGGGCAGTGGCCCTGCATATCGTCTGGCCTCTTTCCAGTCTGAAAATGGTGATTCCGGCGGCAAGGGAATGGCATCTTCCTCCTTACTCAAAAGTATGTTGAAATTCGATTTGCCCGATTTTATTTCATTAGTGCTTTCTTTGTTCCGTTTTGCTGATGTCGGTGGTAGTGTAATTGTAATGGTAAACATATTGCCCATCACTTCCATCTTCTTTGATCGGTTTCGATTTAAGAATGTATAACCCTCGGTTTTTTTTCCTGCATTGGAGGTGTACCGAACAAAAACGCGCGGTACCCAATTAGAAAAAAATCGTTGCCCATAAATTTCGGAAACCCCTTAGGCCGCAGGTCTTTTGTTTGAACCATGGCCACTGCCACAAAGGCCCACTTGTCCTGAAATGTATCCAATTCCAAACACGCCGGAATCAAGTTTTGCAATTGTTCTTTCTGCACGGCAAAGGTCAACACCAATGAACTTTCAAAAAATGCTTCAACTGCAATGGATGATTTTGAGGAATGAAAGCATGTCAGATTTTTGTTCCAAATGAAATTCATGGTAATAAATGAGCAGCACGAACAAAAATGCAAAAAAGCATTGAGCTTACCCCATAACAATAAGTCGGGTACCATAAAAATTCAAGCGTGTTCAAGGATCGCCAAACTGCCATTTGTAAAACTGCATTCAAACGGGGTTTGATCCTGCTCAAAACCCAGATGGCCATGCCGATTTCAGCAAGTCCAATTGCAAGCGTCAATGGCCTTGCATAGGTCTCCCCTAAAATTCTGGCCACGATTTGTTCGTGTCGGGGAACCAGGTTCAGTACTTTACAAAAAAGTCCGTTTGCCATCCAAACCATGGCAATGCAATAAGTCAATAGGGTATGAAGGCGGTTGTTGGCCATTTTTCGTTTTTTTTAGCGCATGTTAAACCGGGATAAGGGTAGATGCACACAATTTACATCAGTGATAAGTAAGCCCCTAGATAAAAATCAATTTTCCAAGTTGTACCTGTTCTGAATTTTCACCTCCTTTTACCTGTTTACCTTGGCTTTTGCTTAAAAGAAATCCGTCATTTGCTTGATCGGATGCTCTGCATTTGAGTGGTGGTGATGGGTTTGCATCAGTGCTTCATTACCTGATTATACTAAAATCTCCTATCAATATCCCCCATTTATTGGGTCTGGGCTTTGCCCCGCCTTTGTTACATGGGGTCTTGCTTTTATTTTTTGTACTGGCCTTGACGACAAAAGAAGCTGAGTCTGAAACAGGTTTTACCTCATTTTATCCCTTTTATCCTGCTGATGGGATTGGCCACCCCATTCTATGCGCTATCGGGAAAAGAAAAGATCGAAGTTTTTAGCAATCATGGTGTGGGCTACGAGTGGTACAGCCTCACCCAAATCATCCTCATTATCCTGTCTGGTATCGCTTATGTAGTTGGGTCTTTGGTGTTGGATTCGACGCAGCCAACTGAGTCTTGAAAGTGGACGGCAATGGCTCCAATACCTGTCAATTGGCCTTGCCGCCATCTGGTTGCTGGTGCTTGCTTTTGACGATGGGGGTATTTTTTCAGGCGTTAGCCTTTGGTAATTTTGATCGGTATTTTGGGTATCAATCAGGCTCCTTGTCTTTAGTGGCCATTTTGAATCCAAGCTTACAGCCCGGGATGGCAGCAAAATGGTGCCCGAATCGGGCCCTGTTCCTATTCGATACGCCAAATCGGGTTTAAAATCCGACACATCGGATGCACTTTTTGCAAGACTGGTATTGTTGATGAAAAAAGAGGAGATATATAAAAATAACGAACTCACCCTTAACGAGCTTGCTGCTTTTGCTGATGTTCACGCCAATAGCCTATCGCAGGTGATCAATGAAAAGTGGGGAAGAATTTTTACAATTACATCAATACTTGCGGGTAGAGGCGTTCATCAATCTGGCTGCCCAACCCGACAAGCAGCATTATTCACTCCTGGCACTGGCTTTTGAGTGTGGGTTTAATTCGAAATCTACTTTCAACAAGTACTTTAAAGCAGTGATAGGGGAAACGCCTTCGGCTTATTTTGGGTTGCTGAGGAGTTGAGGAGTTTGCATGGTGTTGGTCAAAATGTCCATCCAATCCTGAGTTCAGCGGAATACTTACCGTCCAGGATTTTCCTTCAAGATTTTTAAAATAGTGCACATTTGGATGCCGTGGAATTTCCATTTCGTCACTTGGATTGATTCGATCAAAATGAGTTACATCTCTGTACTTAAGCCCAAATCCAACATAATAATCAAATGCTAGTCTTTTACGATCACCTGATGGGCCAAATTTAAAATTAAAGCTAAAGGTTTGTTTTTTACCCCAAAAGTGTCGTGGATAGTTGTTGAAAGAAGTCGAATCTGCATAAATATTTGCTACGCCAAAATACCAGATGTCTTTGTATTGGTTTTTCAGGTAGTTAAACTCAACGCCAACATAACGACCCAAAGGAGCGGATCTTTGAGATAAAATTTTCTTCTACTGCCACCTAAGTCCTTTGACGCCTGGATTAACGCCCCGTGCCGAGGTTCCATACACTGATGGCATTAAATAGGAAGCCATAAACTGGGTAGAAAAGCTTTTTCCGGTTCTTGTTTCATGGCTGATCTCAATTGAGGGGTTAACGAATCCAGTGATTTTTAAAGGGGTAATTTTCAAAATATTGGAATGTTTTTCATTGGGATTGTCATTTTGGAGACTTTTGTCTCTGTTTGGATCCAATTGATTTTCTGTTCTAAATTTGTTTAATGTGTCTTTGTCAAAGCTTATTTCCTTGGGTTCATCTGCGATTATCCGCAACCTTGAGCGCTTTGTGTTGAACAGGGTTGCACAAGAGCTTAATATCAACATAAAAATTACTACAATTATAGGTGTATCGTATCTTTTCATCATTCATTATTGAGGTATAAAGAGTGACGTTTTTTTGTAATACTAGCGAAATTAAGTCAAAACCACCAAATTCGCAACTGAGTTGTTATACTGTCTATATAGCAAGACGCTGAGTTTCACACCGATACGGCCCTTCCTCAAATGTCAGCTGATGGTATCCCCTTGCCCAAAGTATAGGTCAATGGGCTAAAGATGTTTTTCTTTTTCTTTAAAAACAATCCAAAACATGGGCAAAATCATACTTAGGCACCCAGCCCAGTTCTTTTCTCGCCAATTCATTGACATATACCCGACCAATTTTGGGGAACATTTTCCAGTCTTGTTTTACATATAGCGCTTCGTAGAACGGGAACAATCGTTTTACGACCGTACGAGCATCCGTATTCAAATCCAAGAGTTCAGCTTTGGTAAAGGGTGAAGTAGCACTGATGATGTATTTGCCAAACCCGATGGTCTCGGCTTTTTCAATAGCCCGGAGGTGTGCACTGACTACATCTTCAACATCTACTCTACGGTACAACAACTCGTTGGCTTTGGCATTGGTGTCATCGTAAGTTTGTCGGAGTTCTTTTGGTCATCTTCTTCTGAAAAACCGCGAGGTTTTGAGGATGATGGAGATGAAGGCCCCTTGTTGCGGTGAAAAAGTTGACAAAGGTCTTCTGCCGCAGTTTTGGTTACGCCAGAAATGTTTTTGGGGATGGGCACAACTTCTTCAGTCACCCAGGTGGCGGGAAGTCCCTGCTGTGGTGTTAGTGCGTCTCCAAAAGTGCTGTTCGTGCTGGTGTTACAAAATTTTTCACGCCAGCCAAACGGCTTCTTCCAACAAATTCAGGGTTCCCCGTGATGTTGGTATCAATAAAGTCTTGTCGAGAATGGGTAGCAACATGTGGCTTTGTGCAAAGTGGCAGTATGCAAACTACATCTACGCCTTGCATACATTGTGCAACAAATGAATGGTCGGCGATGGAACTCACTTTATCAGTAAAGGGAGAGGGAAGCAGGTCGATGCCGAGTACTTCATGATTCAAGTCTTTCAGGGTGCGCACTAAGGCTTCTCCAAGGTGGCCGCTGCTGCCAGTGATCAGTACTTTCATGGTTTGAGGAGGTTCTTTTTGTCCGATCCTTTAATACATGTGGTTGCAAGAGAAAGTTCCAAGTGTTGCTACCTAATGCGATTAGGGTATTTAGTTATACCCCGCTCCACAAACAAGTCCGCCCTTACCCGCAGCGACGCTTTCACCCCAGCAAACGACTTCCTTTGCAGAAAAATCACCTTCAAACATGAATCGACTATTGATTTTCGCGCTTTTACTCAGCCTGCTTTCCTGCAAGATGGAAGATCCGGCTACCCCTGGTCTGCTCGTCCCCAAAACGGTGGATCAAGACCCTACCCTACCGCAGTTGGCCATCAATGGCACTTTGCTCCAGTGGAAACCTTCGGTAAAGCAACTGACCCGTTGTTGGTGTTGATCCACGGCGGGCCAGGCGGCGATTACCGTTCGCTGCTCCAGGCCAAAGTGTTTGCCAGCAAGGGCTACCACGTCATTTTTTACGACCAGCGCGGCACTGGATTGTCCCAACGGGTAGACCGCAGTGTTTTTGCAGGTGCCGACGCCATCCAACTGATGATCGACGATTTGGGAAATTGATTGAGCATTTTCAAAAGGTAAACACCCAAAAAGTCTTCCTTATGGGGCATTCCTGGGGCGCTATGCTCGCTACCGCTTTTGTCAATCAATACCCCGAAAAAATCAGCGGGGTGGTGCTGGCCGAACCGGGAGGCTTCACTTGGACGCAAACCGAAGCATACCTCAGCAGGTCGAACAAAATCAAACTCTTTTCGGAAGCACTCAACAACGCCTTGTACCCCGAGCAATTTTTGCGGGCCGGAACGAACACGAAATCCTGGATTACAAAGCTTCTTTTGGCAGTTTTGAAAACGCTCCAGGCAACACCATCGGCAATGCTGGACAATATCCTTCCTGGCGCAATGGTGCAGTAGCCTTTTCTGCTTTGATCGACAATGCGGAGCAACGGGGCTTTGACTTTACCACGAACCTGCAGCAATACCCCACCAAAATTTTGTTCCTCTACAGCGAATTGAACCAGGCTTATCAGCTGGAATGGGCGAAAACGGTATCAGCACCCTATCCCAAAGTTCAAATTGAAGCAATCAAAGGCGCTGGTCACGAAATGTTGCACTTCGGTTGGGACAATGTTTACGCCAAATCACTCACTTATTTAAATGAATTGAAATGAAATATCGCTTCATCATCATCCCTGCTCTGTTGATCGTTTTTTCCCTGAGATTATACGCCCAAGACCTCAACTGGGGGCAGATTCGGGATCAGCAAAACCATTTTATGGCCGCCAAATTCGGCGCCGATTATGCATCAGTGATGGGTCTGTCTTATGGCCAGCGCTTGCCCTGGAAGCTCCAGACTTTCCTGGCTGTCGACTTGTCTTCTTCCTTTGGTCAGGATTTGCTGGATGATTGGAAAATGCGCTTTTCGGTACAAAGCGAGCTTTGGCACAGCGGGCGTCTTTCACTGGGCGTAAAGCCGGGCTTCATCATCCGCCGTTTCGACTCCAATGTTGCCAGATTGTTCAGTACCGGAGTGGATTTGACGGCTACATTGGGCTATTTTGGGGCAAAATGGACCTTCGCTGCTGAGGCCCATTACGACCAAACTTTGGCCACAAACGTAAAGCACCATTTTTGCAGGAAAAACTACCCCGGCATTTACAACGGCTGGATTGGGGCTACGGGAGGTAATTTCAAATTTGGTAGGCCAGGTGGGTATTCATTCGAGGGAATATGTTGGCGCTGAAATTGGAGCTTATGCCCGGAATTTTAAAGACAACCTAACTTTGCTGTTTTATTTTGAATTGTCACTATTAAGGGCGGGTAAAGTGGTTAAAGAAACCACTGGCAATTCAAAATCCACCAAACCCCCATCAAGAAATAGGTCCGAATTGTTCACTTGATAACTTGAGCGCTGTAGGATCGATTCAATCGTCCCAATGGGTAAATCTTCATTGGGATCAAAGAGCATAATTTTCATTCGGGAACGTTTTCCTGAGCAAAAGGCTGCTCAAAATGTTTGCCTTCCACAATTCGAGATAGGGCTGCCCAATTTTTGTGGATCCAAAGTAACAAAACATCTTGCCAGAAACAAAAGAAGGGCATGCTGTATTTCCAGGTAGCACTGATTTGGGTTTTGTGAAGGATGATTTCGCAAGGCCAACAGACAACTTTGATGGGCTCTTCCGACGAGATAAAAGACCATCTCATTGGGTTTGAATTGATTGTTCGGTAAAATATCAAAAGCAGATTACATAAACAGGTTCTTGCATTTTTAAAACAAAAAACTGGCGCAATCCCCCCTTATCTTGGCGGATTCATCACGCATGGTGTTATTTAAAACAATTTATCTTTGTTCGAAAGACAAAACGAAAAGTGATGAATACGATTGTTTTCGACAAAGAAATAGCTGTTTGTTGTGTGGCGGCCAGCTCATTCCCGGACGGTGTGCTGGCCGCCTTCCAAACCTTGCATGGCAAACTCGACCGCAAAGAAGAGCGCCAGCATTTTGGGCTCTCCTACGGTCAGGACAATGGTGGAATTCATTATCTGGCTGCGGCTACCGAACTGAATGCCGGTGAAGCGGAAGCACTAGGGTTGGATCGTTTTACCATTCAAAAGGAGCTTATCCTGGGGATTACACTCCACGATTACCTGAAAGACCTGGGGGAAATTGGCCGAACTTTTGAGCGTTTGTTACAAACCCCGATCTTGATCCAAGGTTATTGCCTGGAAATTTATGCTGGAAAAGATGTGCAATGTTTGGTCAAATGAAAACTGAGCTAAATTCCGCTGCCCCCTAAACTCGGCCAACCTGCTCAACGCGCCCTGGCAAGCGCCGGCATCAACACCCTAGAAGATTGCTGCCGATTTCGGAAACGGAGCTCGCCAAATTGCACGGTGTAGGCCCCAATGCCCTTACTAAAATCAAGGCAGCAATGGCCGAACATTGTCTGTACTTCAACTAATAATTGTTCCACTTTTCAAGCGATCAAAATGGCTAAAACCGACTACAAATCCGTCGACGAATACATTGCGCTACAAGCCGCCGACAAACAAGCAGCCCTGGAAACATTGCGCCAGTTTATCCGCAGCCACATCCCCGCAACGGCACAGGAAGTGATCAGCTACCAAATGCCGATGTACAAGGGTACCGGGCAACTTGGGGGCTTTATGTGCTTTGCCAAACATTATAGCTTCATCACGGCGAATGCCTCGACGCTGGAGCAATTCCGGGCGGAGTTGAAAGACTACAAGTTTTCCCCTTCCGCCATCCAATTGCCTTATGGTAAGCCCCTGCCAAGCGAACTTTTGGGACGCATTATTCAGCAACGCATTGTGGAGAATGAAGGACTGGCGGCGCAAAAACAGAAGTAGACGGGATTTTTAGGCTTTTTTCAAACCAAACACATGCCTTGCAGGTCGTAGGTAGCGCCGTAAAGGGTGACTGGAGGCTCGGTTTCTCCTGGGTGTGGATCAATTCAAAAACCACATTCGGCAAAAATGTGCTGGATTTCTTCCGCACCCCTTAGTTTAAAAAGTGGGGTAACAAAAGGTAGTTTCTCCATAATTTCCTTAGTGCGAATGCCTACATAAAACCTGGCACCCGGCTTCATCACCCGCCCAATCTCTTGCAAATGCGTAAAGGGTTTGTCCCAGAAATAAATCACATTGATACAAAACACCGCATCAAAACGCCCTGGGGCGTAAGGCAATTGATCACTGCTGCCCATTTGCAGGTCAAGCAATCCTTGACGAATCAAGTCCAGGTTGTTTTTGCGTGCTGCTTTGACCATTGCAGCGGAATAGTCAATCCCGTAGAGCTTGAGCTTTTCTGCTTTGTGCAAAACCTCTTTAAAAAAATGGCCATTGCCAAAACCTATTTCGAGTACCTGATCGCCATGATGTAATTCCAGGTGATGCAAAACCAGCTGGTACAAACTGCGGTTGCTTTCGTTCATGCGCTCTCCAATGGTTTTGGCAAAATACCCCCTGGTTTGCAATTGTTGAGCAATGAATTCCGGTGTGGGCGTAGGTTAAAACGTTGCAGCAATTTTTGAAAAATGCAATCATCGGTAGTAGATTTAGCGTTTGTTTAAATTTTGAAAAAAAGAGTCTCAAATATTTTCTTCAAAAATCCTATTTTTATTTTATTTTTGAAAAAAATCCAAACAAAAATATGATCTTCCATATTCTCAACGGCGACAGCCTTGCCCATACTTTTGCCCAAAGCAACATCCCCGGAGAACTCATCATTTGTAGAGAAGCCCTGATAGACGGCCCGGTTCAGGCCAATAGTCTGGATACCTTTTGGGGCATCCGCGCCAGTTACATCGCCCAAACCTATGGCGAGCAGCGGGATCGCTATTACCAGAACGTGGTGAGTGAAATGGATAAAATGTTGCGCTTGCCTAAAGATGCTGAAATTCTGCCTCTGGTTCGAAGACGACTTGTTTTGCCAAACGAACATGTGGTTTTTGCTCTCGCTACTCGGTGAAGAATGGCAAGGTGGCCGCATCAGGTTGGTTCCTGGTCATGGATGCGGCGTAGATCATGGGGGGCTTTGGGGCGTCCGATCCGGCGTTGTTGGCGCAGAGTTTTGCCCAGCGGGTTTCTTTGAATCCAATGATTTGGACTTGGGCATCAAGTTATGGGAGGCTTACCGCTCAGGAAATTTTGAACGTTTGTTGACCCTGTCCCACCTGCCCTCCCCTTGTTTTCGGCATTTGCCAGAAGTGTCAGGTACAGGTAGATCGCTTCCGTCAAGGGTCAATTGGGTGCCCAGAGCAATTGATCGCGGATATTCTACAACATACCCCCAAAGATTTCAATGTGGTTTTTGCGGCTTTGGGCAAGAAGCGGGGGGTGAGTGGGTTCGGGGACATGCAGGTGAAGGGGACTATGAGCGGGTGTTGGGGATGGAGGAATTGATTTGATTGAATGTTACTTACGTTCAAAACTGAGGGCTTGTTCAATGAAGTGTGTCAAGAATTAAAAAAATATTGACGATACCTGAGTTTTGTTCCCCGCGTAGCGACCAGCCATCAATTTGCCGGAGCGAAAGTCAAGGTTGCGGTTCAAAAAATTTGTCCGCTAGGCAAATTTTATGGGCCGCACCCGCAGGGCTTGACCTTGACTTTCGCGGTAGGCAAATGATACCTTTGCGAAGGCGGAGAACAAAGCTAGTCTTGCAAGCAAAGCACTAATCAAGTACTTGCATTGGAATCCGATCTTCATAAATCATCATAAACTGACTGAGGATAGATTTCCAATTGAAAGCCCTTCTTTTCCAGGCTTTTTCCATATCCATAATGGCCAAAAAGGCGAGTTTCAACAAGGCATTATCTGAGGCAAAAGCCCCCTTGGTTTTGGTGATTTTACGGATCTGGCGATGGTAAGCCTCAATGGTATTGGTGGTGTACATGACCTTGCGGATCTCGGGAGGATGCTCAAAATAAGTGCTCAACTGCTCCCAATGCTCCATCCAGGGCTTGACGGCTTGAGGATACCGTTGTCCCCAGCCCTGTTCCAGTTCCAGCAGCGCCTGTTCGGCCAGTTCTCGACCTGGAGCTTGATAAACCATTTTGAGGTCTTTCATAAAGGCCTTGATGTGTTTATCTGGCACAAACCGAGCAGAATTACGGATTTGATGCACCACGCAAAGCTGCACATTGGTCTTGGGGTAGAGTTCTCCAATGGCTTTAGGGAAACCATTTAGTCCATCCACACAGGCAATCAAAATGTCTTCAACACCTCGTTCTTTGAGGTCGCCCAATACGTTGAGCCACTGCCTTGCACCTTCGCTTTCCATGATGTAGATACCCAAAACCTCTTTATTCCCCTGAAAGGATAAACCCAGAACGCTGTACATCGCGCGGGTAACTACCTTGCCCTCATGCCGAACTTTGTAGAACATGGCGTCCAGCCAAATGATCGCATACACACTTTCTAAAGGACGCTTACGCCATGCCTCCAAAGTCGGCAGTACCGCATCCGTGATGCTGCTCAGTTTGGCTTTGGATAGCTTAAAGCCATACATCTCCTCAATCTGATCCTGGATATCCCCAAGGCTCATACCCCGGCTATACATCCCGATAATCTTCGATTCCAGATCATCGCTCATCACCACTTGGCGCTTGGGCAATAGCTCCGGCTGAAAGGTTCCTGCTCGATCCCGAGTGCCTTCCACTTCCAATAAACCCGCACTACTCTTGACTTTTTTGCTCGTCTTGCCATTGCGCCGATTGCTCCGGCCATTTTGCTGCTCTTCCGAAAGATGGTGATTCAGTTCCCCTTCCAATGCCGATTCCAGCAAGTGTTTGATCAAGGGGCCAAATACCCCCTTCTCCCCGTTCAAGGACTGACCAGCATAAAGTCCTGCTAAAGCTTCTTGCTTAAAGGACTCAAAATCGAACTTTGGCTTCTCTTTTTCCATAATCCGTGTTTTTGTAA
>NZ_JADKCX010000010.1 GCF_016718685.1 Haliscomenobacter sp. | reverse complement strand
AGGCAGAGCAGAACGCTGCCGATCTGCCAGATTATGCGATGTCGTTTGCGCAATTCAGGAACCATGTCTTTTCTGTTTTAGGTATTTGTTGAGCAGCAACAGCCACAAGGCCGCGGAGGCGGGCACGAGCAACAGGCGAGTTTGCCAACTCGCTCCATGCATGTTCTGGTCGATTTTTTCTGCCCCTCTAAACACAAACCAGAACCCAAAAATCAAACCCAGGCCCAGGTAAGCGTACAAGAGGTAAAGCAACATTTGCAGGTAGTACATGTTAGGCTTCGTTGTAAAGTTTCAACACCGTTTCCCGCAGGTGTTGCCCTGGTTCGGTAAACAGGAAATGGATGCTGTCAGCGATTGCTTCCGGTGTGGTCCACTTTTCAAAATCGGCATCGGGCATAGCTTCCCGATTGGGTGGCGTATCAATCGTGCTGGGTATGATCACTGAAGCACGAATGCCTTTGTTTTTGCCATAGGCGTTGATGATATTGGCCAATGCGATCAACAGCGATTTAGACAATCCGTAAGCTACATTGTACAAAGCCGCCTGAGCATCTATCGCCGCCCGGGAGCCAATCAGCACGATATGCCCGCCACCATTGGCTTCAAAATGGGGTAAAAGTGCGTGCACCACAAAGTAGGCGGTTTCAAAATTCAGCTGGTACATCTTTTGCAAAGCAGCAGCATCCGCAGCCTTCAATCCTCCCGGAGCGTAGCCCCCAACCAGCAGCACCGCAGCATTCAGGTTCGGGCTTTTTTTACAAATGTCTTCAATATAAGCCTGGGTGGCTTGTTCGTTGGTCAGGTCAACTGCGCCAATTTCGGCATCGGTTCTGGGGGAAGCGGAGCGATCCGTTCCGTATACTTTAAATCCTTCGTTGACAAATTTTTGGAGTACAGCGTGCCCCAGGTTGCCGGAAGCACCGGTGATCAAAATTGATTTTTGCATGGATTTTTGGTTTATGGGCGATAAAAAAATAAGCTCCTTTTGCCAAAGGATTAGGTAAGTAAACGCTTCATTTCAAGTGCCTTATCTAATCCTTTGGCTCAAGAAAAATGAGTGCTTATTTTTGCCCCACTAATCATGCCTAAAACTACACATTTCACCACATAGATTTATCAATCAATTCAGCTACCAAACCCGTCCAGCCAGTTTGATGCGATGCGCCCAGACCATGGGCAGTATCCCCGTGGAAATATTCATAAAAGAGCAACAAATCGCGGAAATGAGGGTCAGCATGGTAGTGCTTGTTTTCACCATGTATCGGGCGTTGGCCCAATTCGTCGCGTTGAAAAATGGACACCAGTCGCCTGGAAAGCTCATCAGCGGCTTGCTCCAAGGTAATCCAATGCTCAGATCCAGTAGGAAATTCCACTTTAAGGTCATCGCCATAATGTTGGGCATAGGCGCGCAAAGAATGGCCGATCAGGTAATTCATGGGCATCCAAACCGGGCCACGCCAATTGGAGTTGCCACCAAACAAACCCGTGGTGGATTCTCCCGGCTCGTAGGTCAAGCCAAATTCCTGCCCGGCAATATTGACCACATAGGGATTTTTATGAATCTTGGATACCGAGCGGATGCCGCCTTTACTCAGGAATTCATTTTCATCAAACAAAGCATGAAGCAAACGCAGTAAACGATCCTGAGGCACCAGTGACAATAAAATATTGCCATGATCTTCCAACTCGTCAATCACCAGGTACTCCTGGTTGGCTTCCCGGTATTTTTGGAACCACTTCAAACGATTGTAAAAATTGGGGAGTTTTTTCAGTTTTTCCCGGTCCAGTTCCATCACGGCAAAAAGGGTGGTCAAACCGACCAAAGATCTGATTTTCATTGGGATGAATTCCCCATTTGGCAAAGCCAGAATGTCGTAAAAAAAAAGCCTTCCACCGGATCCCAGGACCCCGTCCAGTGTTCACTGATGTCGTTCAAAGAAGCGGCAATGTAAGTGAAGTGTTCAAAAAACTTGGTTGCAACATCTTCAAAAGCCAGGTCCTCCTCACCCAAAATCAGGGCCATTTCCAGCATGTTCAAGCAATACATGGCCATCCAGGCGGTACCATCAGCTTGCTCCAGGTAGCCCCCGCCGGGGATATAACTGCTGCGGTCAAAAACGCCGATATTGTCCAGTCCTAGGAATCCGCCTTCAAAAACGTTGTTTCCCTGGTGGTCTTTGCGGTTGACCCACCAGGTAAAATTGATGAGCAGTTTTTGAAATACCCGTTTGAGAAAAACCTTGTCGTCGTTGCCATTTTTGGCCTTGTCCATTTTGTAGACCTGCAAACAAGCCCAAGCGTGTACAGGAGGATTGACATCCCCAAAAGCCCACTCGTAGGCGGGTAGTTGTCCATTGGGGTGCATGTACCACTCACGCAAGAACAAAATGAGCTGTTGTTTGGCAAACTCGGCATCTACCATCGCCAGGGGTACACAATGGAAGGCAAGGTCCCAGGCCGCATACCAGGGGTATTCCCATTTGTCGGGCATGGAGATAATGTCTTCGTTGTTCAGGGTTTTCCAATGCTGATTGCGCCCATGTTTTCGCCCCGGAGGTGGGG
This sequence comes from Haliscomenobacter sp., assembly GCF_016718685.1. Classification (GTDB taxonomy): domain Bacteria; phylum Bacteroidota; class Bacteroidia; order Chitinophagales; family Saprospiraceae; genus Haliscomenobacter. Next base: position 77,391 of record NZ_JADKCX010000010.1, on the reverse strand, counting down.
GAAGGTTTCCTGGATCACCATTGAGCCAACGTGGGATGTCGATGTTGTAATACTGTTTGCTCCAAAGCATCCCGGCCAAAGCCTGGCGTTGGATGTTGGCCAAATCTGCGTTGTCGCCTTTTTTGAATGGTTGGTAAAACGCATCCGCTTCGGCGATCCGGTTTTTGAAGGTGGTGGCATAAGTAGCACCAAGTGGGTCTTCCAGCTTCGCTTTTTTAGTCAAACGCAACTTGATCTCCACTTTTTCACCGGGGATGAGTTCAAAACGATAGTGTGGCGCAAATTTGGTCCCTGAAGAATTGCCCTCCAAGAAATTATCGTCCTGAATCACCGCCCGATGAAAAGCATCCTTGACGAATGGACTCGCATTAGGAGTACCAAAAATTCGCTCGGTATTGGTTTCGTTTTCGGTAAACAACAATTGCTGAGGGGGATCAAAATACAGGTAATAATCGCCGAGTTTGGGGTGATGGGCACGCACTACCTCCGCGGAATGCTCCACCCGGATAATGGGTTTTTCTGCCAAGAGTCCAAAAGACCATAAATTGCGAAACCACAGGGTTGGAAGCAGGGAGAGCTGGCCTTCCTTGTGGCCACGCACATGGGCGGTAATGCGCACACAGATGTCATCTACGTCTGCTTTTGCGTATTCGGTGTAGACGTCGTAGTAGCACCCTTCGTCTAATGCCAAAGAATCGTGCAGTTCAAATTCTGTTTCATCCTTGGAACGTTGGCGGTTGACCTGCACCAAATCCTGATAGGGGAACGCTTCAAGCGTGTACTTGTACAGGTGTTTCATGTAGGAGTGCGTCGGCGTACTGTCGAGGTAGTAGTACAACTCCTTGACGTCCTCGCCATGATTGCCCTCCGGGCCGCTGAGGCCAAAAAGTCTTTCTTTGAGAATGGGGTCTTTGCCATTCCACAACGCAAGGCCAAAACAGAGGTTGCACAGGTCGTCGGAAATGCCCGCTATCCCATCTTCACCCCAGCGGTAGACCCGGGATCGGGCGTGGTCATGCGGAAAATATTCCCAAACCTTGCCCAGCGCACTGTAGTCTTCCCGTACGGTTCCCCATTGGCGTTCACTCAAATAAGGGCCCCATTTTAGCCATTTTTTGCCGCCACTGTATTGCTCTTGAAGTCTTATTTTCTCGTCGTTTGGATTAGATGCTGACATTTGGATAAAATTCTTGGTCAGTGATTCGATTGACTGTTTCTCTATTGTTGTACGTTTTAACCTTAAAAAAGATCACCTATTGTCTTAAAATCAAGAATAAAGGGCCTGGTCCATTGCCGAAATATCCAATTCGTCCGCATAGAAACATTTAGGAGGCTTTCTCGCCATTCGACTAAACCACAAGGGGTAGCCAAGCCGTTTTACTGCCAAATTCAAAAAAATGAAAACATTATTGCAATCCATTTTGGTGCTGGGGCTAGTGTTCAACAGCCTTTCTCTGCTGGCCCAAAACAACTACAATGTCAACGTGGACAAAAAGAACCTGGCCGTTCAGGGTTACGACCTCGTCGCCTATTTTGAAGACCATAAACCCCTGAAAGGTTTGGAGGAATTCAGTTTCAAATACGAATCCGCCACCTACCACTTTGCTTCCAAAGCTCACCTGAACACCTTCAAAAAGAATCCTGAAAAATACCTGCCCGAATATGGCGGTTTTTGTGCCTATGGAGTTTCGAGAGGCTACGCTGTGGGCATCGACCCCGATGCTTGGTCAATTGTTGACGGAAAATTGTACCTCAACTACAGCCTGAAGGTGCAAAAAACCTGGAGCGAAGACAAACCTGGCTACATCAAAAAAGCGGATCAAAACTGGCCGACGGTAGGCAAGAATTAACGCTAGAAATGCAAAAAATAAGGCGATCTTTGTGGTCGCTTTAAATTTTATTTCGTATGCGTCAATTCCTTCGAAAACTGGCCATCGCCCTGGTCCGTTTGCAGATCAACACCATTGCCTTGATCTCCGTGAAATGGGCAGGCCGTATGGCGCTGGACATCTTTCGCACGCCCCGCAAAGGTCGGCTGCGCGAGCAAGACCGCACTTTTTTACAGGGTGCTCAATGGGAAACGATCCAGGCGGAAGGGCTCGACATTCAAACTTACCGCTGGGAAGGCACCGGACCGAGCATCCTGCTGGCCCACGGCTGGGAGAGCAACTCAGGGCGTTGGCGTACCTTCATCAATGTTTTTCGAAAAAAGAACTACCGCATTATAGCCCTGGATGCCCCCGGGCACGGCGCTACCACTGGCAATCGTTTTGATGCCCATTGGTATGCCCTCGCGCTCAAAGCCGTAGCCGAACATTTCCAACCGGCTTTCATTGTCGGGCATTCGGCGGGAGGCATGGCACTCATGTATTACCTCTCCGAATTCAAACCTTCCTTTGTACATGGCGGAGTGGTGATCGCCGCGCCTTGCAGTTTGCGCCGGGTTCTGAACAATTTTAATGCCGTACTCCACCTGAGTGAACGCGCCATGCAGGGCATGGAAATCGCGATCAACGACCAATTTGGCGTTCCCGTCGATTCGTTCAACCTCTATGATTTTGCCGAAAAAAACAAAACCCCTGGCCTGATGATGTACGACGCCTGCGATGAAATCGCTTCGTTTGCCGAAGGGCAGAAACTGGCAGCGATTTGGAAAAAAAGTAGGTTTGAAGGGTACAATGGCTTGGGGCATAGCATGAACAATAAGGCGGTGGCGGAGGAGATTGGGGTGTTTATTGAGGGGCTGGGGTGAATTCTTTTTGAAAAAATGCTGCCGAAGGCAGCCGTATAGTTACCATAGTTTTCTACATTTGTGCTCCGTACTCCAGCAAACGAGACGAATATGAAGGTTTTACAACCAGGCAGCTTGTTTAGGGTTATTTTTTGCAGTATTTTAGGTATTGTAGCAACGTTCTACTCAATCGGGGGAGCTACTACTCCACACCAGAATCCGCTGGAGTTGTACATTACGAACGTTTCCATTCTCCCCTTTCCTACCATTCTAACCACGCTCATTTTCCATTCAACTTTTACTTCACCCTGATCACAGAGTGCGCAGAAGAAGAAGTGGATGAAGATACCCGTGAAGACAAAATTCAAGGTAACCCTGTACATTCAGCTTTCGTTGCACTTGTTTCTTACCGCACCCTTTCTAAAAAAATGATCCTGCCTCGCCTGAGGCAAGCTGTGTTAAACCGTAAAGGGGTATCCCTTTTTATCCTGTACCATTCCTGGAAAAGCTTTCTGTGCTGATTTTCTGATTACCTACCCGTGCTTTATCTGTCTTGTGCCGCTGTTCTAGCGGGCACTCCTTTTTTTTTCCCTAAACAATTCAACACAGAATGAAAAAGTGCTCATTTTTCTTCTTTCTGGCAGTGCTGTCTTTGATGACCAGCTGTCAAAAGAAAGAACATAAAATCGAAGAAGAAGCAACCTTCTTGGTTACCACCCCCTTACGCCTGGACACCTTGGTTTTGAAGGACTACGTAGGCCAAGTGCGCTCTATCCAGCACATCGAAATAAGGGCCCTCGAAAAAGGTTATCTCCAAAACATCTACGTGGATGAAGGGCAATTTGTACCCAAGGGGAAGTTGATGTTCCAGATTATGCCCGTTATTTATCAGGCAGAAATGCAAAAGGCTCAGGCCGAGGTGAATTTTGTACAGCTGGAATACCAAAACACCAAAAGTTTGGCCGACAGCAACATTGTATCCAAAAATGAACTCGCGCTGGCCAAGGCAAAATTAGACATGGCTAAAGCGGATTTGGCTTTATCCAAGGCACATTTGGATTTTACAGAAGTGCGTGCTCCTTTCGACGGCATAATGGATCGCTTTCAGGTACGACTTGGAAGTTTGTTGGACGAAGGCGAGTTTTTGACCACTCTTTCCGACAACAGCAAGATGTGGGTATATTTCAATGTGCCCGAAGCCGAGTACCTGGATTATGCGACCAGGGCCAAGTCCAAAAATCCCCTGGACGTACAACTACGCATGGCCAACAACGAACTGTTTGACCAGGGCGGAAAGGTGGAAACGATCGAAGCCGATTTTGACAATGAAACCGGCAACATTGCCTTCAGAGCAACCTTCCCCAACCCCAAAAGGATTTTGCGCCATGGTGAAACCGGAAACATCCTCATGCCGGTGTCGCTGAAAAATGCCCTCCTGATTCCGCAGAAAGCCACCTTTGAAATCCTCGATAAGAAGTTTGTTTATGTGGTAGATGAAAACAGCAAGGTCGAGTCCAGGCAAATAACCGTAGGTACTGAACTTACGCATTTGTATGCAGTAACCAGTGGATTGAAGGAAGGAGAAAAAATACTCATCGAAGGCTTGCGCAAGGTTAGGAACAAGCAAAAGATCAAGCACAAAGTTGAACCTCCTCGTAAGGTTTTAGCTGAATTGAATCAATTGTTTGCTGAGTAGGCAACCTAATTCCTAAATCACTGAAAGATGTTTACCAAATTCATACAAAGGCCGGTTCTGGCCATTGCCATATCTTTGGCCATTATTTTCCTGGGGATATTGGCCAGCATTACCATGCCGATCTCACAATTCCCACAAATTGCCCCACCTCGGGTCAATATTTTCATTGCCTACCCTGGCTCAAGTGCCGACATCCTGGTACAATCCACCTTGATCCCTCTGGAGCGAGCCATCAACGGCGTACAAGGCATGCAGTACATCATTTCGGATGCGACCAGTGCGGGTGAGGCTACCATACAGATTGTATTTGAACCCGACACGGATCCCAATGCAGCGGTAGTAAACGTCAAAACCAGGGTGGATCAGGTCATGAACAATCTACCGCCTCTGGTACAACGTGAAGGGGTAATCATCACCCCGATTCAGCCCAGTATGCTCATGTACGTCAACCTCTTCAGCACGGATAAAAATGCCGACGAGAAGTTTTTGTACAACTACGCCAACGTTAAAATTCTGCCAGAACTCCAGCGCATCAGTGGAATGGGGCGCGCTCAAATCTTGGGGAGTCGCCAGTACGCCATGCGCATTTGGTTGAAACCCGACCGCATGCGGGCCTACAACATATCTACAGAGGAAGTGATGGAGGCGGTCAGCGAACAAAGTGTAATTGGAAGACCCGGGCGGATTGTCCAAAGTTCTGGAAAAAAGGCACAATCACTGGAATTTGTACTGACCTACAAAGGTAGGTTCAGCAAACCCGAAGAATACGAGGACATCATCGTCCGCGCCAATCCTGATGGTGAAGTACTGAAATTAAAGGACATTGCTGAAGTAGAGCTGGGTAGCGAGTTTTTTGACATCTATTGCAACAAAGATGGGTACCCCTCTGCGTCCATAGTGCTCAAGCAAAACTTTGGTAGCAATGCCAGCAAGGTGATCGAAGCGACCAAACTAAAATTAAAGGAAATGGAGGCAGACTTCCCGCCGGGCATGGCTTATGAAATCAATTATGACGTTTCCAAATTTGTGGGCGCGTCAATTGAAAAAGTAATGCATACCCTGTTAGAAGCCTTCATCTTGGTTGCCCTGGTGGTATTCCTTTTTCTGGGGGATTGGCGCTCTACACTTATCCCTACTCTGGCTGTTCCGGTATCGCTGATTGGCGCATTTTTATTCATGCAGCTTTTTGGGTTAACCATCAATTTGATTACGCTGTTTGCCCTGGTTTTGGCCATTGGTATTGTGGTGGACAATGCAATTGTGGTCGTGGAAGCGGTGCACGTCAAAATGGAAACCAAACACCTCTCGCCGTTCAAAGCCGTGAAAGAGGTACTGCACGAAATCAGTGGCGCCATCATCGCGATTACGCTGATTATGACCGCAGTATTTGTGCCCGTCGCATTTATGACGGGGCCGGTGGGTATTTTTTACCGCCAGTTTTCCATTACCATGGCCAGTGCCATTGTGTTGTCGGGGGTGGTCGCCCTCACGCTTACGCCCATTTTGAGCGCCATGATTCTGAAAAACCATTACGGTAAAACACGTAAAAAAAATCCCATCGACCTATTCATCCATTGGTTCAACCGCCGCTTTGATAAATTAACCGATTGGTACGAGCGTTTGCTTAAGTTGATTGTTCATCGGCGGCTGGTCACTTTTCTCATCTTGGTAGCCTTTGGTTTGGGTATTTTTTGGGTCAATAATAGCCTTCCTTCAGGGTTTATCCCCAACGAAGACCAGGGCATGATCTATGCCATCATTCAAACCCCACCAGGTAGCACCTTGGAAAGAACCAACCAGGTTTCCCGGGAACTCCAAAAGATTGCCGAAGAAGTGGAAGGCATTCAATCCGTTTCTTCGCTGGCTGGGTATGAAATATTGACCGAGGGGCGGGGTTCTAATGCCGGTACTTGTATCATCAACCTGAAGGATTGGTCAGAAAGGAAAAATTCGGTACATGACGTCATGGAGGAACTGGAGGAAAAAAGCAAAAACTTAGGCGCAGTGGTAGAATTTTTTGAACCACCCGCAGTTCCAGGTTATGGCTCTTCAGATGGTTTTTCTTTGCGCCTTTTGAACAAAAACAGCACCGTTGATTACCAGGATTTTGACAAGATCAACAACGACTTTATGGATGCCCTGCGCCAGCGCAAAGAGTTGACGGGTTTGTTCACTTTTTTTGCCGCCAATTACCCCCAGTATGAGCTGATCATCGACAACAAATTGGCCATGCAAAAAGGGGTATCCATTGGCAAAGCCATGGATAATCTCGATATCCTCATCGGCAGTACCTACGAACAGGGCTTCGTCCGCTTTGGTAACTTCTTCAAGGTGTATACGCAGGCTGCACCCGAATACAGACAGTTACCTTCGGATGTATTGAATCTTTTCATCAAAAACGACCGGGATGAAATGGTGCCCTACTCTTCTTTTATGAGTTTGCGCAAAACCCAGGGCCCCAATGAAATTACCCGCTTTAACCTCTATACGTCTTCTTCCATTCGGGGTGTTCCCGCAGCAGGTTTTACCAGTGGTGATGCCATTACAACCATTCAGGAAGTGGCCAAAGAAACCCTTCCCCAAGGTTATGACATTGCCTGGGAAGGACTTTCTTACGATGAAGCCAAACGGGGCAACGAAGCACTCTATATTTTTATCATCGTGGTGGTTTTTGTTTACCTCGTATTGGCGGCGCAGTACGAGAGTTTTATCATTCCACTTGCCGTTATTTTTTCGCTGCCTGTGGGCATTTTTGGTTCCTTCTTGCTGCTCAAATTCATGGGCTTGTCCAATGACATTTATGCTCAAATTGGCATCATCATGCTCATGGGTTTGTTGGGTAAAAATGCGGTGTTGATTGTGGAATTTGCGGTACAAAAACACATGCAAGGTTTATCGGTACTGGAAGCTGCGATTGAAGGTTCCAAAGCCCGTTTTCGCCCCATCTTAATGACCTCCTTTGCCTTTATTGCAGGCTTGATTCCTTTGGTCAGGGCTACTGGGCCTGGAGCCATTGGCAACCGTACCATTGGTGCTTCTGCATTGGGAGGTATGCTCATTGGTACCATTTTTGGGGTCATCATCGTACCTGGGCTGTACTACATTTTTGGCAAAATGGCTGAAGGTAGAAAACTCATTAAAGACGAGGATGAAAACCCACTAAGCGAAGACCTGGTCGAACACTGGGACGAAGCTTCGACAATCAAAGAATTCATCAAGAAAATCCGTACCAAAGATGAAAAGTCAGATGAGGAGTTATAAATGGATCGCCTTTGCACTCCTGCTGACCACTTTGTGGGGATGCAAAGTGCCAGATGCCGGCGTACTAAAAACAGAGAACAAAGCTACTCCTGCACGTTTTAACCATGCCGTGGACAGCCTTGCGGCAAACCGGCCCAATTGGCGACAATATTTTTCCGATCCTAATTTGATCGCGCTGATTGATACAGCGCTGGCCAAAAACCAGGAACTGAATATTGTCAAAAAGGAAATTGACATCAGGAACAACGAAGTACTGGCCAGAGCCGGGGAATACCGCCCTTTTGTCAATATTGGCGCAGGTTTGGGTGCCGAGAAAGTGGGCCGTTACACGCGTGATGGAGCGGTGGAAAAAAACCTGGAAATCAAACCTGGCAAGGAGTTTCCAGAGCCATTGACCGACTTGATGGGGGGTGTTTATGCTTCCTGGGAACTGGACGTTTGGCACAAACTCCGCAATGCCAAAAAAGCCGCAGTCAGTCGCTATTTTGCCTCGATTGAAGGTAAAAATTTCCTGGTGACCAACCTGATTGCCGAGATTGCCAATTCTTATTACGAACTGATGGCCCTGGACAACCAGCTGGACATCATCAACACCAACATTGGCCTGCAGCAGAACATCCTCGGCATCATCAAGCAGGAGAAAGAAGCGGCTAAGGTTACCCAATTGGCCGTCAATCGATTTGAAGCCCAGGTGTTGAACACCCAGAATCGGCAATACGAGATTCGACAAAGGATTGTGGAAACGGAAAACCGGATCAATTTTTTAATTGGCCGTTTCCCTCAACCAGTTATCCGAAGCTCCGCTACTTATAACTCTGCAGCAGTGGATTCGGTACTGGCCGGGCTTCCTTCCCAGTTGTTGGCAAACCGACCGGATATCCGGCAGGCTGAGCTCGAATTGGAAGCGGCTAAAATTGACATCAGTGTAGCCAAGGCCAATTTTTATCCTTCATTTGGGATCAAGGCAGGCCTGGGTTTACAGGCATTTAATCCGGTTTATTTGATCAATCCAGAATCCATTCTGGTAAATTTGGTTGGCGACATGATGGCGCCTTTGGTCAACAAAAATGCCATCAAAGCGACCTATTTCAATGCCAATGCCACCCAAGTCCAGGCCGTATACAATTACGAGCGCTCCATCCTGAATGGCTACATTGAGGTGGTGAATCAGCTTTCCAGCATGCGCAATTTTGCGGATAGCTACAGCACCAAAGCCAGAGAGGTGGATATCCTTACGCAGTCCATCAATATTTCGAATAGCTTGTACAGGTCTGCACGGGCCGACTACATGGAAGTTTTGCTGACCCAACGCGAAGCGCTGGAGTCTAAGATGGAATTGATTGAGATTAGGATGAAGCAATTGAGTGCCAGGGTGAATGTGTACCGGGCTTTGGGGGGAGGCTGGTATTAAACACAAGTACTGGGACAGTATGGGTTCATGCTGTCCCAGACTTTGGTTGTTTTTGGCTTCAAGTTAAACCTTCAGCATAGTTTGCCCGAGGTGTTGCCCTGCGTCATGCCTGTGATGAATTTGTACACTCCATTTCACTCCGACTTCAACGACCTCACCGGATTCACCAGCGCCGCCTTCAGCGCCTGATAACTCACCGTCAACAACGTAATCCCCAGCGCCCCTACCGCCGCCGCCGCAAACACCCACCAGGAAATCTCCGTCCGGTACTCGTATTGCTGCAACCAGCCATGCAAATAATAATACGCAATCGGTGCCGCCAACACGCAGGACAAGAGCACCAGCCCCACAAACTCCCGCGACAACAAACCCCACAAATTGACCAGTGAAGCCCCCAACACCTTGCGGATGCCAATCTCTTTGGTGCGTTGCTCCGCCATAAACGAAGCCAGGCCAAACAAACCCAGGCAAGAAATAAACACCGCCAGGATAGCAAAAAAGCCCGCCAAGCGGCCAACCCGCAATTCCGCAGCAAATTTTTTGCCGTATTCCGCATCCACAAACTGGTACTCGAAGGGCGCACTCGGATTGTGTTTTTGGAACACCGGAGCAATTTTGGCCAGCGCCACTTGGGCACTCAGCGCAGGATTCAATTTCAACACCGCGAAGTTGCCCCTCCACCTGTTCAATGTATAGAACATAGGCCGAACATCCTCATAAGGCGACTCCATCAGCACATCTTTGACTACTCCGATTACCCGGAAGAAAATGGGTTCAGGTGAAAAGTTTTGGGATTTGATCACCTCCCCAAGCGGGTTTTTTAACCCCATGTATTTGACCGCCGTTTCACTCAAAATGATCCCAGTGGAATCTGAAGCGAAGTCCCGCGAAAAATCGCGCCCGGCACTAATTTCCCAATCAACGGTTTTGCCAAAATCATGTGAAACCAACTCCGTACCGATGCTGACCTGCATGTTTGGATCTTTGCCCTTCCAATCGAAGCCATCCAGCGCCAAATTCAACTCGGTCATGGGGCTATATGATTCCGCCATTTCCAGGATTACGCCACTGTTTTTGAGCTCATTTCGTATGGCATCAAAGTGTTCGTGAACGACCGTTGTAGGGGTCGGCAGTACAATCAAACCACTTGTATCGTAACCAATCGGGCGGTTTTTGGCAAATTGGATTTGTTGAAAAACGATGAGCACCCCGACGATCAAGGCAATCGATACGGTAAACTGGATCACCACCAAAACCTTGCGGGGAATACTGGCCAAACGCCCCGCTTTAAACGTACCTTTCAGCACCCGGATCGGCTGGAAAGAAGACAGGTAAAAGGCCGGATAAGTCCCCGCCAATAAACCCGTACCCAGCGCAAAACCAAGGCCCAAAAGCCAAAACACCGGATTGCTCCACAACAAACTCATCTTTTTATCCGCCACCGCATTAAAAAACGGCAAACTGAACTGCGCCAGCAACAAGGCCAGTACAAACGCAAAGCAGGCCACCACCAACGATTCGCTCAGAAACTGCCCGATCAATTGATTTTTGCGGGAACCAATCGCTTTGCGCACGCCCACTTCTTTGGCTCTTTTTTCACTGCGGGCAGTGCTCAGGTTCATAAAGTTGATGCAAGCCAGCAGCAGCACAAAAGCGCCGATGATGCCAAACAACCACACTGCCGTGATGTGCCCACCCACACTTTTGCCCCCTTCAAACTCGGAGTACAAATGCCATTGCGACATGGGGTGCAGGAACATTTCGGGTTTGTATTTTTGGCCCTCTTTGTTTACTTTTTTGTACTTGATGTCTTTGATTTTGGCCGATACCTGCGCCATGTCGGCGCCTTCCGCCAATTGTACATAAGCATTGAAGGAGTTATAGCCCCAATTGTCGAGGTAATTTTTGATGTAGGGTTCGTTTTCATTCCAGGGCGTGATAAAAGCCAGGTCGTTAAAACTTGAGTTGCGCGGCAAATCGGCATACACACCCGTCACTTTGTAGTTTTGTTCGCTGATATGCATGATTTTCCCCAGCGGGTCCGCATCACCAAAGTAGGTCTTGGCCAGCGTTTCCGACAGCAGGATAGAATTGGGTTCTTTCAAACCCTTTCGGCTGCCTTGCAGCATGTCCAGCGACAACATTTCGGTGATCTCCGCGCCGAATGAAGCCCCATTTTGGGTGAATTTTTTGTCTTCAAAAGTCAACGCCTGCGGGCGTATGTCGGTCGCCATGACCACGTATTTAAAGTCTGCTCCGTAGGTATTGCGGAGTTCAGGGCCCAGTGGTGGCGGGATTTCGGACTGCGTGCCCACTTCGTTACTGTAAGTCCCGTTTTGCAACACCTGAGCGATGCGCGCATAATTGGCGAAGTGAGTATCAAAAGTTAGTTCGCTCCACACCCATAAGCCAATGAGCATCGCCACGGCCATACCCACGGCGAGTCCGGTAATGTTGATGAACGAAGAAATTTTACTTTTCAAAAGATTGCGCAAAGCAATTTTGAGGTAGCTGCGGAGCATGTTTTTTGATTTAGAGCAGTTGTAAAAAATCCTGCAACCCACCAGGGGCCGCAGGCAAAATCACTAATAATGTATGAGTAAAAAGTGTTAATCTATTTGCTTATTCACTCCGCAAAGACTTGATCGGGTTCGCCAGCGCGGCCCGCATACTTTGCCAACCAATCGTCAAAAACGCGATCAATACCGCCAGTACCCCGGCACCCACAAACATCCACCATTCGATGTTGATGCGGAAGGCAAAATTGGCCAGCCATTGTTTCATCACGTACCAGGCCAGGGGCGAGGCAATCAGGATGGCCAGCAGCACCAGGCGCAGAAAATCTTTGGCCAATAAAGTAGTGATGCCCGCCACGGAAGCACCCAATACCTTGCGGATGCCAATTTCTTTGGTGCGTTGCTCCGTCATGTAAGTCACCAGACCAAACAGCCCCAGGCAAGCAATCAGAATGGTCAAAAAAGCAAAGCAGAGCGCCACCTTGCCAATGCGTTGTTCGGCGCGGTACATCTCGTCGAACGCCTCATCGAGGAACTGGTAGCGGAAAGGCATGGCAGGGGCCAGTTCCTTCCATTTGGACTCAATCTGGGCGATCAAATTGGGCGCCTCACTCATGTTGACCCGGAAGGCTGTTTCCCAACGGTTGAAACCCAGGCGCATGGCCAGCGGGCCTACATTTTCCCGCATCGATTCGTAATGGAAGTTTTTGACCACCCCCACAATCGTATAGGCAATATTTTGCACACTCGAATTGCCATCCGAGGTGTAGAGCTTTTGGCCAATGGGGTCGGGATACCCCAACATGTTCGCCGCTGTTTCATTGAGAATGATACCTGTGGAATCCCCACCAAAATTGCTGGCAAAATTGCGTCCTTTGGCCATTTCCATACCCAGAGTGGGGATATAATCGTAGTCGATGTTCCAAATTTGCATGTTGAAGCCCGTTTCGGCACCCATGACGGTTTCTTTGGAAAAGGTATTGTCGGATCGAGAAGAGTTGGACACCGGCAAGTACCCGGCATAACAGGCGGCTTTTACCCCTGCCATTTGTTTGACCTCATTTTTGAAGGCTTCCTTGTTGTCCTGCAAGCCCGAAGTGGCATTGATGACCAAGACCTGATCCTTGTTGAACCCGAGGTTTTTGCTTTGGATGTAATTCAACTGCTTGTACACGATCACCGTGGCAATGATCAACAAAAGTGAGATGGAAAACTGCACCGTCACGAGGGCATTGCGGAAACTGCTTTTGGCACTACCCGCATTGAACTTCCCTTTGAGCACTTCAATCGGGCGAAAGGATGACAGAAAAAACGCCGGATAATACCCCGCCAGAACGCCCACAATCAAGGGCAAGGACAATAAAAAAGGCAAATACCGGGATTGGAAAAAAGTCGCCAGTTTAAATTCCTTGGCGGCCAACTCGTTAAAATACGGTAAAGCCAGCGCAGCCAGGAGCAGCGCAAACACAAAAGCCAAACCACTGGTAAGGGTGGACTCGGCCATAAACTGCCCCATCAAAGTGCTGCGCTCGGTGCCCATCACTTTGCGAATGCCCACTTCTTTGGCACGATTGGCCGAGCGGGCGGTGCTCAGGTTCATAAAATTGATGCAGGCGATCGTCAGCAAAAAGAGCGCCACAATCCCGAATACATATACGTATTGCACATTGCCATTCACATTCAATTCGGCCATACGATCCGAATGCAGGTGGATGTCGGTGACTGGCATCAGGGTATAGGCGAGTTTGTTGCCCGATTTTTCAAAATCGGCAATAGTTTTGATCTCCATCATGTGCGAAGCCTGCGGCAGCACATAGCGGTTGATGAGCTCAGGAAACTTGGCTTCCAGCGCCCTTGGGTCAGCCCCCTCGCGCAGGCGCACGTAGGTCTGAAAATTGTGGCTTAAGAAGTTACCGAAGTTGTAATCCGTGACATTGTCCATCGAGAACAAAAAGTCGAAATGGAAGTGGGAGTTGACCGGCATGTCGGCATACACTGCCGTTACTTTGTACTGGATTTTTTCGTTGATGCCTACTTCCAGGGTTTTGCCCAGGGCGTCATTGCTGCGGAAGTATTTTTGTGCCGCCGATTCGCTGATGGCCACGGTGTTCGGCTCGTTCAAGGCTGTTTTGGGATTGCCGGCCAAAATGGGGCGTGGGAACACGTCAAAATAAGTGGAATCCACGTGAGCCACGCGGTTTTCGATGATGGTTTCGGTACCCCGTTTGATGAACTTGCGGCCATCATTGGCGTAAAAGCGCACGAATAGTTCTACTTCCGGGTAGTCTTTTTTAGCGTAGCGCCAAAAGGGTCGGAGCACGTGGCGAGGTCCAAATCCGTTCCTCCAAAGCGAATGTCGGAATGTACCCGGTAAGTGCGCTTGGCATCGGGGTAAAAACTTTCATAGCTCAGCTCATCTGCCACGTACAACGCGATCAGGATGAAACAAGCTAGCCCGACCGCCAATCCAAAAATATTGATCAGGCTAAAGGTTTTGTTCTTGAGGAGGTTTCTCCAGGCAATTTTGAGGTAACTGCGCAGCATGGCCATTGTGCGTTGGTTCAAATAGCTTGCGCATAAGACGTGCCAAAAACATAAGCGGCTGATTTTTAGTATTTTGAAATTTTCAAACTTAATAAAGCCGTTCGATAATGGACATTGTTTGTACGCGGATGAACAAAATGACCTCAACCCCGAAGGGGTGATATGATTATAGAAAAACAACCGTGTTTGTCCATAAAGAAAAACCCCGAAGGGGTGGCATTATTTGATCATGGTCTTACCATTTTAATAATGCCACCCCTTCGGGGTTCTAACTCACCGCTTATACCTATTTTCTATAATCATATCACCCCTTCGGGGTTAAATCAATGCGTTATCACTCACGCACCCTTTCCCTTTCCTCATCCGCCCCCGATTTCCGTTTCTCCTTGTTCAGCACATTCCCAAAATTCCGGGAATAACTCAGCCTGAAAATCCGCGCCCAGGCCGATTCACTGCGGTAATTGGACACACTACGCAGTTGAAAAACCAAGGGCGTCAAATGACCGATGTAAGCACTAAGCCGCATGGTTTTTAGCAAATCCGTAACCGTCAACTGTAGCGTGCCTCTGTCCCGATTCAGTTTTTTGCCAATGCCCAGGTTGACCATCCCAAAATCCGAAATTCTGGTTGCACCGTCGAATTGACTGCCATTGTGCCAGGCATTCAGTTCAAGCTCGTAATTGTGGGGCAATTTGAGCGTCTGATTGATGGAAAAATTATAGGCCAAATAGCTGTGAGTAGTCATTTGGGGCGTGTGCGTCAACTGAAATTTTCGCTGCGCTAAGGTAGCCCCACACTCAATTTCCAGTTTTGGAAAGTTGTATAGGGAAATTCCCATTCAGGTTGATGCTGTTTTGGTAGGCCATGTTTTGTGGCGAAACGAGGTAAATTTCTGGGCCGGGTTGGTGCTGATTTGGTAACGCACGATGGGGTTTTCATCCGCTGAAACACCAGACCAATGCTTTTTCCTTTCAGGCTAAATTCTACCTTGAGCGCCTGACTCAAAGTTGGTTTTAAAGCCGGGTTCCCCGTAAACACCGAAATGGGATCGTTGTACATCAAGTTCGTTGCCAAGTCGTTGTAAGCGGGTCGGCTGATTCGGCGGGTGTAATTCAGCACCAGCGTGGTAGCTTCGGACGGTTTATGGCTAAAATGTAGGCTGGGAAACAACTGACTGAACTGCCGCGCTGCCTGCTGGTCATTGAAGGCCCGTTGCCAAAACTCATAGCGCAGGCCGCCGGTCAAACTGGTCTTGGCATGGATGCGCCAATTGAAGGAACTGTAGGCGGCCACAATCCTTCCGTGCCCACGAGGTGTTTTGGGAGCGAGGTCCAAACCCATTCATCGTTCTCCCTGGCTTTCAATTTTGCTGTTGTTTTTGTTGTGGGCAAAACTGCCTTTCAGGCCATGTCAGGGTCAGGGTTCCTTGAGCTGATGGCTAAAATCCGCTTTGAATACCCCTATTTTGATGTTGGAAAGGCTGGTTCCCCGGTTGCCTTGTGCAAAGACCCGGCCTGCGGGCTGGATTTCCTGGTCATTTTCATCCAGATAAGTGGTGTTGATCAGATTGGGGTTATCATTTTTAAAGTACAGGAAACTCAAGGCTAGGTTTAGTTAAGAGTGCGTCGCCAACTGCTTTTCAAAAAACAGCGCCGTTTGAGCATTGCGCCCAACGCTGTTGCCCCTGGAATTCAGCAAGAGGTGTAAATGCAAGCCATCGCTGAAATCGTAAGTCGCATCGTTGAACACTTCCGGCCGGGTATTGGTGTAAGCGTAATTCAACTGGCCTCCCAGAGCGTTTTGGAGCCGATTTTTTGTTCAAAACCCAGCGAAAAGTTATGGGCATTTTTACGGTTTTGTGTGGCGCTGTAAAAGTCCGCTTCGTTGTAGCCCCCCAGGGAAGGTACATTTTGTGAACCTATCGCGTGCCAGTTGGAGATGCTGCCATCGTGCAAAAAAGCATAACCAAGTTGGTAGTTCAGGTTTTTGTGGCCATGCATCAAGTTAAGGCTGGTCGATGCTTTTTCGCGCCAACCATACCCCAGGCTTGAACTCAGGCTCAATTGGGTGCCTTCGGCGGCGTTTTTTTTGAGTACAATGTTGATCAGGCCCGCGCCCCCTTCTGCATCGTATTGCGCAGTGGGCGAGGTGATGAGTTCAATTTTTTCAATGTTGTCGCCGCTCATGCCGCTGAGCATGGCCATTACTTCGGCGAGTGGCAAACGAACTGCACGGCCATTGATCAGGATGGACACGCCGCTTTGGCCGTTCAGCATGAGGGTATTGTTGCGGTAATCGATGCTCAAGCCGGGGATACGTTCCAGGATTTGCAGCGCCGAACTGCCCTGGCTCATCATGCTACCTTGTACGTTGATCACTTTGCCCAGGGGCGTGATCTGGATGAGGTCTTTTTTGGCGGTAATTTCTATTCCTTCCAAGGCATTGACTGCTTCAAGGAGTTGCAAATCTCCCAAGTCCAGTTTTGCGGAAGTGCTTCTGATTTCGATCGGGTTTGAAAAAAATGCCTGATGGCCGATGCTGCTCAACCCAATGATGAATCGCCCTGCATGGGGTATCGACAAGGCAAAAGCCCCGTTTTCATCGCTATTCGTACCCGCGATAAAGGAGCTGTCGGCGGCCTGGTGCAGGATTACGTTTACAAAGGGGAGTGCGACACCAGTTTGATCGATTACGCGACCATTGATTTGGGCAGAGGCAGAATTGGCTAGCAAAAAAAACAACAGCAGGTGAAGACAATTGAGGCGCATATTTGTGCAATTTCCAGCCAAATAACTGCGCTTTTTTGAAGAGAAATTTACATTGACCAACGGTGTTTGCGACTTGATCAAATGCTAGTCGGGCATTTGAGTACCTCAAATGCATTTCGTCAATTTTTTCATACCATTCATCAACTCTCCTGTTAACGGTGAAGTTTGACCACGATTTTAGCACGGATTAAAACGCTGGAGCATGTCTGTAAAGTCCTGGATCATCAAATACAAGTTGTACCACATTCCGTTTTGGTTCACTTACCACATCATCTGGTGGACCATCAACATCGGGAGCATCAGCACCGTGTTTGACCACATTTTCCATTCCGCTTATTCCACCAAGTTTTTGTTTTATGTGATTTTTCAGGCCATTGGTGCCTATTTAAACCTCTATTTTTTCATCCCACGTTTTTTATACCGGGGGCAATACCTGCTTTACCTTGGGCTGGTCTTGGGCACCATCGCCCTGACCGGGATAGGTGTCACGAGTGGGTATTATGTGAGCGCCTATTTATCAGATTTGAGTTTTGAACAATTGTATAACCGCTCACCCCAAGATTACTGGGAAATTTACTGCGTTAACGCCCTGTCCTCAACGGCAGCCAGCATGACCCTGGCTATGAGCATCAAGTTGGCCAAGAACTGGATACAGGCCGACCAAAAACAACGCATGTTGGAGAAAGAAAAACTGAAACTGAATTGAAATTCCTGAAATCGCAAAGTTCAACCCCCCCATTTTATTCAATACCATCAATTCTATTTTTTGTCTTGATCCATAAAAATCCTGATCTCGCCTCAGATTCCTGGCCACCTTTTCCGATTTGTTGCGTTACCAATTGTACGAGTGCAACGAACAAAGACATTGGCCTGGACAAGGAGATTAAGTTTATGGAGGATTTTATCCAGTTGGAAAACCTGGAGTGGATGAAAAACAAACCCAGATCCAATTTGGAAGTGGATAAAATGGCACCCAGTCTTTAAATTGCACTTTATCTTGATGCCTTTTGTGGAAAACGCTTTTAAACACGTGTCAAAAGGAAAAAATCAGCCCAATTACATTCGGATTGCCCTCAGTGTGAAGGATCAGGTGCTACAATTTGAAATCGAAAATAGCAGCTCCGGGCAAAAAAACACCGTGCTCAACGAGCACGCCTACCAGGGCATTGGGCTCAAAAATGTACGCCGCCGCCTGGAATTGCTGTATCCCGAAAATTACCAACTCGACATCACGAATGAGGAACGGCGTTACTGCGTCCAATTGAGCATCGCTTTGCAAAATAGCCGAACCTCTAAGTCTGTACTGATATGAGCCTGAAATGTGTCGTGGTGGACGATGAACCCCTGGCCCGCGATGGCCTGCTGCAATACATTGAGGTATTGGATTTTTTGCAGGTACAGGGCATTTGTGAAAACCCGCTCGAACTAAACAAGTTTCTGGAAACAGAGCCAGTGGATTTGATTTTCCTGGACATTCAGATGCCATTTATGAGTGGACTGGATTTTTTGAAAATCAAATCCGACCTACCCATGGTTATCATCACGACGGCCTTTCCAAATTATGCACTGGAAGGCTTTCTTGACGTTGTTGACTATTTGGTAAACCCATCACCTTCAACCGCTTTTTAAAGCCGTCAACAAAGCCAAAAAACAGTACAACCTACAGCAGGCCAAACCAAGAAAATACAAGCACCCCGGAAGAAAGTCCGCTTATTTTTTCATCCGCTGCGAAAACAAGTACGAAAAAATTTACCTGCACGAGTTGCTCTATGCGCAAGACCATGCAAAACTACGTCTCCATTTTTACCGAAAAGGCCGCTACCTCACTCTATGCCTCAAAACAGTAGAAGAAAACCTGGATGCCGGGCAATTCATTCGGGTGCACAAATCCTATATCGTTTCCTCCTCCAAAATTGACAGCATCGAAAACCACGAGTTGTTCATTGCGGGGACCAGTATTCCCATCAGCCGAAACTTGCGCGAGGTGGTGCTTGAAAAAGTGGTAAAAGATAGGTTATTGAAAAAACCTTGACAGGGATTGAAATCATTGACAAAAATCAGTGCCCTTTCTCGCAAACAGAAATTAAATTTGGCAGGTTTAATAGTTAGTTATTTATTCAGTCCTTTTTAAAAACCAATAGAGCCTGTTTAATTTTTTGTTGGACAAGCTCTTAGTCCTTTTTACTCTGCCATGATAAAACCTACAACTTTGGCAATGTCCATGACATTGTCCTTTATGCTTATGTTCTGCGCTGAACAGTACGAATCGATCTACCTCAATGCTCAGGAGGGTGAATTGCGCGTACAATTGCAGAATCTACATCCTGCGGCCATCGACTCTGCAATTTTTCGACTTACGGGTACAGGGCCCTTGGTCAGAAATGAGATGGACGGCCAGGAACTTGTGCTCGATTTGGCGAAGGTAGCCATGGGTCAACATTTGACCGAGGTGGAAGTCCACAGCCACATGCTCGAAGCCCACGCCCGACAAAAGCCTGGCACTGAAGCGACACGACATCCTGAACACCTACATCCTCCTGCACACGCCCGAGGTGGGAATTGCCATTCCCCGGCCCCGGGGATAAACACGAAGCCTGGACCACGAAGGTGGAGGCTTATTACCACCAATATCCCGAACGCATGGAAGTACAAGCCTTGCCACAGTCGGCCTTCGTAGGGGTCGGCATAGATTCCAGCAAAACCCTGCAACAGCTGACTTTATCCAGAGTAGCCACTGTGGCTGGCCGCAAAGCCGAGCCCGTTTATCTGAAACACGAAAAAATCTACACGGCGGCGGAATTCTACCCAATGTCCTCAGATGGCCGAAAAATGTATGACGATGAGGGTTTTGCCGCTTTTCAGAAAAAGCTAAAAACAAGGATCTCCGAGACGGCCTACAAGTACAAGGTGCAATATACGGATGGCACTACGCGGAATTTGAGTTTTCCGTTCGCTTGGACCGGGGCCTATTGCTGAACGCCGTCGGCTCGCTAACTGCTGAGGTGATTGCTTAAGTTTCTCAGGTTTCTGAGGTGGTGAAAAACCTGCCTAGCAGGATAATCTTTCACCACCTCAAAAACCTAAGGAGCACCTTAGTTTTCTCACTCCGCAGCGACTTCACCGGATTAATCGTCGCTGCCCGGATCGCCTGAAAACTCACCGTCAGCAAAGTAATCGCCACTGCGCCCAGCGCCGCAAACCCAAATACCCACCAGGAAATCTCCGTCCGGTATTGGTACTGTTGCAGCCAGCCGTGCAAATAGTAATAAGCGATCGGCACAGCCAACACACAGGAGATCAACACCAGCACCACAAAATCACGCGACAACAAACCCCATAGGTTGTTGACCGAAGCGCCTAACACCTTACGAATGCCAATTTCTTTGGTGCGCTGCTCCGCTGCAAAAGAGGCCAGGCCAAACAAACCCAGGCAAGAGATGAACACCGCAAGGCCAGCAAAAGCGGCAGCCAGCGTGCCTACCCGTTCCTCGGCCTCAAATTTTTCATTAAACGTTTCATCGGCAAATTTGTAATCAAAGGGTACCGCTGGAATGTATTTTTTAAAAGCCTCCCTCACACTGGCCAGCGATGCACTGGCGCTTTTGGCAGGGTTCAATTTCAGATTGATCCAACTGACATTTTCATAATTGATCAGGTAGATGGTTTGTTTGACCGGATCGTAAGGCGATTGCATCACCATGTCTTTGATGACCCCCACGATGGTGAAATCTTCGTCGTTCCAGTCCACTTTTTTACCGATGGGCTGATCCAGGTTCATGAATTTCACCGCCGCCTCATTGATCACCAGCGAGGAGGAATCTGTGGAAAAATCTCTGGAAAAATCACGGCCCTGGGTAAATTGCCAACCCACCGTTTGACCAAAATCGTGCGTAACCCGAATGGTCGCAAATTCTGCATCCAGGCTGGGGTCTTTTCCTTCCCAATTGAAGCCTCCATTGTTGGACCAAACCGCCGTCAATGGGCTAGAAGATTCAGCCATTTCTACAATGGTACCATTGGTTTTTAGCTCATTGCGCAGTAAGTCGAACTTGCCAGAAAAATCCGGCGAGGTCATCTGGATCATGAGGATGCCCTTGTTGTCGTAGCCGAGTGGACGGTTTTTGGTGTGCTGAATTTGTTGGTACACGATGATCGTACCAATGATGAAGGTAACCGAAATGGTGAATTGCATCACCACCAGGGCTTTGCGGGGGATGGAAGCAAAACGCCCCGCTTTAAAGGTGCCTTTCAAGACCTTGATGGGCTGAAAAGAGGAAAGGTAAAAGGCGGGATAACTGCCCGCTACCAGGCCGGTAAAAAGCATAAAGCCCAAGCTGGACAACCAAAACACGGGTTCTGCCCAAGGGAAATGCATTTTTTTGTCGGCCACCTCGTTGAACCAGGGCAAAACCAGCAGGATAAACACCACCGCCAGGGCAAAAGCAAAACAAACCACCAGGAAAGATTCACTGAAGAATTGCCGGATGAGTTGCCCCCGCAGCGAACCGATGGT
This sequence comes from Haliscomenobacter sp., assembly GCF_016718685.1. Lineage (GTDB taxonomy): Bacteria > Bacteroidota > Bacteroidia > Chitinophagales > Saprospiraceae > Haliscomenobacter. The sequence continues at coordinate 55,951 of NZ_JADKCX010000010.1, read as the reverse complement.
TTTGCGAATACCGACCTCCTTGGCGCGTTTTTCGCTGCGCGCCGTACTCAGGTTCATAAAGTTGATACAGGCCAGGAGCAAAACAAAAATCCCCACGATGGCAAACAGCCTTACGTATTGCATAAATCCACCCGTTTGTACGCCCTCTTCCCAGTTAGAATTCAGGTGCCAATCTTTCATGGGGTGCAGGAAAATTTCGGCTTTGAATTTTTTCTCGTCCTTATCTACTTTGTCGTATTTGACATTTTTGATTTTGGCGCTGAGCTGCGCCATATCGGCCTGATCAGCAATTTCGGCAAACAACTGGAAGGAGTTGTTGCCCCATTGGTTTTGATCACGGGCATTTCTGACCCATTCCTGCGTAGAGACATACAAGGCCCAGGGTGCAATGAAATGTAAGTCGTGAAAAGTGGTGTTGAACGGTAAATCGGCATACACTCCGGTCACTTTCACTTCCTGGCTATTGTCTATTTTGATCATTTTCCCCATCGGCTCGGCTTCGCCAAAAAGGGCCTGGGCGGTAGATTGAGAAATCAGCACCGAGTTGAGTTCATTCAAGCCTTCATGGGTGCCTTTCAACATGGGTAAAGACAAAATTTTGGTGATGTCCTTGTCCATGTAGTTGCCTTCCTGGGTGATCATTTTTTCCCCATGGCTCAAAATATGTTCCCCTTGCCAACTGGCCATGGCCAGGTACTTGAAGTTGTGGCCGTATTTGCTGCGCAATTCTGACTCCAGCGGAATCGGAATGGAGGATTCGGTACCTTGATGGCCATTGAAAGTTTGGTGCTGCATCACCTGGGCGATGCGTTCGTAGTTGGGGTGGTATTGGTCATAAGACAGTTCATCCCAAATCCACAATCCAATCAGCATCGCCACGGCCATGCCCACGGCCAGACCAGCAATGTTGATGAAAGACGAAATCTTGTTCTTGGAAAGACTGCGCAGTGCAATCAGGAAATTATTTTTAAACATACTTGTTGGGTTGACAATTAAAAAATAGATCAGGTGATGGTATTTTATTCGCTCCGCAATGACTTCACCGGATTGATCATCCCAGCCCGAATGCTTTGATAGCTCACCGTTAAAACGGTAATGGCCAAAGCCCCCAGCACCGACACGGCGAAAATCCACCAGGAAATCTCGGTACGGTATTCGTATTTTTGTAACCAGGCGTGTAGGTAGTAATAACTAAGCGGAATGGCCAGCAGACAAGAAATGAGCACCAAAGCAATAAACTCACGCGACAACAGACCCCATACGTTTAAAATGGTGGCACCTAGCACTTTGCGCACCCCAATTTCCTTGGTGCGTTGCTCAGCCACAAAAGAAGCCAGGCCAAACAAACCCAGGCAAGAAATAAAGACCGCCAGGATGGCAAAAAAAGTAGCCAGCTTGCCTGTACGTACTTCGTCACCGAATTTTTGGGCGTATTCCTCATCTACAAACTGGAAATTGAACACCGAAGCTGGGTCATTTTTGGCAAAAACAGCAGTTATTTTACCCAAAGCATCTTTGGGACTGCGTTCAGGGTTGATTTTTAAAATGGCCAGATTGGCTTGACCTGTTTCAATGTGAAACAAGGAAGGCCGCACAGGTTGATATGGAGATTGCACCAGCAAGTCTTCGACCACTCCGATCACCCGATAAGGCTCATCGTTCCACTCCAGGATACTGCCGATGGGCTCTTTAAACCCGATGAATTTAACCGCAGCTTCGTTCAGGATGAAGGCCGAAGTATCAGAAGCAAATTCCCGGGAGAAGTCACGCCCGGCTTTGATTTTCCAACCCACCGTTTTGCCATAGTCGTGGGTGACGGCATTATTAGGAAAATCCACGCCCAGGTTGGGGTCTTTTCCTTCCCAATTGAAGCCGCCGTTGGTATTCCAAACCTCGGTAGTAGGACTGCCAGATCCAGTCATGGCCACAATGGCCCCACTGCTTTTTAATTCATGGCTGATGGCATCAAAATGGGTATAGATGGGTTCGGTAATTCCCGTGTAGACCAGACCATCACGCTCGTAGCCAATGGGTCGATTTTTGGCAAATTCAATTTGGCGAAAAACAATGACGGTGCCGATAATCAGGGTGATGGATACCGTAAATTGCACGACAACCAGCACTTTACGCGGAACAGCAGCCCAAGGCCCTACCCGAAAGGTGCCTTTTAACACCTTGAGCGGCTGGAAGGAAGACAGGTAAAAGGCCGGGTAAGTACCTGCAATCAAACCAGTCAGAAGACTGAACACAATGCCAATGGTCCAAAAAAATGGATTACTCCACAAAATGGACATTTTTTTATCTGCCACCGCATTAAAAAAGGGCAGCATCAGCAAAACCAGGACAATCGAAAAAACAAAGGCAAACATCGCTACGAGTAGGGATTCACTGAAAAATTGAGTAATCAATTGGGTACGCAGCGAGCCAATAGACTTGCGAATGCCCACTTCTTTGGCGCGTTTTTCGGAACGGGCAGTGCTCAGGTTCATAAAATTGATGCAGGCCAAAAGCAACACAAAGAGCCCAATGATGCCAAAAAGCCAAACCGTCTGAATGCGCCCGCCAATGTTTTTGCCGTCCTTGAACTCTTCGTACAAATGCCATTGCGACATGGGGTGCAGGAATACTACGGGTTTGTACCTCGCCTCTTCTTTATCGACTTTATTCAGTTTGACGTTTTTGATTTTGGCCGATACTGCCGCCATCTCCGCATGATCGGCGATCTGCGCAAAGGTTTGGGTAAAATTGCTGCCCCAGGGGCCTTCCATTTCTTCCACCCAGGGATTGCTGATCAGGTACAATTTCCAGGGCAGGATAAAGGTCATGTCGCGGAAGGTGGAGTTGAGTGGCAGGTCTTCGTATACCCCGGTTACTTTTACATCCGCCTGATTGTCTACTTTGAATATTTTGCCCATCGGGTCAGCATCCCCAAAAAAGGCTTTGGCCACACTTGCTGACAACAAGATGCTGTAAGGCTCTTTCAAACCATCGCGGGTGCCTTGGAGCATGTTCAGGGAAAGCATCTCCGTTACTTCTGGTTCAAAGTAATTCCCTGGTTTGAGGAGCTTTTTATCCTGATAAGCCAGAGTATGGTCGCCGTTCCAGGAAGATTGTAGGACGTATTTGAAATCACTCCCGTATTTGTCGCGAATTTCGCCCCCCATGAGCGCAGGATTGGCTACCTGTGTGCCCACTTCCCCATTGAAGGTTTGGTGCTGCATCACCTGAGCGATGCGCTCGTAGTTGGCATGGTAGCGGTCGTAGGTTACTTCATCCCAAATCCACAAACCAATAATCATGGCCACGGCTATACCTACAGCCAGGCCGCCGATGTTGATGAGGGAAGAAATTTTATTTTTGCGCAGATTGCGCAGGGCGATTTTTAAATAGTTGCGGTACATGGTCGGGTGTGTTTTGATAAGCTTCACCAATTTTTGTACCAATAAATTAAGTAGTTTTTTTTCAGTGTTTTACAAATAAATTATAAACATTTGTTGTTCAGAATTGAACAATAGTGTACGCTTTGAACGCGACTAAATTGAAGCGGTTCTTCGTTCTTTTGATGACTGTATCCGGCCCCGGATTCTACTCAAAGATTCAGGTTTTACCCCAGATAACTCGCCAATTGATACTGCGGCACCCGGTTTACCAAATTGGGGCGGGTTTGTAACAGGTTCAGGTAACGTTCCTCGGGGCTGGAAGCCAGATAAAAGGCCATCAACTCGCGGAATTGCCCCAATTTTTTCTCCGTTTCAATGCGGCATAAGGATTCAATGCTGGGAAAAAGGCGGTACATTTTTTCTTCCTGCGCATGCGTGAAGACCGACAAGGTGGTGTCTTCCAGGCATTCCCAATATTTTCGGCTGGGTTTTCTTTCTATTTTGCTTAAATCATCGGAGATGGAATCCCCTTCGAGGTAAAATTCGCTGGTTTTTTCCTCCCCATCCACTAGGTAATATTCCCGAACACAGCCTTTGAATACGTAATAACAAACCTGTGGAATTTGTCCTTCGCGCAAGAGCAAGCTACCTTTTTTTAGGGTTTTTATGGCCGTTTCAGCTACAATTCGCTGGATTTCCTCTGCCTGCAAAGAGGTATAAAAATGCAGATTCTGGATCAATTTGTCGGCGCATTGATCCAAGCTATGGGATGGTCTAGAAAAAACTGCTTCGTTTACGGGTCGCATGGCAATCTCATTTTGTGGAATTGCCCAAAATACCCTTAGCGCTGCGGACATGCGTTTAATTTTCGATGAAATCGGAACTTGCTTCGACTCAATGCATAAGGGGCGATAAAAAATAGGTGGTCATTTTGCCAGAGGATTAGATAAGGAAACGTTTCATTTCAAGTGTCTTATCTAATCCTCTGGCTCAGGAAAAATGATCACTTATTTTTGCCCCACTACCAAGTACTCAGTCTGCCAAGTTGATGATCACGTTTCCGATTTTTTGCCCGCTTCCTACATATTCGAACGCTTCGCTGATTTTTTCCAGGGGTAAGTTCGATCAATGAGGGGCTTGAACTTACCGGCTTCCATCAACTTTTTCATGTACTCCAAACTGGCCTTGATGTTGAAGGGAATGGGAAAAACCACTTTTTTGCTGCCAAAAATTCGAGTAAGCAAAGGCAGATAGAGGTTTTGCCACCAAGGCCCCAATTCAGACGAAAGGTAGATGCCTCCTGGTTTCAAGAGTCCTTTGCATTTAAAAAAAGTACTTTTCCCTACGGCGTCAAATACATAATCGTAGATTTCTCCGTGCTGAGTAAAATCCTCTTTTTCAAAATCAATGACCTTTTCAACCCCAAAGGCCTGAATGCGCTCCACGTTTTTAGTGCCACACACGGCAGTGACTCGTACACCTAAATCGTGAAGAATTTGTATTGACGCTGAGCCGATAGCCCCAGTTCCCCATTGACCAATACTTTTTGGCCGGGAGTGACCTTTAGTTTGTTGATAAAATTAATGGCGTAATGGGCGGCTTCGGCACTGGCCGCCGCTACTTCATAGCTGGCATTTTCAGGCATTTTTATCACATTGCCACTTGCGGCGATGCAAAGGTATTGGGCATGCGACTCCAGTCCGTTGTCATTAAAACCCCATACTCGATCGCCAATTTTAAAGTCCTTTACCTCTTGGCCAATTCCTTCGACCTGCCCGGCGAAATCCGTGCCCGTAATTGGCAATTTGGGCTTGCTCAAACCTGTAAATGCTCGGATAGCCAGGGGCCAACCCGTCAGCACCGCACAATCGGTACGATTGACGGTAGCGGCATACACCCTGACCAAAATTTCGTTCGCTTTTGGCTGGGGTTGGGGTACCTCCCCGACACTCAATTGCTGGGGAGGTGCGTATTGGTAACGAATGGCTGCTTTCATGGTGAAATGGTCATTAAAAATATACCCGGTACATCAGGTTCGGAAAGATACCGAATTGGGTGAGGTATCCGATGGAATTAGGTTTGCTTTCGTCGTAGAATTCTGAAATTTTTCCTTTGTTGTTGGTCACGTTGTCGAGGTTGAGGAAAAGTTCGTGGGTGGCACGAAGTTGATTCCATTTGTAGCTGGCCGATAAGATGACTTGGTAGGTATCTCCCAAGCTACGGTCATAAGCTTTGGAGTAATCCCAGAAACGGTTGTTGCTGGGATCGACGGCCAATTGGCCATCGTTGTCGCGCAACAGCGGAATGATCTTGCGGCCACCACCGAAGAACACCTTGGCGTTGAGCCCCAGGGTGCGGTTTTGCTTGGGGCCCAGTTTGGGAATTTCTTTGCCAAAAAGGACATTAACCAGATAATTGCCATTGTAGGGCGTATTGCGCTCCACGCCTTCCAGCGAGCGGTACTTGGATTGGTACAGTGAGGTGTTGAACAAAAAATAGTAATTGCGGTGGAAAAAACGCTCCAGCGTGAGCTCGATGCCGTAGTTTTTACCCGTACCCTGATTGACCAAATCCACGTAGCGAAACTCCAGCCCTTCGTTGATCGTCGCGTAATAACTGCTGTCGAGGTTTTCTACAGGTAGATTGTAGAGGTCTTGGTAGTACAATTCTACTTTGGCCATGAGGTGTTGGCCAAACCGTTTTTCATAACCCAGCACAAAATGGTGGGCTTTGAGTAGGTCCAGATCGCGGTTTACTTCCGCAATGCTGCCGTCGGGTTGTTTGACCCGGGCGTAGTAGTTGTGGATGCTTTCCATGGTGCTGTGCAAGCCATAACCCGCGTGGATGGCGCTGCCGGGGCCTAGTTGCCAGTTCAGGGCCAGACGAGGCTCCAGGGTGCTTTTTCGATTCAGTAGGACATTAAGGTTGTGAACCCCGGCTACGAGGGTCAGGTCGTCGTTGAACAGGTGTTTCCAGTTGACGAAGTTGCGGAGAGTCCCCACATTTTCGTTAAAATCGATCAGATTGAAGCGTGTTGAGCCGCCTTCGATGATTTGACTTTGCTCAAACTCGTAAGCAAAAAGGCTGTATTTGCTGCCGATCTGGATTTTGTTTTTGGCGTTGAACTTATGGTGATAAGTGAGTTCCGCCCGGTAAGTGGGTTTTGACAAACGACCGCTGAAGTTCAGATTGCGGCTCTGGGCTGAATCGCGCAAATACTCGCCATTGGAGCCATAAATTTTGATGAGTTGGGATTCAAAAACATCGTCATTGATGCCCTCGTTGGAATAAGCCAGACTGGTTTTGAGGTAGCTGCGCGGGCTGAGGCTCAGAGTATGGTTGAGGCCGAGGTTGAGCAGATGGGCGCGTTTTTGGTAATCTTCCCGGATTTCACGGCGCTGGCCATTGTTCCCTGGGGTTTCCCAAATGGCCGGAGTGACGTCTTCGAACAAAAAACTACTCGTACCACCCAGGCCAAATACTGAAAATACGCCCAGTTTTTTAGTCGGCAGCACTACTTTGAAGGCCGCATCTTGAAAATTCAAGGCCCCGTTGATGTTGTCGACCAGCCCAATGTCTTGGATCAGTGAAACGGTAGAGTAGCGGTAATTGACGAGGTAGGAGCCGCCGTAGCCTTTTTTGAAAGGGCCTTCCAGGGTGAGGTCGGTGCCAAGCAGGCCAAAACCAAACACGGATTCAAATTTTTCGTTGTTGCCCGCCCGGAGTTTCACATCGTACACCCCGGAAAGCACATCGCCGTATTCGGCAGAAAATGCGCCGGTGTGAAAGTCGGAAGTGGCCAGGATGTTGTTGTTCAGGGTGCTGACCGAGCCGCCTACCGAGCTTTGGTCGGCAAAATGGTTGGGATTGCTGATTTGGATACCTTCCAGTCGCCATTGCACGTACTTGGGGGAGTTGCCACGCACGATGATGTCATTGCTACCATCCTGAGTACTGGTGATGCCCGCAAAATTGGAGAGGATGCGCGAGGGGTCGTTGAAGCCGCCGGCGTAGCGGTTGGTTTGTTCGGGCGAGATCGAGCGGGCGCTGATCATGGCCATGTCGTTCAGGGCTTCCCCTTTGTTTTTGTCCTCGGTGATGACCACTTCTTCCATCTTGATGGCCGATTCCTGCATGGTGAGGTTGAGCAGGGTTTCTTTGCCCGAGTTGACCACTACATTGGGGATGATCGCGTTTTTGTAGCCCAAATAAGAGACTTGCAGGCTGATTCGACCAATCGGGACCTTGTCGAGCCTGAAATTGCCCTGCTCGTCGCTGGCAGTCCCCAGCAAGGGATCACTGCCCAGTACGATCACTTGCGCCCCGATGAGGGGCATTTTGCTGTCTTCGTCCAGGATGGTTCCTCTGACGGTTTGGGTCAGGTTTTGGGAAAAAATGGTCGTAGTCAATAGCAGCATCCATACGGTAATGGCAGCGATCCTTTTCATACTTGTCGAGTTTTAGAAAATGAATTGATGCTGCAAAGGACGGGCTGTTCAAAATCTCGTTCATTGACTTTGGTTAAGAAATGGGGAACTCCGCGTGTACTCCTTTATCTGCTGTAAAAAACTACGGTTAAATTGAAATCACTGGGTACATCAGTAATACTCACTTTTACGTGAGCTGAGGACTTAGCGTAGGATTGCGTAATCATGGAAGTTGAAAAAAATATCGCTTGGGGTTCCCAGTTTTAACCCGTAATTTGATCCATCAAAGCATTGGCTCTCGCGCCGCTCACGCCACTACTCGGGCACTTCCCTTCACCGCGCAATTCCTTCACTATACTTTCAATAAAGGGCTGTTGCACATTTTCAGGGTAAGGGATCGGGTATTCCACTATCCCCTCCGCTGTTTCTACCCGGATCGGTGAATCATTAAAAAATGCGAAGCTGATTTTGCCTTTGGAACCAATGATTTGGGTTTCATCAATGCGTTGCTCCGGATTTAGGGTAAAGCACCAGGTGCCCGAACCCAACACGCCCGAAGCAAACTCAAAATTGGCCACCACGATATCGTCTGCTTGATACAAATCTGCCTGGTTTCGCGCCATGCCCTGGGTGCTTTTGATTGCTCCCAACAGATATTCCAAATAATCCAGTTGGTGCGAAGCCAGGTCGTGAAAATGCCCACCCCCGGAAATTTCTGGCATGACCCGCCAGCGCGGTTGCGGGTTTTCACCTACTTCTTCCGCTTGCGGTGGGTGGTGGATGCGCAGGTGTACGAGGCGGATGTCGCCAATCACTTTTGCATCAACCAAAGCCTTAATTTGGATGAAGTTGGGCAGTGCCCGGCGGTAATACGCCACAAAAAGGGGCATTCCGGTTTCCGCACTAACCTGATTCATCGCCGCACATTCCGCGGCATTGAGGGCCATCGGTTTTTCTACGTATACCGCCTTGCCAGCGCGCATGGCCTGGATGGCGTAATCGGCGTGTACATTGGGCGGCGTAGCAATGTAGATGGCGTTGACTTCGGGGTCGGTGAGCAGGGCCTCCACGCTGTCGTACCAGCGGGGTACGCTGTGCCGTTGGGCGTAGTCGGCGGCTTTATTGATGTCGCGGGCCATTACCGCCACCAGGGCAGAATGGGGGACTTTATTGAAGGCAGGGCCGCTTTTTTTCTCGGTTACGTTGCCGCAGCCGATCATGCCCCAGTTTATTTCTTTCAGAATCATGACAGGAGTTAAGGGTGTTCGACAAATTTAGTAAAATTGCAAGGCAAACAAAAAACCATTACGCATCATGCTGAAATCCATCCTATCCTCCCTGTGTGTTATCGCCGCCATTTTATTACAGGCTCAAACCTATTACGTTTTTGTAGGTGCTTATGTGCCTAATGCAGCCGATCAGGGCATCAACGTATACGTTTTGGATGCCAACACCGGACAATTGCAGCACAAAAGCCTTTGCCCCAATTTGCTTAATCCGACCTACCTCAACCTCAGTCCCAACGGAAAAAACCTTTACGCTTGTACCGAAGCCCGTGTCCCCAAAGGTGGAAGCGTGAGCAGTTTTGTTTTTGATAGCCTCAGCGGCAAACTCACGTTCATCAACAAACAAATCAGCGGCGGCGAAAACCCCGTTTACGTCAGTGTGCACAAAAGTGGCCAATGGGTGGTCAATGCCAATTACAACGAAGCCAGCGTATCCAGCTACAGTGTCAACTCGGATGGTAGCCTCAATCCGCCTAGCCAGGTGTTTCAATATACGGAGGGCAGTAAAGTCACCCAGGATAGACAAGCCATTGCGCATACGCATTCCTGTATTTTTTCGCCGAAATACGATCAAGTGATTGTGCCCGATTTGGGTGCCGACAAACTCCGCATCTTCAACTTTGACCCCAAAGCCAAAGAGCCACTCAGCGCAGCCAATCCGGATGGACAAGTTTCGCCCGCCGGGAGTGGACCCCGGCATTTCACCTTCCACCCCAATCAAAAGTTTGCCTACTGCATCGAGGAATTGAGCGGAACGGTGAGCTCCTACCGCTACAAAAGAGGCAAGTTGAGTTCGGTCCAGAACATTCCCGCTCATCCTCAGGAGATCACCACCGGTTTTAGTGGAGCGGACATCCACACCTCACCTGATGGCCGTTTTTTGTACGCCTCCAACCGGGGCAATGAAAACAACATCGCCATTTATGCCATCCACCCCGGTAAGGGAACCTTGACCAATGTGGGGTATCAAACCACCTTTGGCAACCACCCGCGCAACTTCACCCTGGATCCTACGGGTAAGTTCTTGTTGGTCGCCAATATGCTCAGCAACAGCATCGTGGTGTTTAAGCGAGATGAACAAACGGGGCTGTTGAGCAAAGTGAGTATGCTGGAAGGGATTCCTAGCCCGTCTTGTTTGAAGGTCCGCGCCTATCAACATTGATAGGGGCGATCCTGTGTAATCGCCCCTACATGACCAATCCCCCATCAACTGACAAGGTCACCCCATTGATAAACGACGCCTCATCGGAGGCCAGGAACAAGTAGGCATTGGCAATGTCTTCTGGCAACCCTGCACGCCCGACGGGCGTGCGACTCTCCAAATCAGCCAGATATTCGGCAGGAATGGTTTCCACCATTTCCGTTTTGATAAAACCAGGCGCAATAGCGTTCACCGTAATGCCTTTGCGGCCAAATTCGCGAGCCCAAACCTTGGTCATGCCAATCACTCCGGCCTTGGAAGCGACATAATTGGTTTGACCAAAATTGCCGTACAGTGCCACGACCGATGCCGCGTTGATGATGCGGCCGTAATTGCGCTCCGCCATATAAGCCGATACGGCTTTAGTACAATAAAAAACTCCAGTCAGGTTGACATCAATGACTTGCTGCCATTGCAGAGGTGACATTTTTTTTAGGGAAGAATCCCTAGTGATGCCCGCATTGTTGATCAGGATGTCGATTTGTCCAAAATCTTGTACCACTGCATCAGCCGCTTGTTGTACCGCATCGAGGTCAGCTGTGTTGACTTTGTAAAACTTGCAGGGTAAGCCTTGTGCTGCCCATTCGGTAGCCAGGGACAAGCCATTTACTTCGTTGATGTCCCAAATGGCGACGGTGGCTCCTTCTTGTAAAAAGCGCAGGGCTGTAGCTTTTCCTATTCCATTGGCACCTCCGGTGACGATGGCAACCTTGTTTTTTAGCCTATCCATTAGTGTGTTCAATTTTTTACCAGAGAATGTACAATGATTTCTCCATTGATGAACTCCACTTTCATGTCGTCGTCAATATCCCGGTAGAACTCTTGCCGTTTTCTTTTTTCGTCCTCTAATGCTGCGATGAGTCGATTGGCCAATAGCGGTGCGCTAGGGCTTTCTAATATTGAAGCAAGTTGACGTTCTTCAGATGCCAGCAGCATGGGTAGAAAATTTTCACCAAATTAAGCCATTTTTTTTCTAAAAAACAAGCGGTTTGAGATTTACACTCAAACCGCCTGCACCATCACTAACCCTATAGCTGGTAAATTTTTACGATTGTTTCACGGGGCAGGTAGACATACCCACCAAGGTATAAAGTGGGCAAAAACTGATGAAACTGGTCAGGATAAAAATTGCACCCAAGGCAACCAGTACATACCCCAATACCCCGACAACAGTACCCGAGAAAAACAAATAGCCAAATACTGCGGCCAAAATCAGACGAACAATTCTGTCCGTATTTCCCATGTTCTTTTTCATGATGAAGGTTTTAAGATGATTAGAATCTTGTTGATTATCCCTGCCACCCATACAACACTTTGCCGATTAAAATTGCCAAAGCGAGGCAAACCAGACAGACTAAAGCGAGTTTCGCGGCAGGGTGCCAGTTTTTGATGTGCATGGATTTGATGTATATACCTCAAATATAAATGAACCTGACTGGGTATAAAGTGATCAAGATCACCCAGGGATAAATTACCCCTTACTTTCCCTACTTTTTAGGGGATGGTGTATTTTTCCCACAATAATTTCTTCAGCTTCCGTATCTTTCTACCCACTAAGTCAACATCCATGTTTCAAAAAATCCGACTTGTTTTTTTATTGCTATTGGCGAGTGTGCTTTTCTTTTTGCCCAATTGTCAGGGGCAAAGTGGGAAAGATGCCGGCCCGGCATTTTATTATTGGAAAACTACACTGGACTTTACGGAAAAAGACGCTGAGTTGGCAGCATCACTGCAACAACAGCACTTTTACCTGCGCTATTTTGACGTAGACTGGAGTGCAGGTTATGCGAGTGCGGTACCTACTGGTGTACTCGAAATCAATGATACGAAGGGCTGGGACAAAAAAACGATTACCCCCACTGTTTACATCACCAACCGAACCTTTGTACAAATCAAAGATCAGGACATCCCGGCCTTGGCCACCAAGCTTGCCCGTAAAATTGAACAACTGAATGAAGATTTCGTAAGCAACGTATTCAACTACTCTTTTTACGACCGTTTGCCTGAGCAAGTGCCCTGGGAAGAACGCAGTGACATCGTCGATTCTTTGAAGCGTGAGTGGAGCAAAAAAATGCTCGAAATTCAGATTGACTGTGATTGGACGCTCAGTACCCGCGACAAGTATTTTAGCTTTTTAAAAGTGTTACAGGAAAAAGCCTCCGACTATTTGATTTCTTGCACCCTGCGCCTGCACCAGTACCGCGACCGCAAAACCATGGGAATTCCGCCAGTAGAGCGGGTCATGTTGATGTGTTACAATACAGGAGACCCCAAAAAGCTGGCCGAATCCAACGCCATTCTCGATGCCCAGGTGGTCAAATATTACCTCAAAGGCAAAAAATATCCCCGGCAAATGGACGTGGCCTTGCCTCAGTTCAATTGGGGGGCCTGGTACCGCGCCGGGGCGTTTCAGGGCCTGCTGCGCGATTTGGCCCCCAGTACTCCGGGAACAGAAAGTTACTTGCAAAATGAGCAAAACAACCAATACCGGGTGCTACAAGATACCGTGATTCGCCAGGATTACCTGCGCGAAGGAGATTTGATACGGATGGATGGACCTACGCCCGCGCAAATGCAGGAAACGTTGAAATTGCTGCGAGAACGTTTAGGGCGCAACATCCGACGCATTGCTTTTTTTGATTGGGATCATGATAAAATCAAAGCGAACGAAGCACAGATCAAAGCCGATTTTAATTTTTTGCGTTAGAGTATATTTAAAAACGCTGCCAATGATTCGATTTATCGCCATATTTCTGCTTCTCTTTTTGTTGCCGATACTGCGCACCAACGGTTGTGGAATTTACTTTTTTCACGATGAATACCGCATTGCCTGGTTCAATCCTGCTTTAATCCAGGACCCGGCTATGAATCCGTTTCATTTAAATTTCAACATCGAGTTTCAATACCCGGCGGATCCCGAGTTGCAGGATTATCGGCGCAATTGCCGGGAATGGGCAGCCTATCTGGGCAGTGACGTGCGGGAAAGTGATGTCCTGAAAATACTGTACAAAATCGGGCCAGAACGATTCCTCAACGCCCTGGATGCAAATGAACTGGACGCTCGATTCCATAAAAACACCTTTATTCAAAAACTACTCCAGCCCGAAAATGCAGAGGCCTTGGCCTACCTTATTTTGGCCATGCGGGCCGAGTTCGCCCATTTTTCTGCTGCTGACCCCTGGGGTTTAGACGATGCTGATTTTGATTTTTTGATCAAATCACGCCCTTGATTCGGCAGGCTGAGCAAAAAGTAAAAAGCCTGACTGACCCTTTTCTCAAACGCCGTTACGCCTATCAGTTGGTGGTGCAGTACCGCTACGCTGAAAATACCGAAGAGTGCAGCCGTTATTGCGACGAGTATTTTGAATGGGAAAATACGGAAAGTGTACTCGTGCCCTGGGCGCAATTCCACAAAGCGGAAAGTATGGCGAGCAAGGGCGAGCAAGCTGAGGCAGCCTATCTGTTGTCTAAAGTATTTGACCATTGTGAGTCAAAAAAGATCAGGGTATACCAAATGTTTGATCGAGACATTTTGGAAGACGTCTTGCGGCTCGCCAAAACCGCCCACGAAAAAGCGGTCATCCTGGCCATTTATGCCTTCATGCAGCCGGATAGGGCGCTGGACAATGTAAAGGAAATCGCTGCACTGGATCCCTCCTCGCGCTACCTGCCCCAATTGCTGGCCCGGGAAATCAATAAACTGGAGGACTGGATGCTCACTCCCCAGGTTACTTTTTTTGAAGGAGGTATCCCTAATTATGACTTTGATGACGAAGAAAAGGAAGATAATTTAATGCCTGGAGAAAGCACAGGCTTGTTGGAAAAAGAAATCCCCTACCTAAAAAAGAACCTCGCCAAAGACAGAGACTACCTGCGTGAATTATGCGGGCTATTGGAAACTTTACTCAAAAACCCGGAATTCAAACAGCACGATTTTGCCCACCTGGCTGCCGCACATTTGTACTATTTGGACCATCAATCCACTCCCGCAGCTGGGCATTTGGACAAGGTGAAGGATGGAAAAAATCCGGTGGTGCAACTGCAAACAAATCTCATCAAACTCTTGATTTTGCCAGAGCAGGTCGATATCCGTTTCCCGGAAGCCAAAGACGAAATTGCCCGAGGGCTGGCGCGGGTAAAAGAATACGCTTCGTATGGCGAAAAAGGCTTGCGCATGTACCCCAAGCTCATGCTGTATTTTTCACGCTTGTACCAACAAAAAGGCGACGCCATGACGGCCGGTTTGTTTTACAACCACGGCTACCGCATTCCTAAAAATAGGTACCAAAGCGAAAGTGATTATTACCAAAAGATCAGCTATTTCGATCGTTTTGCCAAGCTGGAGGAAGTAGACGCCTTGATTGCCTTGCGGCAAAAAGAAAATCCAACGGCTTTGGAAAAACTGCTTTTGGCGCCATTGAATCAATTGGAAAATGCTTACAACCAGGGCTGGTACAATGAAGATGAAGCAACAAAAGTGCTAGAAGCGGCACCATCCCTGGAACAATTGTACGAACTAAAAGGCACCATCGCTATTCGTCAAAACCGGCTGGAGGAAGCCTTGGCCGCATTTGAACACTTGCCAGATGCCTATTGGAATGAACATTATGCCTTCAAATACCATTTGGCGCAAGAACCTTTTGCTACGGTAAAGACTTATCCCTGGCAGGGAGAAACCCTCAAATTGTACAACAAAAAGGCCATCTTGAAGCGCATGATTGAATTGCAAAAACAGGCTGAGCAAGCCGGGCCGCAACAAGCCGAAGCTTGCTACTTGTTGGGCAACGCCTATTACAATTTTACCTATTGGGGTCAAAACTGGATGATGTTCAGCTACGGTCAATCCGTTGCTGAATTAACCAAATCGCTGTATACTTCTTTCGAAAACTATTCCTTCATGCCCAATGGTAAAACGTATTTTAAGGAGTATTACCAACTGAGTAGAGCAGCGGCTTATTACCAAAAAGCTTACCAGGCCAAACCAGATGCAGAGCTTGCCGCCCGAATCACCTTCATGCTGGGCACTTGTGACAAATACGCCCATCACGATTGGGACCGAGACTACTGGGAGGATGAAGAGGAAAAGGAGCCCTACATTTCCCCATTTTTTGATACCTTTCGCGATCAATTTGGAAATTCTGCCGCATACCGTGAATGCCTCAGCGATTGCCCGGAATTGGCCGACTATTTCAAAAAAAAGGGGGGGGGGGGGGGGGGGGGGGGGGGGGGGGGGGGGGGGGGAAAAAAAAGCCGGCCACGCCGGGGAGCAACCAACAACCCCGACCACTTTTTTTTTGCTTCCGGCGGCCCCCCCGCCCCAACCCCCCTTCCTCCCCAACCTCCTCAACGACTTTAGATCGCCTGCGACATGAACCTTTTTCGACTCTGCACAAGCACACTACTGCTGCTTTGTTTTCACTCACTTTTTTCCCAAAAGAAAAACGCTGCGTTTGAATACCATATTCACCGCGCTGATGGCCCCATCAAAATAGATGGCGGTGCCGACGACCCTGCCTGGAGCAAGGCGGAGATGGTATCCGATTTTTACATGGTATTGCCCATGGATACCAGTAAAGCCAAAGTGCGTACCGAGGTACGGATGCTATATGACGAGCAAAACATGTACCTCCTGGCGGTGTGTTACGAAAAACTGCCCGGCCCATATATGGTAGAATCTTTGCGTCGAGACTTCAATTTTGGCCGCAACGACAACTTTCTACTTTTCATCGATCCTTTTGACGACCTCACCAACGGCTTCACCTTTGGTTCCAATGCCGAAGGTGCGCAATGGGATGGTTTGTTGTTTGAAGGGGGCAGCGCCAACCTGAGTTGGGACAACAAATGGACCTCGGAAGTAAAAGCCGAAGAAGACAAGTGGACTTTTGAAATGGCGGTGCCTTTTAAAACCCTGCGCTACAAAAGTGGCATCTCGCGGTGGGGTATAAATTTTAGCCGACTGGACCTGAAGACCACCGAAAAATCCTCCTGGACGCCCGTGCCTCGGCAATTTCCCACCGCATCTTTGGCCTACACCGGTGTTTTGGTTTGGGATGAACCACCACCACCTGCCGGTGCCAATTTTTCAGTGATTCCTTACGCCCTGGTCAATACATCCAAGGATTATACGGGCAACAAACCCGGCAGCACCACCGGAGATGTGGGGGTAGATGCCAAAATTGCCATTACTTCAGCCTTGAATCTCGACTTGACGGTCAATCCCGATTTTTCACAAGTAGAAGTAGACCGCCAACAAACCAACCTGGATCGCTTTGAGTTGTTTTTCCCGGAGCGCCGTCAGTTCTTTTTGGAGAATGGAGACTTGTTTACCAACGTGGGCTATGCCAACATCCGGCCTTTTTTTTCCCGGCGTATCGGCTTAAATACGCCCATTCAATACGGGGCTCGTTTGAGTGGAAAATTGAATAAAAACTGGCGAATTGGCCTGATGGACATGCAAACCAACGCCGATGAGCAGGGCACACCGCGTCAGAATTTTGCGGTACTCGCCTTGCAACGTCAGATCTTTGCCCGCTCCAACATCACTGCACTGGCCATCAACAAAGAAACCCTGGATTTTGAAACGGTAACTGATCCCAGCAAAATCAAGCGCTACAACCGCAACCTGGGTTTTGAATACAACCTGCTCTCGGCCAACAACATTTGGAAAGGTAAACTGCTTTATCTCAAGTCTTTTGCGCCGGGAGTTGACACCAAAGACCAGGTACTCGCTGCCAATTTGCAGTACAGTGCCCGCCGTTGGACTTACGCTTTTCAATACGAAAATGTGGGTAAGGATTATCGTGCTGAAGTGGGTTACGTGCCGCGAACGGGCTACCAATTCATCAATGCCCAGGCAGGTTACCTGTTTTTTCCCAATTCAAAAGTGTTGATCAATCACGGGCCACAGTTGATGTATAATCAGTATTTGAATCCGGCTTCGCAGCAAACTGAGTTTACCCACGTTTTGGTATATCGCTTCAATTTTCAAAATACCAGGCAACTGACGGTTTGGACAGCACGGGATTACGTCAAGCTGCTGGCTCCTTTTGATCCAACCAACTTTTCAGGGTTTAACCTCGCTACGGGTACTGAACACCACTGGGGTTCTTTTGGCGGAGATTTCACTTCAAAGCCACAAAATATTTTTACGTATACCGCCACTTTTCGATATGGAGGCTACTTTGCCGATGGGCGTCGTTTGCGCTTGGGAGGGGACATCAGTTATCGTTTGCAACCCATAGCTGCGATTGCCATGAGTGTCAATTACAACCGCATCGAATTTGACGAAGCAGTGGTGTTGCCCGAACAACTGAAGAATAGCGATTGGAATTTTTGGCTGATCGGCCCGCGCATCGACCTTACGTTGACGAATAAGCTGTTTTTTACCAACTTTATCCAATTCAACAACCAAAACAAAAACGTCAACCTCAACCTGCGGGTGCAGTGGCGCTATAGTCCTGCCTCAGACTTTTTCATCGTCTACACCGATAATTATTATTCCGAAGGGTTGAAAATTCGGAATCGTGCCTTGGTGGCCAAATTGACTTATTGGTGGAATGGCTAACCCTACAGGTTTTAAGTTTTAAGTTTTAGGTTGTCCGCACCTCGGCTCCGCTCGGCGGCCGGACAACCTAAAACCTAAAACTTAAAACATCTTCATCCCCGCCAGATCCAGCAGTTCAATTTCCACTTGTTTCAGGCGGAACCAAGCCTGAATCGTACGATCCCGCGCTTGCACTTCCAGCAGGGTTGATTCCCGAACTTCAAAGTTGGTGATTTTACCCAGCCGATACAGTTCGCGGGCCAGGTTGGCTTGGTCCAAAGATACTTTTAAGTTGGCATCTTCCAAATCGCGCAACTGCTTCAGCGATTGGTAATCGGAGTAGCGGGTACGAATTTGCGCTTCCAGCATGTACAACAATTCATCCTGCCGCAACTTGGCGTTTTCCTCGGCAATTCTGGCATTGGTCAGGTTTTGCTTGCGCAATTGACCATCGTAAATGGTGTACCTGCCGGTTAGGCCCAAGACTGGTCCAAAGTTCCGGTTGGATAGGGCAAAACCTACCGCGTTGCGTTGGTAAGAATAGTTCATCGCTCCCTTAAGATCCAGTTCTGGTTTGAAAGTGCCTTTGATTTCCTTGGTGTTGAGCATGGCTACTTGTTGATCCAGTTTGCTGAGGATTACATCCGGGTTGGCTTGTCTGGCATTCAACAACAGCTCATCTACCGTGAGCACCATTTGGGTAGACAGGGTGGTGTCTACCCGGAAATTATCCTCAACGGGCCGATTCAGCAATTGGTTAAACCCCATGTAGAAGCGCTTGATGTCCGCTTCTTGTTGCACCAAGCGTGCACTGTCGGCAGTAAGGCGCGAACGCGATTGCAACAGCTCAAGTCCGGTGGCGCTACCGATGGTCTTTTTGGCTTGTACCAGATTGAGCAAATCCCGATCCAGTCTCACCGCGTAGCGCAGGTTGGAGGTCGTGCGCTCCAATTGAACGATGTTGAAATACGCCAGGGTAATGTCTGTAGAAAGGGCCTGCATTTGTGCTGTGGTCAGTGCGCGACTTTGCTGTTCAAACGTGGTCAGTCGATCCCGAATGGCGTACATGCGTGAGCCATTGTACAGGTTCCATACTGCTTCTACTCCAATCCGGCCGTTGAAAGTACCTGCGTTGGGGGCACTGCGCGTTTCCCCGGTGAAAAATCTTTGCGAGGTATTGTTGATGGCGTAAGAAACCGTTCCTGTTGTGTTCACGGTTGGGGTCATTCCCGCCCGGGCAGGGGTATTGTTGTTGGCAGCAATCAGCTCCTGATTGCGCAGGATCTGGACATTGAAGTTTTTTTCCAGCCCCAACTTTACGGCATCCTCCACCTGCAGTATCGGTGCTTGCGCAAAAACGGAGCTTGTACTGATGATGATCAGTGATAAACAACAAATATTATTCAGCAACTGCGATCGATTCATGCTTGACTGATTTTTTCCGATTGAAAAAGGTGTAAATCGCTGGGATCACATACAGCGTGAGGATCAGCGAAAAGCTTAAACCGCCAATGATGGCTACGCCCATAGGAATCCGGCTGGTTGAAGCCGCACCCAAAGCCAGGGCAATGGGCAAAACCCCCAGAATGGTGGCGATACTGGTCATCAGGATGGGGCGCAAACGCAAGGTAGCCGATTCGATGGCTGCTTCGTAAGCGCCCATACCTTCCTCCATTTTTTGATTGGCAAATTCCACAATCAAGATCCCGTTTTTGGTAACAATGCCCACCAAAACGATGATGCCAATCTGGCTAAAAATGTTGAGGGTATGGCCAAACCACCAGAGCGACAATAAAGCCCCAACCAATGCCAAAGGCACGGTAAACATGATGATCAATGGGTCAAAGAAGCTTTCAAACTGGGCTGCCAGCGTGAGATAAACCAGCGCTAAGGCCAAAATAAAGGCAAACATAACCCCGCCAGAGCTTTCTTTGAAGTCTTTTGAGGTACCTGTCAAAGCCGTTTGGAAAGATTCATCCAATACATTTCTACTGATTTCTTCCATGACTTCAATTCCCTGTCCGATGGTGTATCCGGGGTTCAAACCCGCTGAAACGGTAGCCGACAAATAGCGATTGAAGCGGTACAATTGTGGTGGGCTGGATTGTTCAATCAACTTTACAACGTTGCTCATCGGAATCAGCTCGCCCAGCGAATTGCGGACATACAAAGAAGCCAAATCGCGTGGATCATCCCGGTAAATGCGGGCTGCTTCACCAATGACCTCATACTGCTTGCTGTCTTTGATGAAATAGCCATAACGTTGCCCGGCATAGTACAACTGGAGGGTCTCCGCGATGTCGCGCACGTTCAAGTTGAGTTTTCGAGCGCGTTCACGATCGATCTCCAAACGCAATTCAGGTTTGTTGAACTTCAGGTCCAAATCCGTCATGGCAAAAGCAGGATTTTTGGCGGCTTCTTCCATAAATTTGGGCAAGACCCGCTTCAAATCATCAAAATTGGGTGCCTGGATTACAAACTGCACCGGCAAGCCACCCGATCTGCGGTCGGTAGAAATGGTTTGTTCCTGGGTAACGAGCGAACGGGCGTAATTCAGCTGGGAAATTTTTGGCATCAGGTATTTGGCCAGCTCATCCTGGGTGCGGACGCGATCCTCCGGTTGTTTGAGGTTGATGCTCACAAAACCGGAATTGGAAGCACCTGATCCACTAAATCCAGGAGCAGTTACAGCAATGATGGCACGTTTTTCGGGGAGGGTATCTACCATTTTGAGGACTTCCAACACATAGCGGTCCATCATTTCGTAAGATGTCCCTTCTGGCGCAGTCATTTGAATACGAATGCTGCTTTTGTCTTCCATTGGCGCCAGCTCAGTGGGGATTACATTCAACAACGCGTAAATGCCAAAGCCTGCCAGAATGGTTATCAGCCAGGAAACCCCACGAAAACGCATAAAGCCTTTCAAAGTACGATTGTATAAATTGGTCATTCCTACAAAAAACTTCGGTATAATTGTAGATGAAGCCGTGTTTTTGCTGCCGCAAAAAGCGCGCACTCATCATGGGTGTGAGCGTAAGCGAAACGATCATCGAGATGAGGATCGAACCCGCCACGGTGACGCCAAATTCACGGAACAAACGCCCGGTAAGCCCCTGCAAAAACACAATGGGCAGAAATACAATGATGAGGGTAATCGAAGTGGAAATGATGGCGAAGTAAATCTCTTTAGAACCCTCATGCGCCGCCTCATGGGGCTGTTGCCCCTCTTCAATGCGTCGAAAAATGTTTTCCATGACTACGATGGCGTCATCCACCACCAGACCAGTAGCCAATACAATTCCCAAAAGGGTCAAAATATTGATGGAAAAATTGAAGATGTACATGATGAAAAAAGCGCCCAGCAAAGAGATCGGAATGGCAATAACCGGAATCAAGGTAGTCCGCCAGTTGCGCAAAAACAGGAAAATCACCAATACCACCAGGCCAAAGGCTAGGATCAGGGTTTCTTCCACCTCGGTAATGGCTTTGCGGATGCTGGTTGTGCCATCAAAGGCATAGTCCAGGATGATATCTGCGGGTAAATCTTTTTTAATTTCATTCACCCGATCGTATACCCGATCCGCAATATCGATGTAGTTTGCTCCAGGTAGTGGCGTAATGGCCACCCCCACCATGGGAATGATGTTGTTGCCCCGCAGGATGGAGCGGGTATTTTGTGCTTCCAAATCCACGTCAGCTACATCGCTCAATAAAATGGTCGCACCAGCCGCTTCGCGGAGTACGATATTGGAAAATTCTTCTGGTGTAAAAAGACGTCCTTCGGTACGAATGGTCAACTCGGTGCGGTAACCTTCAATCCGGCCAGAAGGCAACTCTAAATTTTGGCGTTGCAGGGCATTGCGCACATCAAGTGGCGTCAGACTATACGCCGTAAGTTTGGTTGGATCCATTTTGATGCGGATCGCGTACCGTTTTTCACCCCAAATACGGATATTGGATATACCCGGAATGGTTTGAATGCGCTCTTTCATCACGTTGTTGGCAAATTCGCTCAACTGCATGAGGTTGCGGCGATTGCTCTGCACCGTGATGGACATGATCGGGTTGGAGTTGGCATCCGATTTGGCCACGATGGGTGGATCGGCATCGGGAGGCAGCAAGCGCTGGGCTTGGGATACTTTTTCCCGCACGTCATTGGCCGCTGCTTCGAGGTCGATGCCCAGTTCAAATTCTACCCGAATGTTGCTGCGTCCATCCGAACAAGTACTGGAAAGCGAGCGAATCCCGGCGATGCCGTTGATACTTTCTTCCAGCGGTTCGGTGATTTGTGATTCAATCACGTCTGCTGCTGCACCGGTATAGCTCGTAGAAACGGATACAACCGGCGGGTCAACGCTGGGGTACTCACGCAAACCCAGCGAACGAAATCCAATGTAACCGAAAAGGACAATAACTATGGAGATCACCGTTGCCATTACTGGACGGTCGATGCTCAAAGATGACATATTCATAGGCCAGACGGATTTGGAGATTCAATCAATTTGGTTGGAATCACGGGCATACCTTCTTTGAGGGCCAACAAACCAGTGAGCACAATGGTATCACCAGGAGCTAGACCTTCCAGAATGGCCATGGCCGTTTCTAAGCGTTGTCCCGTTACGACAGTTTGCATTTTTACCTTTCCATCTTTAACCACCAATACTTGTTGGCCATTCAAGATCGGAATCACCGCGTCGGTAGGCACCAATACTGCTGCATTGTTTTGGCTGGTGATGACTTGCACTTTGGCAAAGTTTCCCGGTTTCAGGAGCCCATTGGGATTGGCACAGCGTGCCCGGGCAGTAAGTGTCCGGGTACCCGCATTGACTTCATTGCTGAGTGCGTAGATGTCCGCAATGAAGTTTTGGCCGATGCCTTCTACATTAAACCGAACCCGCTGGCCGGGGCGTAGATCCCGTGAAAAACGCTCGGGCACTTCAAACTCCAGCTTGATGGGATTGGTCTGTTGCAGGGCAACCAGTACATCGCTAGGCGACACATAGGCTCCTTCACTCAATTGGCGTAACCCTAATTTGCCACTGAAAGGAGCCCGAATCCGGGTTTTGTCCAGGGCAACCTGGGTAATGCGAATATCGGCACGGGTTTGATCCAGGGTAAGACCAATGCGGTCGTAATCTTCCTGAGAAATCCCGTCAATGGCCAGAAGGTCTTTGGCACGCTTGAGCTCGCGCTCGTTATAGGCTTCACTGACTTTGAATTTAGCGAGCTGGGCTTCCAGCTCTTCGCGGTCCAATTCGGCCAGGAGTGCGCCTTTTTGAACCAAGCCCCCTTCTTTGAAGAGCAACTTGGTCATACGCCCGGCGCGCTCGGGGCGAATGTCGACCTGTTCATTGGGCACCAAATTACCCGTGGTGAACAAGGTGTTTTCCAGTACTTGGGCATTCACAATCATGTAGTCTACCGGAGTGGGCAGAACGGGGCCACCAGGTTTGCCGCCAGGGCCGCCTCCGGCCATTGGGCTTTCTGATTTTTTTCCACCACAGGAAGTCAATACAATACCGACAAGAACCAGACAGAGCAGGGATGAAACGTACTTCATAAAAATTACAGGTTAGTAAAAATCGAACAAATGTTGTCCACGCGTAAAATGGGCTTTTCACTTTGAAAGTGTGTTTAGATTTTAGTTTCGCATGCGAACCAGAAACCCAAACACACTTTAAGTCGGAAAAATACGAAACTTTATTGGGTCAGCTAATTGAAGTAGAAACAATTGCGACCGAGTGCGGGTTGAAGGGGGAAAATGTCGTATAGCGACGGGGAGTGGTTGTTGGTCGCTGGCACTGGTTAGGCAAGTTGAGCGCCGGGCATTTCATGCTGCGTCCGCCCTCGTACCCCAGCCTTTTTGCGGCTCACACTGACTTCCTCCGAAAAAACAGTACTTTTCTGCTGATCTTATCATTGGAATACTTTGTTGCTAAACTTTTACGATTTTTTACATTGATTCAAAAAACAACTCATTTTGGCTCTACCATGCGCAAAACCCAATTCCTCGCCAAACTCGCTCCACTCGACGCCCAGGCCGATCACCTGGAGATCAGCCGCCTCGTGGCCTATTACGATTTCCCCTGGGACACTACCCGTGCCCTGGAATTGGCGCTTTTTCGCACATTTGCCGTACCGAGTATTGGCAATCTGTTGTACAAAACCCAGGAATTCAACCGCCGAACCCAAAAGCGTTACGACGATACCGATTTGCTCTTGAGTGAAATTATCGAACACGGTTATGATAGTGAGCGCGGGCAGGCTGCGCTCAGCCGTATGAACCATATGCACGGCCGTTTCCGCATTTCTAATGAAGACATGTTGTACGTGTTGTCCACTTTTGTCATTGAGCCTTACCGTTGGAACCGGCGCTTTGGATACCGCATCTCCACTGAAAAGGAGCTGGACGCCGGACATCGGCTGTGGTTCGAGATTGGCACGCGGATGGGCATAACGGATATTCCCAATACCTTCCGAGCGCTGGAACAATTCAACATCGCTTATGAAAAGGCTCATTTTGCTTACTCAGAAGGTGGGCGCAAAGTAGCGGATGCCACGTTGAATTTGATGCTGAGTTGGTTCTTACCGAGGTTTTGTTGGCCCTTGGCGCGCCCGTTTGTATTGGCCATTATGGATGAGCAGTTGTTGCAAGCCTTGCAGTATCCCGAACCACCAAAAAGTATTCGTTTGACTATCAAGGGGCTGATGTCAATACGGAAGCTGATGTTGGCTTTTATTCCACTCCCAAGCAGCCGAAACTCCATACCAAAAAGAAGAACAGGACGTATCCAAAAGGATATGCGTTGGAGGATTTGGGGGTAAAAAAGTAGGTTGTAACTTTCTTTGTACATGACGTTTTCTTGAGCAACGTGAGTTCTGAATTAATGCGAAAGCAAGGTGCGACTTCTCCGAAGTCGGAACAACTTACGATTAACATGTTCTACAAACGTGTGACTTCTCCGAAGTCAGTTGGTCGACTTCGGAGAAGTCGCATGTTTGTAGCAGCCTTAGTAATCTAACGTTTTACGACTTGGAGAAGTCGCACCGCTGATTATCAATAGAATTAATTCAGAATTCACATTAAGCATATCATTTAAATTGGTAGAATAAATCGATATGAAACCTATTCAAGTCTTAATTGGGTTCATCCTACTATTGTCCGTTAATGGATTTGGTCAAAACAAAACAACAATCAATGGTTTGAGGATTGGTCCTTGGTCAGTTCCTTATGATTCGATTAATGATTTCTACGGGGAGGATGGGAGCTACAATGTAGTAACCATTAAATCTCTTGATACGATTCGATGTTTAGGCTCTTTTTTTGAGGTTCGCTTCAAAAATGCGACTCCTTTGCTCTTTTACAATGAAAGGTTCGATGATAGCATTTCAGTTAAAGATGGAATTGCGGGGGGGGGGGTGGGGATTTCAAAAATTAAATCGCCAGAATATGTTCTTGCTTGAATTTATCCTAGATTTCTTTGTTGAAGTAATTTTAAAGGGTATTGGCTATATTTTGGGTAAAGCTCTAGGTTATTCTGGCGCTTCAATCATGTGGGTTTTAGGAGGAGGCAAAAAACCAATCAAGGCATATTTGGAACTGGAAGACTATGGCTATCTAGCTCCTTTCATTGGGTTAATTGCCATAACCGGAATACTCTGCTGGATTTTTATCAAATAAATTAATACAAAACCTAGAGATGGTATTTTTTCACTTTTCGTTTTTCATTTTTCACTCCCCCCGCTTCTCCTTCGCAATGTCCTCCCGTAATATCGGCGCGATTGGCACTTTCGCTCCTTCCAAACATAAATCTTTGCGCCCTTTTCCCGAGCATAAGGATTTTCAATTCCTCCCACCCGATACACCCGCTCAAAAATGGGCTTTTCATCTTCCCGGTTGGGATCATCGTCGTCTGCCTCTTGCACCAAAATCACGTTGACAATGGGTTTATCTAGCGGAATCCAGTTGATGTAATCGGCGTTCATGGATACGGCCTGGATGCCCAGTTTGGAATAAAAGTTGATCGCGCCCGCCTGGCCATAGTTGTCACAAAGTACCAAGGTATGTTGATCGGATAGTTTTGCATACGCACGATCCACCTTTTGCGCCAGTTCCTTCCAACCCTGCATGTCGGCAAAATCTTGCGGAAGCGGATGATCTTTGCCATCTTCCCAGCGCAACAGGCCCAGGTTTTGGTACATTTCGGGATGTTTAATGATTGCTGCCGGGCTACGCATGGGCAAAACCACACGAGCCACCATGCCAAACATGATGACTGGAAATGTCAGGGCAATGGGACGGAGGTAAACCGACCAACCTTTTTGCAAGAGCTGCTCCAGGTATGGTGCGCCAAAGGCATGCAGAATCGGATACAGTCCAATGGCATAATACCCCTTGGCCCGGAAATACACAAACAAACCTAGCGTAAATACAAAGCTGAAAAACAAAAAACGGTAAGGGCGAAAAGGAGGGTAAAGCCAGAAGGCAAGAAGCGCCGCCATCCACATCCAAACGGAACCGATGAAAAATAAAATTTGCTCCTTGAAAAAATCGGTCCGATCTACATTCACCAACTGGCGTTCGCTCAATTCGCGCATGTGGTGCAAAACCGGAAAACCATTGCTGTACTGCCAATACAAGTTGGGTGAAATCAGTAGTAAAGCCAGGCCTAAGGCCAGGTAAAGGTTGCGGTTGCCAAAGACCTTACGCGTTGGCGTCAACAACAAGGCTGGAAACAAACCCAAAGCCAAAAAGACAATGTTGTATTTGTTCAAAAAGCCCAGAGCAAAAGCCACCGCTCCCAGGTACAAGAACCTGGGTTTTTCGGTTTGCTCAAAGCGCACAAAGGCATAATACACCAGCGTCCAACAGAAATAATCTACCGAATTGGGCTGGTACAAGGTATTGACCCGCACCAAAGCAGAACACAGGATCGCCGTAGCACCCAGGCAAAGCGCGAATAGCCCACCGTTCAAAGCCTCGATCGTTTTCCAAACCAGCCAAATCGTCAATGCACCAAATAACGCAGGGAAAAACTTGACCCAAAACACTCCATTGTCCAGAAGCAGGATGAGATAAGAAACCCAGGAAGTAAAGGGTGGAACGGAGATGTAGCCCCAGGCCAGGTGCCGGGCTTGATCTAGATGCAAATATTCATCGCGTTGCAACTCGTATTCCGGCGCAATGGCGAAATATTGGAAGGCAAATTTCAACAGGATAAAAAGTAACAGCAGAAGGGTTTTGGTGTGCATAGGTTGTCGGGTGGATTAACTTTACCGAAAACTATTCCTTTTTCAAATCCAAGCAACCATTTTACCCAACTAAGCACCATATTTTCTCAACCGAAAAACATTTGTTTAAACGAATAAAACCCCTTAGCTTTGTACCATGAAGATTGAAGAATTGATCAAGCAGACCAAATTTGTGTCGCCTTTACAAAAGGCGATGCTCAATCTGATTTACACGTATCATTGGCACGTTGATCAATCTGCAGAAGTATTCAAACCCTTCGGCATCACCATGCAGCAGTTCAATGTGTTGCGGATTTTGCGGGGCAAGCACCCCGAATTTGTGCCGGTGGGGGATGTCAAAGCGGTCATGTTGGACAAAAACCCCGACCTTACCCGTCTTTGCGACCGCTTACAAGAAAAAGACCTGATTGAGCGGGAAACCAATGCCTGCAATCGACGGCAGGTACTGTTGCGCATTTCCAAAGCAGGACTGGAACTGCTTGAACGTGCGGATCCAATGATCATGCAGCAGGCCAAAAAATTTGACAACCTCAGCGATGAAGAAGCCGAAACTCTTTCCAATTTGCTGGACAAATTGCGAGGCTGATCAAAGGGTATATTTTTTTGCTCGTATATTTGTCTAAACAAATTTTGTTTAACCATCAAAACAAACATCATGGTAATTGCTGAAAAAATTAATGCTAAAAAACTTTGGAGTGCAGCTCCATTGGCTGGCGCTGTCGCCGCAGCTGTCAACAGTGTATTGTTTTTTGTTGGATCAGCGGCTGGTCTGATCGACTCTTCGGTGATTATTCCCGGGGCCAATGCGCCGCTTACAGTTATCCCGGTCATTGCATCTTCACTAATTCCCACGTTGATTGCTGGTCTGGTATTGGCGCTGCTCAACTACTTTCTGAATAAACCCTGGCGGGTATTTACCATCGTTGCGGCGGTGCTGCTGGTACTTTCGTTTGCCAATCCATTGATGATTCCAGGAGTGCCCGTCACGATGGTTATTTGGCTGAACTTAATGCACATCGTTGTAGCTGGAAGCGTGGTGTATTTTTTTGGACGTTTTACACGGAATACTCGAGTATTGGCGTAAGCGTGTTTTTAGCATAAAAAACAATAAAAAATTAAGGGACATCAAGGTAAATATCTCTTGGTGTCCCTAGTAATTTGTACTTTATTTGGCCGCATGTAAAAAAACTATAGCTTTACCCCATCTAGTTGAATCTATCAGCTAATTTTATACGCATATATTTTATATTACATATCCTGTTTCCTTATACACGTCTAGGCAGTGGTAGTCCTGCCTCATGATCACATAAATTTTACTTACAAACATCAATATTAAGTATGATAAGTTGGACAACACCATCCAGCCAAGGCAGAAAATACCGGCCCTTAAAACACCTTCAGCGGACGTCAACATACAGCCTGTTTGCTTTTTTGTTCGTTTCTTTCCAAGCCTTTGCCCAAACACCAGCGGAGGAAAAAGCCCTTAAAGTCGCTTATGTAAAAAGGTTTTCCTGGCTGGCCATCGAAGAAATGAAACGGACGGGCATTCCGGCCAGTGTCAAACTTGCACAAGCCATCGTTGAATCACATTCTGGGGTCAGCTCGCTGGCCGTGGAGGCCAACAACCATTTTGGCTTAAAATGTGGGAAGGAGTGGGTGGGGCAAGCCATTTACAAATATGACGACGATCGTGATGCCAATGGCGTGCTCATTGAATCCTGCTTTCAAGCTTATTCAACCATCCGGCAATCCTATATGAGTCACTCGGCGCACTTGTTGAATCCGGCTAAAATGGATCGTTACGGTTATCTTTTTGCCCTGGATATTCTGGATTATCGTGCCTGGGCAGAAGGCTTGCAAAAAGGAGGCTATTCTACCAATCCGATTTATGCGAATATCCTGATCCAGACGATAGAGGAATTGGGCCTGAAAGAATTAGACTTACGGGTGTTGAGAGAAACAGGTTATGTACGACCTTAGAAAAAATCAATCAAAATCATTGGAAAGGGATGACAATCGTCGTTGATATCTCTTTCATCTGCATGCAATTTGCGCTAAACAACGTCAATCTTGAAGTGGAAATATCTTCTGCAAGTGATTGACCATTAAATCCTTTAGCCATGAAAAATGCAGGCAATCTCATCAATGATGCAAAAGCTCAATGGAACAGGGTAAAAACAGAAATAGAAAAACTCAACGTGCAACTCTCATTAGGGAGTAGTGAAGCAAAAGAAACTTTTGAACGGGAATGGAAAAAATTTTCGGGCTTTTTAGACGAACAGTCTCAGCATTTGCGTAGACATAGTCATTGGGTAAGTAAATTGTTGGAAGAATTGAAGCAACGCACAGTTGAGCTGAAAACCTTACTGAAACAGGCTACGCCAGAAAATGAACATGAATTCACGAATAGGCGGGAGGATCTCTTGCGTACCATGTACGAATTAGAGTTTATCATTGATCAACTTTATCCGGCACTTGGTGATGAAGAAAAACATACCATCAGTACTTTTCGCATCAAAATGGAGGTGTACCGTACCCGGTTCATCATTACTTCCCTGCACGAGCTGGCTTCTCTGGATGCGCAGGTCTCCCAATTGACATACAAAGCTGATGAATTGTTGACTTGGCTCGAACACGACTCCGATTCCGTCAAAGAAAAAATTCAACGCTTCAGCAAAGGAATTGGTACTTCTTTTGACCACATGAAACAAGCATTTGGCGAGTTGTTCAAGTAATAGTTGTGGTGCCAGCGTACTAAATTTACAACGATGCTACATTTCCCACCGCTTCCTAAAAACACGCGACTCTTCTTACAAGAAACTGGGGAAATGAGCCGTTTTATAGGTCGTTTTTTCGGAGAAGGCGTTCGGCCACGGTATGAGTTCGGGGAGTTTTTTCACCAGTGTTTTGTCATTGGATACAAATCACTTCCCTTGATCGGGCTTACGGCCTTCATCATTGGCCTGGTGCTCACCATGCAATTGCACCCCACAATGGTGTACTACGGCATTGAGGCGCAGATACCCGCGATGGTGGGCATCGCCATCATCCGCGAAATTGGCCCCATCGTCACCTCTTTGATTTTTGCCGGAAAAATTGGTTCCAGTATTGGGGCCGAACTCGGCTCTATGAAGGTCACCGAGCAGATCGATGCCATGGAGGTATCCGGCACCAACCCCTTTAAATACCTGGTGGTTACGCGTACCCTTGCCGCTATGCTGACGCTGCCGTTTTTGGTCATTATTGCCGATGCCATTTCTTTGTACGGTTCTTTTTTGGGGGTCAATATTTACGAAAACCTGAGTTTTCACCTGTTCTACGAAAAAATTCTCGATTACCTGTTTTTCATCGACATCGTTCCGGCGTTTATCAAAACCTTCTTTTTTGGTTTTGCCATTGGCATTATTGGTTGTTTCAAAGGGTACTATTCCAATAAAGGTACGGAAGGGGTAGGCCGTTCGGCCAACTCGGCGGTAGTGGTGTCGTCGGTGGCGATATTTATTCTGGATTTGATTGCGGTACAGATTACAGATTTGTTGTGAAATGAAAAAGTCAAACGATGCGCTCAAGTCGGTTATCAGCATTCAACACCTCTACAAGTCATTTGGTGACAATAAAGTGCTGGATGATTTTAACCTGGAATTGTACCAGGGCGAGAGCTTGGTGGTGTTGGGCAGGTCAGGTTCCGGTAAATCCGTTTTGATCAAATGCATCATTGGCCTGATTACCCCCGATCAGGGCAGTATCAACGTTTTGGGTCAAGATGTATTGAACATAGATAAAATTGAACTGGATGAAATTCGCACAAAAGTGGGCTTTTTGTTCCAGAGCAATGCCCTTTACGACTCCATGACGATCCGGGAAAACCTGGAGTTTCCACTGCGTCGACATTCCATCCAACTCAATCAGGCGGAAGTGGATGGCTTGGTCATGGAGGCACTGGAGAATGTGGGCTTAGAACATACCGTGGATAAAATGCCCTCCGAACTATCCGGAGGGATGCGTAAACGCATCGCCTTGGCCCGCACCCTGATCCTCAAACCCGAGATTATGTTGTACGACGAACCCACTACCGGATTAGACGCCATCACCAGTCTGGAGATCATTGCACTGATGAAAACGATTGGTGAACGTTACCATACTTCTTCCATCATCATCACCCACGACATGAAATGTGTACAACTGGCCGCCCAACGGGTTGCCATCCTGATTGATGGAAAATGTTACGCTGAAGGGACCTACGAAATGCTGAAGCAGTCCGCCGATGAAAAAATTTGCCAATTCTTTCAATAGACTTCTAACTACATACCATGAAAAATCAAAACGCTGAATCGGTAAGACTGGGCATTTTTGTGCTGTGCGGGCTTTTCCTCCTCATCCTGACACTCTATTTTATTGGCAAAAACCGGGGCATGTTTACCGATAGTTTTGAACTAAAAACCCGCTTCAGAGCGGTCAATGGTCTGATGTCGGGCAACAACGTGCGGTATTCAGGCATTGAAATCGGCGCGGTGGAAAGTGTTGTTTTCCTGAACGATACGAGCATCGAGGTGACCATGAACATCCAAACCAAAATGCGTGACATCATCCGGCGCAATGCCGTAGCGAGTCTGGGTACCGATGGTTTGATCGGCAACCGCGTAGTCAACCTGTTCCCAGGAAAGGGCCAAGCACCCGTGGCAAAAGCCGGGGATTTGTTGCCTTCCAAAGAAGAAGTCAGCACCGACGCGATGTTGCAAACCTTGTCCAGAACCAATGATAACATTGCCGTCATTGCCGAAGATTTGCGGCTCACCGTGCGCCACATCAGCACCAGTGCACAACTGACTCGCCTACTGGATGACCTCAGCTTGAGCACCAATTTAAAGGCTTCTCTGATCCACCTGCATGAGACCACGGAACAAACTTCTACTTTGATGTCAGAAGTTACCCGCACCTTTGCCAAAGCGACCCAAAGTGAAGGCACCCTCGCTACCTTGTTCACCGATACCAGTATGGCTGGACAGATCAAACAAACGTTATACAACATTCAAACGGTAGAGGAAAACGCGGCACGCTTGGTCCAAAACCTGGATCAGGTGATCTCCTCCGTGGATAAAGACCTCAACCAACGCGAAGGAACCATCGGCGCACTACTAAAGGATACGACCATCACGGAGAGCTTACGCCATACCCTCAGCAACGTAGAAGAGAGCACCAATGCCTTGAAGTTGAACATGGAAGCACTGAAACACAATTTTTTGTTCAGGGGGTATTTTAAACGCATGGAGAAGCGAAAAAAACAATAATTAGGTTACGGAAAATTAATCAACAACGATGGCGATTATTCATACAAGATAATCTAAATCAGATATTTAAGTGATTTTCATCAGTATCAACTGCTGGTAATGGCTTGAAATTGGGGTAAACATTTCTTTTAAACATCAGGTCATGAAAAAACAAACCGGAATATGGCTTGACTTGCGCAATGCGTGGATCATCAATCTTCCCACGGAGGAGAACGCCGCGGTTGAAATTCAACACATCTCCTCAGAAATCGAGGAAGGAGGACTAGGAGGGGGAACCCTTAGCAAAGCACATTGGAGCAATAGAGCAGGAGAAAATCAAAAAAGGATGGAAGAGCGTCGTCACCACCAAGAAGAGGACTATTTCCATACCATTTTAAGCCTCCTCGAACCTGCTACTGATGATTTGGTCATTTTTGGCCCTCCAAGGCTAAATATGGCCTCCAAAACCTTGTAGAAGAGCAACATCATGCCCCTAAAATCAGGGGCGTTGGAAAGCGCTGACCAAATGACCGAAAACCAAATGAAGGAATGGGTGCTGGACTTTTTTGTCGCTCGGCGGTTCGGAAATAGGAAGTACAATTCTAAAACCGAAGTGCCCGACTTAAAATGGATGCAGCAGCTTTTTTTGATTTAGTGACCCACAATTGAAAAACTCAAACGATGTGCTTTTCAACAGTTGCAAGTTTTGGTGCGGGTGTCATCCTTTCAGGGGCTGGCATCCTGGCTGCGCGTAAGGTGACAGAACCTAAACAAAGGATGTTTGCCGCAATTCCTGCTGTTTTTGCCATCCAGCAATTTACAGAAGGATTTGTTTGGTTGTCACTAACTCAGGAGTCTTTTAGCACCTGGCTTCGACCTGCTGCTTTTGTGTTCTTGTTTTTTGCTGAGGTACTTTGGCCTTTATGGATGCCCATGGCGGTTTTGAGGCTTGAAAACAATCCACAGCGCAAAAAAATTTTGCTTTTTTTAGCTGGATTGGGCTTGGTCTTTGCACTTCATACCTTGTATTATTTGCTGACCAATGCATTTGAGGCACAATTAATGGATCACCACATCAAATATAAGCTCCATTTTCCAGTGCCATTTATCCTATTTACCTGGAGCATTTATGGGATACTCACCATCCTGCCAACTTTTATTTCTACTGTCCCAAAAATGTGGATCGTAGGTTTACCCATGATGGCATCCTTTTTTATTGCCGAAATACTTTACCCCAATTATGTCATTTCAGTCTGGTGCTATTTTGCGGCCATCATCAGCATCTTTGTGGTCATACAACAAATGGAAATGAGCAAAACGCTACTGCTGCAGCGTAAATCGACAACAGGAATTTGACCCAGTAAGCTGTTTTTAGCAGCCCATTTGGTCGACGACTAATCTTCTTCCACCCGTTTATCAATGGCAGTGTAACATTTCTGTTTCATCCTTAAATCAAATGAAATGAAAAATAGGCGCTATTTGCCAGTATTGGGGATGGTTTTGTGGGTATTCGTTCAGGCGGGTATTGCACAAACTGACTTATCCCTGCTGGGCGATTTGGCAGAGGAGAATAAAAAATCTGTCGAAGCGCTGGTGTTGTACCCTGCTGAAACGCGGCTGGCCATCCTTCAGGCTACGAAAAGTCCGGAAATATTGATCAAGATGCAGAACATGCGCGAAAAAACCAGCGCAGCTTTCCGTACGCTCATCGAGGATTTTCCCCGCACGACCCAGGCCGTCTTTTACGATGTGAACCGTTATCCGGGGCTGGTGGAATCACTCGTTTTGCAAAAAAACGACCCCGCAGCGATCCGCAGACTACTGCAAGTAATGCCCGCAGATAAAGTGGAAGAGGCTTTTGGGGTCGTAAGTCGGCAAATGCCAACCTTGACCCAAATCAAGGACCTTAGCCAAACGACCCAGCGGGCTTTTGAGCGACTCATTGCGGGGTACCCCATTCCCGCACAGCAGGCTTTTACCCACCTGTTGGCGTTGCCGGAGGTCATCGATTTATTGAACGAAGACCTGCGCTTCACGATCATGGTTGGTGATGTTTATCGTGAAAACCCGGCCTGGGTGATCGAAAAAATGGACTCGCTCAACCTTGTCACTGCGCGTGCTCATGCGGAGGAATTGCAGAACTGGAAAACCAACATCGAAAATGACCCGGAGGCCAAGCTGGAATTGCAAGCTGCCGCCCGGGAATATGCCACCGAAAATGGATATGCGGTCGAAGAAGCGGAAACCAATGGCGACGATGTGTATGTTTTTGATGATGTGTATTACGATAAAGACAATGCCAACAAGCGCCCGGATCGGCAGGTAGTGCACCATGATTACGATCCCTATCCGTACTGGTATGGTTTTCCCTGGTGGGAGCCTTACCCTCGCTGGCATCCCTACCCCTGGTGGTGGGATTGGGGCGCTTATTTCCGTGCTCGTGGCGTAGTGATCATCTATTTGCCTTCCTACCATTTCATGAACTGGTATTTCGATCGCCCCTACCACCATGACCGGTACAACCGCCTCTCTACCCATTTTGTCCAGCACTATTACGGCTACCGTAGCTCTGGTGCCACCATTTCAATGGGCGTTAGAGACTGGCGCGAGCGCAACCGCAGCGTAATTTCCAATGATTTTATTACGCCTCAAAAAGAGTTATCCGAACGCCTGAGGGAGTTTGGTCGTTTTGAGCAGGGAAGACGGGACTTCAACCTCAAAAACCCTCAAAAAGTGCTTAGTCCAGAAGAGTTTTTGGACAGGAACAGCCAAAAATACCCACAAATTCTGCGCTCGCGTGAAGTGGCTAAAACGGAAATACAACGCGAAACCACCGTCAAACGGGATCGTATCTCCGATTGGGCACCACCGAAAGCTCCCGTCGTTGTTCCCGAACCCGTTCCTGCTCCCCGAACGGATCAGCCAGCTAAGCGAAAAATAACGCCAGACCGCAAACCCAATCTTCCTACTGATGACAAGACCATCAGTCAACAATCGTAGGCATCGGCTTCCGTTAGATGGCCGTCTTGGTCGCTTATTCTGGTAAGTTTTTTTCCTTGTCTGAATACAAGTTGAAGCCCGTGTTCTTCTTCCCAATCACATTCACAAGCAACTTGAACATACATGTCTTGATCTTTATAAGGTCTTCTTGCAACATAAATTTCTGTCGGATGAATAAATCCCCAAACGTCATTTATGTTTTGCAACTTGAGTAGTTTGCCTAGTTCAATCGTCTTTAAATGCCAAGGCTGTGGGCTTTCAACTTCTTGAAACATTTTGACCGTTTCTTCATCAAAGCCAGTTGCTGCAAAAAAATCCAGGCAAGTTTTATAAGCAAGTTCCGAAATTGAGTTTCGGTCATCGATATTTAATTTTATAAAATTCATCAAGGCTTGCTCAGCTTCGTCAAGGAATGTTTTGTCCTTTTCTGGTTCAAAATGTATCAATGTAATGGTCAATTTGTCATTGCCAAAGTAGGGGATTTCAAGCGCTTCACTTTTCCACCAGCTTGGGAAACTGTCGTCCTGTTTTAGTCGGCCAATTATGTTGGATAGAATTTCTTTGCCCATTACCCTTGTTATCTGTTTTCTTTGTTAAGAAATTTTTCCATCATCGGAACCACCAGATCGCTTGTTTTAAAGTCGGGTTTTAGGGTGGTAATTTCGAATGGTTGGGCGCTGCAAACACTGGTAAGCAGTAGAAAAAATGACAATGGGGAATGTATTTTCATGGCCTAGGCTATTTCATTCAGTCGTCTAGTCCCTTTCCATCGAGCATTTGTGCCATACATTTTTCAATTCTCGCTTCCCGGGTCTTGGCTTGTTTGGGTGCAGAAAAATGCAACAAGTATGCCCTTTGCCGTCCGGGAGTCAAGGCTTCAAATGCGGTTTTTAGGGCAGGGTTTCCTGTCAATTTGTGTTGAAATTCTTCGGGCATGGCGAATTCGGTGGTCTTTTTTAACTCCACTTTTAATCCCGCTTTTTCCACTTCAATCGCTTCATAAATATAGGCTTTTAAAATGGCTTCCATGTCCACAATCTGCTGAACACTGGTGAAGCGAATTTGACGTGCCGCCTGTACATTTTCCGTTTGTTGGACCAGAATACCCCCGGCATCATGCAACAAGGCCCCTTTAAAAAACAAAAACGCACAGTATTCTTTAAACACATGGATTAAAACGATGTTGCTTTTTTGAAAGGTGTAGCAAGGAACGCCCCATTTCAATTCTTCGCTGAGCATGCAGTCAAGCACAATTGTTCTCAATTGCTCAATTTCTGCCTGCCACTTGTTGCCTTTGTTGAAGTAAAAATCGACCTTAGGATTCATACTTTTGATTTATAGATTTACAGAAACAAACTTCCTGCTTGCAGGCCGGAAGTACCAGGATAGCCCCGTCAGGACAAGCAACAATACTGGGCCAAAATATTCAGCAGCGCCATCGCCCACGG
This sequence comes from Haliscomenobacter sp., assembly GCF_016718685.1. GTDB lineage: Bacteria > Bacteroidota > Bacteroidia > Chitinophagales > Saprospiraceae > Haliscomenobacter. The sequence goes on along the minus strand of NZ_JADKCX010000010.1, from coordinate 19,147 downwards.
CCAGGTGAGAAAACACCGCGCCCGACATAACAAAAAAGAAACCCGCATAAGCCCATTCCTTGAGCAAAGGAAATTTAGGAATCAGTACGGCCACGACGCCCAAAAATTTCCAAATAGCCAGGATGCTTAACAAATAGGCAGGATAGCCCAAACGGGTAAACAGCGCTACTTCCTCTTTCACCTGGAGCAACTGTACGATGCCCGTAGAGAGCATGCCCAATGCCAGCCAGATGGTAGCAACCCAATAAATGATTTTATTTCTCTTGGTCATGGTTGTTTATTTTAGTTTATTGAAGATGTCTTGCAAGCGGTTGTGGGCCATGTTGATGCCTTGCGCAAAGGGCAGTTGCAGCATTTGGTCACGGAGTGCGACGGATTTATAAATGATTTGCATGCTGAGTTTGCTGCTGTCGGCAGTCAGCTCTTCAAAGGCCAGGAACTCCAGTTGGACGGCAAAAGGGGTGTTTTCCATTTCAAAGGTCCGGGTGATTTTCTGGTTTGGCACAAACTCGTGGATGACCCCATTGAACCCGTGTTTGTTTCCCTTGGGATCGGTGGTTTCAAATTGGTAACTGCCGTGCTTTTGTTTTCGAGTTTGAGCACTTTTGTGCCCATCCATTGCTCCACTATATCCGGCTCGACATAGGCTTTGAACAGCAATTCCAGGGGCAGTTCAAATTCCCTAGTGATCAGGATTTCCTGCTTGCCGTCCTCGGCGTTGATTTTGGTTTTTCGTTCCATCTTAGTCTTTGGGTTTGTAGTTTTTCATAATGGCTTCCAGTTTATTGAAGCGATCATCCCACATTTCGCGGAAGGGTTCAATAAAGTCGGCTACTTCCTTCATTTTTTTTGCATTGATGTGGTAGTGAATTTCCCTGCCGTTTTGCTCTTGTTTCAGCAATTCACACTCGGTGAGGATGTGCAAGTGTTTAGAAACGGTGGGTCTGGCGGTGTCAAAGTTTGAGGCTATCGCACCTGCGGTCATGGTTTGTGAGGCGACCAACAGCAGGATCGCCCTTCTGGTCGGGTCGGCGATGGCTTGAAATACGTCACGTCTTAAATTCATTGCGTAGTCATTTGGCTACAAATATAAATGTAGCTATTTAACTACGCAATTTTTCTTGTACTTTTTTCCTGATTTGTATTTAGCACTTTTCATTTTCTCCTGCAGATCGCGCAGATTTTCGCAGATTTTCAGAATAGAGATATTATCAGCGGAAATCCGCGCGATCTGCGGAAAATAAAAATCATCCGCCCAGGCTAAACGGCTACTCTGATTTTTAATTTTTCATATGCAATTTTTTGGCTACTCCGGCTACAACATCACCCCAAATCAATCCCCTGCACCACCCCCACCTGCTCCAAAAAATACGCATCGTGAGAGATGACCAACAAGGTTCCCTGGTAGTCGTTGATGGCGGCGGTGAGGATTTCGATGTTCTGGATGTCCAGGTTGTTGGTTGGTTCGTCGAGGATGATGAGGTCGGGCGCCTGGTTGCCGATGGTGAGGCAACAAAGCATCAGGCGCATTTTTTCGCCGCCACTCAAGGCCGACCCGGATTTGTCCCAATCGTCTTTGCCAAACAAAAAGCGGCTCAGGCGAATTTTGATGTCATGCTCCTGCAAGGCGCTGGTGTTGAATTTTTGGGCTTGTTCATACACGCTGAGTCGATTGTCAATCAGGGAATAATCCTGGTCGATGTACACCGCTTTGGTGGCCGCTCGTTGAATGCTGCCGACCAGTGGCTCCAGTTCACCCAAAATGATTTTGATCAAAGTGGTTTTGCCCGAGCCGTTGAGCCCCCGAATGGCAACTCGTTCCCCACTGGTCAGGAGGACGTTTAAGGGTTCTGCCCAAAGCATGGTTTGGCCATAGCCAAAGTTGATGTTTTGGGCGTTGATCAGGATTTTCCCTCGGTGCAAGGCCGAAGCGTCAAAACCAAACTTCATTTTGTCGATATCCGGCAAGGCTTTGCGCAACTCGGTCAGTTCCTGGGCGATGCCCCCCGTTTTTTCAGCATGGATGTCTTTGACGCGGGCGGTACTTTTTCGGCATTGTTTTTCATGGTTTTCATCATGATGGTGGGCACTCCCGCCTTTTCCTGCTTTTTCCGGCCCCGGGCGTCCAGTTTTTGTTGGCGTTCCAGGGTTTCCCGGGCTACTTCTTTGGCTTTGCGCAGGGCTTTTTCCTTGCTTTGGATGTCCTGGTCAAGGGCAGCGCTTTCGATCCTTTTTTGCTCGGCGTAAAAATCGTAATTGCCACCGTAAACCGTGATGCCCCGTTTGCTCAATTCGTATACCGTGTCCAGCAGGTTCAGCAACTTACGATCGTGGCTGACCACCACCAAGGTGCTGTTGGTGCTTTGGATAAAGTCGTACAAAATCCGCCGCCCCTGGGTATCCAGGTGGTTGCTGGGTTCATCCATCAAAATGATCTCGGGTTGATGGATGGCTATGCCCGCGAGAAAAACTTTGGTTTTTTGCCCACCGCTCAAATTGCCCATGCTTTGGGTCAAATCCAGGCCTTCCAATTTCCAATGGGTCAAGGCTTCCTGGCAGCGCTCTTCGATCGTCCAGTCGTCGTCTAGGGCATTGAGATTGGCTTCGCTGACCTCGCCGTTCTCGATGGCCTTCAGGGCATTCAATTTGTCCTCAATGCGCAGAGCCTGCGCAACAGTATAGTCGTTGAATTGGCCAAAAAGCTGCGGGATGTAATAAGGCGGATGTTCGGTTTTTACTACTCCAGTGGCTGGCACCAAGGCTCCGGCCATGATTTTGAGCAGGGTGGATTTCCCAATGCCGTTGTTGCCAATCAGCGCGATTTTGTGCTGCCGATTGATGGTCACATTGAGTTTATCGAACAATACATCCTTATTGGGATGGATGTAGGAGAGATTTTGCAGAATCAACATGATTTCTTTCTTATGAGCTATCTGCAGTTTTTTGGCAAAAGCAAAAACTGGCTCAGGCTCAAAAAGTGAATAATGATGGCGCAGCTTTGCGGGTTCGCCAGATCGCTTTTTGAAAGAAATGTTCTCCTACATTGAATTACCTTTTGGTGAGTGGGGACAAAATTATGGGGATTTTATTTTTGATGCAAGGGGGTGGGAAATTTTCGATTCATTTGGCTGCCTAACTAAGGTGTTTCTTTAGTGTCTTAGTTTTCTTAGGTGGTGAAATTTTATCCTGCTACGCAGGTTTTTTTCTTTTCACCACCTAAGAAAACTAAGACACTAAAGAAACCCTCAGATTATACCTGCACGATGCTCGGCAGTAATTAAAGTTTATGTACTACTGTTGCTTTTAGCTGCTACAATGGATTGGTCGAATTTGGGGCGTTCCTGTCCGAATGTGAACATTTTTTAGGTATTTAATGCTGATTAAACCTTTGACAATTAAAAAGATAGACACATGGCATGAAATTTGGCTGAAAAATAAAGCTCAGTTCAATACTTCTATGCCTAAAAGATTCAACTATGTACCGCAACTTCTTCAAAATCGCTTTTCGCAGCCTGTTGAAAAACCGATCTTCCTCTCTGATCAACATTGGTGGATTGGCCGTAGGAATGGCCGTGGCCATGCTGGTCGGATTGTGGATTTGGGATGAATTGTCCTTTGATCAAGGTCAAAAAAATTATGGCCGTATTGCTCAGGTATGGCAATTTGTAACTTTTGAAAAAGACAAAGCCGCCTATCAGGTCATGCCCATCCCTCTGGCGGAAGAGTTGCGCAGCAAGTATCCCGATTTTGAGGCGGTCAGTTTGTCCTCCAATACCATGGACGTCATTTTGGCGGATGGCGACAAAAAAATGATTGGAACGGGCAATTACGTCGAGCCTGTGTTCAGTGAAATGCTGGCTTTGAACATGCTGGCGGGTAACCGCGATGCACTAAAGGACATTCATTCCATTTTGCTTGCGGAGTCGCTGGCGAAAACCTTCTTTGGCGAGGACAATCCGCTGAATAAAATCATCAAAATCAACAATCGGCAGGATGTCAAAATTGCCGGTATTTATCAGGATTTCCCCAGCAACAGCTCCTTCAAAGATGTACAACTACTGGCACCCTGGGATTTGCTGCTGGCCAATGATGAACTAACGGCACGCGCCAAAGACAGCTGGGATGAAAATTCCAAACAACTGTTTGTACAGCTCAAAGCAGGTGCTGATTTTGAACAAGTGTCCGCCAAAATCAAAGACATTCGTATGGAGCGGGACAATCCTCCTTCGTACAAGCCGGAGTTTTTCCTGCACCCCATGTCGAAGTGGCACCTGTACTCCAGCTTTAACCAGGGCGTGAATGATGGCGGACTCATCAGGTTTGTATGGCTCTTTGGTGCGATTGGGGTGTTTGTGCTTTTGCTGGCCTGTGTCAATTTTATGAATTTGAGCACCGCACGTTCCGAACGACGGGCCAAAGAAGTGGGCATTCGCAAAAGCATCGGTTCCGGCCGTGGGCAATTGATTTTTCAATTTTTTCAAGAATCTTTTTTGGTGGTGATTTTTGCCTTTGGGCTGTCTTTACTCCTGGTGCAACTCACCCTGCCTTTTTTTAACGACATCGCCAATAAAAAAGTCGAGATTTTGTGGTTCAATCCCTGGTTTTGGGCAACTGGCTTGGCCTTTATCGTTTTTACCAGTTTGGTGGCAGGGAGTTATCCAGCCCTGTATTTGTCTTCGTTCCGGCCCATCAAAGTGCTGAAAGGTACCTTCCGTGCCGGGCGTTTTGCGGCCATTCCCCGGCGGGTGTTGGTGGTTTTTCAATACACGGTTTCGATTACTTTGATCATTGGCACCCTGATTGTTTTTCGGCAGATCCAATTTGCCAAAAATCGACCAGTTGGGTACAGCCGCGATGGTTTGATTGAAATTACCATGAAAACCCCCGATCTGAAACAGCACTATGACGCTTTGCGCAATGATTTGTTCAAGGAAGGCGCCGTGGATGGGGTATCGAAATCTTTTGGCTCGATTACTGAGGATTATGGTGGGGTAACTGGCGTGTCCTGGGAAGGTAAAAAAGAAGACCACAATCCCCTGTTGATGTCCAACATCATTACAAGTGAATACGGCAAAACGATCGGCTGGCAATTGCTGGAAGGCCGGGATTTTTCAAGCCAGTTTTTAACGGATTCAGCGGCGATGGTCATCAATGAAGAAGCAGTAGCCCTGATGGGTTTTGAAAAGCCAGTGGATGAAATCGTAAAATGGGCTGGACGGTCTTATCGGGTCATCGGTGTGGTCAAAGACATCATCAAGGAGTCTCCTTTTGAAAGCATCAAACCTTCCTTTTATACCCTGGACAATGGCATGGCCAACGTCATCAACGTCAAACTGGCCGCTGGCTTGAGCACCAGCGCAGCTTTGAGCAAGGTCGAAAAAGTGGTCAAAACCTACAATCCATCGGCCCCCTTTGAATACCAGTTTGTGGACGCCGAATACGCCCGAAAGTTTGAGTTTGAAGTACAGATTGGCAAACTGGCGGCATTTTTGGCCATTTTGGCCATCTTTATTTCCTGTTTGGGGCTTTTTGGCCTGGTTTCCTTCACGGCCGAGCAGCGCACCAAGGAGATTGGCATCCGCAAGGTATTGGGGGCTTCGGTGCTCAACTTGTGGGGTTTATTGTCCAAAGATTTTGTGCAATTGGTGATGATCGCCTTTGTATTGTCGATTCCCATTGCGTATTACTACCTGCACGATTGGTTGCAGCAGTATACGTACCACATTGAAATTTCCTGGTGGATTTTTGCAGCGGCTGGGGCTGGGGCCTTGGTGATTACCGTTCTGACGGTGAGTTATCAGGCGATCCGGGCAGCGTTGGTGAATCCAGTTCAATCACTCAAATCCGAATGATCATGTATCGCAACTTCTTCAAAATTGCTTTTCGCAGCCTCTTGAAAAACAAGGTTTCTGCCTTCATCAACATCGGTGGGCTGGCGGTGGGCATGGCCGTAGCGATGCTGATTGCGCTCTGGATGAACAATGAATTGTCGGCCAACCAGCACCACCAAAACTACCAAACCCTTTACCAGGTGATGATGCATCAAACCTTTGATGGGGAGCGCAGTTCACAAGTGGCCATGCCTTATCCCTTGGGTGCGGAATTAAAAACAAAATACCCCGATTTTAAAGCGGTTGCGATGTGTGATTGGGGCGAAAAACGGGCATTGGTAGCTGGAAACCGAAAGTTCCTCAAGCGAGGGCATTACATCGGTGCAGAGGCCATCGCGATGTTTTCATTGCCCATCTTGAGTGGTGATAAAAACCCCTTGAAAGACCCTTATTCGATTGTTTTGACCGAAAAAACGGCACAGGCGATTTTTGGAAAACAAAATCCTCTGGATCAAATCATCCGAGTGGACAATGTAGTGGATGTAAAAGTGACCGCCGTAGTGGCCGAACAGCCGCAAAATGCGAGTTTACAATTTGACTATTTGCTGCCCTGGGACTTACAGATCAAACTCTACGATTGGGTAAAAACCTCCGCAACGGATTGGAAAGACAACTCCTATCAGGTGTATGCCCAACTCAAAGAAGGGCTCAACCCGGAAAAAACCGAGGCCAAAATCAAAGATGTGGTACTGAACCATGTCAGCGAGGACCAGTTGATGCAAAAGGCCATCAAACCTGCGGTTTTTCTTCATCCCATGTCAAAATGGCGATTGTACGGGGAGTTTGAAAATGGAAAAAACACGGGTGGTTTCATCAAATACGTACGGCTGTTTGGCATCTTTGGCCTATTCATTTTGGTGATTGCCTGCATCAATTTTATGAATTTGAGCACGGCTCGTTCTGAAAAACGCGCCAAAGAAGTAGGGGTGCGCAAAGCCATTGGTTCGAGGCGAAAACAACTCATCGGACAGTTTTTAAGCGAATCTCTGCTCATCGCCTTTTTGGCCTTGGTCTTGGCGTTGATCCTAGTTGCTGTTTTTCTGCCCTCTTTCAACGCCCTCACCGAAAAAGAGCTGAGCATTCAATTTGGGAATCCGGCATTTTGGGGCCTGATGTTTGTTTTTACCTTGTTGACCGGACTTTTGGCTGGAAGTTATCCTGCGCTTTATTTGTCGTCTTTCAGCCCATTGAAAATCCTCAAAGGTGGATTTCGGGTGGGTAAAAGTGCTGCCTTGCCTCGTAAAGTATTGATCGTGGTACAATTTTCCTTCTCGATTGTGCTGATGATTGGCACCATGATCATTTATCAACAAATCCAGTTTGTCAAAAACCGCCCCATCGGGTTCAACAACCAAGGCCTTATTTCGGTCGCTATTTCAAATGATTTGACCCAGAATTTCGAGCCATTGCGCAATGAATTGCTGGCTTCGGGAATGGTTTCCTCCATTTGTAAGGCGAGTTCGCCCGCCTCGGAAATTTGGAGCAATGGCAATGGTTGGGAATGGCGTGGCTCCAGCCCCGCCGACAAAGGCACCCTTTTTAATGTCGTCGCTACCACTTACGACTACACCCAAACCATGGGCATTGAGCTCAAGGCAGGGCGGGATTTTTCCAGGGAATTTAGCACTGATGCGACGGGTGTGCTGTTGAACGAAGCAGCGGTCAAACGTATGGGCTTGGAAAATCCAGTTGGCGAAATAATAAAATGGAATGGAAAAACCCTGAGCGTCGTTGGAGTCATTCCAAATATCAACATGGAATCGCCCTTTCAAAGCATCTCGCCCCTGACGATTGTATTCGATAAAGATTGGGTAGAGTGCTTGTGTGTAAGGATAAACCCCAACGTTTCAAGTTCGGAGGCCATCGCCAAAATTGGGCCGATATTTGACAAATACAATCCCGGATTTCCTTTTGACTACGCCTTCGCAGATGCCGAATACGCCAAAAAATTCAAATACACGGCCTTCATCGGCAAGCTTTCCTTGATTGTTTCCATCCTCGCCATTTTTATTTCGTGTTTGGGTTTATTTGGCCTGGCGTCATTCATGGCCGAGCAGCGCACCAAAGAGATTGGCATCCGCAAAGTATTGGGTGCATCGGTGGCCAAACTCTGGCAATCCTTGTCCAAAGACTTTGTGATTCTGGTGCTGATCTCTTGCCTGATTGCTGCACCCATTGCATATTATTTTATGAACGAATGGCTGCAAAAATATACCTACCGCATCGAAATCTCTTGGTGGGTTTTTGCTGTCGCTGCCATAGGCGCTTTGGTGATTACCTTGCTGACGGTGAGTTACCAGGCAATCAAGGCGGCTTTGGTGAATCCGGTGAAATCCTTGAAATCGGAGTGATTTTACCAATTTCACTTGACCGATTTCATTTCTTAACCCAGGTCAATGCAATTGGGAAGCCAGCTCTATAATTTTGTGTCATGAAAAAATCAAGCACAATAATGAGCGCTGACATGAAAGCAATTGAGTACCTACAATACGGAGAAGCCGCGGTGCTTCAACTCAACGAAGTAACCAAACCCAGCCCAAAGCCCAATGAGGTGCTGATCCGAAACCATGCCAGCACCGTTACCGCAGCAGACATCATGATGCGGAACGGCAAGCCGCTGATTGGCCGGCTTTACCTGGGTTTGAACAAACCCAGCAGAACCATCCTGGGTTTTGAATTTGCTGGCGAAGTGGTTGAAGTAGGCACTGAGGTTACCTTATTCAAGCCTGGAGACAAGGTTTTTGGGGGCACCACTACCCTGGGCTGCTACGCGGAGTATGTCTGTGTAAGTGAACATGACGTCATCACCACCATGCCCAGCAACATCAGCTATCAGGAGGCCGCTCCGGTTAGTGGCAGTGCCATCACGGTATTGAATTTTTTGAAAGGCCTGGCCAACATCCAAGCAAACCAGAAGGTGCTGATCAATGGTGCATCGGGCGCATTGGGTACTTACGCCGTACAAATTGCCAAACATTATGGCGCAGTCGTGACGGGCGTTTGTAGCACGGGCAACGTGGAAATGGTCAAAGCTTTGGGCGCGGATCAGGTGATTGATTACACCCGTGAAGACTTTACCAAAAATGGGGTGCAATACGACATCATTTTTGATACGGTGGGCAAGAGGACTTTTGGGGAATGCAAAAATTCGCTCAGCCAGGATGGGATTTACCTTTCAAGCGTGATTGATTTTTCATTGTTGATGCACATGATATGGACTTCGATTTTTGGTAAAAAAAGCCAAATCTTCCTCAACCGGGATGCTTCCAGTGAAAGAACGTTTGGCCTATTTTCTGGAAATTAAGGAGCTGTTGAAATTGGGGAAAATTAAAACGGTGATTGACCAGCATTTCCCCCTGTCACAACTTGCAGCGGCGCATCAGTACGTTGAAAAAGGGCACAAAAAAGGGAATTTGGTCATTACGGTTTAAAGGTTTCTGATTCAGTCTTTTCCGAATTCTGCTCAAAGACTCTGGTTTTACCCCCAGATAACTCGCCAGTTGGTATTGCGGTATTCGTTGGAATAAATCGGGACGGGTGTTCAACAATTTCAAATACCGCTGTTCCGGCGAGTCGGTCAGGTAAGCAGTCAAGGCTTGTTTTTGTTCCGCAAAAGCAGCTTCGACTACCGCTCGGGAGATGGTTTCAAAGCGGGGAAACCTTTTGAACATTTCCTGGGCTTCGCGCTCATTCCCAATCGACACCGAGGTGTCTTCTACACAGACCAGGTTGTGTGTGGCCGGGCTTGGGGTGCTAAAATTGCCCAAGGAAATCACCCATTGTTCTTCGGTGAAAAAGTTGGTCGTTTTTTCTTCGCCATCGATTAAAATGTACTCTCTGATGCAGCCTTCCAGAATGAAGTAGGAATTAACTTGAATCTGTCCTTCCCGTAAGAGCATGGTGCCTTTTTTGTAGGTTTCCACACGCATACTTTCGGCTATCGCGGCTGCCTCTTCTGCGGAAAGGTGGGCTAATTTTGGAAAGTGTTGTACAAATTTGTTCTCCATTGTTCAATAATTTAGACTCCAAAGGGTATAATTCAAAAAACTGGCAAAGGACACCCATAAAACATATGGAACAAGCAGCCATCCTGCTGTTTTTGAGATTTTCGAGAAGTGGAAGATCGTCAAAAGGATCGCCAACAACATCAGGAGAATCTCGATCAAGGCAAAAAATGGTGACTGTAATTTGAAAAAAAATGATGCTCCACCAAAAATTGAGGAAGAGTTGTAAAGCAAATGCAACATAGGCGCTGCGTTTGTTGGCTTCAGCGGTTTCGTTTTTCCAAATGAGCCAAAAAGCAATACCCATGAGGGCATACAAAAGAGTCCATACTGGAGCAAAAAGATAGGCCGGAGGATTCCAGGAAGGTTTTTGGAGATTGTCAAACCAGGAATTCATGGCCGCACTGCCAATTAAGCCGCTGGTGAATCCAATTGCCTCACAAGTGAGGATGGCAATGATTAATTTCCAGATGGAGGATGCGTTGCGTTGTTTGCGCATTGGAGTTGTTGTTGTCATTCTCCAAAGTTAACCATTAATGGGGTATGATCGCTATAGTTTATCCACTGTTCGTATTTTCCTATTTCTACCTCCTTTACTTTGTGGTAGAGCTCAGCGGAGGTGAAGCAATAATCGATGTGATAAGGTTTCTCTTTATTGCGGTAGAGGTAAAATGTCGGGTCATTTTCTTTGCCTTGTTCCTGATTCAAATACCCGTGATAAACGCTGTGAATATTTTTCTCGGCCAACTTGTCCACTACGGCTGAATGGTTGCCCTTCCGACGGGGCCTGTCCCAAATGGTGTTGCTGTTAAAGTCGCCTGTTAAGATGCCCGTTCACTGTCTAAAAGGTGTTCATAATGGTGCAGCGCTTTCCAGATTTGCTCCACGTATTGTCCATCCGGATCCTGGCGATTGTTGGCCCAAATGGCAAAAAGGGTAAAGTCAAATTGCCCGCCCGTCACCGCAATGGGTAAAATGATTTTCAGGGCTGCGTTGTGTTGTTCGTGCAGCTGAAACTTATAATCACCGTAGGAAAAGACGCCAAGTCCTTTGTGTACGTTGTCGCCAACCCAAAGCAGGTCATTGGGAGCTGGCGTGGTCGAGTTGAAAACCAATTTATCGGGGTGCTCACATTCTGGAATCACCAGAATATCGGGTCGCTGCAACAAAATCTGGGCTGCTTTTTTTCTAAATGCGCCTTGGCAATTCCAGGTGATTAATTTCATTTTTGATTGTTATGTTTGTTCCTTGCAGGGTTGTCATTTTAGGTCGTTCATGCCTTTAGTCTTTTTTATGTTTGGGTTCAAAAATTCCTCTTGCCGTCAAGTAACCGTCTCGTTTTAAAACAAAAAGCTCGTCAACATAATTTCCATAAATAGCGATTGCTTTGTCGCCCACAGTTTTAAAATAAGGCTTGGGATAAGCAATAGTAACTATTTGGCTGTCACTTCTTACAATTTTAGTTGGGTAAGAAATCTCTTTGATGAAATCAATTTTAATCGGTTTCACTTTCGTGTGCTTATTATATGCGTGTCCATAGTCATATTCCGCATAAGTCCCTGCCCACTTTCCTCCTTTTGTTTGGTAAACGTCATTGTACATATATTTTTGATGGTAGTAAAGTCCGCTATCAGCAGATACAAATAGTAATACATTTTCAAATTTTGAAAACGGTGGAATTCCATAATGGTCATATGCTACAAATTCAATTGTGTCATTCAAAAAATTGCCATACACTTTTTGAAGAATTAAATATTCTGCCTTAAATCCTCCATCCATCAAACCCTCTTTATGTGGTAACGGGTCTACTGAAAGTTTTTGTCCAACAAATACAAATAGCTTGTTGTTTTCACCATTGTAGTTTTTGATCAAACCTTTAGGGTTGTCTAAAACTTTTGATTTCTCATTTACAATTATAGTGTCTTGCTTTGAAGTATTTAATCGGTGATTTTCTGTCTTTCCGTTACAATTTAATAGTAAAGTGGTAAAAGCCAATATCATTATATGTATGAAGGTTGTCATAATGTAACAGTTAAGGTTTTACGGTTTGCTGAAGGTTGGGACTTAGAATTCCTAATCTCCGCAGGTTTGTTGTCGTAATGCTTTGTCCATTTCAGCTACAATACTTTTGTATAAAAATAGAGCAGGGTAAGGAGCCAACTCCTTACCCTGCTAAACGCTTAAACCATCCTATTAATTGAAAAAATCAGAATCCATTTCCTAACGCGAATCCATTGGTATCCGTAGAGATCCCGATCAATCGAATGGCTTTGCCCGTAGTCAGATTGATGGAATAAAGACTGGCAACGGTGCCAGTTTTCAAAATGGCGTAGGCTTTGCCCGTAGTGCCGCCAATGTCAAATCCATTGCCTGAACCTACATTTACACCCAAACCACCAACCAGGGTAAGTTTGCCATCGTTCGGTGGAGCCTGGATGTACAGCGAATTCGTTTCGAAATCAAGGTTATACAATGTGGTAGTCGTCGCCCCCGCAAAATTGTTGGTGTACGCTACGGCATCTACCGCCGGGCTACCGGGATTGAGGGCACCGTCCGTAAACACTGCGGTTCCTAAAGTAGGATGCAGGCGCAGGTTTTGCCCCGTGTTGCTGACCACCCTGATCCGGTCAACGGTTGGGTTGAAATCAAAGCCAAACTGAGTGCCACTCAGTGCTGGGGTAAAGCCAGTCCCTACTGCAGTTGCGGCACCATTGGCCGTATTGATGGTATAAATGCGGCTAGAGCTGCCCAAGGCATACAATTGACCAGTCGCAGGGCGCATGTCAACGCCCAAAACCGTTTCACCACTTTGCAAACCAGTGATCGGCTTGATGATGCGGCTTCCCGCAGCCTGTGGGTTAAAGATGAACAGATTGGTTCCGCCCGATATCGAATAGGCCACCAATGTAGTTGGAATGGCAAGATCGATGACGTTCTTTTTGGCTTTTCCTACATTCATGGCCAAGCCTGTTTTCAGGTCAATGCTATAAAAACTAGGCGTATCATCCCCCGTGCCGTTGGCCGAAAATACCGCCATGGCTACATCATTTTTAGGCGAAATATCAAAACCCCCTTCGCCCACCAGATCAATGCCTAAAGCACCAACCTCTACGAGAGTTCCGTTATTTGGCGGATTTTGGATGTACAGTTTGTCGCTGGCCACATCAATATCATAGAGGGTAGTGCTGGTAGCGCCAGCAAAACTGTTGGTATATGCGACCGCAACGACCCCAGTGGTACTTGGGTTCAGGTTCCCATCCGTAAAGACTACGGCACCAGTTTCTGGATGCAGGCGCAGGTTTTGACCAGTGTTGGTCACCAAACGGATTCTATCCACCGTAGGGTTGAAGTCAAACCCAACCTGAGTGCCGCTGATGGCAGGCGTAAATGGCGTGGCACTAACCGCAACGGCAACACCAGTATTTTGATTGATGATGTACATCCGGCTCTGGTTACTCACCCCATACAGTTGGCCACTGGCTGGGCGAAAATCAATGGCCAGTATTTTCTCACCACTTTGCAAGCCGGTAATGGCCACCGTTTTTTCTTCATTGAGCGTCTGAATCGCAGCATATTGTACGAGCATATTGCTGTCGACCAGGGCAAAAACATTCACATCTTTTGCATAAAGCTCTTGGTAAAACTTTTTGATTTCCAAGGAGGAGAGGACTGTCCCATCACTTGAAAGTACGTCCTGTTCTTGGTGCAGGCAAAAAAGGTCAGCATACCTGATAGCAGCAGTGCTGTACCAAGTTTAATTTGATTTGGTAGCATGTTAATTTGATTTAGTAGTTGAATCCATACATAGCTACGGAATAAAATAGGTGAGTGGATTGGGACATGTGTATTTTTTTTTCGAACACTGTTTCGTACGAAAATGAACAGTCTTTATTTTATTAATTTGTGTAAAAACAGCACAAACAATCATTTAATTTCTTGGTACAAATTTTGGTGAAGAAACCTTACCCCAATATCAACCCTGGTCGCATGAGCCTTGGTATACTTACGATTGCCATGCAACTGGTACAAAAGAACTGTCTTTACTTGAAATCAAGTAACACCCGATTTAGAGCCTGTTTAAACAGGCTCTCTTAAAACTCTCATCCGACTAACCATGACAAACAGGTTTCTGTGGTGCCTTACTGTAGCCACCGCTCTGCTTACTACTTCTATTTTGTTCGGGCAAATCACGCCTAAAAAACTCACAGCGCAACGTACGACCAAACGCGTGCTCATTGATGGCAAGCTAGACGAAGCCGCCTGGCAAGACGCTGCCAAAGCCGAAGAATATATAATTTCGCCCAGTAGTTGGGCGTGTGGAAGCTTTTGAAAACCGTACCGAATCCTTCCTGATGTACGACGACCAGGGCATTTATTTTGGAGGCACCTGCTACGAACGCAATGTGGACAGCATTGCCAAAGAATTATCCGGGCGCGATGGCTTTGGTATGAACGACTACATCGGCCTCATTTTTGACACGTACAATGACCAACTCAACGGCTTTGAATACTTTGTGACCCCCTTGGGCGAACAGTGGGACGCCAAAATGACTTCCAACCAAAACAGCAACAACGGGGGCGAAGATTTCAGCTGGAATGCGGTATGGAAAAGCGCGGTAGTGCTGCACGACAAAGGCTGGACGTTTGAAATGTTCCTACCCTATTCCGCGATCCGTTTCAGCAAGGATAAAGTCCAGGATTGGGGTTTGAACATCACCCGCCGCCGCCGCAAAACCGAGCAACAATACACCTGGAGCGCCATCGATCCCAACGTCAACGGTTTTTTGACCCAGGAAGGCACCTGGACGGGCATTACCGACATCAAACCGCCCTTGCGCTTGCAATTGTCCCCTTATTTTTCGATCTACGGCAACCATTTTCCAGCCAATCTGCCTGGGCAGAACAATTGGACCAGCCAGGTTTCCGGGGGGCTTGATCTCAAGTTGGGGCTCAACCAGGCCTTTACCTTGGACGCGACGCTGATCCCCGATTTTGGCCAGGTACAAAGTGACAACCAGGTGCTCAACCTCACCCCTTTTGAAGTAAAATTCAACGAAAACCGTGCTTTTTTCACCGAGGGAACCGAGCTTTTTGGCAAAGGCAACCTGGTGTATTCGCGCCGGATTGGTGGCCGTCCCATCAACTTGCACAAAGCCTACGAGAATGTGGATGACAGCGAAAAAGTATTGACCAACCCCACCGAGTCCAAGCTGATCAACGCCTCCAAAATTTCGGGCCGCACCAAAAATGGACTGGGCATCGGGGTGCTCAATGCCATTACGCGGGCGCAATTTGCCAGCATCGAAAACCTGGAAACCAAAAGTATCCGGCAAGTAGAGACCGACCCCCTCACCAACTACAACATCCTGGTACTGGATCAAACCCTCAAAAACAACTCCAGTGTCAGCTTCATCAATACCAGTGTATTGCGGGGGAGTAGCAACTACAACGCCAATGTAAGCGCCGGGCTTTTTAGTTTTTTTGATAAAAAGAACACCTATAATTTGTCGGGTGGAGCAGCCTTGAGCAACTTGACGCACAAAGGTGCAGAAGGGCGCAACGTGACGGGCTACCAACATACCCTGCATTTTGGCAAAAACAGTGGCAAGTTCACCTTCAATTACAATCAGGAATTGGCCGACACCAAGTTCAACAGCAATGACCTGGGCTATTTTACCAACAACAACTACATCAACCACAACCTGCACGTGGGTTACCGCTACAACGAACCCAAGGGTTGGTACAATCGCCTCTTTCTGAACTTTAACTCCCATATTAGCTCGCTCTTTGCGCCAATTGGTGGCCTGGAAAGTACCTACCAAAATTCTCGGGTACAGTTCAATATGAATGCTCAAACCAAAAAGCTGATGTGGTTTGGTATGATGCTAAATTACCGCCCACACGAGCACGATTTTTATGAGCCTCGTCGGGAAGGTTACCTGTTTCGCCGGGGGAGCAGCGTGACCATTGGAGGCTGGGTAGAAACCAACCAGGCTAAGAAATACTCCGTCGTACTGGAATTGTTTGAACGTAAGTTTTTCAACTTCTACGATGTCAATGGCTTGGACTTATTTATTGGCCAAACCTATCGCTTCAGCAGCAAGTTTTCCATCAACTACCGCATGGGTTTCAATCCTCGCCCCAAGAATGTGGGCTTTACCAGCATCCTGGGTGACCAGAGCATCCTCTTTGCGCTGCGCAAAATCAATACCATCGACAACGTGCTGAACCTGAAGTACAACTTTACCAATAAAATGGGGCTTACTTTCCGCCTGCGTCATTATGTGAGCACCGTGGAAAACAAGTCGTTTTTCACCCTTAACCCCAACGGTTCCTTAAATCCCACGAACGAAATTACCCAGAATTTCAACCGCAACGTGAACTACTTCAACATCGACATGGTGTATACCTGGCAGTTTGCACCAGGTAGCTTCATGAACGTGGTCTGGAAAAATGCGACTTATTATGGTGCGGATTCACCCCGCGATGGCTACTTCGAAAACCTGGGCAATACCCTGGAAGCCGATCAGAACAACAACCTTTCGCTGAAAGTCATTTACTTTTTTGATTACCTGCAATTGAGAGGGAAAAAATCAAAAAAGGACTAAATTCACTTTGGGACCATCAGCAAAAAGCTGTTCAAAAGCGTACAATTAATGTTCAGTATTGGACATTAATTGTACGCTTTTTTTTTGATAGCGCACTTAAAATCAAGTAGTTGGTGGGTTTTTAGATACTGGCAAGGTACTTGCAGTGGTAAAATAAAATAAGGCTTAGTCTATTACAACCACTCCTAAACGCGCCAACTATGTACCGCAACTACCTCAAAATCGCTGTCAGGAACCTCCTTAAGAACAAACTTTATTCCTTTATCAACCTGACCTGTTTATCCATTGGCACCAGCGTAGTGGTGCTTTTGGTGCTGTACATCAACAATGAATGGACTTTTGACCAATTCCACGCCAAACACCAGCGCATTTACCGCGCCTGGGTAAAAGAATACACGCCTGATAAAGTGTTTTTTAATACACTCACGCCTTATGTGTTGGGGCAGGAGTTGCGCGATAATTTCCCAGAAATTGCTATGGTGGCGCGTTACCTGACCCTGAATGCCCAGATCAAAAAAGGCAATTTTACGGAACGGGAAAATGTACACGCGGTAGAGCCTCAGTTCCTGAAAATGTTTGACTTCCCCTTGCTTCGCGGCAATGTCGATCGGGCTTTGGCCGATTTGCACGCGGTGGTGATTACCCCTGAAATGGCGGAAAAATACTTTGGTGAACCCGCGCCCATTGGGAAAAACCTCAGCCTCCAGATTGGCGAGCAGTGGGTAGATTTTACGGTATCCGGGATCATTCAGAAAGCGCCAGAAAATTCGAGCATTCGTTACGATCTGCTCATTCCCTTTGCCATCACCAAGACGTTTATGTCGCCCGGAGGCATGGCGAGTTGGACCAATGTGAACGTGGAAACCTACGTCATGCTCCAAAAAGCAAACCAGGCCCGGGAATTTGAAGCCAAAATTGCCCCATTTATCGACAACAAAGTAGCGGCAGATTACAAACCGGGTAAATACCACGTGGGGCTGCAAGAGCTTTCCGACATCCACCTGAACAAGGATTTCCCAGAAGGTATTGTCAATGTCAGTGACAGTCGTTATCCCTACATTCTGGCGGGTGTTGCATTGCTCATTTTGGCGCTGGCATGCATCAATTTTACCACCCTTTCTATCGGACGCTCGGTGTCGAGGGCCAAAGAGGTGGGCGTGCGCAAGACCACAGGTGCCAGACGGGGACAACTCATGGCACAGTTTTGGAGCGAGGCGGTGCTTACCGCCATGCTCGCCGTAGGGGTTGGATTGCTGCTGGCTCAATTGGCCTTACCCGCTTTTAATACCCTGATCGATAAAAAACTATCCATTGCTTATTCCCTCAAAACCGTTGGCGCATTGGGGGGCTTGACTTTGCTGATCGGATTGTTTGCCGGGGGGTATCCATCCTTGGTGCTTTCTGCTTTTTCGCCCCTCAAAAGTTTGCGCGGTTCTCTGGCCGTCACGGGTAACAATCGGCACCTGGTATTGCGCGGATTGGTTGGCTTTCAGTTTGTACTGTCTATTCTGCTCATCATTTGTACCCTGGTGATGAAGCAACAAATGAGTTTTATTCAAAACAAAAATCTGGGCTATCAAAAAGAGCAAGTTGTGGTTTTGCCTTATGCTCGCTCTGGTGCAAGGTTGACGGATCAATGGGTGGAGGGTAAAACAGTAGCAGACCGCCTGCGCAATGCGCTTAATGGCAAGCCCGGGATGGGTGAGGTGGCTCTTTCCACCCACACTTTTGGCACACCAGGTTGGATGAACGTCGGCTACCGAGAACAAGGCACTGAGCAGTTTCGCACCTTTCGGGCAAACGGGGTTGACGAAAAGTTTTTGACCATGTATGGCATTCAATTAATGGAAGGGCGCAATTTTTCGAATACAACCCAGGCAGATCAAAGGGCCGTGATCATCAATCAGACCTATGCCAAGGCCTTCGGCTTGTCGGTCGGTCAGCTCATGCAAGCGCCTTTTCAGGACTATACCGTGATAGGCATTGCCAAGGATTTTAACTTCGAAAGTTTACACACCAAAGTGGATGCCCTGCTGTTGGCTACCGACCCCATTGGCATTGTGCAAAAAAGCTCGGACATCTCTTTTGATGACTCACCCACGCCAAAAATTTCGGTCAAAATTGCGGGGGAAAATCTACAGGCGGCCATTACCACCCTGCGTTTGGCCTGGAAACAAGCCGCACCCGAACAGGCTTTTGATTACGCATTCCTTGATCAAAATATCGACCAGTTGTACCGATCCGAAAGCCGCCTCAGCAGCATGATCAGCCTTGCCGCCGGCTTGGCCATCTTTATCGCTTGCCTCGGTTTGTTTGGTATTGCTACGCTGACCATTGTCCAAAGAACCAAAGAAATCGGCGTACGCAAAGTGCTGGGAGCTTCTACTTTGGAGATCGTGTTTTTGCTCAACAAAAATTTCTCGATACTGGTGCTCGCCGCTGCGGTAGTTGCTACCCCGCTTGCACTCTATTTCTTACAGCAATGGTTGGCAGACTTTGCCTACCACATCAACATCAAATGGTGGGTTTTTGTCGTGGCCGGGCTGGGCGTCATGGCCATTACCCTCCTGACGGTAAGTTATCAGTCCGTTCGGGCAGCCTTGGTGAATCCGGTGAAGAGCCTGAAAACAGAATAGGGTTCAGG
>NZ_JADKCX010000009.1 GCF_016718685.1 Haliscomenobacter sp. | reverse complement strand
CAACCCTATAATTTCAACACCATGAAAAAAGAAAATTTTAGTCGCCGAAAATTTATCAACGTTGCTGGAATCTCGACTTTTGCGGCCAGTAATTTGATTCTACCCAGGTTTGGCAATGCCCATTCAAGCGTGGTCGCTGTGGAGGATAACCTCAACCACATTGGGCCAAAAGCAGGTTTTACGCCACAAATTGGCACCTTGATTTCCATGCTAGATTGGCTTAGTGAAACGGTAGTGAATGTTACAAAAAACTTGAGCGTTGAACAATTGGATTATTTGCACGACGAAGATTCGAACACCATTGGTTCCTTAATCATGCACCTGGCCGCTACGGAAGTTGTTTATCAGGACATTACCTTTCACAAGTTGGAAGATTTTTCAAAAGAGAACAAAGACAAATGGAATGTGGCCATGGAACTCGGTCCAGAGGCCAGAGACAAAATAAAGGGCAATAAAATTGACTATTACCTTGAAGCCATGAACGCTGTAAGAGCAAGCACGAAAGCAGAGATGAAAAAGAGAGGATGATAAATGGTTGCTTTCGGGCGAAACCAAAGCATGGGATTGGAACAACTACTGTAAATGGTTTCATGTGGCAGAACATTATGCCAATCACCGCGGCCAAATGACCTGGTACAAAAAAAGATTGCCCAAATAAGCGCTAAAGATTTTTTATCAACGTATTGATAGGAAGGGGCATACCCCCTCATCCATTCCATTCCCCTTTTTATCCCACTTTTACTTGTACTGATCGAAAAGCCAATACAGGCTGCCACCTTGCGCCTAGTTTTGCCGTCTATTCGGGTGAGTCTGGAATACTAGCCATTGGTTGTGTATTCCAAACTCACCCTCAGATTTCAACCGACTGTTAAAAATGAAGAAGCAACTCACCACTGTATTGTGGGCAGCTGCCCTGCTATTGGTATGCGGGAATGCAGCAGCTCAAACCATTGCCAGCAGCATCAAAGGGCGTGTACTCAGCGCCGATGGTCAAGCCCTGGAATACGCCAATGTGCTGCTGCAAAAAGCCGCCGACTCCTCGATCGTGAAGCTGGAATACACCCTGGCCGACGGCTCTTACCTCATCGCCAATCTTGAGCCCGGCCAATACCGCTTGGCCGTATCTTTTGTGGGCTATCCAAACTACCTTTCCCAAATCCACGATGTACAGGCCGGTCAAACCTTGAGTGTGCCCGAGATCAAATTGCAACCTGTGGCCAATGAGCTGCAGGGCGTGACCGTAAAAGCACAGAAGCCTCTGCTGGAAATCAGACCCGACAAAACAATCTTCAACGTAGAGGGCAGCATCACCGCTTCGGGCAGCAACGCCTTTGACCTGTTGCGCA
Source organism: Haliscomenobacter sp. (assembly GCF_016718685.1). GTDB lineage: Bacteria > Bacteroidota > Bacteroidia > Chitinophagales > Saprospiraceae > Haliscomenobacter. Next base: position 123,764 of record NZ_JADKCX010000009.1, on the reverse strand, counting down.
AATCGCCGGGGGTGGTGATCGACAACAACGACAACATCACCATGCTGGGCCGTGCCGGCATCCGCATCTACATTGATGGCCGCCCCTCGCCCATGCAGGGTGCCGATTTGGCGCAGTTTCTGCGCAACCTGCAAAGCAACGAAATCGAAGCCATTGAACTGATCACCAACCCCTCGGCCAAATACGATGCCCAGGGCAACGCGGGGATCATCAACATCCGCTTGAAAAAAGACAAAAAACTGGGTGCCAATGGCAACGTCAATTTGGGCTACTCCGTAGGCGAAAAAGCCTGGTACAACGGGGGCGTCAGCGCCAATTACCGCAACAAAAAAACCAACGTATTTGGCAGCTACAACTACTCCGACAATGAGTTTTTGAATTTCATGACCATCGACCGCAGCCAGTTGGGTTCCCGCTTTGACCAAAGTAGCGAACAGAATAGTGTGACGCAAAACCACAACTTCAAAGTGGGTGCTGACTGGACGCTCAATCAAAAGGAAACCATCGGCGTGTTGGCCAGTGGATTCCTGGGCAACAACAGTTACCATGGCGATGGCCGCACTGAGATCAGTCGGGTGGGCCAAACGGCCATCGACAGCATCCTCATTGCGCAAAGCGACAATGCTGGCCAGCGCAACAACCTCAACTTCAACCTCAACTACCGCTTCGACAACGGCAAGGGCAAAAGCCTGAACCTGGATGCCGACTACGGGATGTTCCGCAACACGGGCGAGGAGTTTCAACCCAATTACTACTTCGATGCCCAGGAAAAGGTGAAATTGTCCGAGCGCATTTTTGCTAGCTCGACGCCGACCGATATCGACATCTACACCTTCAAAGCGGATTTTGAAAACAAACTTTGGGGTGGTCAGTTGGGCGCCGGAATCAAGGCGACCTACGTACGCACCGATAATACCTTCGATTTTTTCAACGTACTGGACAATGTCAAGGTGTTGAATACCGACCTGAGCAATCAGTTCATCTACACCGAAAACGTCAATGCAGCCTACGTATCGTACTCGCGTCAATTGAAAAAATGGGGCTTCAATGCGGGCCTACGCGCCGAACAAACCAACTCGGAGGGTGACCTGGAAGCCTACAAACCCGTCAACGACGACAACGTACAGCGCCACTACCTGGACTTTTTTCCCTCGGGTGGCATCACTTACAACCTCTCCCCGAAAAACACCTTTGCCCTAAACTACAGCCGCAGGGTCAATCGCCCTTCGTACCAGGATTTGAACCCCTTCCAAAACCGTTTGGATGAATTGACCTATGAGCAAGGCAACCCATTTTTGCGCCCAGAGTACGCCAACAACTTGCAGTTGCGGCACACCTTAACCACCGCTTCAACACGACCCTGAGCTACAGCCATACCCAGGATCAGATCACCCGGTTTTTGGATACGGCTGGTACCAACGCCAACTACATCACCTGGCTGAACCTGGCCAATCAGTACGCCTATAGCCTGGCCTTCAGCGCGCCCGTTCAAATCCGCAAATGGTGGGGCAGTTTCACCAACATGACGGGTTCACACGTGCGCAACCAGGCCGATTTTGGCGAGGGTAAAACGGTTGCTCTGGCGGCCACCACTTTCAACATCTACAGCCAGCATACCTTCACCTTGCCCAAAGGTTGGAGCGCCGAAGTATCTGGTTGGTACAACGCACCCAGCCTATGGGGTGGTACCTTCAAAATGAACGCCATGTGGAGCATGGACATGGGCATCCAGAAAAAAATCATGGAAGGCAAAGGCAATATCAAACTGGGCGTTGGTGACGTATTCCGCAGCAACAAATGGGCTGGAACCAGCCGCTTCGGTGCCTTGAACCTCGACATCACCGGGGCTGGGACAGCCGCCGCCTGAAACTGAATTTCACGTATAACCTGGGTAATGACCAGGTGAAAGCCGCGCGTAGACGGAGTACGGGTTTGGAGGATGAGCAAAAACGGGTGAAATCGGAATAAGCTGGGTAGGTTTCAAAATCAAGCATGCGTTGTCCTAAATTTTTAGCCCTTCTGTGATTTTCATTACTGATTGCCTCTCCGGCGCATAGCTATCTTTGAATCATCAATTGAACAACACCAAAATTTGACCACAATGAGCTTTTTTCAATCTTTTTTTGGAACGGCTTCCAGCAAATATCAAAATGTAAGAGCAGGGGAGTTTATGCAAATTGCTGAAAGCACTCCGGATGCTGTCCTCATCGATGTACGTACTCCAGCCGAATTTAGTGGGGGAAAGTTGCCAGGTGCCAAAAACATCGACATCTTTTCCAAAGATTTCCTCAGCCAGATCGATAAACTGGATAAAGACAAAACTTACCTCCTGTATTGCCGCAGTGGCAACCGCAGTGGCCAAGCCTGCAACATTATGGCGGGCCGCGGTTTTACCAAACTCTACAACATGGCAGGTGGCGTAGTGAGCATGTAACATGCCCCTGGATTGGCAGCCCGGCGATAAAGTGATCGTGCCTGCACCAAAAACGCTGGCCGAACTGGCTGAACGCGAAAATAGCAATTTGGAGAAAATGGACTTCTACCTGGCAAAAAGAGCTTTATAGTTGACTTGTATTTTTTGTTTGTGTCAGGGGCTCAAAGGCGATTTTGTCTTTTAGCTTTTTTTATTTATACCTCTATCTTTTTTAGCCAGTGTAATCCTGATCACGAAAGTCCTTATTTTTTCAAACTAGCTTTGGGAAGTAACCAAACATTATTCAACATGAAAAATCTAATAACTTCTGGTCTATTGCTTTTTACCTTGTTGTCATCAGTGGTAGGTTTCACGTCTTGCAGCAACCTCGATGTCGAGCAGCCTACCTTGTCTGACCAAGAAAAAGCAACGCTGCAGTTTATGCGGGAGGAGGAGAAACTTGCTCATGATGTTTACCAATACTTCTATGAAAAATACAGGCTAAATATTTTTGGCAATATCGCCTCCAGTGAACAAACGCATATGGATGCTGTCTTGGCGATTATGGTCAAATATGGAGTTGCAGATGTAGCGTCCAATCAAAAAGGAGTATTTAACAACATAACCCTGCAAAAACTTTACAATGACTTAATCGCAAAGGGTGAAATATCCTTGGCCAACGCATTGACGGTTGGCGCCACTATTGAGGACCTCGACATCAAGGATTTAAACGATGGCATAGCTGCTACGACTAATGTTGATATCGATAATCTTTATGAAAAATTAAAATGTGGATCAAAAAATCACATGCGGGCATTTACAAGCCAATTGAGTGTAGAAGGGGTAAGCTATCTCCCTCAATTTATTTCAAAAGACCAATTCAGTGAAATCATTAATGGAGCGCATCAGCAATGTGGTAGGTTATAGGGTCCTACCGTGATTTTTATGGGTGTTTTTGAATGTTCATGTTTTCATATGAAAATATGAACATTTTTTCATGTTTTTAAAAAAAATACTAATTTTGTCTGGGTGCCAGAATCAGAAGGTATAATGATGAGCTGGTGCGCAATTACAAATCGTCCTTAAAAAAACTCAGGTTATGGAAAACCTACATCATCAAATCGTCGTAGTTGGAGGCGGTAATGCCGGAATTTCGGTTGCCGCTCAATTGTTGCGTAAAAATCGCAAACTGGACATTGCCATTGTTGATCCTGCTGACAAACATTACTACCAACCAGCCTGGACATTAGTGGGGTCGGGGGTATTCAATATTGCAGACACTGAGCGCAATGAAGCGGATGTAATCCCTCCTCAAGCGAAGTGGATCAAGGAAAAAGTGGATTCCTTTCAGCCGGAGCAAAATGCGGTTACATTAGGTAATGGTCAGCAGTTGACTTACGATTACATGGTGGTCGCACCTGGTATCCAGCTAAATTGGAGCGAAGTAAAAGGTTTGACAGAAACCTTGGGCAAAAACAATGTGTGTAGCAATTACAGCTTTCAAAGTGCACCTTATACTTTTGAGGCCATCAAAAACTTTAAAGGCGGAAAAGCCATTTTCCATAACCCACATACCCCAGTGAAGTGTGGCGGCGCTCCACACAAAATCATGTACATGGCTGCCGACTATTGGCGCAAACATGGCATTTTGGGTAAAAGTGACATTCACTACTGGAGTGGGGCCGCGAAACTTTTTGCGGTAGCCAAATACGAAAACACACTCCTACAAGTGTGTAAAAGTGCGGATATCAAGCTGCACTTCATGGAAAAACTGGTGGAAATTGATGGCCCCAACAAACGTGCCAAGTTCATCGGTATTGGCGAAGGCAACAAAGATGTTGAGACTTGGGTTGATTTTGACCTGATCCACGTTACACCACCCCAATCCGCACCAGATTTTATCAAAAAAAGCCCTCTAGCAAGTGCAGCGGGCTGGGTTGATGTGGATAAAAACACGCTACAACATTTACGTTACGCCAATATTTTTGGAATTGGTGATGCATCTTCCTTACCTACCTCCAAAACTGGAGCAGCCATCCGCAAGCAAGCGCCAGTACTGGTTGCCAACCTAATCGCGGCAATGGCCAAACAGCCCCTGAACGCGGAGTATACTGGCTATACCTCCTGCCCACTGGTAACTGGATATGGCAAATTGGTGTTGGCTGAATTCGACTATAACAATCAACCCATGGAAACCTTTCCTTTCGATCAGTCCAAAGAACGCTGGTCCATGTATCAACTCAAAAGGCGGGTCTTACCTTGGTTGTATTGGAATCAAATTTTGACCGGAAAGGCATAAACAAGCCTCCATTAGGAAAAAAATCCCTTATTTTGACCTCAAGCGTGCGCGCTGCAATAAGTCAAATAATGGCAAAATCTTACTGGAACTCCATCAATCCCTACCCGAACTGGTTCAAATTCGTCAATCGCCGAACTTTGAGGGCAGATTTCTTTGCGGGCTTGACCGGAGCCATCATTGTACTCCCGCAAGGCTTAGCTTTTGCCATGATTGCGGGCTTGCCACCCGTTTATGGCTTGTATACGGCCATCATTCCGCCCATTATTGCTGGACTTTTTGGCTCTTCTCTGCATATGGTCTCGGGGCCAACTACCGCTAATTCATTGGTGGTTTTTGCGGCACTCAGCCCAATTGTGATACCAGGAACACCTGAATACGTTAGCCTGGCACTGGTGATTACTTTTTTTGTAGGGCTGATCCAGTTGGGCTTTGGCCTGGCTCGTTTGGGGGTTTTTGTGAACTTTGTTTCAGAAACAGTAGTTGTTGGGTTTACAACGGGGGCGGCGATTCTGATCGCCATTAGTCAATTAAAAAATGTCTCGGGCATTGAAATTGTCAATGGACTGAGTGCGGTCGAAACGATCAACGTTTTTTTCGATAAATTCTTAACGGCCAATTTTCAAGTATTTACGGTAGCTACCATTAGTTTCTTGGTCGCTGTAATGATCAAAGTTTGGCGGCCAAATTTGCCTTATTTAATCGGAGGATTATTGGCAGGGAGTTTGGTCGCAGCGGTACTTGGAGGAACTGCGGTAGGAATCAAATTTGTGGGTGCCATCCCACGGGGATTACCCCCGCTGAGCTGGCCAAGTTTTGCTATTGCCGATTTTTCATCTTTGTTCCCTAGTGCTTTTGCGGTAGCCATGATCGGGTTAATTTCCGCCATTGCGATTGGAAAAAGTATTGGGAGTCAATCGGGACAAAGAATTGATAGCAATCGGGAGTTTGTGGGCCAGGGTTTGGCCAACCTCATGGGCAGTTTTTTTTCTTCATATGCAGGTTCCGGCTCGTTCACCCGTTCAGGAGTAAATTACCAGGCAGGGGCAAAAACGCCCATTTCGGTCGTTTTTGCTTCTTTGATTTTGCTGGTGATCATGCTCTCTATTTCCCCGCTGGCTGCTTATTTGCCTATTCCGGCAATGGGTGGGATCATCGTGCTGGTGTCCATCAATTTGATTGACCTCCCTGAGATCAAACGAATTGCCAAATCGAGTAGAATGGAAATGACGGTTTTTTCCATCACCTTTATTTCCACCTTATTGATTGACCTGGAATACGCTATTTTTCTGGGTATTATTATTTCCCTCACCTTCTTTTTGTACAAAGTATCTACCCCCAATATCGCCACAATGGCACCTGACCCGACCAAACCCGACAACAGCCTTACCTTCATCAAGCGCAAACCAGAGTTGCGGGAATGTTCCCAAATCAAAATCATCCGCCTTGATGGGCCAATTTTTACGGGGCTGTAGACCATATTTCTGATTTTTTTGATCAGGTGTACGAGGGCAACCACAAGTATTGCCTCATTTTGAGCGAGGGGGTAAATTTTATTGGCTTGTCGGGCGCGCATTGGCTGTATGAAGAGGCGGAACGCTGGAAAAAACGGGGTGGAGGGCTGTATTTGTGCAACTTAAAAGTAGTTGCTCAGGATGTGCTCATCGCGAGTGGGTATAAAGCGCAGATTGGCGAAAACCACTTTTTTGTTACCAAACAAGACGCCATTGCTTACATCTACACCCTCATACCGGATGAGGCTTGCCGGAATTGCGAAAGGAGAGTGTTTCGGGAATGCAGAGTGAAGGCAGCGAAGGTAGAGCAGGCATTACAAGCATTGCAATCCAAACAAAAAACATAAACAAATTCCTCATGCCCAGGCTTTCTCCCCTTCTTTATAGTCTACACAACCATCAAATCTGCCGGGGATTGGATTGTAGCGCAATGCTTTCGTGATACCCACTTCAGAACTAAAGTAAGCAAAAACGGAGAGCTGTTTCAGCAAAGTGAAATAATGACTTGGGGACTCATCCGTTTTGGCTTTTTCGTGTTTTTTGGCTTCTTCATCGAGGCCACTAAGCAGGCTTTGGCGTTGTACGGCGTTGAGCACCATAAAATCTTGTTTGTACTGCTGCTGGCTGATCGAGCGGATTTTTTCCAAACCTGCGGTCACCACTTTTTGATCAGCTGGCTCGTAACAATCTTCCACGATCAATTGCATAAAGGCACCCACTCCTGCTTGCTTTGCGCCTGGGGAATCGGGTGTGTCAGGCAAAATGGTGTCGGCAATTTCGTTCAGAATAGCCTCATCTTCAGCTTTAAACAAAATACCTTTGCTTTTGCTTGATTGCGGCGCACAGCCGCTGAGCAGCGCTTCGGCGCCGAGGATGGTTCCGCCTAGTAAGAGGGCGGTTTTGTTGAGTGCTGTTCTGCGATCCATGTTATTTAGGTTCAAGGTTCAGGGTTCCGGGGTTCGAGGTTCCGGGACGGGCACGACTTGCCGGCGACCGACCCTCGAACCCCCGAACTTCGAACCCCCGAACCCTGTTTAAAGGTTTCCTTTTTTCAGCTCCGCCACTGCCCGGTTCGCTGCCCGTGCAGTCAGTGCCATGTACAAAATCGAAGGGCTTTGGTTGCCCATGCTGGTCATACAAGCGCCGTCGGTAACAAACACGTTTTTGCAGTGGTGCAGTTGATTCCATTCGTTGAGCAGTGAAGTCTGAGGATCGCGACCCATGCGCACGCCACCCATTTCGTGGATGTCCAGTCCGGGGGCTTGCTTGTTGTCGTAGGTTTCAATGTTGGTACAACCTGCTACTTCCAGCATTTCACGCCCCTGGGTCAGGAAGTCTTTGACCATTTTTTCGGCGTTGTCATCGTAGCCAACCGAGGTGACCAGGAGTGGAATTCCCCATTGGTCTTTTTCATTGGTACTGAGGCGAACATGGTTGTTTTCGTTGGGCATGGTTTCGCCCTGCATGTACATGTATACCCGCCAGCCGTCTGGTTCAGAAAGGGCTTTTTTGAAGTCAGCGCCAATGCCCTCGGCTTCGTTGCGGCGTGCGCGATAGGCGCCCATGAAGGTGGTATAGCCGCCGAAGAAGTCGGTATCCTGCTCCTTGAGGTTGCGGAAATTGGCCAGAATACATTCAACCGGGTTGCGTCCGTAAATGTATTTGTCTTCATAACCCGGCATATCGGCACCCATCGAACCACGGTAAATGTGAAAGCCGATGAATTTGCCCAACAGTCCATTGTCGTTGCCGAGGCCATTGGGGAAACGTTTGCTGGTAGAATTGAGCAAAATGAGGTTGCTGTTCAGTGCTGAGGCATTGACGAAGATGACCCGGGCTTTGTATTCTATGACTTCCTTGGTATTGGCATCAATCACCCTTACTCCGCTGGCCTGGCCTTTGTTTTCATCATAAATAATCGAATGAACTACGGAATGGGGGCGTACAGTAAGGTTCCCCGTTTTTTTTGCCCAGGGCAGGGTGCTGGTTACTGAACTGAAATAACCACCATATGGACAACCCCGCATACAGAGGTTGCGGCGTTGGCAACGGCCTCGGCCTTGCTCGATGTGGATGTCATTGGGTTCGGTGAGTTGTGCCCAACGGCCTTGTACCAGGTAGCGATTTTTGTAATGCTCCAGAAATTTTTGTTGCAACACTTTTTCAACACAGTTCAACTCAATGGGGGGTAAAAACTCGCCATCGGGCATAGCCTCGATGCCATCTTTATGGCCACATACGCCGATGAATTTTTCCACATGACTGTACCAGGGCGCTACGTCTTTGTACCGAATGGGCCAATCGATGCCGTAGCCAAAGCGAGCCGGGGCCGAAAACTCATACTCACTCCAACGCTGGCAGGCGCGGCCCCAAATCAGGGATTTCCCCCCCACCTGATAGCCCCGGATCCACTCAAAAGGTTTTTCCTGAACGTAGGGATGGTCTTTGTCCTGGATAAAAAAATGGGCGGTATCCTCATTGTAGCCAGCGGCTTTGCTGATCAGCGGATTTTCTTCCCGCACCTTGCGTGGCAGATAATTCCGATGCTTGAACTCCCAGGGCTCGGTAAAAGCGGTGGGATAATCGGCGATGTGCTCAATGTTGCGCCCACGTTCCAGTACCAGGGTTTTTAGGCCCTTCTCACACAACTCCTTGGCAGCCCAGCCGCCACTTATTCCTGAACCAATGACGATGGCATCAAAATCTGACATAGGTTGAAGGTTTTATAAGGCAAGATAAGTTGAAATTAGTTGAAAAGTTGAAGAGTTTAGGGTTGAAGAGTTGGGCAGCCCAAGCTTGGTAATTCGCTATCAAGTCAAGCAGGTAGTCAAACAGAATCACTCGCTAGCCTCAACCTCCTCTTCAACAACCTCCTAACTCTTCAACTTTCTCAACTTTTCAACTTACTTTTGTCCCAAAACCACCGCCATGCAAGCCAAGCCCGTTTCCTTTTCCCGTACGACCATTACCGAACTGATGATTCCGGCCTATGCCAATTTTGGCGGAAAAATTCACGGCGGAATACTGCTTTCGCTGATGGACAAAGTGGCCTATGCTTGTGCTGCCAAACACGCCGGAGCATACGTGGTAACGGTATCTGTGGATGGCGTCAATTTCCGGGAGCCGGTATCGGTGGGGGAGTTGGTATCCATGCATGCCTCGGTCAATTACGTGGGACGTACCTCTTTGGTAGTCGGCATTCGGGTAGAATCGGAAAATGTGATTAGCGGAGAAAAAAAACATACCAACACTTCCTATTTCACGATGGTGGCCAAAGACCTGGAAGGAAAACTGTGCGAAGTGCCGCCACTGGAGCTGGAGAATGAAGAAGACGTGCGGCGCTGCCTGGAAGCCATCAAACGCAAAAGACTCAAAGCGGCTTTCAGCGACGAATTTGACAATGAAAAAAATCGGCTGGATTTGGCCGAAAACGTACACTTGTTGAAAAACGAAAGGGTGGTGTTCGAATCGAAGGAAAAGGCTTTGTAACTCAAAAAACACAAAACATTACCAAGTTTTCTAAATTTTTCGTAGTCTAGGGCGCAAAAGCACAACATGTCAGAAACCCACGCCGCAAAAAGCCACCAACTTGGTTTTTCTACCATTACCCTCATCACCGTTAGCCTGATCATTGGTCTGGGCATCTTCAAAACTCCCGCCATTATTGCCGCCAATGCGGGTACCGAAAGTATCTTCTTTGCTGCCTGGATCATCGGAGGCATTACTGCATTGTGCGGAGCGCTTACCTATGCAGAAATTGGAGCACGCTACCCCGTGATGGGTGGTTTTTACCAGATTTTCAATTACGGGTATCATCCAGTAGTGGGCTTTACAGTAAATATCCTGGTCTTGATTGTCAATGCGGCCAATTTGGGCGTAGTGGCGCTGATCGGGGCCGACTACCTGAGCGATTTGGTATTTGGACACCCTTCGGGCGTTTTGTTCAATACCTCGATGGCTACGATAGCGGTGGGCTTGTTTTACGGGGTGAATTTATTGGGCTTAAAAACCAGTGCCCAGACCCAGAATTTTATGACGGTACTCAAAGTCGGCTTGATCCTCATCCTGATTTCCACCCTTTTTGCCGGCGTGGTGATTGAGCCGCATGGGTATGAAGACCAACCCGTACAAACGTTTACGGGCAACAATACCGTGATGTTGCTGTTGCTCAGTCTCATTGCTGTTTCTTTTACGTACGGCGGGTATCAACAAACCTTGAATTTTGGTGCCGAAGCCAAACCCGGTCCCGCTTTACACAAAGGCATCATCGCAGGCACTTTGCTGGCAATTTTTTTGTACCTGGCCATCAACTACGCTTATGTGCAGGTGATTGGTTTTGAAAAAATGCGCAATGCCACGGCGATTGGGTCTTTGTTGTTCGAAGCATGGTTTGGCAAAACGGGGGGCAAAATTTTTGATTTGGCCATGTTTTTATCGGTACTCACCTACGTCAACATCATCCTCATGAGCAACCCCCGGGTGATGTGCGCCATGAGTGAAGATGGGGTGTTGCCCAAAATATTCAGTCGGCGGCATCCCCGCACCGGAGCTTTGGTGCCCGGACTAACCGTTTATGCCATTCTCACCATCATCATCACGCTGATTGGAAAGCAGATTGATCAGATTTTGAGTTTCACCATGTTTTTGGACAGCATTGGCATGTGTACCTCGGCTGCGACCTTGTTCATTTTGCGCAGCAGGGGAGAGGGCGATGCCCGGGTCACGGGCAATCTGGCCAAATTCACGCCTTATCTGGCCGCTTTTTTTGTGCTGAGTTACGCAATGGTGGCGGTGGCCGTAGTGATTCAGAAGCCGGGCGCGGCGGGGATTGGAATGGGGCTGTTGCTTGGGCTGGGGGTTTTGTATTTTGCGGTGGTGCGGCGACCAGGTAAGGTGTAGGCCCACGTGTAGCCCACTAATAAATTCGTGGGTTGGCGGAGGGAATAGATTAAGGAAATCAATTTTACTACTTGTCGTGGATCCGGGTGCTGCCGACAACACACCCTAACCCACACCCACACACAAACCCATTCTTATGGATCTTTCTTTTATCCTCAACGAACTTGGCGAAAACCGCTCCGACTATTTCAACGCCATTGCGCCCCCGATCATCCAGACCAGCAACTTTCAGGTGCGGAAGGTGGATGAATTGCGGGATTTATTTGCGGACGAATCAAGTGGTTATCTGTACAGCCGGGGCATCAACCCGACGGTAGATATTTTGAGGGAAAAACTGGCCGCACTCGACCGGGCGGAAGATGCGTTGGTGTTCAACAGTGGTGCTGCGGCTATTTTTGCGGCAGTATTGGCCAATGTCCAGGCTGATGAGCACATTGTGAGCGTACAAAAGCCTTATACCTGGGCGCAACGCATGTTTGACAACATTTTGCCCCGCTTTAATGTGGATACGACCTATGTGGATGGCACCTTGGTTGAGAATTTTGCCGAAGCCATTCGCCCCAATACGCGCATCATCTACCTCGAAAGCCCCAACAGCTGGAGTTATGCGCTGCAAGACCTGCGGGCAGTGTCCGAGTTGGCCCGCGATCACGGCATCATTACCATTTGTGACAACAGTTATTGTACGCCGATTTACCAGCGTCCGATTGAAATGGGGATTGATTTGGCTTTGCAGAGTGCGACCAAATACATCGGAGGGCATAGCGACACGGTAGCCGGGGTGCTGAGTGGCAGTAGCGCCATGATCAAAAAGATTTTTGACAGCGAGTATTTGAACATCGGGAGCGGCATTCAGCCCTTCAATGCCTGGCTGCTCATTCGGGGGCTGCGTACCCTTTCAGCACGGCTGGATCGAATTTCTGCAACTACGCCGAAAATCGTAGCCTATCTGAAAGAGCACCACCAAGTACGTTTAAATGTGCCATTTATTCTTCATATTCCTAAGGCAAAGAAAATTTGTTAAAAGGACAATTATTTTTTTTGTTTTTTTATTTCCGGAGGAGTAACTTTTGCCGGAGCCATGCGTATAAAGACCTGATAGCAAGTGGTTTCTACCTTTAAAGACGATACAAAAAGTTTTATTCCTTGTCAATGAGACTTTTATCTGTTTGGGAAAGTAAAAGTCAGTTGCATCTTATGAAATATTCCCCTAATTTTCGTTCGCTTTTGATCACTAAGGAGCGTGTTACAAATTTGTTTTCCCCTCGTGGATACTTATTTTAAGCACAAACCACAATCGAAGTTATGCTGAAATTACCTTCTGATCCGCGCAACGTCGCTAAAATTGAGTCCTTTCTGGACAAGATGGTAAACAAGTACAAAATCAGCCCCGATCTTTACGGAAACATTCTCATAAGCCTTACCGAAGCGGTGAATAATGCAATTATTCACGGCAATCAGCAAGATGCGTCCAAACATGTGCAAATTCAAATGCACAAGTCCGCAGATTGTATTGCGGTTCGGGTTTCTGATGAGGGTCGTGGTTTTGATTACCGGAGTTTACCGGATCCAACTCAACCTGAAAATCGCTGTAAATGCGGTGGCCGGGGAGTTTTTATGATGCAACAGTTTTCGGACGGCATCCGTTATTGCGACAATGGCAGAACCGTGAAATGCAGTTTGCCTCAGTTGTGGTACCAATCGGTAATTTTTTCACCAAACATTTATGGATGATTTTGAACTCTACGATGATTTGATTGAAGACGAAGGCCCTAGTGACCCAATTTCTTTTTTTGCAGAAGAAATTGACTTTGAACCTGCCAATCCCGCACTGCTGCGGAGATGGATTGAGGAGGTTGTAGTGCGTGAAAAAAGAGAGCTCATTTTTGTCAATTACATTTTTTGCGACGATCCTTATCTCCTGAAACTCAACCAGGAGTACCTCCAACACGATACCCTCACGGATATCATCACTTTTCCGTACCACGATCCACCAATTGTAGAAGGCGATGTGTTCATCAGTATCGATCGCATCCACGATTATTTTCATCGATGGGTGAACAATCGTCCAGTTGAGCGGAAATAAATTGACTTTTTCACGAGCCAGAGGTAAGGCAAGAAACTTCCTGGTATACTTTCCATGAGATTCTTCCAGCCAGGCCATGGTGACCTTTGCTTCGAGGTTGATGATGCTGTTGTTGCGCATGTTGGCAATGCGGAACATAAAAGCGTAGCCATCCAGGTAAGGGCTAATTACGGCATTTTTACTAAACAAAATCCGACCTTTGGGACGAGAAAACGGGCAAAAAGTAAACCTGTCGCCAGTGCAAAAATCATCACACCCAATAGAGCCTCTATGGAAGCAAGTGCGCTTGCCCAAAATCCACGCGTGGCTGATGTCCATACCCTACCGTAGTGAGGGTTTGAGCGCTAAAAGAAAAACAGATCGGCAAAACTTGATCATCTCCGAATCTTCCCTACCCCGTTGAATTGATCTGGACCGATGAGGTAAAACAGAATGGCAAATACAAAGTTGGCCAAAACATAAAACCCGAGCATCAACATCAAAAACTGCTCCAGGGCATTTCCACAATGCTTTGGTACGGGGGTCCAGGTCCACCGACCCGTACGCACACATTAAAGCTGCCATCCTGATTCAATAAACGTTCCCCCGGGGCATTTAACTTGCTCCCAAAACCGAGGTCATTGCTGTCTTCGTGGGGAGGCTTGTTTCTGGATTTAAAAAGAGACATAATGAGTGACGAGTTATGAGTGATGAGTTATGAGTTAAAAAGGTATCTGTTGAACATTTGTTTTCAGACCGCTTAGAATTCTTTTTAAGCAACAACTTTTCCCCATTTTAACTCATCACTCATCACTCATCACTCATCACTCATCACTCATCACTCATCACTCATCCCTAGCTCAACTCCCAACCGAGGATAGTTCCTGCCCACAAATTGGTTGGCGTCTTCAAAGTTGGTGATTTTCATGGAGAGGTGCCGTCCCAAAGTAGCTTCTGGCGGCCATAGAATTCCATGCGGTTGTTGGCTCCCTGTTTGCGCAGGTTGTAGCTGCGGATGGCCAGGTTACCCATCAACACCGTTTCGGTGAAGTGGACCGGAATAATCGAAGGGAAGAAGTCAACTCCAGGTGCTCTTTGCTTATGAAACCCGCTTTACAAGCGTTCGTCCAGGAACGTTGGTGGCCGTATTCAGGTACTGAAGGAGTACCCGCCGCCGGAGCTGGTAGAGGGGGCATTTCCAGTTTGTTACCATTCTTTAGATAAACCTTCGGCACCAGACCGTAAGTTCCACAAGTCATCACCCCTTTGGTGCCAATCATGAGCACGCCATTGAGCTATCATTGTCGCCGATTGGGTCGCCGGAGAATGAGATCTGGGTGGAAAGGACGAATGCCGCCATCTGTCCAGTTCATGGTTACCGGAGGATTGTTCCGTTTGGTGGCTGGAAACTTGATTTGTACATTGGAAGATGGTGGGCATCCTTCGGGGATGTATTTTGGAGACCAGTCTTTGAGGAATACTTGTCCGGCGCTGCATTCTACTTCAGTGGGGTAACCCAGCCCCAAAACCCGGAAAGCAGGATCGATCAAATGGCAACCCATATCGCCAAGGGCACCCGTACCAAAGTTCCACCAACCGCGCCATTTAAAGGGATGGTACAATGGGTGGTAATCTACATAATCCGCTGGGCCGATGAACAAGTCCCAGTTTTCCTTGCTCATGCTTTCGGGCAGGGCAGGTTTTTCGGTTGGGAGTGGAATCCCTTGTGGCCATACGGGGCGGTTGGTCCAAATGTAAACGGTATGGACTTTACCGACCAGACCTTTGTCCAACCACGCCATCATTTGTTTTTGCGTAGGGTTGGAGGCACCCTGGTTACCCATTTGAGACACCACTTTGTATTTGCGGGCGGCCTCGGTGAGCATCCGGGCTTCGCGGATGTTGTGGGTAAGTGGCTTTTGTACGTATACGTGTTTGCCCAGTTGCATTGCTGCCATAGCTGCCATCCCGTGTACGTGATCGGGGGTAGATATGGTAACGGCATCGATATCGTTTTTCATTTCTTCCAGCATCACCCGGAAATCGGCGTACTTTTTGGCGGTAGGAAACTTGTCGGTGCTGGCTTTTGCCCGCGCAAAATCAACATCGCATAAGGCCACTACATTATTGGCGCCATTGTCCCAGGCGTTGGCAATGTCGGAAGCACCCTTGCCGCCAGCACCAATCGCTGCGATGTTGAGTTTGTCACTCGGGGCAATGAATCCTCGGCCAAGTACATGCCGGGGCACAATGGTGATACCGCCCAAAGCCAGGGCCGCATTTTTGACAAATTTGCGCCTTGAGGAGTTTGGCGCAGTTGCTTTTTATTCTTGCTCATAGATTAGGTAGTAATTAGAGATAGTCAAAACAATCGCCTGAATTTATGGATAAACTCGGAATTAAAACAAAAAGCTTAAGGCTTAATTTTCGCTTCGCTGATCAACGACAGATTTCCTGATGTTTATGTTGATTTTTTGATGATCGGCAGAAACCCCTTATGGTTTTTATAGTAGCTTTGAGGGAAAGTTATATCCGGGGTTTATCTGCTTGCATTAATCGCTTTGAGCATGTTTAATTTTTTGTTTGCTGCAATGGCCCAATTGACGGTCCCTCGAAAATGCTCATTTCGCTGCTAAACCCCTCGCGTCCTCATTACCTCAATTGGCCCCGCTAACAAAAAAACTAACCGTCTAATTTTGCATCAGAATTTTACATGTATGAAAATAGAGTTGCGTAACCTCGGTATGAAGATTACTTCATGCAGAAAGATGCCATGATTGAAGCTTACGCTGGCATAGGGGGAGATTATTGGCAGGAAAAAGACATCCAAACCTTACTTCGCATCTTTCCTGAAGGCCAGCTTTGTGTATTGGTTGACGGAAAAGTCGTCGCTTCGGCCTTGTCCATTATTGTCAATTACCGAAAATATGGGGACAGCCATACCTTTCAAGAAATTACGGGAGACTATACCTTTTTGACCCACGACCCCAATGGGGATGTGTTGTATGGGATTGAAATGTTTGTACATCCCGATTACCGTGGTTGCGATTGGGAAGGCGTTTGTACGATGCCCGCAAAGAACTTTGTGAAAACCTCAATCTGCGCTCGTAATTGCAGGGGTAGAATCCAACTACAAAATTTTTCAGACACCTTAGACGCCTCGGGAATACATTGAAAAGGTAAAACTCAAGGAGGTTTATGATCAAACCTTGACCTTCCAAATTTCTAATGGCTTTCCGTCAAAAATCTTGAAAAACTATTTGCCGGAGACACTGGAATCAAAGATTTGCTCTCTTTTGGAGTGGAACAATATTTATTATGTAGAAAATGAAAAACTTATAAATGTTCCCAAGCAGGTGGTGCGCCTGGGGCTGGTGCAGTGGCAAATGCGCTTGTTTGACAACTTTGAGGCTTTGGTAGAACAAGTCGAATTTTTTGTAGACGCCATTAGCGATTTCAAATCCGATTTCATTCTTTTCCCCGCCATGTTCAATGCCTTTGATGGCAGAGTACAACCACCTGGGAGAAGCCAAAGCCGTTCGAGATTTGGCCAAACATACCGAACCCATGCTACAAAAATTTGTAGAAATGGCGATGGCCTACAATACCAACATCATCACGGGCAGTATGCCAATTGTAGAAAATGGCTCTTTACTCAATGTGAGTTATGTTTGTCGCCGCGATGGTACCTATGATGGCTGTTACAAAATTCACCCGGTACCTTCCGAGGAATCGGCCTGGGGAATGGTAGGGGCAAGCAAAATCAAAGTGTTCGATACGGACGCGGGGCGCATTGGTATTCTGATCGACTACGACGTATGTTTTCCCGAGTTGGCACGCTGGCACGCTCGACATGGCGTGCAACTGCTTTTTGTACCCTTCCTTACCGAACCCAAAACAGTTACAACCGCATTCGCATTTGTGCGCAATCCCGAGCCATTGAGAATGAATGTTATGTAGCCATTGCTGGGTGCGTTGGTAATTTGCCTAAAGTGAACAACATGGACATCCAGTTCGCTCAATCGGCAATTTTTACCCCTTCCGATTTTTCTTTTCCAAGCAATGGCATCCGGGCGGAGCTACGCCGAATACGGAAATGACGGTTGACCTTGCTGATGTGGATTGGAACTGCTCAAGGAATTGCACGAATTTGGTAGCGTTCAGGTGTTCAAGAAACAACGCAAAGACCTGTGCGAAGTAAAATTCGAAAATAAACCGTAGGGGCGATCCTATGTGATCGCCCTCTATGTGTGCGTTTGTGATCGCCCTACAGAGTGGGCGACCGCGAGAGAAAAGGGCGACCACGCAGGGTCGCCCATACGTTTTTTTTACCAGCGTCAAACTAAATTTCCGTAAATAGCGTTTCCTTAAAGTTTTGAAATCTAGCGCCCAAAGTTGAGCACCATGCCAAAATATATTTTTGGCGACCACCCTATTTTGTGGCATTAAATTTTTATATTTGCCCATTATTCTGAAAAGTAAAATTCCCATTATGGAGAATGGTAGTAAGGTATTCAGATGCAGAGTTGGAAGAGTTCAAAGCGCTGATTGATACAAAGCTGGAGAGCATCCCACCCATCTGAGCGGACTTCAAGAACAAATTCTTGAAATTACCGAAAACACTAGCGACGAGCACGGCGGAGATTGGGTAGACGATGCAGCATCAACAATGATGTTGAAATGCTCAACAATATGGCCATTCGCCAGCGGATGTATATCCAGGATCTGGAGAATGCCTTGGTACGGATCAAGAATAAGACCTATGGTATTTGTAGCCTTACGGGTCAGTTGATCGATAAGCGCAGGCTTTTGGCCGTGCCTACCACTACCAAAAGTTTAGCCGCTAAAGTAGCCGAGCAGGTACCTCCACAGCCTGAAAGGAAAGAACGTGCCGAAATAGAGAAACCAGTGGTAGAGAAAAAACCGGCGGAAAAGAAACCAGCGGAAAAACGTATCACCACAACCATCATCCGCAAATCTTCGCCAGGTAAAAAGAAAGCTGTTGAACTTGAAGACCTGGAAGACGAAGACGATGAACTCGGCATTGGCAAAGACATGTTCTTCGACGATGATCAAGACATCCTGTATGGTGCTGTTTCCGATCTTGAAGATGATTTGCTTGAAGATACTTCCTCTAGCGGTAGCGATGAGGACGATGATGATGAACTCATGGGCGGCATTGGCATGGGTGGTGCTGACGATGGCAGCGACGACGACGACGGTGAAGACTATTAGTCTTAACCATTTTTACGCTACGGGCGAGTAATTCAAAGACCCGCTGGGCTTTGTGTAAAAAATTGTGCGCAGTTCGTTGCTAATTCTTTTTTGTTTTACCTTTGCGTTCCCAATTCGGGAATAAGACATTTTTTCTGTCAAACCATAAATATCATCATCCATTATGCTGATCATCGAAATCAAAGATGGCGAAAGCATCGACAAAGCGCTGAAACGCTACAAACGGAAGTTCAGAATGCGGTGTAATCAAAGAATTGCGCAGACGCAAAGAATTTGTAAAACCTTCCGTTAAGCGCAGAGTGAAGTGTTGAAGGCCATCTACCGCGAGAAGGTTCGCGAAGAACAGGATCCTACTGCATTGTAATTTCCTCCGATTTTTTTCGGCGGACCGCCGATCGTTATACGCATCAAGGGCTAGTTTGGGTAAATCACTTTACTCAGACTAGCCCTTAGTGCGTTATTTATATTGGAATTTATGGTCGAATCACCATCAACCTTTTCGTACTCAAAGTCCGTCCCCGCTCATCTTTTAAACTGTACAAATACGCTCCCTTCTTCAGCTGCGAAATATCCACCTGCTCCGCATAATTCCCATTAATCGTGTACATTTTGCTCCACTCTTCCTGACCAATGATGTTGAAAATAGAAAGCCGGTAGGTACCGGGGGGCAAATTGTAAAATTCAAAACGCACACTGGCTATGGCCGGATTGGGTGATACGTAGATATCCGGCTTTACATTGGCCAGGTTTTGTACCGGGTTTTCTCGTTCGCGGGGTTTGAATTCGATTTTTAGCACTTTCTTCTCGCTGGCGTTCATCCACACCCGGGCGATCGGTTCTTTAGCTTCATTCGAATAAAAATGGTAAGAAATGTTTTTACGGCTGCGTAAAAGTTCTTTGTCCTTGATGGATCGACTGATGTCTTGCCAGCGCCGGCGTCCCACTTTGACCTCCAGGCGCATTTCAACAATTTCGATGCGTTTTCCCTGCCACTTCAAAAATCCCACCGGTACAATGAGTCGACCATAGCTGTCTACATCGTACTGGCGATCAAAACTCACCCAAACGGATTGAATCAGGACTAACTGGAAGTTTTTCCGAAACCAGCTGGGAATGTCGTTTTCACCCAAAGTGAGCACCAGGTTGGCATCGGCCTGAAACGCGTCGCCGTAGCGCAAACCATAGCGTCGTTCTAAAAGACCTGGACTGTAACGCATGACTGACTTCCGGTTCAGGTTGGTGGATCAGGCCTACCGCACCCCCAGGATGAGGTCGTTGCCCTGGGTACGATAATACCCTTCCGTGTGTTCATCTACCGGAGCAGTGAATGCCGCATTTTTAAATACCTCCGCCACATTGCCTTTGGCGGCAGTACGCCATACCGCACTGCGCGAATAGGGGGCCTCGAGCATGGCAAAATCCCAACGCTGGTTGCGGCCGGAGAAGATATTTCGGATGTTGGCTGGCAGGTTGTCAACTGCAGTCAAAAGGGTATCACCTGCCCGGGGCATCATGGATGTGGGGATGAAAATTTGCGCTGGACTGATTTGCCAGCTCAAACCAATGACAAAGCACAGGAGCAGGTGCTTCATGATGGATCGGGTTACAAAACGTCCCCCGCGCGGGATATAACCGATTGATGCGCAAAGATAGAAAAAGGATTGGGGATCAAGGGCCCTGAGACTTCCATTAGCAGGTAGTTGCACACAATTCACCCCAAAAACACAAAAGCCTTGTACATCATTCCGACATCAGGCTTTATGTTTGTTGTTCTGCTGTGAGGAAGGACTCCGAACCTCCACGGGCGGTTAGCTATAACACAGAATGGTGGTCAACCCTGGGTCGTTTCCTGGCCCTATGCTACGTTTGTTCCGTGATCCCTACCCCCGAGACAAGAGGGCATGGCTGCCAAAATTTCATCACCTCACAATGACGGATCAAAGAGCTTGCATTTTTGAGTGATTCTTTGCACCTTTGCTGCCCAAAATCGCTCTGCTCTTTCGCTTTGATGAAGCAAGTTAAAACATCTCACATTAATGCAAATTTTAAAGAAAATTCTAAAAATTTTTCATTTTGATAAAAAAAGGGCGATTTTTTTAAATGCACTACTATTGCTGTTTTGTGACCATCAAGTATTTTCAAAAATTTTCAATACGCTTATTATCTTCACCCCGATCAAGATCAACCCAATAAGATCTCTTCAACATGATTTGGCAAAAAAGACTCATCGTACTATTGGTTCCCGGCCTGTTGGCAACGGCTTTAGATCGATTCTCCAAAATTTGGGCGGTCAATACCCTCAAGGAGCAACCCATGCAATCTTACCTCAACGACATATTTAGGCTGGTTTACGCCGAAAATACGGGGGCATTTCTAAGTCTGGGCTCTGGCATGAACGATACCCTGCGCTATTGGGTGCTGGCCGTCGTGCCGGTTTTGGTACTGCTGTACATTTTTTACCATGTGCTTACTGCACACAACTTGCATGTTGTGCAGCAGGCGGCGTTTGGTTTTATTTTGGGCGGAGGTCTGAGCAATATTTACGACCGTATTATGGAAGGCAAGGTCGTCGATTTTATGAATATGGGCTTTGGTACCTTACGCACTGGGATTTTTAATGTGGCCGACATGTCCATCATGCTGGGTTTATTCCTGATGATTTCCTTTCCTTTTTCAAAAACAACATCCTGATCCAATTCCTGCCCAGCAGCCTTCCAAAAGCAGTAAAACGCCTACTCTTGAAGAAACGCTTACAGCGGAAGAAGCGTCTATTGTTGAAGAACCAACCGAAAAGCTCAGGATGCCGAAGAACCAACCCCCAATGAACCCAATGTTGACCCAACCCTAAAACCCTAAAACCAACCTAAATTTTATGATTGCAGCTGTACTTTCTCCTGGCCTGATAGGCGCGCTGATCATTGCTTACTTTGCAATGCTCATCATCGTTGCTTGGCGCACCAGCAAAAATGCCGACAATAGCTCCTTTTTTCTGGCGGGGCGCAAAGCCCCCTGGATTTTGGTAGCCATTGGCATGATTGGCACCTCAATTTCGGGGGTTACCTTTATTTCTATCCCCGGTGTGGTTGGAGCAGGTGGAAACAATCAGGCTTTTTCGTACCTGCAGTTGGTGATGGGTAACTTATTCGGGTACTTCATCATTGCCACAGTCTTGTTGCCCTTGTATTACCGCTTGCAGTTGACCTCCATTTATACTTATCTGGAGGAACGTCTGGGGTACTATGCTTATAAAACGGGTGCTGCCTACTTTTTGATTTCCCGCACCATTGGCTCCTCTTTTCGTTTGTTTTTAGCGGCCAATGTCGTCGATCAATTTGTTACCCAACCCTTGGGAATTCCATTTTGGGTAACAGTCGTTATCACCATCGCGTTGATTTGGGTGTACACCTTTAAGGGGGGGATTGCCACCATTATATATACCGATACGCTGCAAACTATTTTTTTGCTGTCAGCATTGGTGCTCAGTATCTTCACCATTAGCAACTCCCTGGGTTGGAACCTCGGCCAAATGTTCGGCGAAATCAGCCGCAGCGAATACGGACGGGTATTTTTCTTTGACCGTGGTTTCGGCGATCCCAACAATTTTTTCAAACAGTTCATCAGTGGTGCTCTGATTGCCATTGCCATGACGGGTCTGGATCAGGATTTGATGCAAAAAAACCTGAGTTGTCGCAACATCAAGGATGCACAAAAGAATATGCTGACCTTTACCTCGGTGTTTCTTTTGGTCAACATTCTTTTTCTTTCATTGGGTGCCATGTTGTACCTGTATGCGGCGAAAGAAGGGATTCAATTGCCGATGAACGCCAGCGGGAAGCTCAATTCTGACCTGGTTTATCCTACCCTGGCGCTGGAACACATGTCGGTCGCCACGGCCATCTGCTTTATGCTCGGCATCATCGCGTGTACTTATGCCAGCGCGGATTCAGCCCTCACTGCACTGACCACCTCCTTTTGTATTGATTTCCTCAATTTTGATAAATCCAATGCTACGGAAGCCGTGAAAGAACGGACTCGCGTATGGGTACGTCGGTTTTTCCCTGGTGACATTGGTTCAAATCCTCATTTTTAAATTGTTAAACAATGATGCGGTCATCAGTAGCCTCTTCAAAATAGCTGGATATACTTACGGCCCCTTACTCGGTTTGTTCATGTTTGGATTACTCAGCAAGCGGGCAGTTCGGGATCAATGGGTTGTCCTCATCTGCATCGTCGCTCCGGTATTGACCTATGCGATTGATATTTATGCCGAAAAATGGTACGGGTTCAAATTCGGATTTCTCAACATCGCCGTCAATGGGCTCCTGACCATGCTGGGCTTGTGGTTGATCTCCTATCGTAAAACCAATGCTGTTTTAAATTAAATGTTAACAAGCAAAAGATTATTGATATTTTTGCGCGCGCAAATTGCCAACTGGATTCAAATCCAACGCTATGTCTAAAATTCATGCCGCGATTACCGGCGTTCAGGGATGGGTTCCTGACTACGTTTTGACCAATCAGGAACTAGAGAACCTGGTGGATACCAACAGTGAATGGATTACCTCGCGAACGGGTATCCAAGAACGTCGTATCCTCAAAGGAGAAAACCAGGGTACTTCGGTAATCGGCATCAATGCAGTCAATGGTTTATTAAAAAAAACCAATACCTCTCCCCAAGAGATCGACCTGTTGATTTGTGCTACCGTAACGGCAGACATGCCGTTTCCCGATACCGCCAACATCATTGCCGACGCCGTAGGCATCAAAAATGCCTTTTGTTTCGACATCAACGCCGCTTGTTCCGGATTCCTTTATGCCTTGACTACCGCTGCCAAATTTGTAGAGTCGGGCAGCCATAAAAAGGTAATTGTGGTAGGTGCCGATAAAATGTCTTCGATCATTGATTACACCGATCGTACGACCTGCATCATCTTTGGCGATGGCGGAGGTGCGGTATTGCTCGAACCAACGGAAGAAAACTACGGGGTAATGGATTCGCTTGCACCACAGCGATGGCGTTGGTCAGCATTATCTGTATCAAAAAGCAGGCGGCTCTCGCTACCCCGCTACCATTGATACGGTCATCAACCGCGAACACTTCGTTTATCAAAACGGTAAGCCCGTGTTCAAGGCTGCAGTAACCGGTATGTCTGATGTGGTACTGCGCATCATGGAACGCAACCACCTCAGTGTGGATGATATTGCCTGGTTGGTGCCTCACCAGGCCAACCGCCGGATCATTGAAACGGTTTCGGATATGGCCAAATTTCCGATGGAAAGGGTGATGGTCAATATCCAGAAATACGGCAACACCACTGCGGGGACACTACCTTTGTGCTTGTGGGAATGGGAAAGCCAACTCAAAAAAGGAGACAACCTGATTTTGACCGCATTTGGCGGTGGCTTTACCTGGGGAGCCATTTACATCAAATGGGCCTACGATACCAACCCCATAAGACCCACGAACTTTGAACCTTTTTTACATTAACATAAATTGAACTTTCATGGCTTCTACATCCGATATCCGCAACGGACTCTGTATGGAATGGGAAGGCGACATTTGGACCGTCATTGAATTTCAACACGTAAAACCTGCCCGTGGTGCGGCCTTCGTGCGTACCAAGCTCAAAAGCATGACCAACGGGAAGCTGGTGGACAATACTTTCCCTTCGAGTGCAAAAATCGACGAAGTAAGGATTGAACGTCGTAAATTTCAGTACCTTTATAAAGATGAAATGGGGCATAACTTCATGAACAATGAAGATTACGAGCAAGTTTCTATTGATGAAAAATTGATCGAGCGCCCAGATTTACTCAAAGAAGGTATGGAAGTGGACATTCTGTACCACGCGGCTAAAGACACAGTATTGACCCTGGAAATGGCCTCATCGGTTATCATGGAAATCACTTATACCGAGCCTGGCCTTAAAGGAGATACTGCAACCAATGCGTTTAAACCCGCAACCGTTGAAAGTGGCGCTGAAATTAGAGTTCCCCTGTTCATCAATCAAGGCGACTTTGTCAAGATCGATACCCATACTGGGGCTTATATGGAACGTGTAAAACAACAGTAACTTATGGATGCAAAGGAGATTCAAGAATTACTGAAGCTGGTAAGCCGGCTGGAACTCTCTGAGTTCAAAATGAAAGATGGCGAATTTGAACTGCAAATCCGTACCAAATATTTTGGGAAAGGACAGTTTGTTGTTCCATCAATTCAAGCGACGCTACCACAGTCGGTCTCGGTTTCAGCCAATTCCGCCAGCTTGGAAACACCTGCTCCGGTAGCTGCTCCAACGCCTGCGTCTGCTGCCGAGCCAGCCCTGAGCAAAACATCTGCTGCTGCTGGTGACGATAGCCGTTACAAAGCCGTTAAGTCCCCCATTGTTGGCACTTTCTACCGTTCGGCAGGTCCGGATAAGCCCGCTTTTGTCAAAGTTGGGGATACCATTAGTATAGGTTCCGTGGTCTGTATTGTCGAGGCCATGAAACTGTTCAACGAAATTGAAGCCGACATCAGCGGAACCGTAGTGAAGGTGCTGGTAGAAGATGCTCAGCCTGTAGAGTACGATCAGGTTCTTTTCTTGGTAGATCCGAAATAAAGAGGGCTCGGGAGTTCGAGGGTTCGGGGGTTCGAGGGTTCAAGGGTTCGAGGGTTGTTACCAACTTTTGAACCTTCGAACCTTCGAACCTTCGAACCTTCGAACCTTCGAACCTCCTTCAGAATCCTTTGACGAATGTTCAACAAAATCCTCATAGCCAATCGCGGTGAAATTGCACTGCGTATCATCCGCACTTGCCGGGAAATGGGCATTAAGACGGTTGCTGTTTATTCTACAGCCGATCGGGAAAGCCTGCACGTGCGGTTTGCCGATGAAGCGGTTTGTATCGGTCCTCCTCAATCTTCGGAGTCTTATTTGAGTATTCCACGCATCATGGCTGCCGTAGAAATCACCAACGCGGATGCAGTGCATCCAGGTTATGGATTTTTGGCAGAAAATGCCGATTTTGCTGAGGTTTGCCTGGAATACGGCATCAAGTTCATTGGCCCAACACCTCGCAGATCCGCAAAATGGGGATAAAATTACCGCCAAAGAAACTATGATTGCGGCCAATGTGCCCGTGGTGCCTGGCTCTGGAGGTTTGTTGCAGGATGTTCCAGCAGGGAAAAAGCAAGCCAAAGAAGTGGGTTACCCCATCATCCTCAAAGCTACTGCCGGTGGTGGTGGCAAGGGTATGCGCATCGTTTGGAAAGAAGAAGATTTTGAAAGTGCCTGGAATACTGCCCGGATGGAGGCCAAAGCGTCCTTCTCCAACGATGGCATCTACATGGAAAAATACATCGAAGAGCCTCGCCACATCGAATTCCAAATCGTTGGGGACCAATACGGCAAAGTCGTTCATCTTTCGGAGCGCGATTGTTCCATTCAGCGCCGCCACCAGAAATTGGTAGAGGAATGTCCTTCGCCATTTATGACCGACGAATTGCGCGAAAAAATGGGCACTGCTGCTGTAAAAGCGGGCGAAGCCATTAAATATGAAGGAGTAGGTACGGTCGAGTTTTTGGTCGATAAGTACCGGAACTTCTACTTCATGGAAATGAATACCCGCATCCAGGTAGAACACCCGTAACCGAAGAAGTAATCGATTTTGACTTGATCAAAGAACAAATCAAAATTGCGGCGGGTGAACCCATTACTGGAGGCAACCGCTACCCGCAGATGCACGCGATGGAGTGCCGGATCAATGCGGAGGATCCAAATTTTGATTTTCGGCCTAGTCCGGGCAAAATCACGTCTTTCCATAGCTCAAAAGGCCACGGTGTACGGGTTGATACGCACGTTTATGCGGGTTACACCATTCCACCGTATTACGATTCTATGATTGCCAAACTCATCTGTCGCGCCCGTACCCGCGAGGAGTGTATCCGCAAAATGGAGCGCGCTCTGGATGAGTTCATCATTGAAGGACCAAAGACAACGGTGTCCTTCCACCAGAAGTTGATGAAAGACGAAAACTTCCGCAAGGGCGATTTCAATACGAGTTTTTTGAATGATTTCAATTTTAAAGATTGAAAAGCGAAAAGCGAATAGTGAATAGCGAAAAGGGAATAGTGAATAGCGAAGATGGCCTTGTTTGTTCACGGGTTCTTGTTTGTTATTCACTATTTGGCTTTTGGCTTTTGGCTTTTGGCTTTTCACTTTTCGCTTTTCACTTTTCGCTATGAAGAGTTTCTGGCGCTTACTTTCCTTTCTACGCAAGTACCGCGCCAATGTAGCGCTGAGCATTGCGAGCAACATCCTGATGGCCGTGTTCAACGTCGCTAGTATTCCGCTGCTCATTCCATTGCTCGACATCATTTTCCAAAAAAATGTACAAGCCTCGCCAGTTCCGGTCTGGAGTTGGAGTGCCGATGGCCTCAGGCCAGCTCAATTACCAGATCAGCCACTTGATTCAAACGCAGGGGCAGGAGGGCGCATTGATTCGGATTTGTGCGGTGATTCTGTTGGTTTTTTCTGTAAAAACCTGTTCAACTATCTGGCCATGTTCTTTATGGCTCCGGCGCGAAATGGCATTGTGCGGGATGTGCGCGAGCAATTGTTTGGCAAAATCCTGGTGCTGCCCCTGGGCTATTTCTCAGAAGAGCGTAAGGGAGACCTCATGTCGCGGATCACTGCCGATGTACAAGAAATAGAATGGAGCATCCTGAACGCACTGGAATCCATTTTTCGGGAGCCCATCATCATCACCCTGAGTTTGATATTCATGCTATACGTTAGCCCAGTCCTGACGGGTTTTGTGTTTATCCTCATCCTTTTTTCAGCCGTAATCATCGGGAATTGGGCGCACCTTGCGCAAAAGTTCTTCCAAAGTCCAAGAGCGGCTGGGCACCATTGTATCCATCGTCGAAGAAGCCATTTCGGGTTTGCGCATCATCAAAGTCTTTAATGCCGAAAAATACCAGGAGACCAAATTCAATCGCGAAAACAACGATTATCGTCGCATGCAAACGCGGATGTTGTGGCGTCGTGATTTGGCTTCGCCTTTATCAGAGTTTCTGGGGATTGCGGTAGTGTCCGTTTTGTTGTGGTTTGGAGCCCGCATGGTGTTCAAAGGCAGCATCGAAGCGAGTACGTTTATCTCCTTTTTATACGCTTTTTTTAGTGTACTCAATCCGGCTAAAGCCTTTTCGCGCGGTTTGTACGATGTGCAAAGGGGCATTGCGGCCATGCAAAGGGTGGAGCATATCCTCAATGCCCCCTTGCTCATCGAAGAAAAACCTGATCCAACCCCTTTCCAAAAATTTGAAAAAGGGTATTGAATACCGGAATGTCAGTTTCCACTACCGCAACGCCGACGAACCCGTGTTGCACAACATCAACCTGAATATCCACAAAGGAAAACTGGTTGCCTTGGTAGGTGCTTCCGGTGCAGGGAAATCTACTATGGCTGACTTGTTGCCCCGTTTTTACGACGTAAGCGAGGGCGGCATTTACATCGATGGTATCAATGGCAAGGATTTGACCTGGCAGGATTTGCGCAATCAATTGGGGAGTGTGTCCCAGGAAGCCGGCCTGTTCAACGATACGATTTACAACAACATCGTGTTTGGCATGGAGTACATCACATCCGAAGATGGTGAACGCGCTGCGAAAATCGCCAACGCCCACAACTTCATCATCGCCACCGAAAACGGCTACGACACCAACATCGGCGACCGCGGCAGCAAGCTCAGCGGCGGCCAACGCCAGCGGCTGACCATCGCCCGCGCCCTGCTCAAAAACCCCCCCATCCTCATCCTCGACGAAGCCACCTCCGCGCTCGACTCCGAATCGGAAAAACTGGTGCAAGAAGCCCTGCTCAACCTGATGAAAGACCGCACCAGCCTGGTCATCGCCCATCGCTTATCCACGGTGCAATACGCCGATGAAATCATCGTGATGCGCGCCGGGCGGATTGTGGAACGGGGCAGCCATGCGGAGTTGTTGGAGAAAAATGGGGAGTATCGGAAGTTGGTGGAGTTGCAGGCGATGGCGTGATTATTACACTTACCCCAATTCTCACCCCCTCTACTCCCTATGCCGAGCCTCCAAATGCTCCCTCAATAAATCCTTCCCATAATCATTGCCATTTGGTGTACGCACCACCGTATGAATATGCGTTTTAACCGGGCCAGGCCGGGGTTTGGATCGATCCCAAATGGCGACCGGAGTTTGGTGGTCAAATTCAATCAGGATAACCGGACTGTGGATGCGGTAATAAAATGGGTCCTCCAATTTTTCGCCTTGCACCCAGGTGAAATAGGTGTCTTTTACATGTAGGCGTACTTCTTCCATCTTGATTTTGGCGTGCTCAGCCCTGATGTCGCCAACGTACTCCGCGATCAAATCGAGCAGGTTTTCTTGTTGGGCTGCGGTTAGTTCTCGCGCGGAGATGCCCGTAATGGGGATGATTTCATTGTCTCGAAAGGCCTCAGTCCGGTTGAAATCCATTTCTTTTTTGTCCCAGAGTTTTGCCTTGGCTTTTTGCTCCGCATTGAGCGACTGATAAAAATTCAAACCCTTGCGCTCTTCGGTTTCATACGTTCGCAGCCCTTTGTTGGGTTCTGATTCAGCATAAGTGGGTTCTGAGCCCATAAATGTAGGCGTCATCACGATTTGGCTTCCCAAAACAAAATAGTTGATGACCAAGTGATGCCCGTCAATTTGCCAACCCCAAGGCTCTTTAGCCGAGGGTGTACCCATAAACGTGAACCAATACTTTTCGCCACCCAATAGTTTGTTGTCGGGCCGTAAAGTGGCCAAATGGGCTTCCATTTTCATAATCGACCTCGACTTTTCCAGCCCTTTGGTACTGAGGCTTTCTTTCAAAATATCAAAGGCAAGTTCTTTTTGCTGGGCATTCAGTTCTTCTAAACCAATACCTGTTCTTTGGTAAAATTCGATGTTGTGCCAGCGCCGCCATTCATTTGATTCAATCGGGAAGGTACATTTTGCTCTTTGAGCTGGACTGAGGGCATCGAGAAAAGCAGCTACCGCTTTTTTAATGGGTTTCGTACTTGCCCCGGTTCTTTTGATGGGGAACAAATGTTCAACTGGTTTCCCGTGTTGGTAATGCCTACGAATGGCTTGGCCAGTTCTGCTGTCTCTGGTGCGGTGTTGGCCTGGAACACTACAATGGGTTGAGCCGGTTTGACTTTACCCGCCATGCCATCCAGATAGCCCCAGCGGTCCATCAAAATTTGAGGCCCATTTTTATCAAATTTTAAGTTGCGGCGGATATCGAATTGATTACCCGATCGATACCGATACAACAAAGTTTTGCCCTGGCCGAATCGGGAAAGGAGATCTCCACGTTGTAGTAGCCATCTGAGTTGGGGCCGTTCATTTTGAACGGTCTGGTTTCCGGCGAGGGAAACATCAGCCAGGAAACGGCAACAGAATCGGGCATGGGGACTCCCGTCAGGTGAAGCTTAAAAGAGAGCGCATAGCCTCCTTTATTTGGACTTTGTTGGGCATAAATTGCAACCAAACGGCAAAGAGATGAACAAGAGCAGGTAAATCGCTTTTTTCATTGAGGTTAATTTTTGTGAAAATAAGCAAAAAACCAGGAACCTACTTCAAATTCAACAAAAGTTCATCTCTTCCTCCTTCACCGTCAACACCCCCGACTTCGGCAATCGTTTCGTCAATTCCCGCCACAATGGATCCTTGGCATAAACACTTTTGAGCAGTTTGGCAGCTTTGGCCACATTCCCATTGTTCGCCAAAGTGATCGCCGTCCAATACTTCATCTCGAGGTTATTGGGGAACATCTTCATGGCCGCTTCGTATTCTTGCATGGCCAATGGCATATCGTTCTTTCGGTGGCCAAATCGCCGTTGTTCATGTGCTCATAGGCGCGGTGCAAGTTCAACAGACGCTCCAACTCGACTAGGGGAGTAGCATGGTCATCTACCCGCAAGTCGACCAAATGGTTCTCATCCCAGGGTTTACCCGTGGCTTCCCCTTTGACCACCAAAATGACTGCCGATTGTTTGCCGCGAATGTCCCCGCCTACTTTTTGCGCGGCTTTGAGCGTGGCCAAAACCCGTTCGGCCAAGGGCAGATTCAGATTGGCTTCATAGGCCTTGGCCATAGCTGCAGGGACTTCATTTGTCAGCATCATATTGGCTTGTACAGCGTATCCTTTTCCTTTCAAATCTCCGGCAAAATCAATACAATTTTTTCCGGTAAAATTGGCCACGTTGCCTTTGGCGTCCACGATACCCACTTGGCGGACTTCTTTGCCCGGATCGTCTGACAATAAAATATCGAGCGCTTCCTGGGCCGTCTTTCCAGCTTTGAGCAAGGCCAAACCCCGAATGCCGAAGGACTTGTTGGTAAAAGATTGGGTCGCAACGGCACCTACGCCTGCTTCGGCCCAGGAAACGGAAGTACCCACGCTGAACCAATGGCTTTGCACCCCAACGGCCATTTCCCCGGTTTTTTCGTCGCGGGCTACAATGGAAAAGGTGTGGGCCAGGCCATTGTCTTGTTTGAAAAACTGGGCATGAACACGAGTACCAAGCAATAAGCAAAGGGCAACGAGGAGATTTTTCATTAAAGTCGATTTTTAGAAAATTAAACAAAAGTACACAGCAAGATGATTTATTTTAGATTTTCCTATTTTTACCCAATCACTAACCAAACAATACTCACTAACATGCGCAAATACGCCCTACTTATTTTACTGGCGCTGGCCTCCACCACCACCTGGAGCCAGGACAAAACGCCCACGATCACCGATAAAACCAAAAACAGCAAAGCCTATTCCGGTTATTTCAATTTTTATTGGGACGAAAAAGAAGGCAAGATCTGGCTCGAAATCGACAAGTGGGATCAGGAAATCCTCTACGTCAATGGCCTTTCCGCGGGGGTCGGCTCCAATGACATCGGCCTGGACCGCAACCAATTGGGCAGCGACCGCATTGTACGCTTTGTACGCATTGGCCCCAAAGTACTGATGATGCAGCCCAACTACGAGTACCGTGCCGTAAGCAACAACCCCGATGAAGCCCGCTCGGTGGCCGAAGCTTTCGCCAGTTCTACCCTCTGGGGCTTCAAAGTAGAAGCCGAAGAAAACGGAAAAGTGCTGGTTGATTTTACTCCCTTCCTCCTGCGCGACGCCCACGGCGTGGCCAACCGCCTGCGCAGCTCGCGCCAGGGCAGTTACAATGTGGATGCCACCCGTTCCGCCATTTACCTGGAACGCACCAAAAATTTTCCCAAAAACAGTGAATTTGAAGCCATCATTACCTTTTCGGGTGACCCGCAAGGCGAGTGGGTGCGCTCGGTGACCCCCAGTCCGGATGCAATAACCGTGCGCATGCACCACAGTTTGATTGAGCTACCCGATGCCAATTACAAACCACGCATTTACGACCCCCGTGCTGGCTACTTTATGACCGGCTATCGGGATTACGCCACTCCAATTGAACAGCCGGTGTTCAAACGCTTCATCACCCGCCACCGTTTGGAGAAAAAAGACCCCAACGCAGCCATTAGTGATCCGGTTGAACCCATCATTTATTACCTCGACCGCGGCGCACCCGAGCCCATCAGATCAGCGTTACTAGAAGGAGCTCGTTGGTGGAACCAGGCCTACGAAGCCGCCGGATACCGCAATGCTTTCCAGGTTGAAGTACTGCCCGAAGGCGCCGACCCCATGGACGTGCGCTACAACCTCATCAACTGGGTACACCGCTCCACCCGGGGCTGGAGCTACGGTAGCTCGGTGACCGATCCGCGTACGGGGGAGATCATCAAAGGGCATGTACTACTGGGCTCCCTGCGGGTTCGCCAGGATTTTTTGATTGCTCAGGGCATGATTGAGGCTTATGAAAATGGTACCAACCCCGACCCAAAACTCAAAGAAATGGCGCTTGGCCCGTTTGCGGCAGTTATCGGCGCATGAGGTTGGGCACACCTTAGGCCTGGCTCATAATTTTGCGGCCAGTGTCAAAGACCGCGCCTCGGTGATGGACTATCCTCACCCGCTCATCACGCTGGACAATAACGGAAACATCGATTTTTCCAAAGCCTACGCCGTAGGCATTGGAGATTGGGACAAGCGCAGCATCATTTTCGGCTATCAGGACTTTCCCGACGGAACCGACGAAGCTGGGGAACTGAAAAAAATCATTGACGAAAACCTCAAAATGGGTTTTCAATACATCACCGATGAAGACTCGCGTGCACCGGGTGGTGCTCACCCTTACTCCCACCTTTGGGACGAGGGCAAGTCTGCACCGGAAGAACTGCGGCGCATCATGCGCATACGTCAAAAGGCTCTGGCCGGGTTCAGCGAAAAAAACATCCCGATGGGTGCACCCATGGGTACTTTGGAAAGTGTATTGGTTCCTGTTTATCTCGCTCACCGTTATCAGGTAGAAGCAACGGCTAAAATGGTGGCGGGTGTCAATTATACCTATGCCACAAGGGGTGACGGACAAGCGACGAACCAAATGATCGACGATGCCGCCCAACGCGATGCGCTCAATGCCTTGATCGCCACCCTCAAACCAGGTTTTTTGGCCATTCCCGAACGCATCATCGCCTTGATTCCACCCCAGCCGAGTGGTTATCGCCGCGACCGGGAGCTGTTTAAAGTATATACCGGGCTTACTTTTGACCCCCTCGCTGCTGCCGAAAGTTCTGTAGAACATACCCTGGATATGTTGCTGAACCCGCAACGCCTGGCACGTCTGGTGGAACAAAATGCCCGCAGCAACAAGCGACTGGGCTTGGCAGAATTATTGGATGCATTGTTTCTGGCCGTACAAAAGGATCGTGCCAGCACCAATCCTTACCTGATGGAATTGAATCGCATGACCGAAAAATCATTGGTACATCACGTGCTAAATCTGGCCGGAGACAAAGAAATCAATCAACAGGTAGCGGCGCATGCTTTATTACGCTTGTCTAAGCTGGATTTGATTTTGGCCAGTTTTGGCGCACCAGCAGATGCCAATCAAAGTGCGCATTACGCATACCTGCGCGAGCAGTTGCGCACTTTCCGGGCTGATCCTTCCGTGTATAAGGTGCCCGCCGGGCCGGCGATGCCGGATGGCGCGCCGATTGGTTGTGGAGAATAAAAAAGACTTAGCGCGCTTATCGGACAATAAATTCAGCGCCGATAAGCGCGCTAACGCCAAAGTTATATCGAACTTATTTAGGCGGTTACATCACAGATTTCTACAGCTTTGCGCAAACTGCCCAGTTTGTCTTGCGCCACAGGAATGAACTCCTGGGCCACAAAACCTTTGTATCCAGTAGCCGCAATCGCCTTCATGATGGCGGGGTAATTCAATTCCTGGCTTTCATCAATTTCGTGCCGTCCAGGTACACCCGCAGTATGGTAATGGCCAAAATACTTGTTGTGCTTTTTGATGGTGGCAATAACGTCACCCTCCATGATTTGCATGTGGTAAATGTCGTAAAGCAATTTCATGTTGGGTGAGCCCATTTTTTCTAACAATTGTACGCCCCATTCAGAATGGTCACATTGGTAATCCTTGTGGTTAACTTTGCTATTGAGCAGCTCCATCACGATGTTTACGCCCAGTTTTTCCGCTTGTTTGACGATAGGCTCCAATCCTTTGGCACAGTTTTCCATACCTTCTACATCACTTTTCCCGCGGCGGTTACCCGAAAAGACGATGATGTTGGGAATGCCTGCATCCGCAGCCTTTTGCAGCAGTTCGGGGAACATGCTGTGGTACTTGGCATGGTTGTTGACTTCGTTGAAACCATCGGTCAGGCTGATGAATGGAGCATTGCCAATGGCGCAGGTCATTCCATACTTTTTTGAGAACGGCCCAATCATTGACGCCCACCAATTCGATGGAAGTGATGCCCATGTCTTTGACCTTTTCGGCCATGGCTTCCAGAGGCAGGTCATTGAAGCACCACTTGCAAACGGAGTGCTGAAAAGGAGCTTTGCTGTCCATAGTTGATTCTTTTTTGTTGCTACCACTTAGCATAGAGGTCATGCCTGAGACCTGGGTTGCCGCCAAGCCCAAAAGACCAGTGTTGATTGCTTCTCGCCTGTTCATGTTTATAGCGTTTTTTCGGTTATCCTCTCTTGCGTAAATAATTGGGTTACGCATCGGAGTTTTTTTTATCACCAATAAAAATCAATACTTTGGCAAATTAAGAAAAATGTGAGGGTAAAAAAGCGCTTGGGGGAAACAATTTTCTTTGCTTCTGATTATTGACCAAAGGATGTTCTAAAACTGAGGATGAAAAGCGTTTTGCCGGGGTACTTTACGGCAGTAAAGCACTTGGCAAAGAATTGGAGAAAATGTAAAAGCGCCGAACAAAATCTCGTAAAAGGACTTCAAATATAAAGTACAACCATCAAAAATTCCGAGAATATTGTACTTTTGCACCGCTCTAATTACCGATAACCTTGTTTCACCACCATAAAAATTCGTAACCAGCCATGCCTTTTGATATCGACATGCTGAAGGCTCACTACGAGTCACTGCCCGCCAGAGTAAATGCGGCTAAGCAAGCGCTGGGTCGTCCTTTGACACTCACCGAAAAAATTCTCTACGCACATTTGCACGCCGACTCTCCGATGCAAAGTTATGCTCGTGGCAAAGACTATGTCTTTTTTGCCCCCGACCGCGTAGCGATGCAAGACGCAACGGCACAAATGGCCTTGTTGCAATTTATGATGTGTGGTCGAGACAAAACTGCAGTACCCAGTACTGTTCACTGCGATCACTTGATTTTGGCCAAAGAAGGGGCGAATACTGACCTTAAAACAGCGGTAGATGTCAACTCGGAGGTGTACGATTTCTTGTCCAGCGTATCCAATAAGTACGGCATCGGATTCTGGAAACCCGGTGCAGGTATCATTCACCAAACAGTGCTTGAAAACTACGCCTTCCCTGGTGGGATGATGATTGGTACCGACTCTCATACACCTAACGCGGGTGGTTTGGGCATGCTGGCCATTGGAGTTGGTGGTGCCGATGCGGTTGACGTCATGGTGGGTATGGCCTGGGAACTCAAAATGCCTAAACTGATTGGGGTTAAACTCACGGGAAAATTGAGTGGCTGGACTTCGCCTAAAGACGTCATCCTCAAAGTAGCAGGTATCCTCACCGTTAAAGGGGGAACTGGCGCCATTGTGGAATATTTTGGTGAAGGTGCGCAAGCCATGTCCTGTACAGGTAAAGGCACCATCTGCAACATGGGGCTGAAATTGGGGCAACAACGTCTACTTTTGGCTACGATGAATCCAGGAGCCGTTACTTCCGCGCTACTGAGCGCCACGATGTAGTCGATTTGTGCGATTCCGTAAAAGAATACCTGACTGGCGACGATGAATGTTACGCCAATCCCGAAAAATATTTCGATCAGGTCATTGAAATTGACCTCAATACCCTCGAACCACACGTTAACGGCCCCTACACACCAGACTTGGCTTGGCCCATCTCCGAGTTTGCGAAAGCAGTAAGAGAAAACGGCTATCCCCAAAAACTGGAAGTAGGTTTGATCGGTTCTTGTACCAACTCTTCCTACGAAGATTTGGATCGCGCTGCTTCGATTGCCCGCCAGGCCAAGTCAAAAAAACTGGTGGCCAAAGCTGAGTTCACCATCACGCCGGGTTCGGAGCAAATCCGCTACACGGTCAACCGCGATGGCCAATTGGCTACTTTGAAGAAATTGGCGGCGTCGTCATGGCCAACGCTTGTGGGCCTTGTATCGGTCAATGGTCGCGTCATACCGACGATCCTACCCGTGCCAACTCGATCATCACTTCATTTAACCGCAACTTCTCCAAGCGCAACGACGGCAACCCACAAACCCGTTCTTTCGTCGCTTCTCCGGAGATTGTAACCGCATTTGCCATTGCTGGAGATCTGACTTTTAACCCACTGACCGATACCTTGATCAACGAGGATGGCCAGGCGGTGATGTTGGATCCACCAAGTGGCGTTGAATTGCCAGCCAAAGGTTTTGCCGTAGAAGATGCGGGCTATTTGGCTCCAGCTGCCGATTCTAGTAAGGTCGTGATCAGCGTATCTCCAAGTTCCAACCGCTTGCAATTGCTCACGCCATTCAAACCAATCACCAACGATCAGGTACAAGGCATGCGCATTTTGATCAAAGCCAAGGGTAAATGTACTACCGACCACATTTCAATGGCGGGTCCCTGGTTAGAATTCCGTGGTCACTTGCAGAACATTGCCAAAAATACCTTCATCAGTGCCGTTAACTACTTCAATGGTGAGGTCAATCAGGTATTGAATCTGGTGACCAACACCTATCTGGCCGTTCCTGATTCTGGTTTGGCTTATCGCGATGCAGGCATCAGCACAGTGGTGTTTGGTGAAGAAAACTACGGTGAAGGTTCCTCCCGGGAGCACGCGGCGATGCAGCCCCGTTTCTTGGGTGTGAAGGCCGTGGTGGTAAAATCTTTTGCCCGTATTCACGAAACCAACCTGAAAAAGCAGGGTGCATTGGCACTTACTTTCGCCAATCCAGAAGATTACGAAAAAATCCGCCAGGATGATTCGGTCGATATCCAGGATTTTGCCAGTATGGCTCCTGGAAATCCATCACGATGGTGTTGAACCACTCTGATGGTACTGCCGAAAGCATCGAGCTGCTGCACACGTACAACGAACAACAAATTGAATGGCTGCGCGCAGGCTCAGCTTTGAATAAAATTCGACAGGAAATGGGCGTTGCCTAGCCTCCAATCGAATGATATACAAACAGAAAGCCTCTCATGAAAATGGGAGGCTTTTCTTGTTTAAACAGGATTTTTATCGATCAAAATTCAAACCTGTCGATAAAATCAGGCACTCGGGGGAAAAAACTGGACATCTTAACGATTTGCTAACAATTTGCCCAGCATATAACTAACCGACTTGTAAGCTATCACCGACTTAATTTTTTGAATTATGAAAAAAAAACGGGCACACTACTCATTGGCTTCCTGTTGCTCAACTTGGGCATTGCCGGAGCAGCAGATGTAAAAACCGGAGAAAAAGTAACCCTCTCCCAGGATGCACCCCATAACGTTTACGTGGCCGGAGGCAAGGTAAGCGTCAATGCCAAAGTCCACGGAGACTTGGTAGGTGCTGGGGGGAAAATCCACGTCAACGGCATCACTCAACAAGATGTGCTATTGGCTGGTGGTGAAATTGAAATGGATGCCCAAAGTGAAGGCGATGTCCGCATCCTGGGTGGCGAAATTCGCATCTCCCAAAATGTAAAAGGAGACTTGACCGTCACTGGTGGCCAAATTCGCATTGATGAAGGGGTCATTATTGGCGGTGACTTGATTGTAGCCGGCGGGGAAGTGAAACTAAATGGCGATGTGCTGGGTAAAATCCATATCGCGGGTGGAAAACTGTTCCTCAATGGCAACGTTGAAGGCGGAATTGAAGCCAAAGCCGGTTTCATCGAAATCAATGGTCGCGTCAATGGCGAATGTGAACTGGCTTCTCAAAAGCTGATTCTCGGAGACAAGGCTTTTTTTGCTGGCAATGTCAAATACTGGACAAAGCACCATAGCCCAAGTTTTTCGGGTAAACTTGCCGATGGCGTAAAAGCAACTTACCATGCTGGCTTAAAAACGGATTGGTTGGATCAGGACTATGACATGGGTGACATGTCTCACAAGATTAAACGTGGAGTTGGTTTTTTCCAAATCTTCAGTGGCTTGTTGATGACTTTTTTGCTGATTGCATTTGGCGATAAAATGTTCACCCGTTATTCCGGCCAGGCTTCCAAAAACCTAGGACCTGCATTTGGCTTGGGGGCAATGCTTTTGATTGGTATTCCAATTCTCTCTGGCGTTGCTTTTGTCACCATCATTGGGATTCCGTTGGGCGTCATTGGAATGGGGGCTTATGGCATCATGATGAGTATGTCTGTTGCACTACCTGCCGTGATCGGCGCGTACGAATGGCGTAAACTCAAAGATCAAAACTGGACCAGAGGTGGAATCACACTAGTGGCTATTGGTTTGTTTTTGGGGCTGCGTTTGACGGCTAAAATTCCGGTGTTTGGTTGGCTGCTGGCCTTCTTTGCTACCGCGGCAGCATTCGGATACATTTATATGATTATACGCAAGAAAATTGAACCTTCTGCTGAAGCTTCTAATCAATCCGATGAGGATAAAGATGGAGAAGATTTTGTATAATTGAGTTTCCCTAAAATCTAAAAGCCCAGGTTACCGATCACAAGGTGGCTTGGGCTTTGTTTATATAGCCCAAGTTTTATACTTTTATTAAAAAAAAACAGCGTATGAAACCAATCTGGATTGAAATTCCAACTACCGATATCCAACGGGCCAAAACCTTTTATGAAAGCGTTTTTGACGAAAAACTGCAAGTTCTGGATATGGGAGAATTCAAAATGGCCATTTTTACTTCCGGTGGCTTTGCCCTCTGCCAGCTTAAAGACGTGTATCGGCCCAGCACTGAAGGCCCTCTGATTTATTTAAATGCAAATCCCGACCTCAATAGCATCCTCGAAAAAGTTGCTCCAGCCGGAGGAGAAATCCTGATTGAAAAAAGACAAATTTCAGAAGAGCAAGGCTACATGGCCGTTTTTATTGATACGGAAGGAAACCGTTTGGGTTTGCGTTCAAAAAATTAATTCAGCCTTAGTACCTCATTTGCTTTTATTTTAGCACTAACGCAGCAACTGGATGAGCCCTTCGTCCTGGTACAGGGTAGCATCATTTGATGCAAAGCGGTAGCGTATTCGAAACACATAGACTCCACTGGGTTGATCTTGATCACCGTGTTGTCCATTCCAAGCTGTAGTGGCCTGCTTGCTTTGAAAAACCAGACCACCCCAACGGTTAAAAATGAGCAGTTCGTATGTTCCCAATTCACAAGGCGTGAGGGGAGCCCAAGTATCGTTGATGTTATCTCTATTGGGAGAAAAGATTTCGGGAAAATAAAGCTTGCAAGAACACAACAAAGGTTTTTCTAAAAACTCAATGCTGTCTCGGACGGTGCAGCCACCCAATTTGCCTTCCAGCCAGTACAAGCCCGGGTCTTGTACGGTCAATTGAGGATCTGTAGAACCATTACTCCAGAGGTAGCTGTCAAATTTACTTGCGGTTTTTAAGTTGAGGTTTTCAATGGCGCAGTACGTGGTATCATTGCCCAGGTCAATTTTGGGGCAAATCAGCGAAAAATCGTCCACAAAAATCCAGGCTTCACCAGCACTCTCTAAAATCACCGTAAGGTAAAGGCCATTGGTGGGTGGTTTGAATTGAAATTGGTGCCGGGTCCAATCATTGTGGAGCTCAAAAGCGGTAAAAAGGAGTTCACCATGTGAAGTGGGATTGCTGGCAATACCTACCGACAAACGTGCCGGGCCATTGATTACCCGCCCAATTTTTTCATAAAACTGTAAAGTATACGTTTGTCCGGGCATCAAGGGTTCGGATAGTTTGAGGCCGATGGCGTCAGTGAGGCCAGCAATCACTGTCATGGCTATAAAATGGGTACCCCGCACAGCATTGCCATAATTGCAGGGTGCCGATAGGATATCCAATTCATTTTTTTCACCAAAACCTACCACGTTGGGCATGGCAGCCGTAAAAACCTGGTTGCTGAGGTTGATGCCGCAGTTTTGGCCAGACCCTTCAAAACTCCCATTAAGGATACGTTGTGCAGATAATGCAATAGGCACAGCCAATACATAAATGGCAAGGAGTATACATCGATTCATGTCCTGTTGTTGTGATCTACCTAAAAGTACCACAACCTTGTTGATAAAGTAAAAAACGCTGAGGATAATGTAGCGATATGTCGTCTAGTTTTGTTCAGAACCAACGACACTGCCTTCCAGGCTGATGATGAGTTCTTCCATTTTTTTCTTCGGGAGGCGGGGATTACAACGTTCCAAACGTTTGAGGAGGATGATGGCCGTTTGAGGAGTGCAGATGGCCTGTTCGACCAATTGGGTGATGACCCATAAAGAACCAAATACGGTGAGGCCATTGTCCTGAGCTTCTTTGCGCAGATCGCCGTCGCCACTAAGCAGTGGGCACTTGCGCTGAACGGCTAGAAAAAGAACCGACTTATCGGTGAGGCGTTTGAGGTTGCGGCGGGTGCGAAAGCGCAGGATGTTCATCATCTCTTCGCCGCTGAATTCGATGATTTCGACCCGCTCAGGTGTCAGGCAGCGCTCCAATGTGGCCTTTTGTTCGGGGTGATTGATTTCATTGACCACGAATCCGGTTGTTAGGATGCGGTAATCCAATTGCATAAAATACTCCATAGCTCCCGCTTTGATCAGGTCGATGAACACATTGGTATCGGTGATGATGAGGTCCTTCATGCCAGTTGTTCCAATTTGTCCCGAAATTCGCCCAAATTCATTTCAGCCAGATGGGCGGCATGATTGATCGAAATGACTTCTTGCCCTATGGCTCGGTACAAGAGTTGGGTGAAGCGTCGTGGTCGTTCTTTCCCCCCAAAATCACCTGGTTCATCCCGATGGTAACCTTTGATGCGGTAATTGGTATTGAGCCGACGGTAGGTATTGGCATTGATGATGCCCAGGTGCAAGGCCCTTGGGAACAAAGCTGCAATCGAGATGCCCCAACGTTCTTTGATCAATTCCAATTCCTGCAAAAAGAAGTGAAACCGCTCTTGGGCCATTTCCGTCCGGGCCATTGCGGCAGGATAGAGCACTGCGGAGGCGAAAGTATGGCAAAGTCTTTCGACATCTTTTTCTTCCAGCAGTGCTGCAAACGGTAGGCTGTGGTGCGCCAATTCGTGTAGTGCCGTAAAACGTTTGCGTACCGCATTGTGCTTTTTGTTGAGCACAATGATGCGGTGCCCTTGCACCAATGCTTTTAATCCGTCAAATGCATCGTCGGCGTCTACTTCGAGTACTTTAAAGCCCTGGTCTTCGAGCATTTCGATCACGCTGGGGATGGGGTCGTAGCCCAGGTTCCACTGCTTGCGCAAGGCTTCGGCGGCAGCTTCGGCATCCGCAGCATTGCGCACCGGGGTTTCGTACTGAAACTCGCTGACTGGAATGGACAGTTGCAACAAATGTTCCAATTCCAGGTATCTTTCCAAAAAGGCGCGGGCTTTTTCAATTACGGCAACCTCCGCCGTTTTGCTGAGGCGCGATATTTTTTTGCGGAACTCAATGCCTTGGAGTTCTACTTTTTGGTCGGGTTCAGAAAAAAAGAAATCCACCGTGACATTCAATGCCTTGGACAAACGGATGAGTACCGTGCTGCCGGGCATCATTTCCCCCTTCTCGTATTTGTTGAGGGCTTGTCGGGTCACGGCATTCTCCATTTTGTCGGCTAAATCCTGTAGCGACAATCCTGCCATTTTCCGGGCGCTCGTAAGCCGTTGACCAAATAAATTTTCCATTATTAATGCTCCTTTCCTCGTGGTTAAATATGCAATGCTTAAATCCGAGGTTCGGTTGACAAAATTACATAAAAAATAATTTTTGTCAACCATTTTTGAAGAAAAATTTGCAAAATTGATAAAATGTTTTATTTTTGTAGCTATGCAATAATTTTAAAACAAACATAAGGCGCCTTCGAGCAAAAACCACATGGCCACAGAAATCATGCAGAACATTTACCTGATCCGGGAAGGAACAATCGCTGAAGTAGTGGGTTTGAGCCTGCTTATTCCTGAATTCAGTGCACCATACCAGGAGGACGAGTACACCCTGCGTTTGCAAGGGGTGCCATCGCTCATTTTGGTTGCCGAGCATGCTGATCGGGTGGTTGGATTTAAAGTTGGCTATGCCAAAAGAGCCGAAATTTTTTACTCCTGGATGGGTGCGGTATTGCCTGAATACCGCCAGGCGGGGGTGGCCAAGGCTCTGGCACAAGCCCAGGAAAATTGGGCGAAACTGCATGGCTTTCAATTCATTCAATGCAAAACGAGGAACCGCCTGAAGGCGATGTTGCATTTCGCCTTGGGCAATGGATTTGACATCATTGGGGTGGAACCTAGAGCGGTGGTAGGGGAGCATCGCATTTTACTACAGAAATCCCTCGAATACTGAATATTTCGCCCAATTTTTAACAACTCAACAACAATCCCTCACATAATATTTTTCCAAAAACGCAGTTCTCCTTTAGTACCAACCTATTGCCTATGAGCACCATTGTCAACTGTGCAGTGGGAACCCTGACTGCCTATTCGCCAAACCCCGTCAAACCTTGGGACCAAAGCCGAGTGCAACACCTCTACCGCCGCATGGGGTTTGGAATCACCCCCGCCGAAATCAAGGCGGCCTTGAAGCGCAGCCCCAGCGAACTGGTGGATGCTCTGGTCACCGAGGCCATGAACATGCCGCTACCACCCGCACCCGCCTGGGCCAATTTGGAATACAAAGACTACAAGAATTTCGACCAGGAAATAGGGCCGCAGTACATCGAGTGGACTACCCGCTGGATGCGTGATATGTACAAAAACGGGTTCCGGGAAAAACTTGCCTTGTTTTGGCACAACCACTTTGTCACCCAGGGAGAGACCTACGTTTGCCCTTCGTACTTATACGCCTACCACAAAATTTTGCAGCAAAATTGCCTGGGCGATTTTAAGGCCTTTGTCAAAGCCATTGGGACTACTCCAGCCATGTTGATTTACCTCAACGGGGTACAAAACAACCGATTTTCACCCAACGAAAACTACGCCCGTGAGTTGTACGAGCTCTTCACTCTCGGGCGCGACAATGGCTATACCCAGCAAGACATCGTAGAAACCGCACGGGCGCTCACAGGTTGGAATGGTTTCACGGCCATTTGTGCGCCGATTGGATACAATCCCGTTTTTTTTGATTCGGGCAACAAAACCATTTTTGGGAAAACGGCTGCGTACAATTACGACACCCTCCACGATTTGTTGTTTCAGGAGCGCGCTGAACAAATTTCGACCCATATTTGCCGCAAGATCTACCGCCATTTTGTTCATCCGGAAGTAGATGAAACCATTGTTCAAGGCCTGGCCAAAACCTTCCGCGATAACAAATTTCAATTGGCGCCGGTGTTCCGCCAACTTTTTAAAAGTGAACATTTTTTTGACGATGAAGTGATGGGTACCATCATCAAAAGTCCACTTGAGTTGATGATCAGTTTTTTCCGCCAGGGAGGCTTTGCCTTTGAACAACAAGAGACAACCCTGGGAGTGGTGTATTTGGCGGGCGAATTGGGTCAGCAAATCTTCCAACCCGTAGATGTGGCGGGCTGGCCGGGCAACCGCAATTGGGTCAACAGCGCGACGCTGACTGGCCGTTGGGCATCATTGGATTTGGGCATCTATGGTCTGTACACTGCTGAACCAGAAAGCTACCGGACTTTGGCTAAAGCCCTCAGTCCTAAACACGACGATCCCGTGCTTACTGCCCGGGCTATTGTTGATTTTTGGTTGCCCAAGGGTTTGTACCGCGATGCCGATTACGGACAGGCGGTCAAAACCTTCAAATGGGAAGTGCCCGAAACGTACTACACCAGCGGTTCCTGGAACCTCGAATGGGAGTACGTTCCCGCACAGGTTGCCCTGCTGATACAACACATTGCGCGCTTGCCAGAATTTCAATTGACCTAATACCATCATTAACCATGCTCAAACATAAACAAGGTACTTCGCTGCAAGATCCCCAAGCGCATGCCCTTTCCCACGAATCCTGGAACCGCCGCACCTTTCTGCGCATGTTGGGCTTGAGTGGAGCTGGTTCCATCCTGCTTGGCAGCACTCCGGTGACCGCATTGGCCAGTTCACAGCTGGCCGCATTGCTCAGTGCTATGGAAGGTGAGCGCATTCTGGTGCTCATTCGCCTCAAAGGTGGGAATGACGGGATCAATACCATCATCCCCGTTTTTGATTATAGCACCTATAAAAGTTTGCGCCCGGGTATTGCCATTCCAAACAATCAAATCATCAACCTCAATCCTTCTTTTGGCATCCAAAACCGCATGGCGGCATTGGAAAAAATGTGGAAAGA
This sequence comes from Haliscomenobacter sp., assembly GCF_016718685.1. Lineage (GTDB taxonomy): Bacteria > Bacteroidota > Bacteroidia > Chitinophagales > Saprospiraceae > Haliscomenobacter. The sequence goes on along the minus strand of NZ_JADKCX010000009.1, from coordinate 79,324 downwards.
TGGGGACATGAAGGTGATACACAACGTGGGGTACCCCGAACAAAACCTGTCCCATTTCCGCTCTTCCGACATCTGGGCCACGACAAGCGATGCAAAAGTCCTGGAATCCAGCGGTTGGTTGGGGCGTTGGCTGGAAGACGTCAATCCCGATTACCTGAGCAAGCCGCCCAAAATGCCACCGGCGATTCAAATTGGTGGGGCGGGAAACCTCGCATTCACCAACACCAAAAACGACAACATGGCGGTAGTGGTCAACGATCCGGAAGAATTAGCCAAAATTGCCCAAAGTGGCCGTTTGTACGACCCCCTCGACGTGCCAGATTGTTACTACGGTGAGCAACTCACTTACCTGCGAACCCTTACCAATACGACTTTTACTTACGCCCAAGGCATCGAAACTGCGTACAAAGCGGGCAAAAATACCGTTGAATACCCCGCCAATCTGGGCGCACAGCTGGCCCTGGTGGCTCGCTTGATCAAAGGAGGTTTGGGCACGCGACTATATATGGTCACCCTGGATGGCTTTGACAACCACGCCGACCAAAACAACAATCACCCGGCGCTATTGGAAAACATCGCGCAATCGGTTAGTTTGTTTTACCAGGATTTACAAACGGGGGGCTGGGCGGATAAGGTACTCGCCATGACCATTTCCGAGTTTGGCCGCAGGCCCGAACAAAACGCTTCACAGGGTACCGACCATGGTGCAGCAGCTCCTTTGATGCTGTTTGGACCAGGGCTCAACGGCAATGGTTTTATTGGCAAAAATCCCAATCTGAAGGACCTGGATGAGGATGGTAATTTGAAATTTTCAACCGATTTTCGACAAATTTACGCCACCGTGCTGGAAAACTGGTTGTGTATTGGCAGTGCGGAAGTGGATACCGTGATGGGGCGTCGTTTTGATCGCTTACCAACTTTGGGCTTGCAATGTTCGCCAAGTACGGGTACGATAGCAGTTCAGGCCCGCCGTTTGGCCATGAAGGTGAGTACCGGACAGCGTGAAGTACGTGTCCAATATGATTTGCCTGAAAGTATGGCGGTACAAATCCGCATTGTTGGCATTACTGGGCAGGTATTGCAGGAGCAAAACCTGGGACAACGCATGTCTGGTGAACAGCAGAGCAATTTGCGTCTTCGGGAAAACATCCTCCCCGGCATCTACATCGTACAAATATTGGCTGGAAACCGGATAGGATCGGAGAAGGCATTTTTGCATTGATGGTAAAATTGCCAGCATTCCTCGTATCTTTGAGCGGCAATTTAATCCGATATGCAACTCTACGATCAAATCCAGGAAGCCCTGGCGTTCCTTCGTTCAAAGACTGACTTTGAACCCGATTTTGGCATCATCCTCGGCACTGGCTTGAGTGATTTAGCACAGGAAATCGACCGTATAGCCGTTTTTCCCTACAAAGAAATTCCCCATTTTCCTATTTCTACGGTGGAAAGTCATAAGGGGGAATTGGTATTTGGATACCTGGCAGGCCGAAAAGTGGTGGCCATGGCTGGCCGTTTTCACTATTACGAAGGCTACACCATGCAACAAATCACCTTCCCGGTGCGGGTGATGAAATTCCTGGGCATTCAGCGCCTGTTCATCAGCAACGCAGCGGGCAGTGTAAACCAACACATTTACGCTGGAGATTTAATTTTTCTGAAAGACCACATCAACTTACAAGCCGACAATCCACTACGAGGACACAACGATGAGCGCCTGGGGCCTCGTTTTCCCGATATGCTGCACGCCTACGATCGAAAACTCAATGCCCGAGCACTTGAGATTGCCCGGGCACAAGGGGTAGCTGCGCACGAAGGTGTTTATTTGGGGCTGCAAGGACCCAATTTAGAGACCCCCGCTGAATACAATTTTGCCCACCTCATGGGCGCGGACGTAGTCGGTATGTCTACCGTACCCGAGGTATTGGTAGCCCGGCATATGGATGTACCCCTACTTGTGGTAAGCATTGCCACCAACCGTTGTTATCCCATTGAGGACATACGGGAAACCAGCCTCGACGATGTGGTCGCGGTGGCAAAAGGTGCAGAAAAACGTTTGTCGGGAATCATCAAAGCCCTTTTGGAAGAACTTTAGAGCACTTGTTAGGTATTTACAAGCACGCTACATGGGGCTAATCCTGCAAAATACGGTAAGCGCCATAGCCCAAAAGACCCACGACAACGATGATCCCGATCAGGGAAAAGGCATTGCTCGCCATAATATTGAGGGTTGGCATCAATTGAGAAATCCCTGCACCAACCATGGCTACGATCAAAATGCCTACCAAGATTTGTTTGCTTTTCATTGTGTTTGCATTAATTAGCTGCAAAACTGCAATTTTTTGAGCAAAATTGCTGGTAAAATTGATCATGCTGTTTCATTAAGTTTAAGTTTACCATTCTTAATGACCAATACCCGTTTGTGCAGGTAATAAGTAAGCCCACCCGCAACCAAGCCCATGATGAGAATAAGCCAATGCATATTGAGTGCGGCATGAAAAGTAAACACAAACAGGATAAAAGCGGTATTGACAAAAACCAAAATGGCCGTAGCTTCCATATGGCTGTAGCCAGCATCGATCAACAGATGATGGATGTGCCGCCGGTCGGGCTTAAAAGGCGAGGTGCCCCGCATCATTCTGGTGATGAACACCCGCAGGGTATCAAAAATGGGAATGATCATAATGCCTATCGCCACAGCGGGTGCACCATTGAAGCGGTAAGCGTGACCAATGGGAAGGTTATGGTTGAAGTCGATGAATTTGACAATCAGGGTAGCACAAATTAACCCAATGAGTAAGGATCCCGTATCACCCATGAAAATTTGGGCGGGTGAAATGTTGTAGCGCAAAAAAGCCAAAATACCACCCATTGAGGCATAAGCAACCGCTGTATATTCAATCTGACCAGTTAAATAAAACCAGCAACCCAAGACTCCACAAATCAAGGCACCAATACATGCCGCCAGGCCATCTATCCCATCAATAAGGTTGAAGGCATTGACCAAAACCAGGATGGTAAAAATGGATACAAAGAGGTAGAACAACGGATGAAACGCATTGTGAATCCCCAATAGTCCATGAAAACTGTGGAGCTGAACATCAGATTTGACCACAATAATGGTAGCTGCGAATACCTGGGCAAGTAGTTTTTTGTCGGGCGATACCGGAGCAATATCGTCCTTAGCCCCGATCAGAAAAATAATCACAAATGCCCCCAACAGGTACTGAACCTGCGAAAAAACAGGGCTTGGGGTCCACATAATGATGGCAAAAATGACTCCTCCAAAAACAGCAATGCCCCCTAGTGATGGCGTACTTACCTCATGCGAACTTCTTTCTCCTGGATCATCCATCAGGTTTTTTGCCAACGCTATCCTGATAATGGATGGAATAGCAAAATAAGTCAATAAAAATGCCGTGAGAAAGCATTGGATAATCAGTTCCATGGGATCAGGAATTTTTTCTACTAAAATCGGATTACTATGTTGTTGATTAAGCTCGCGTCAAAAACTGGAATCGTCAATCTTTTCTAACCAGTTGGATATTTCCTGAGCTACTGCCTCCACACAACCTTTCTGGAAGGGAGAATTGATTCCAGCCAGATCTACCAATTCCAGAAAGGATTTGCTACCTCCCGCTTTGCACAGTCTTACGTAGCTTTCCCAGGCACTTGCATGATCCTCCTGATCCCATTTCCAATACTGAAAGGCACAAATCTGGGCGAGTACGTAATCGATATAGTAAAACGGGGTAGTGAACACATGTCCTTGCCTCTGCCAGTAGCCACCATTCTTCAAGAAAGAATTGTCGCCATAATTTCGTTGAGGCAAGTATTTTTTTTCCAAATCTGACCATACCTGGTTGCGTTCGGCAGGGCTCATCTCTGGATTGGCATACACGATGTGCTGAAATTCATCAATTGCGGTGCCATAGGGCAAAAAGTAAATGGCATTGGACAAATGCATGAATTTGTATTTATCAGCCTGTGGGCCAAAAAATAAATTCATCCAGGGCCAGGCAAAAAACTCCATGCTCATGGAATGAATTTCGCAGGCTTCGTAGGTGGGCCATTTGTATTCACTCAGGCCGATGTCCCGGCTGCTAAATACCTGAAAGGCATGACCACACTCATGGGTGAGGACGTCCACGTCTCCACTGGTACCATTGAAGTTAGAAAAAATATAAGGAGTGCGGTATTGTTCGATATAGGTGCAGTAACCTCCGGTGGCTTTGCCGTCTTTGTTCTCCAGATCCATGAGGTGCGCCTCTTGCATCAAGGTGAAAAACTCATCGGTTTCCTCCGACATTTCACGGTACATGTGTTGGGCTTGTTTCACGATCCAGGATGGAGGGCCTTGGGGCTTGGGGTTGCCGGATGCAAAGCGAAACTCTTCATCGTAGTAGTACAACTTATCCAGCTTGAGGCGTTTTTGTTGCCGCTCGTACAAGCGGCTGGCCAGAGGGACGATGTATTTGGCAATTTCCTCGCGGAAACCAACAACTTGGTTCGCAGTATAATCCGAACGGGTCAATCTGTCGTACCCCAGGTTGGTAAAATCCGGATAACCGAGCTTCTGGGCAATGCCATGCCGGGTTTTGACCAATTGACCAAAAATGCTTTCAACTTCTCCTGCGTGCCCTGCGAAAAAGGACCATTTCGCTTCACTGGCGGATTGGCGGGTAGCCCGGTCTGGAGACAACTCATGGGGCAAAAGTGCCGATAAGTTGAATTTTTCACCCTGGAAATCAATTTGGGCCCCTGCTTTGATGAGCACGTACTCACTACTCAGCCGATTTTCTTCCTGAAGATCGGCAAGTACTTCTGGCGCAAAAGTACGGCGGTTGAGTTCCGCTATCCTGAAAAGCTGTTCTCCCCATTGGCGTTCAAAGGCATCGCGATACGGAGAAGCCAGTAACTTATTGTTCAATTCGGTATTGAACGCCTGAAAATTCGGGAGTTCCTGGTTGAAGAAATCATTCTCGGCTTCGTAAAAGGCATCACGGGTATCGATGGTATGCCGGATGTGGCAGATGTTGTACATGCTGGCGAACAATACCCGAATCTCATTGATTTCGTGGAAGATATCTTGTTGTTGCTCAAAAGAGCCGCTTGGCTAAACTCTTCAAACAAGCGCTCAAAATCAGAAGAGAGTTGCGCCATATCTGGCCGCTTGTATTCAAACTCTTCAAATTTCATTACCTCGGTATCGATGGTCTCCTTCATCATAAATTTTCAGGGTTATTGGTTGACATAGCCAGCCAATTGTGATGCCTAAGAACGAAACCGTAATTTAAGCGCATTTTGCTGGGCTTTTATTTCGGCGGGTGGCTCTATTTGCAATAAAACTTTTTCTGCGGCAAAAAATTATAGCACCATTGAACTTTGGCTAAGTTTATCAGGCAAGATAAGGAAATGCGATAGGATATGAATTTAAAAACCTAGCATTTCTTTTTATTTTTGCAAGATGGACTTAAAACAACTGATTGATACTGACCGCTTGCCTCAGCACATTGCCATCATTATGGACGGTAATGGACGTTGGGCCAAGCAGCATGGGCAGCCGAGGGTGTTTGGGCATCGCAACGGAGTCAAAGCCGTTCGGGAAACGACCGAAGCAGCTGCGGAACTTGGTGTGAAATATTTGACGCTTTATGCTTTTTCTACGGAAAATTGGGGACGCCCCAAGTTTGAAGTAGATGCACTCATGACCTTATTGGTTGATACGTTGCACAAGGAAATTGCTACGCTTAATAAAAATAACATTCGCCTGGAGGCTATCGGCGACCTGAGTAAGTTACCCAACAGTACTCACCGCGCGCTTTTGGATGGCATTGCCAATACCCGTACCAATACCCGCATGACACTTGTATTGGCGCTCAACTATAGTGCGAAATGGGAGATACTCGAAGCAAGTCGGCAGATGGCTGCTTTGGTGAAAGACGGCAAAATGGAAGTTGAAGACATCACTGAAGCAACCTTCGCCAATGCCCTTTCCACCAAAGGAATTCCTGATCCTGAATTGTTGATCCGGACTAGTGGAGAGAATCGACTGAGCAATTTTCTGCTCTGGCAATTGGCTTATGCTGAATTTTATTTTACCCCTACTTTGTGGCCTGATTTTCACAAAGAACATTTCTTTCAGGCCATTATTGATTTTCAAAACCGCGAGCGCAGGTTTGGAAAGATTGAGGAAGTAAAGTTGAAGAGTTGAAGAGTTGAAAAGTTTAGAGTTGAAGAGAAAAGCACATTTGCGAAAAATGCAAGGTTCTTGTCAACTCTTCAACCCTAAACTCTTCAACTCTCTTCAATTATTCATCGTCATCATCACTTGCACCCGCAGCAGGCACAATTTTGATGGCTTCAGGATTGGATAAAAGTTTTTCTTTGATTTTCAGCTCTAACTCTGCACCCATTTCAGGGTTGTCCAGTAAGAACTGCTTGGCGGCCTCACGACCCTGGGCAATTTTGGCTCCATTGTAGCTGTACCAGGCACCACTTTTTTGGATGACCTCATAATCTACGCCCATGTCGACCGTTTCACCTGCTTTGGAGATGCCTTCACCAAACACAATGTCGAAAGTAGCGATGCGGAATGGTGGAGCCAGTTTATTTTTCTTCACGGTTACCTTCACCTGGTTGCCGACCACATTGCCATCTTTGTCTTTAATGGCAGCGCCCGACTTGCGGATATCGAGACGAATAGAGGCATAAAATTTGAGGGCATTACCACCCGTAGTGGTCTCCGGATTGCCAAACATCACCCCAATTTTTTCGCGCAACTGGTTGATGAAGATACAGCAGCAGTTGGTTCTGCCAATGCTACCGGTGAGTTTACGCATGGCCTGTGACATCAGACGGGCTTGTACACCCACTTTAGAGTCACCCATTTCTCCTTCAATTTCACTGCGGGGAACCAAAGCAGCTACGGAGTCTACCACTATGATGTCGATTGCTCCAGAACGGATCAGGTTTTCAACAATTTCAAGTGCTTGTTCACCATTGTCAGGCTGAGAAATCAACAGCTCATCGGTTTTTACCCCCAATTTTTCGGCGTAAAAACGGTCAAAAGCGTGTTCCGCATCAACAATTGCGGCTATACCGCCTTGTTTTTGACATTCTGCAATGGCGTGAATAGCCAATGTGGTTTTACCAGAAGATTCCGGGCCATAAATTTCTACGATCCGGCCTTTGGGCAAACCATTGATTCCCAGGGCGACATCCAAGCCAATTGAGCCAGTGGAAATGACATCGACATAGCTTACTTGTTTGTCTCCCAAACGCATGACCGTACCCTTACCGTAGGTTTTGTCCAAACGATCCATGGTAAGTTGGAGGGCTTTTAATTTTTGGTCTTTGTCCAGTTGCGACATGGTGATTTTGTATTACGTTTTATGCTCAAAAATGATTCTACAAAAATAGCATTAAATGTTTTAAATGCAAAATTTTGTGAAACAATTTTTATAAAAAGATAAAAAAATAAAAAAGCGGAACCTGAAAGTCATCAGATTCCGCTTCTTAGGCTGCAAAATAAGTACCTTAATCCTGGCCTTGCAAGGCAGTTGAGCGTTTGCTGTACTGTAGAATGTTTTGCAAGGTGGATGGCTTGGCGTTGAACTTCACTTTGGGCAATTGGTCATAAGCTTTGCGAAGATCCAAATATTCTTCGCGCAACAGGACATTTTCCTGTAAAGCTTCACTGACGGCCAAAGTTTCAGCTGCCGAGGTTTCCTGATAGAGGTATTTAACAAGCATGTTTTGAGTAAAGGTTTGATCCATGTAGCATTGTTTAATGACTGAATATCAATTGTAAAACCAACGAAGCGGAAAAAATATTGCACCAGCCTGAAAATTATTTCTAAAATGGTTTATAGCCTGTCTTTGAATGCATTTCATCTTGTCTAACTTTTATTGCCAAAAGCTTAAACAAAAGCCATTAAACACTGTTTCCCTACCAGTTTTCACAGGATAAAACAAATACCTTGTCAAAAAAAGTAGTCGTAATAGGAGCGGGTTTCGCAGGCTTGGCAGCGGCATGTTGCCTGGCTAAAGCAGGTTATCAGGTAACGGTACTGGAAAAAAACGGCGTACCGGGTGGCCGGGCACGGCAGTACAGTGCCGATGGTTTTGTTTTTGATATGGGGCCAAGCTGGTATTGGATGCCGGATGTTTTTGAGCAATTTTTTGCCCATTTTGGTAAAAAAACCTCCGACTACTATCAACTTCAGCGTTTGGACCCATCGTACTCCATTTTTTTTGGCGAGGATGAGGTCATGCATGTGCCTGCCAATATGGAGGAACTCTTTGCGATGTTTGAGCGCTACGAGCCAGGAAGCAGCAGGAACCTGAAAAAATTTCTGGAAGAAGCTAAATACAAGTATGAGGTGGGCATGGCCGACTTTGTCAACAAACCCAGCCATTCGATGTTGGAATTTGTCGATTTGCGCCTTATCAAGAGCATGTTTCGGCTACAAATGTTCACCAGTATGTCAACGCATGTCCGGCAGCTGTTCAACAATCGCCAATTGATTGAATTGCTCGAATTTCCGGTATTGTTCCTTGGTGCAACTCCAGCCAAAACTCCGGCCATGTACAGTTTGATGAACTATGCGGACATGGCTCTCGGTACCTGGTATCCTCAGGGCGGCATGTACAAAATCGTGGAGGCGATGGTCAGTTTGGCCAGAGAATTGGGTGTAGACCTACAGCTCAACCAGGAAGTAAAACAAATCTTGGCGACCAATGGTCTGGCGACCAAAGTCATTACTCAGGATCGTGAATATACCGCCGATGCAGTGGTAGGTGGTGCTGATTACCACCACCTCGACCAACAAGTACTGACGCCGGAGCAACGCAATTACGATGCTGCTTATTGGGACAAGCGCGTGATGGCGCCTTCTTCACTGCTCTTTTATCTGGGGATCAACAAACGGTTGAAGAACCTTCACCACCACAACTTGTTTTTTGATGAAAATTTTACCCAGCACGCCATAGAAATATACGAAGATCCGCAGTGGCCAGAAAAACCGCTGTTTTACGTCTGTGCTCCATCCATTACAGACCCTACTGTTGCACCGGAAGGCTACGAAAACCTCTTTGTGTTGATTCCTGTGGCACCAAATCTGGAGGATACCGAAGCCAGAAGAGAACAGTACTACAACCTGGTGATGGAACGCTTGGAGCGATTGACCGGACAGGAAGTGCGTTCTGCTGTAGTCTACAAACGCTCATACGCGCATGCCGATTTTGAAACAGATTACCATGCGTTCAAAGGGAATGCCTATGGTTTAGCCAATACCTTGTTTCAAACTGCTTTTTTGAAGCCTAAACTGCGGAGTAAAAAAATAAAAAACTTGTTTTTTACCGGGCAACTCACTACTCCTGGCCCTGGGGTGCCTCCTTCACTGATTTCAGGGCAGGTGGTTGCGCGGGAAGTATCCAAACTATTGCAATAAGCATTCCTTAAAACATCTAACCTATGATGAGTTTATTCAATAGCACTTGTATGGAGTGCAGCCAGCTGATTACCCAACGTTACAGTACCTCATTCTCCATGGGAATCAAGGTCTTTGACAAAGCTTATCGGGCATCAATTTATGCCATTTATGGATTTGTACGTTTTGCTGATGAAATTGTGGATACCTTCCACGGGCATGACAAAGCTGAATTGTTACAACGTTTTAAAGCAGATACCTACCGCGCCATTGAAGAAGGCATCAGTCTCAATCCAGTGCTCCATTCTTTTCAATTGGTCGTCAACCAATACATGATCGAACGCGAACTGATTGATGCATTTTTGTATAGCATGGAAATGGACCTGCACCACCACCAATATGAAGACCATTTGTATCAAGAGTACATCTACGGCTCTGCGGAAGTAGTAGGGCTGATGTGCCTGCGGGTATGGACCAACGGTGATGAACAGCAGTACCAAAGCCTCAAAGCACCCGCGCGCAGCTTGGGGGCAGCTTTCCAAAAAATCAACTTTTTGCGCGATATGAAAAGTGATTTCGACGAGCGGGGCCGCGTTTATTTCCCCGGTGTTGATTTCCGAAATTTCAGTGAAGAGGATAAATTAAAAATTGAATCCGACATTAAAGCCGACTTTGATCACGCTTATACGGGTATCGTACAATTGCCCAAAGGGGTAAGGTTTGGGGTATATTTGGCCTATGTGTACTACACCAAATTGTTCCAAAAGATCAGGAATTCTCCTGCTCATGAGGTACAAAAACAACGCATTCGGGTACACGACGGGCGCAAGGTGGCTCTGTTACTGAGTTCGGCGGTGCGCAATAGTTTAAATTTACTCTGAGGTGATGAAAGCTGATATGATGGTCTCCATCCCCAAAATAGCCCTGCGCTGGAAATGGCCCTTACTCTTATGGCCTTATTTGGCAGTAGGGGCATTATTGCTGTTTGGTGAAATCAACCCAGAGCCTTTGGTGTACGATGTTCCCACCGTCATTAAGCTTTCTTTTTTGGAAACCCAATGGACATACGCATATTTACATGCGTTTGCCTTTATCCCCGTCTTTGCTGAGCTTCGATCGCAAAGTACACTATTATACGGAGTGGAAGTTTTTGTTCCCCGCCATTTTCATCATGGGTATTTTTTTTATTGTTTGGGATGCTTACAAGACCCTCAGCGGCGTTTGGGGATTCAACGCCAATTACATTACTTCGGGTAGTTTATGGTATTTACCCTGGGAGGAATGGATGTTTTTTTTGACAGTTCCTTTTGCCAGTATCTTTATTTATGCATGTCTCAATGCTTATTTTCCTGGCGATCCGTTACAGAAATGGGACAAACCACTCACTTTGGGTATCATCATATTGTGTTCTCTCTTGGCTTTACTGACCATAGATAAAGCTTATTCGAGTACTACTTTTATCCTTACCGGTGGTTTTATGCTGTATCATTGGCTGTATGTACCCAATACCTACCGTACGCGGTTTTACCTGGCTTTTTTGGTCATACTTATTCCTTTTTTACTTGTAGATGGTGTTCTGACCGGGGGCTTCACCCAGCAACCCGTTGTAGTGTACAATCCCGCGGAGTTTATGGGTATTCGGATCGTTTCCGTGCCAGTAGAAGATGCAGTGTACGGTTTTTTGCATCTTTTTGGGGTGTGTTATTGGATGGAATGGTTGCGTAAAGGTGACAAGGTTCTTTGACAAGTCGAAGATTCTCTGTTTATTTAAACCTGCGCTCAGACCATTATACCGCACCAGCATGTCTACACTCCGCCAAGTCATCTCACTTTTGCGAAATCTTGGGTTAATCCATCTTGTTGATAGCCTGAACTATCGCTACCAATTGTTTGCCAACCGGAAACAAAATCATGCGTTTAAACGCGAAAATCCAGATGTCGCTTTGCCACCAGATTACATGCTATTTGAAGCATTTAAACTCAACTATAAAAACTATTTCGAAGGAGGCAAAACCACGGCAAATTGGGTGGTCGGCATTCTGCAAAAGCACAAAAAGCTGGAAAACATCACTTTTTTGGATTGGGGTTGCGGGCCAGCAAGGGTGAGTAGACATTTGCCCCCATTGTTGGGGCCAAACGCGGAGGTTTTTGGCACCGATTACAATCCAACCACGATTGATTGGTGTACAAAAAACATTCAGAACGTAAGCTTTTCGCTCAACGGAATCAAACCGCCATTGAACTATCCATCCGCTAAATTCGATGCCATTCTGGGTATTTCCATTTTTACCCATCTTTCTGAAAATAGACACCATGCTTGGGTGGAAGAATTGCATCGCGTAGTTAAACCGGGAGGGGTTTTACTTTTGACTACCCAGGGGATAGCTTACCGCGAAAAACTCATGGAGCAGGAAAAAAAGGTATTTGACTGTGGAATGCTGGTGGTGCGAACCAAGGCCAAAGAAGGGCATCGGGTTTTTTCGGCATTCCATCCACCAGCATTGGTCAGACAGCTGTTCGAACCTTACTTCAGCATTCTGGAGCATCGGGAAGGACAGCTTGTGCACTGGGGCATTGAGCAGGATTATTGGGTCTTGCAAAAAAAAGCATAAAAGTTTATGGGCGCAAGCCTTTTTTCTGAACCCGTAAAGTGCGCAGAACGCCCTTTTGGTCGTTGACCAGGGCTACCAGATAAATCCCATCCGGCAAACCTGCCATGCGGTAACGTGCACCTTCTTGGGCTGGATACTCCCGCATTTTGCGCCCCAGAACATTGTACAAAATCAAGTGGTCGATATTGTCTATACGGTTGATTTGAAAATAATCGGTGCTAGGGTTGGGAAACAATTGCACGTTTACCACTTGAATATCACGGGTACTGGTGGCAATACTGCGGATATTGGCTTCGTAGTTGAGGCTAGCAATGACGGTATCAGGTTTGGCGGCAAAAGCCAGGTGTAGACCAATTTTTCCGGTACCCGCCGTACCGTAAGGCAAAAAGTACATGATTAAATCTGCTTTTTTGCCAGGGGCAATAACAAATGGTTCGTTTAGCCTTAGCTTAGGGTCAAGGTTGGAAGAGACGATCTCGTCATAGCAATTGTTGTTGTCGCATACCCGCGTACCCCATTTGGAAGGCCCGTTGAGCGACAAACGCCGCCAGATGATTTTAGCGGTATCCTTACCGGTATTGGTAATGGTAATGGGAACCTGAACGTCCAAAAATGGATCAGTGAGGTCAACCGATGCGTCTTTTTTTGCATTGGTGCTTGAAAAAGTCAAGCCCCCGGTTTGGGCCACACAGGCCAGGGAAAAAACGAGGAAAAAAGCAAAAAGTAAGTTGTGTTTCATGGGTTATGGTTTGTCTACAATACAAAGTTTATTTACATTAACGCGTATTTGGTTCTCATCCGAAATCCAAATACATCCTGAAACAAAAGTACGGGTAAAGCCTGCAAAGGTCAAGGTTTAGACTGGGGTTTAGGACGAACTTAACATATGACTTGTCCCCAAGAGGACAATTACTTCGTATCTTGTAGTGTGTTTAGTCCACACTAATGTGACATTAACGATCTTGAGCACGTATTTTTTCCAAAAAGAGAAAAATTAACCTAATTCCTATGCATATAGCCATCATCGGCAACGGCATCAGTGGCATTACGGCAGCACGGGTTTTGCGACAGTTGAGTGATAGCTGCCAAATCACCGTCATCTCCGCTGAGTCGGATTATTTCTTTTCACGCACAGCACTGATGTACGTTTACATGGGGCATTTGCGGTTTCAGGATCCCCAACCTTTTGAAACCTGGTTTTGGAAAAAAACCCGCATTACTTTAAAAAAAGCGCAGATTCAGTCCATCGATACGGCGGCTAAAAGCCTGTTGTGTACCACTGGAGAACGCATTCCCTACGACAAACTCATCATTGCCACAGGCTCCAAACCGAATAAGTTTGATTGGCCTGGGCAAAACCTGCAAAACGTACATGGCCTATACAGCCTGCAAGACCTGGAGGCCATGGAGCGCGGCAGTGCAGGATTGCAACGCGCCGTAATTGTGGGTGGTGGATTGATTGGGATTGAAATGGCCGAAATGTTTCATTCTCGACACATTCCGGTGACCCTTTTGGTGCGCGAGTCCAGTTTTTGGAACGGCACCTTGCCCGCCGAAGAATCCGCCATGATCAACCGCCACATTCGGGAGTATGGCATTGACTTGCGCTTGAATACGGAGTTGCAAGAGATCGTAGACGACGGAACCGGTAAAGTTGCGGCCGTGCTCACCAACACGGGCGAGCGTATCGATTGTGGCTACGTTGGGCTTACCGTGGGCGTAAGTCCCAACATCGATTTTTTACAAGGCAGTGGCATTGCCACCAAACGAGGGGTGCTGGTCAACGATTTTTTGCAAACCAACCTACCCGATGTATATGCCATCGGCGATTGTGCCGAACTGCAAAACCCTGCCCCCGGCCGTCGTGCCATTGAACCTGTGTGGTATACCGGGCGCATGATGGGGGAAACGGTTGCCCACAACATCAGTGGAAAAACCATTGCCTATCAGCCCGGCATCTGGTTCAACTCCGCCAAATTTTTTGACATCGAGTACCAGGTGTACGGCATGGTGCCGCCCCAAATACCCGGCGACCAATCCAGCATGTATTGGGAACACCCCGACGGAAAAAAGAGTATCCGCATCGTGTACGCTAACGCTACAAGCGTCGTGCTCGGGTTTAACCTGATGGGCATCCGCTACCGTCAAGAGGTATGCGAGCGCTGGATCAGTGAACATACCCCGCTCGAAACGGTAATGCAAAACCTGAGCCTGGCCAACTTTGACCCCGAGTTTTATGACCAGTATGAGCCAGCCCTGCTGGAACAATACGCCCAGCAAACGGGCAAAAATCTGACTTTGCGCAAAAAACGCGGCCTTTCAGGCGTGATTCAATTTTTAACGATTTCAAAACGGCAATGATTATGGAACCCAATATGTCGATCATCAGCAATAGTGCCCACAATGGGCTCAACGGAGGACAAAAAGCGGGTGTCTTGCTGGGCAGTACCGGGCTACTGTTACTCTTGTTGAGTGCTTTTGGGATGCAGTTCCCTGCTTCATTTGGCATGCTTATTCTGGCCCTGGCGGCCACTGTAGGCGGCGTTTTGCTCTATGCCTGGTATACTTATACGGGCCTGCCCGCAGGCATCAAAAACAACCAGCTTTGGTTCCAATCCATTTCCAATCGCGGGTTGTGGGGTATGATCAGCGCAGTGCTGATTACGGGCTTTTATGTGGTGCTCTATTTTATGCCCCATTACCTGGGCCAAGGTGCCGCTGGCGCAGCAAATACGGGGTTGATTGCCTTTTTTGACCCCCTGAGCCAAGCCTTGAAAAAACAACCTGCCAGCCAGTGGTTTGTCTATGGCGTGCTGTATACCCTGGGAATTCTGGCGATGGGCATCAAGTTCATCTGGAAATATCGGCACAACCGCTACCAAGTCATCCGCACTTGTTCCGTGATGTTTTTCCAAACGGGCATTGCTTTTTTGCTCCCTGAATTCATGCAACGCCTCAACCAGCCTTACTACGATTTCAAAAACATGTGGCCATTGGACTACGATTTTTTTGAAAAAGGACAAATGGATTATTTGCTGAATTCTGGCGGAGTGGGCTTGTTTATGATTGTATTTGGCGTAGCCATGATCTTCATCATTTCACCAGCCTTGACTTATTTTTATGGCAAACGTTGGTACTGTTCCTGGGTTTGTGGGTGTGGTGGTTTGGCCGAAACTGTGGGCGACCCTTTCCGGCAATTGAGCGACAAATCATTACGCGCCTGGAAAATTGAACGTTGGCTGATCCATAGTGTTTTGGTCTTTGTGGTGGTGATGACGGTGGCCGTGCTTTTTGCCATTTTTCACGAAAATCCAGCAGGTTATTACGTGACGAGAGACTTGTTCCTGGGTCTGGTGCTGTGTATTTTTATTGGATTGGGTTTGTTGCTTTGGTTGCGGCCACAGTACCTGAATAAGGTTTCAAGGCAAGTGAAAATCGCAGCAACGGTTATTTTTGTCCTCATCATTGGATTGACCAGCTTGGCCTATTTTTTTAAAAGCCCCAATGTATTTTTCATTCCCGCCGATTGGCTGAAGGCCTGGTATGGCTTTTTTATCGGGGCTATTTTTTCGGGGGTGATTGGGGTCGGATTTTATCCGCTGATGGGCAGTAGGGTATGGTGCCGTTTTGGCTGCCCGATGGCGGCCATTTTGGGTTTACAGCAAAAATTTTTTAGCCGCTTTCGCATCACCACCAACGGAGGCCAATGTATTTCTTGTGGCAACTGTTCTACGTATTGTGAAATGGGCATCGACGTGCGGGCTTACGCCCAGCGTGGGCAGGATATTGTGCGGGCTTCTTGTGTAGGCTGTGGCATTTGTGCCGCGGTGTGCCCAAGAGGGGTGCTGCGGTTGGAGAACAGTGCTTTGGATGTACATACGCGGGCTGAAGCGGTGCGGGTCATTCGGATTGATGTGGATAAAGGAGTGGTTTTGGGCGAATAAGTTTTACCCGTACTTTGTTCATTCATAACTCATCATTAATATTTATCTTGCCGGGAAAAGCCTAAATAGCCCATGGCCAAAAGTGCAATCATTATAGCTACAGAACAGTTTGTCACCGACTTGTTGACCACCAAATTGGACAGTAAGATCTGTTACCACAATTTACAGCATACCCTTTCGGTGCGCAATTCAGCGGTGCAGATCGCATCCTTAAGTGGTGTGAATGCTGAAGAACAGGAACTTATAGAGTTGGCTTGCCTGCTTCACGATGTCGGCATTACAGAAGTGTACCAGAACCATGAGCCAGCCAGTGCGCGCATTGGCGCTCGATTTTTGAGTGAGCAGAGCTATCCCGAAGACAAAATCAAGATCGTGGAGGCTTGTATTGCCGTGACCAATCCAGCAGCGCTGCCTACGGGTTTGTTGCAAGAAATAGTTCGTGATGCCGATTACGGCCATTTGGGCAGTGCAGACTACAATGACCAGTTGGACAATTTGCGCCAGGAGTGGAAAGATGTACTCGGGCGTTGGGAAGAAGACCGGGAGTGGTATCAATTGAACCTGGATTTTATCAAAAAACACGATTATTATACCCCTGCCGCAAAAATGATGTTTGTGGCAATGAAAGAGTTGAACCGCAAAAAGCTGAAGAAGTGGGTAAAAGAGGGCCGCAAATCAGCGGGTAATTCTGCAGCTAGCCGGGTTTCCATCGTTGAAAGTCGCAGCGCACAGATGATCTTCAAAACGGCTCTGCGGAACCACATGGATCTGAGTAATTTGGCTGACAACAAGGCCAATTTCATGATTACCATCAACGCGGGCATCATTGGTGTGGGTACTCCACTACTGGCTGGTTTGCTCAAGGAACACCCGGAATACTTCATCCCTTTTATCATGCTACTGGGGTCTTGCCTGCCTTCTATGGTTTTTGCCGTTCTGGCTACAGTTCCCGTGAAAATGCAAGGCTTAACCGATATGGAGAGCATCAAATCCGGGCGTTCCAACCTGTTCTTTTTTGGCAACTTTTACAGCATGAGCTATGAAGACTATAAACTGGGAATCCAGGAAGTAACTTCCAGGGAGGAAAATCTGGAGGATTCCATCATGCGAGATTTGTTTTTCTTGGGTAAGTCTTTAGGTAGAAAATACCGCCAGCTCCGCATTTGTTACATCATTTTTTTGATTGGAATGGTTGCTTCAGTCGGGGTATTTGGAGTGCAATACCTTTTTTACTTTATGCAACAATAGCCCCGTAATGATTTTTTTCTGCATGAATAAAATGTTATAGTTTTATTAAGCCTCTGGAAAATAAATATCCTTTGACCTGTTTTTTCGTCTTTAAAAGGTATTTTTTTTATAAACCAAATGAACAACACCATGCAGATCAAGCTCATGTTTTCTAACCATGCACGCAAAACAGCGGCATTCTTTATGCTTTCTTTGCTCTTGTTGCACTCCTTTTCCTGTAACCGTACTGCCCAGGGCACGGCCATTGGTGCTGCTGCTGGAGCGCTGGTAGGTGTACTCATTGCCAAAGGCAGCGACAATGCCAAAGGTATCCTGATCGGGGCAACCGTAGGGGGAATCGCTGGAGCCATCATCGGCAGTTACATGGACAAACACGCCAAAAAATTGAAAGAGGATTTGGGCAAAAGTGCCGATGTAGAGCGGGTTGGAGAATCCATCCTGGTGACTTTTGACTCGGGCATCATGTTTGATGTCGACTCTTATGCGCTCAAGGCTGCCACCCGTGCCAACCTCGATAAAGCCGCCGAAACCATGAAGGAGTACGACAAAACGGAAATCATCGTCATGGGCCATACGGACGCTACGGGCAGCGATGAGTACAACCAAAAACTCTCCGAAAACCGTGCTGCCGCAGTTTCACGGTTCTTGCAGCAAAACGGGGTAACCGCCAGTCGATTGACCAACAAAGGTTTTGGCGAACAAAAACCTGTTGCTTCCAATACCTCTGTATCTGGCCGCGAACAAAACCGCCGGGTTGAAATAGCCATCGTGGCGAGCAAAGCTTTGGTGGAATCGGCGAAGAAAGGGGAAAAATAAAATGAGATAAGTAAAGAATTGGCAAGCGCAAGGAGAGTAGAGGCTTTTCCTTGCGCTTGCTGTTTTATAAAGGGTATTCATTAAACTAGCTGTACCAAAATTTCCACACCAACAAACCCCAAAAAATACTAATTTTACAAACAAAGCAGTTAAAACATCAAGAACGACAGGATCGTTTTGTAAGAACCCACATTACCCAACATGACCCAAGCCCAACAAGATAAAATCCGTAAACTGCTCGCCACTGGCGAGTTGGAAGGAGCACTCGCCGAGTGGGTTCAAGGGGCAAACAGTACCAACGATGCGGAACAAATTAAAACCGCAACGGCCTTACAATCGCGTTACCACCGACTGGAAACCAACAAAGCCAAGGGCATCATCAGCGCCGAGGCTTATAACCTGGAGTTCAATCAGATTCTAAACGACTTATTGGATTTGCTCAACAACCAGGGCCAGTCTAACCTCTTGCACATCCACCACAGTTATACCTGCGACCGCAGCCCACAGACCCAGGCCATCAATGCTCAGTTGCAGCTGGCTCCCGATCAGCGGGTGCAGTTTTTTTACCTGTATGGCGGCGATTTGCACCTGCATACTGGCATGTTTCGGCGCATCGTGCTCGACCTCGAAGGGCGTAGCCTCGATTACCTCAATGCCGGACTGGCTGCGGCCTGTAAAGTCAAATCCATCGAGATCACCTTTGAAGGTTACGAGCCCCTGGAGGACTATAAAACGGAACTACTCAAAGGCATTTTTGCTGCTTTTGCCCTGCAACCCAACCAATTGGGGCCGCTGCTAAGCCGCAAGTTGACCGATATCGTCCAGCATAGTCCACAAGTGCGTGACCTCACGGGCATGGACTACGTTTGCGTCTACATCAACATCGATAAATATTCCTGGTACTCGGATCATACGCCGGAAGCCGCGCGCTGGTTCATGGAAGAATTTTGCAATGTTCCGCTGAATGCCAACCAACCGCGGATGTTGTTCTTTTTCTCGGTAGAATTTGAAGAAGAAGACGCCGATTTGGCTCAAGATGTACGGGATAAAGTGGACGATAATCCCAAAATCCAGGCCCTCCCCGAGTTGAACAAAGTTGCCCTGGCGGACATCGATCGCTGGCTGGGCAAGTACAAAAAAATTCAACCCGACCCTCGCGAACGCAAAAAAATCCTGCAGGAGCGCTTCAATGGGGCACCGGACCACTATATGATCGATGTGCAGGAAACCTTGCAAGAATTGATTAAATCGTACAATGATGGGTTGAGTTGAGAAGTTGAGGGTTGAGAAGTTGAGGCTACCGCGAGCGGCTTGATACCGCTCGCGGTAGCCTCAACTTCTCAACTTCTCAACTTCTCAACTGCCCTCAACATAAACACATGAGACTAAAAATACAAGATTATCGGCGCAAACCCTTTCATCCCAGTCAATACGTACTGGATGAAGGCTTGCAATACGCGGTAGAATTGGCAATAGCCCTGGGTCAGCCCCTTTTGTTGACCGGAGAGCCAGGTACGGGTAAAACCAAACTAGCCTACAAAGTAGCCTACGATTTGGCGCAAGACAAATCAGCGGGGGTACAGTTTTTGTCCGATCCACTTAGCTTTTATACCAAAACGACTTCGGCAGCCCGCGACCTGTTTTATACCTACGATGCCCTGGGGCATTTCCAATCGGCGAACATCAAACGGGAGGACGGTACAGCCCTGGCCAAAACGGGCGACTTCATTGAGCTACAAGCCCTCGGTAAGGCCATTGCCCTGAGCTATCCCGATCCTCAGGCGCACGGCAACTTATTGGGGAATCTGGTGGTGGATGGTCCCCGCAGCACCGTGGTGTTGATTGACGAAATAGACAAGGCGCCGCGGGATTTTCCCAACGACATCCTGAACGAAATCGAAAACCTGGATTTCAGGATCAAGGAACTGGACAACCGCGAATTCAAACACCACGATACCCAACGCATCGTCGTGATCATGACCAGCAACTCGGAAAAAAACCTGCCCGATGCCTTTTTACGGCGTTGTGTGTTTTACCATATCCCTTTTCCACCTTCCGATCAGCTTTTTGCCATCGCCAAAAGCCAACTGGGACTGGAAGAACAAATTTCCCCGCAGCAAGAAAAGGTATTGAACCGATTAATCGAATACTTCTACAAAGTGCGCGAAGTAGCGGTACGCAAACCACCTGCCACCGCCGAACTCATCGCTTGGCTCAACATGATGGGCTTGCCAATGGACCTCAAATCGGATGACCTTGCGGCGGTACAACCCCTTTTGTTGCGCAATTTGTCCCTCCTGGTCAAAACCCGCGAAGACTTGAATGCGATACGGAAATGGATGAATGAGGAATTTGTGGATTGGTTGGGTTGAAAGCGGAGTCGTCGCTGAGCGAAGCCGAGGCACCCGACTTCGGCTTTCACAAAATTTTCCCCAAAGCCCGTAAACTCTCCACATTGTGCAGCGGCGCAAACACATCAATATACGGCATCGACACCTGCATGCCCCGTACTTCGGGTGCATAACCAGGGCGACCAGCCAAGGGATTCAGCCAAATAACCCTTTCCGCCTTGCGGCTAATTTTGCGCATACTTTCTTCCAATAAATCGATGTCTCCGGTGTCGCAGCCGTCGCTCAGGATGACGACGGTGCTGTGGCCGTGGAGCAGTCGGGCGTATTGTTGATAAAATTGGTCAAACGCCTCCCCAATGCGGGTCCCCCCCGACCAGGCGGGCACATTTTCACCCAGCTCCGCCAACACCTCGCGGAAATTGCCCTGGCGTAGAACTTTGCTGATTCGCTGGAGGCTGGTGGAAAAAACAAACGTCTCCACCCGTTGTCCCACCTGTTGAAAAGCGTAAATGAACTGGATCAAAAACTGGCTGTACAAATCCATCGACTTACTGACATCGCAGAGCAGGATCAATTGATTTTTTTGCTGACGGGGCTGAAATTGTGCCAATTCGATCAATTCACCTCCCCGGCGCAGGTTTTTGCGCATGGTGTTGCGCAAGTCGAGTAAGTTGGCCGAATGCGCTCGCTCTTTGCGGCGGCTGAACTGCCGGGCCATACGCCGAGCCAGTAAGAGAATCAATTTGCTGATTTCTTGTAATTCTTCGGCAGAGAACAGAGAAAAATCTTTGCGTCCCAGAGATTCCTGGGCGCTGTATACGGCCAGCTCGATGTTGTCCTGGGCGGGATTGCCATTGAGCCAACTTTTTAGCGCTTGTAGGGAAGGCGGCTGTTGGCGGGTGCCCGGTTTGCGCGGGGTATCTTCCTGGGCGATTTTTGCATCCACCGCTTTTTCGAGCTCTTTCCAGTAACGTGGAAAAATTTGATCGAAAAGCTCTTGTTCGCGGCGCGTGCGCGCCAAAGTAGCCCTTAAAGTATACTGGAACAGTTCTGGATCATGGAAGGGCGCTACAATTTCTACGGCGGCCAACATGTTGCTGCTCTCCAACGGGCCAATGGTAAAACCTTTTTGCCGCAAATGGCGACAAAAAGCCAGCAAATTGGCACTGAGTGTAGTATGGCGTTGGATGAAATCTGACATGCCTAAAAATGAAAACGGCTGAATCAAGTCGTTACAACTCCATCCAGCCGCTTTTGGTTCTTCTCAGTTTACCTAATTTATTGTTTACTGATCTTTTTGGTGGTAAGAACTTTGTTCTTGTCACCCATGATCCGCACCAGGTAAATCCCTCGTGGTAAGTCACCAACGTAAAATTTCTTGTCGGGCGCAATGTCTTCGAAAGCCTTCATTTGGCGACCTGCCAAGTTGAAAACCACGACTTTTTGCACCCCCTGAACGTCAGTCAAACTGATGTGTGTAGTAGTAGGGTTGGGAAAAACTTCAATAATAGTTCCTCTGTCTGCCTCTGCTACCGCGTACCAGTTGCCAGTTTTAGCGCTTGTTTGTCCTATCGCTTTCGGGATTATGAAAAGCACCAGGGTTAAATAAAGTAAAATGTGCTTCATGCAATAGTATTTGAGGACAAAAATTTAACACTTTAAAAATACATCGTGTTCACCGCAAATGCAAACCTAAATGAGGTATTTGCATTTTTTTAACTTTTAGATGATAAAAAGAGGGGTTCGAAGGTTCGTGAGTTCGAAGGTTCGGGGACCCTCCCCCGAACCCTCGAACTCACGAACCTTTGAACCCTCTATTCGTCGTCCTTCGCCAAAGCCTCTCCAAACAAGTTCACGAAGGCCTCCAAACTCATACTTCCCTTGTCTCCTTCACCTTGGCGGCGTACAGCTACTCCGTTGGCTTCCATTTCTTTCTCGCCAACGATGAGCATATAAGGTATACGTTTTAATTCGGTATCCCGGATTTTGCGACCGATGGTTTCATTGCGGTCGTCCACATAACCACGGATGTCGTGGGTGGCGAGTTTCTCTTCAATTTCTTTGCAGTAGTCCACAAATTTTTCGCTGATGGGCAAAAGGGCGTACTGCTCGGGCATCAACCACAAGGGAAATTTACCGGCCGTGTTTTCAATCAAAATGCTGATGAAGCGCTCCATCGAACCGAAAGGCGCGCGGTGAATCATCACCGGGCGGTGGGTTTTGTTATCGGGCCCAATGTATTCCAGCTCAAAACGCTCGGGCAGGTTGTAATCCACCTGAATGGTGCCGAGCTGCCATTGACGCCCGATGGCATCGCGCACCATAAAGTCGAGTTTGGGGCCATAAAAAGCCGCTTCACCCAATTCCATGGTGGTTTTTAAACCTACTTCACGGGTGGCTTCGATGATGGCATTTTCGGCGTTGCGCCAGTTTTCATCGCTGCCCAGGTATTTTTCGGGGGTATTGGGGTCACGTAGCGAAATTTGTGCGGTAAACTCCTTAAAGCCCATTTTGTACAATACGGTGCGAGTGAGGTCGAGTACGTTCAAAAACTCACCTTTCACCTGCTCTTCCGTGCAGAAGATGTGGGCATCGTCCTGGGTAAAACCCCGGACGCGCGACAAACCGTGCAATTCACCCGTTTGTTCGTAGCGGTACACCGTTCCAAACTCGGCGATGCGCATGGGCAGATCGCGGTAGGAGTGGGGGCGGTGGGCATAAATCTCGCAGTGGTGCGGGCAGTTCATCGGCTTGAGCAAAAACTCTTCACCGTCTTTTGGCGTGTGGATCGGTTGGAAACTGTCTTTGCCGTATTTGGCGTAGTGCCCGGAAGTTACGTACAGTTCCTTGCGGCCAATGTGTGGGGTAGTCACGAGTTTGTAGCCTCGTTTTTCTTGCTCAACGCGCAAGAAATTCATCAAACGATCGCGCAGGGCATTGCCCTTGGGTAGCCAAATGGGCAAACCAGCCCCTACGCGCTCCGAAAACATAAAAAGTTCTAGTTCCTGCCCCAACTTGCGGTGATCCCGTTTGCGGGCCTCTTCCAACATCACGAGGTGCTCTTGCAGGTCTTTTTGTTTGGGGAACGACACCCCGTAGATGCGCTGCAATTGCTGGCGCGTATCATCACCCTGCCAATAAGCACCCGCTACGTTGGTTAATTTTACAGCCTTGATGAATCCGGTATCCGGAATATGTGGCCCGCGGCACAAATCCACGAAGTTGCCTTGCTGGTACAGCGTGAGGGCTTCGTCGGGGCCGCGTTTTTCGATCAGTTCAATTTTGTATTCGTCACCTTTTTCCTGAAAAAAGCGCAATGCTTCCTCTTTCGAGATGTCTGAACGCACGTAGCGGTTTTTTTGCCGCGCCAGTTCGAGCATTTTTTCCTCGATCTTGGGGAGGTCATCCAGGGAAAGTGGTTTGCTGCCTGGATCAACATCGTAGTAAAACCCCCCTTCAGTAGCTGGCCCCGTACCAAATTTGATGCCCGGGAACAAAGCCTCCAATGCCTCTGCCATCAAGTGGGCAGAAGAGTGCCAAAAGGTTGTTTTTCCGTCTTTATCATCCCAGGTGAGCAGCGTCAAGGTCGCGTCGGTGGTAATCGGACGGGTGGCATCCCACACTTCGCCGTTTACTTTTGCCGAAAGAACCTTCTGGGCCAAGCCCTCGCTGATGGAACGGGCAACTTCCAGCGCCGTTGTTCCCGGTTCGTATTCCCGAACCTTACCATCTGGGAAAGTAATGTTAATCATAATAGCATAGTTTTTGTGCAATTGCGGCTGCAAAAATAGGCAGGATTAACAGGTTTTTCCACGATTGATAAAAAAATTCATGTCAATCCTCACTATTTTTGCGCCTGTAAGTACAACAATTATGGCTAAAGGCAAAAAAAACACACCACGCAAACCTCAAATTCCTCAAGCTCCGGTACGCCCTAGCACTGAGCTAAAGAACACCAAAGGCACCAGATCCGTTCCAGCCAGTAGCGGGAATAGCGCTTGGTTGCCTGGCTTAGTCATAGCTCTAGTAGCGTTTTTTCTGTATGTTCCTTCCTTGCGTTATGGGTATGTACTGGACGACCTAATGATGTACACCAACAATCAATACGTTCAGGAGGGTTTGTCGGGCATTGGAAAAATTTTGAGTACTGAATCTTTTGCCGGCTTTTTTGGTGAGCAAAAAAACCTGCTGGTAGGGGGGCGTTATCGACCCTTGTCATTGGTCACTTTTGCGCTTGAAAAGGGGATTTTTGGACAAAATGCCGCCCTCAGTCATTTCATCAACCTGGTGTTGTACGCCCTATTGGGTTGGCTTACTTATCGGACCTTGCGGCGTATTTTTCCTCCGCAGTCCAGTGGTTCCTGGTTGTTTAGCCTGGCAGGCTTGAGTGCTTTGCTCTATATTTTGCATCCCATCCACAGTGAGGCCGTAGCCAACGTGAAAGGGCGTGATGAAATTATGGCGGCTCTGGGCGCAATCGGCGCATTGTACGCCAGTTGGCGCTATGCGCAGGAAGGCAGCCAACGTTGGAACATCATTGCCGCAGTCGTGTTTTTTCTGGGCCTTTTGTCTAAAGAAAATACCTTGACCTTTTTGGCTGTAATTCCCATGGCTTTGTATTATTTTGGAAAAACAACCAACCGTCGCCTTGTCACCAACGCAGGCACTTTATTACTGACATCCCTGCTTTATTTGGCCTTGCGCTATGCCGTGATCGGGCAATTGTTGGGCGACATCGAAGCCGACCCCAACCCCATGAACGATCCATTTGTCAATCTTTCTAGCGGAAATAAATTTGCTACCATTTTCCTTACCCTGGGTTGGTACCTCAAGTTGCTGGTCTTTCCCCATCCCCTGACCCACGATTATTACCCTTATCATGTCCCCGTGGTGGGTTTTGACGATTGGCGGGCATTGCTCGGTTTGGCTTTACATGTGGTGCTGGCAGGAATAGCGTTATGGGGGCTTGTGAAAAAAAATGTCCCCACCTTCGCGGCTGCCTTTTACCTGATTACTTTATCCATTGTATCCAATGTACCTTTCACCGTCGGTGCGTTCATGAACGAGCGTTTTTTGTTTTTGCCTTCCTTGGGCTTTAGTTTGTTTACGGCCTGGTTGTTGGTTGCATATTTGCCTAAAATATTGGGGCAGAAACCCGGACAAAGTTATGCATTGGGTTTGGGATTGATTGCGGTATTGTCGCTGGGTTATGCCGTAAAAACATTCACCCGTTTGCCCGTTTGGAAGGATGAAAACACCCTGAATGAGGCCGCGTATACTATTTCAACAGGTAGCGCCCGCGCCAAGTTGTTTCGTGCGGTTACGCTGTTTCGGGAGGGATACGCAACCTTGCCGACCAGCCAACAAAAATTGGACAAGATCTCAGAACTAATGCCTTTGGTTGATGAAGCCATCCGCATTTTACCAACGTACAAGGCGGCCTGGGGCTTCAAAGCTGGCTTGGCAGGCGAACGCTACGTGATTGACAAACAATTGAAACCGATGCTGGACGTTTTTGCGCAAGCCGCAATCTACGACCCTAACGGTCAATCCATCCATGATTTTACGAAATACGCCAAGCCCAGTTCTGGCCCGGTTCCTCCCGAAATGGCGGACTTTGCCTATAAAATCGGGTACCTTCATTTTGCGGAGCAAAAACAGGACTATGAACACGCCCGGCAGTATTTGGAGTACGGTCGAGGCGGGGAGCCAGTGGATCCTCGGATCGAGGAGGCCTTACGGAACATGATCAGGCCGAAAAGCCCGTCGCGGAAACCCTGTTTGAGGATGTACATTTTGAAAAACTTGAACCAGGGATTGAACACCAGATTGAACCAGGTGCTCCTTTTGCCCTGTCGAACCATCTCCTTGGCGCCGATTTCCGCGTATTTGTACAGGACGTCGAAGTGTTCCTTAAAAGAGCTGCTGGTATAATGCAACAAATCCCCTTTCAAAAACTGCGTCGTGGTTCCTGCCTGCAATTCATACCGATCGTGTGGATTGGCTCCAGCCCATTGCCCTAGCCGTGCATCCCAAAGCCGCAATTTTCGATCGGGGTACCAGCCGCTGTGGTGAATCCATTGGCCACAATAATTGTTGAGGCGATTGAAAAAATATCCCTGTGCTGTCCAGTTGTTTTTGACTGCCAAAATGGATTGGCGCAGTTCTTCGGATAAGGCCTCATCGGCATCCAGTGACAAGACGTACGGCGAACTCGCCTGCGTAATGGCCCAGTTTTTTTGCTGGATATGCCCTGCAAAAGCATGTTGGATGAAGGTGACGCCGTATTGTGCACAAATGGCCTCGGTGCGGTCGCTTGAGTACGAATCGACTACTACAATTTCATCGGCTACTCCCTGTAAAGACTGGATGCAACGCTCGATGTTTTTTTCCTCATTAAAGGTGATCACTACTGCGGATAACTGAACCATGTGTCGTTGGTCTTCAAAAAAATGCTTTTCAAAGGTAGAACATATCTTTTAACTGAACATGAATTGATTTCGTGCATTATAATACCTATTTTGCAGTACTCTTTTGATCGTTTGTCATCCGATTGACTAACCAATCCTATACTACTCATGGCAGAATTTACCTTAAAAGTCAACGGCACAAAATACAAGGTTGAGGCCGCAGCAGATACGCCCTTACTTTGGATTTTGCGCGACCACCTGGGCCTCACAGGCGCCAAGTACGGTTGTGGCATTGGCCAGTGCGGAACCTGTACCGTACACATTGATGGCGAAGCAATGCGTTCCTGCGCACTACCCGTTTCCGCCATTGGCAAAGCGCCAGTAATCACCATTGAAGGCTTGTCTAGCAAAAATGGAGAACACCCCGTGCAGGAAGCCTGGCACGAAGTTGATGTTCCCCAATGTGGCTATTGCCAAACGGGGCAAATCATGAGTGCAGCCGCACTGCTCAAAAAAAATCCATCTCCTTCCGATGCGGACATCAACACGGCCATGGCGGGCAATATCTGCCGCTGTGGTACCTACAACCGCATCCGCGAAGCCATTCATGTAGCCGCTAAAAAAATTAAATCATGAGCACACCAAACATACATTTCGATCGCCGCTCTTTCCTCAAAGTGTCTGCGACCGCCGGTGGCGGCATGTTGGTGGGATTGAGCTGGACGGCCAGCGCGGCAGAGCTGGACGAGGCATTACCCGCAGACCCCATTACCTTCAACGCATTTGTCAAAATCAGTCCGGACGGGGTCATTACCTGATGTAGCCCAACCCCGAAGTAGGCCAGAACATCAAAACCGCCATGCCGATGCTGGTAGCTGAGGAACTGGACTGCGACTGGACCAAAGTAATGGTCGAACAAGCTGGATTGGATTCAACCAAATATACCCGTCAGGTAGCGGGCGGAAGTGGCTCGATCCCGGCTTCCTGGAAACCCTTGCGCACGGCTGGAGCTACTGCCCGCCAAATGTTGATCAATGCTGCGGCCAAACGTTGGAGCGTAAGCCCCGCAGAATGCAGCACTGACCTGGGGGTTGTCATGCACAAAGCATCGGGTAAAAAAGCGACCTATGGCGAATTGGCTACCGAAGCCGCTACCATGGAAGTGCCCAAGGACGTAAGCCTCAAAGCGGTAAAGGATTTCAAGATCATCGGGAAGTCCCTCAAAGCCGTTGACAACAAGAAGGTTTTTAACGGAAAGCAAGAATTTGGTTTTGATTTCAAGCGGGAAGGCATGCTGTACTGCGTAGTCGCCCGCCCACCGGCCTTTGGCATGAAAATCAAAACCCTCAACGATGCCCGCGCCAAATCTATGCCAGGCATTGCGCAGGTGCTGCGTTTTGGCAATAAAGTTGCCGTTTTGGGCAAGTCCACCTGGGAAGTGCTCAAAGCCCGCGAACGCCTCAGCATCGAATGGGAAGTGGACACCAAACTGGAAAGTACCGCCGACCACGATGCCAAAATGGCTGAACTCCTGACCAAACCTCTGGAGAAACCGCAGCGCAAAGACGGCGATGCCCTGGCCAAGTTTGAAGGGGCCCATAAAGTACTTGAATCCACGTTTGAAGGACCATTTTTGCCCCATGCACCGATGGAGCCAATGAACTTCTTTGCCCACGTCAAAGAAGACAGTGCCGAGTTGATTGGGTCGACCCAAAACCCAAGTTCAGCCCTCCGCGCAGCCGCTCAGGTTACTGGCCTGCCGGAAAACAAAATCAGCGTGATGATGACCCGCATGGGTGGTGGTTTTGGACGCAGATTGAACAGCGATTTCGTATCCGAAGTAGTCGAAATTTCCAAGTTGGCCAAAGCACCCGTCAAACTCATGTGGACGCGGGAAGACGACATGACTGGGGGGATTTACCGCCCTGCAGCGCACTACCTCTACCGCGCGGCGCTGGATGCTCAAGGCAACATCATTGGTTTTCATGCCCGTGGAGCAGGTTTGAACGTGGGCAACCCCTGCGGGAGAATAACTTTCCAGCAGGTGCATTGACGGATTATCTGGCGGAAGGCCATAACCACCAGAGCAACATTACCACTGGCCCTTGGCGCGCACCCGTACACAACTTTCTGGCTTTTGCGGAGCAAAGCTTTTTGGATGAAATTGCCATTGCTACCGGGAAAGATCCCGTGCAAATGCGTTTGGACTTGTTGACTCAAGCCGAAAAATCGCCGGTAGGAACGGTGCCTTACAAAATTGATCGTTTCAGGAATACCATCGAACTGGCGGCCAAAAAAGCCAACTGGGGCAAAGCACCTGCGGGGGTTTTCCAGGGCTTTAGTGCGTATTTTTCTTTCAATACGTACGTGGCACAAGTGGTGGAAGTAACGGTGGAAGCGGGGCAGCCCAAAATCAAACGGGTTGTTTGTGCCGTTGATTGTGGTGTCGTGGTTAACCCAGAACACGCCAGAAACCAGATCGAAGGCGGTATGGTTGACGGCATCGGCCACGCCATGTTCGGGCAGTTGACTTTCAAAGACGGCACACCTGAGCAGAGCAACTTTGACACTTACCGCATCATCCGAATGGCGGATACTCCACCAATCGAGGTACACTTTGTAGAAAACGAATTGGATCCAACCGGATTGGGAGAACCCACCTTGCCACCGATTTCGGCAGCATTGGGAAATGCCATTTTCCGGGCTACGGGCATCCGGTTGCGCAAGCAGCCGTTTAGCCAGAACGGGATCAAAAACGCGTAGGGCTAATGCCCTTGGTCATCTCCATTTGTGGCTGCACAAATCTGCAAACTGGGCAGCCAAGAAGGGCTGCCCCCTTACGGTTTATCTGAAAAAACAACCAAATCCTCTAATTCCTGCCAAACCTGCCCCATTTTTGCAGCATGGCAAAATTTAAACTGACTTTAGAATACGACGGAAGTCGTTTCAAGGGCTGGCAGGTGCAGGAAGATGCCCGATCCATCCAGGGGCAACTCATCAAAGCGGCAAAAATAGTCTTTGAAACCGATAAGGTAGAAGTATACGGTTCCGGGCGTACTGACGCAGGGGTACACGCATTGGGACAAGTGGCGCATTTGGCTGCAGACACCAAAATGCCCGTGAAGATGATTCGGCAAAAGCTGAACGATCAATTGACGCACGACATCAACGTGCTGAGTGTAGACCCGGTATCGGATAAGTTTCATGCGCGCCACGATGCGGTAGCCCGCAGTTATGTGTATCAAATTTCGCGGCGCCGCAATGCATTTGGCAAACACTTCATGTGGTGGGTCAAAGATCCATTGGATGTTGAACGGATGAATGTTGCCGCTGCGCACTTGATAGGCATGCACGACTTCAAGTCTTTTTCCAACGAAAAAGGCACCGAAAAAAGCTCCAAAGTAGAATTGCAACACCTCAAGGTGGTAGAAAAAGGCGATAAGGTGGTGGTACACATCATCGCCTCACACTTTTTGTGGAAAATGGTGCGCCGTGTGGTGGGCAGTTTGGTAGAGGTAGGTGCTGGCCGATTAGACCCTGAGAAGTTTAAAGAATGGTTGGAAAAACCCAGCCAGGAACCGGCTAAATTCACCGCACCTCCAGCTGGCTTATTCCTGGAACGCGTCTATTTTCCCAAAGAAAAAATCAGCACAGAGTTTAGAACCTTGCTTTAAATCAGGCTTTAAAGATCAGGCTGAATCGCGCGCCGTTGCCCAGCTGAGATTCGACGCTCAATACGCCACCATGCATCTGTAAAATTTGCCGGGATAGACTCAACCCAACCCCGGTACCGTCTTCTTTGGTGGTGAAAAATGGAATAAAGATCTGTTCCAGGGCGTTGGGTTCGATGCCTGGCCCATTGTCAATTACTTCCAATACTGCCCGTTGAGCCGTTTGGTCTACTGCGCTTTTGATTTCAATACGCGCCTGGGATTGGCCTTCTAAAATTTCCACCGCATTTTTGATGAGGTTGATGAGCACCATCTCGATCTGATCCTGATCGATGCTGATGCTCAGATCAGCAGGCTGAATGTCGTACACCAGCTGAATGCCTTTGTCTTTGAGGGTTGGGGCAAAGAGAGAAGTAATGCGTTGCACCAGTGGCAAGACCATCACGGGGCTTAACATGGGCTTGGGAATACTGGTAAACGTGCGGTAAGCATTGACAAAGTTCATCAAGCCATTGGTACGGTTTTCGACCACTTCCAATGCCTCGTTCAAATCTTGCCAGGTTTCGGTGGAGCCGTGAGCAACCTGTTGAATTTCCTGTTGAACAATGTCGCGCATCGTCGACACCAATGAAGCGATCGGGGTAACGGAGTTCATGATTTCGTGGCGCAACACCCGGGTCAGGTTTTGCCAGGCCTCTAATTCTTTATTTTCTAATTCAGACTGGATGTTTTGAATGGCTACCAGCTTGATCATTTTTCCCCGCATCCGAATCGAGGTGCCCGTAATCGACAATTGTCGATCTACCGCAGCCTGGTACAACACACTACCACTGGAACCGATGTTTTTCAGCATGGCCTGCAACTCAGGATTGTCTTCCTGCAAATCCTTTAAGGCTTTTAAACGGTACAAACCGAGGAGGCGCAAGGCCGCGTTGTTGATCAATTCAATCCTGCCCGATTCATCAAAAGCCAACAAACCCGTATTGACGTGTTGCACGATGGTTTGTAAGTATTGACTGTTGGCTTCCTTGTCTGCCCGAACCTGTCGAAAGGCATCCAACACCTCATTGAATTGTTTGCTCAGTTCCCTAAACACGGGGTCATCTTGATTGGCTGCAAAACGCACCGAAAAATCGTCGTACCGCACCGACTCCAAAAAACGCACCAGCTTGCGATTGGTGATGTTGACGTAACTGTAGAGGTTGATGACGCGCCAGAGCAGTAAAACGCCCAACAAAACAGTCAAGGCCATTTGATTGGTTTGGGGAAAAGCCCAAGTAATGGCCCCGATCAGCAAAATGATCAGGATGATGCGAAAAACCAAACCAAAAGAGAAGTGAAGATATGTGAGAAGGTAGATGAGTTGAAGAGTTTAGGTTAAAAGTTTAGATGCCGTTCGGTATCTAGGTCTCCAATTCGCTCGGCAACTCACCATTCAACGCCGTATTTCCAGACGCGGGTGCGGTAGGCCAAGCTCTTTTGACGCTTCACTGATGTTTCCCTGGTGTTTTTTGATGGCTTTGAGGATGGTTTCCCGTTCCATGTCTTCCAGGTTCATGGTGGCTGCATTCAATGCCGCTTCCGATTCCAGGGAGTGATTGGAGCCCAGCATAAAATCGTCCGGTTGCAGCGTTCCAGAGTCTCTGGCCATGATCACGGCGCGCTCCATGGCGTGTTGCAATTCTCGAACGTTGCCCGGCCAGGGGTAAGCCAATAGTGCTTTTTTGAGGGCTGCGCTGATGTTGGAGATGTTGCGGTTGTATTTGCGGTTGTAGAGTTGTAAAAAATGCTCGGCCAAAAGCAGGATGTCTTCAGCGCGTTCGCGCAAAGAAGGCAGGTGAATTTCGATGGTGTTGATGCGGTACAACAAATCTTGCCGAAAACTACGGTCTTTCACCATCTCGTACACTGGCATATTGGTCGCTGAAATGACCCGCACATCGATGGGGCGAGCCTGGTTGGAGCCCACCCGGGTAACCATGCGGTTTTGGAGTGCGGAAAGCAATTTGGCTTGTAATCCTGCGGTCAAATTGCCGATTTCATCCAAAAATATCGTGCCCCGATTGGCTGCTTCAAAACGACCAGGCCGATCATCGCGTGCATCAGTAAACGCTCCTTTGACGTGGCCAAAAAGTTCGCTTTCAAACAAGGTTTCCGTAATGGCACCGAGGTCTACTTTGACAAAATGTTCGTTGGTGCGGTTCGATTGTTGGTGGATGGCCTGGGCAACCAGTTCTTTGCCCGTGCCATTTTCGCCTAAAATCAACACATTGGCTTCGGTTTTGGCTACGCGGTTGATGGTTTCAAAAACCTTGCGCATGGCGGTACTATTGCCCAAAATCTCGGGGATGGCATCATTGTGGGCAATCGCCAGGCCTTTTTGTTTGGCCTTTAACTCGTCATTTTCGACTTTGGAAGCCCGCAGTTTCATGGCCGAAAGCAGGGTAGCCAACAGTTTTTCGTTTTCCCAGGGTTTGAGTACAAAATCGGTCGCACCTCCTTTGATGGCTTGTACGGCCATTTCCACATCGCCGTACGCGGTGATCAGAATGACTACTGCGGAGGGGTCAACTTGTAAAATCCGTTCCAACCAAAAAAAACCCTCCTTGCCACTGCTGCGGTCTTTGGTGAAATTCATGTCCAACAGGATCACGTCATAGCGCATGTTGGCCAACAGAACGGGAAGATTTTCTGGATTGCGCTCGGTTTCTACCTGGGTGAAATGGCGCTTCAAAAAAAGTTTGGCTGCGGTGAGAACGCCGGAGTTGTCGTCTACCACCAATATTGCTCCCGGGTGAAGGTCTGATTTATCTTGCATATGCAGTAAGTCTATGGATAACTAGCTCTGGAAAGCAACGGCAAAGCCTAAGCCAAAACATGATTCAATGTCAATGAATGATGTAACTATTTTTTAGCCAAAGCTTTACAAGCACGATGATAGAAAAAAAACGGGACAATTCCAATAGAAGTGTTCGAAAACGGACACTTTTGTGTTCGAAAACGAACCGGAACCCCAAACAAACGCTAACAAGCTGGGTCATCCTTTGGCGCCAATTCAAAAAAGGTGTCTTTTAGATCTTGCTCTTCGGTATGTCGACAAGGGAAATCTTTTTCAATCAACAAATGTAGGGATTGTCCTTCGGCAAAAGCTTGGTGGTATTCAATACTCACTTGTTCACTTTCAATCCAGGTTTTGGTGCTTTCCAGCGGCAAGGTAATGGTGATTTGATGATCCGTATATTCCGCTTGAGGTTGTTTTACCTGACCGGTTTTGAGTGCGTAGCGCAACTGAACTCCTCCTCCGAAATTTAAAGATGCCAATATCTCCCCCTGGCGTTGCAATACATCCAGATCAGATTTTCGCACTCTTAAGCGGATGCTGTTTGGCGTACATCTCAGTTTCATGTCCTTAAGGTTTTGATAGACTCGGGATAAGCGTGTGTTTGGCCTTCTACTTCGCGCTACAAATGACTAGAATTTGCTTCAATTTCGTTTGCGAACCAGAAATCCAAACACACGTTGAAGAAAAACATTTTTGTATATTTAAACAATTTTTGCCACACAAACTCATTAGATTTAACAACAAGTCCATTTTATTTTTCAACAATTCTACTTTCATGAAAACGCTGCTCCCAATTCTTGGATTTATTGTGTTGATTCTATTCGCCAGCTGGTTTTATGTGTGTCAAATCAAAGGAGCATGTGGCCCTGCTGAGGAAAAGGTTGCGAGCGAGGAATCTCTCCGCCTAAAAACCCTGGAAGTCAGTGATGGAGGAAAATTGCTTTTGACAGGCTATGATCATTTTTCGTTCGAATTGAATGAATTCAAGCCCATCCTCAATGACAACAACACCCTCTTTTTGGATAAAATTGCCAACCACTTGCAACAAAATTCTACGCTTCTACTCAACATCACAGGAGGATACGGTACCGACGAAGCAGCAGCAGCGAGTGGTTTTTTTGAAAACATTGGCCTCAGTCGTGCCGATGCCGTACGCAAGTTGATGATCCAGCGCGGAGTATCACCTGGTCGCGTTACCCTCAGCCATAACATTGGCGCTGCCGAATTGCGCAAACAGCCCATTGAGTTTGATTTTTACACCCTGGCTCAAAGCGTGGAGTTCACTCCCCTGGCTTACACCTTTGAAGACATGACCTTTTCGGATGAAAGTTTTGCACCCGATGGCGCCGAGTTTCGGCCCATCTTGCCCCTGGTGCAATATGCAGATTCAGTACGCCAATACCTGGCCTTACACAAAAACAAAAAACTCAGCATCATTGGGCATACCGACAGTACGGGCGATGCCAAAAATAATTTAAAACTTGGACTGGAACGAGCCCAAAACACCATGCGCTATTTCCGCGAATTGGGCATCCCGCCGAGCCAAATGGCTGCGTATTCAGAAGGCAGCAAACACCCGGTAAGCGACAACAGCACGGAAGTAGGCAAAAGGCGGAATCGCCGGATCAATTTTATCATTGAGTAAGCGCATGTTTAATTTTTTTTCAATAAAGTAATTAAATTGCGTCAAATCGGGGTCAAGCTATAAACCAAACCCCTTTTACCATCGAACCCTTAACATACCGTATATGGAAAACTTAAATCAACTCTTTGCCGATTTGGGCACACAAGAGAGCATCTTAATCCTCTCATGGTTGATCATTGCATTTTTGCTGGGATTGCTGGTTGGCTATTTTTTGCGCAATCGTTACGTGAACGAATTGAACAAACAATTGGAGGAAAAAGAACAACAACTTTTTCTGAAACAAAACGAATGGGATCAGGCTCAAAATGAATTGGCACTGAAAGAAGCAGATCTAAAACGCGCCGCATTTGAAGCTGAAGAAGCGCGACTGACGGTTCGTCAAGCCCAGGAAGAAAACCAACGGCTGATACACTTAGCTACATCTGCCCAAGCTGAACTGGACAAGGCAAAGGCCGCAGAGCAGGCGGGGTTGAGTATCATCAATGATTTGAATGATCAAATTTTAGGCTTAAAAACCCGCAACGTTCAATTGTTGGAAGCAAGTGGCGACCTTGGAGAAGGTACCAGTGAAGTGGGTATTGGTGGCAGCTTGGCTTTAGACCGTTTGTCAGCCATTGAAGTTCAATTGGCGCGGTTGACCGAAGAAAATACGGCTTTGTTGCGCAAACTGGGGGAACCAGGAATCACGGAAACACCCGAAGATCGACAGGTCACGACCAACACCCCGCAAAATATTGAAGAAACAAGCGTTGTTGAAACGGCTGGAGAGTTCTTTGTGCCCAAAGTTATCCCCCCGACTGAGCCGGAACAGGAAACCACCAACATGGGTTCTGATTCTTCAAATTTGATGAATAGTGACAAGGTGCTGCTGCGCAATGTGGATAAGAACGACCTGACCGCGATAGATGGCATTGGCCCATTTTTGGAAAAAAAATTGAATGATGTTGGTGTATTCACCTACGCAGATATCGCGGGATGGGACGCTGCAAAAATAGAAGAGATCACCCAACAAATCAGCTTTTTTGAAGGGAGGATTGAAAAAGACGATTGGGTAGGGCAAGCCCAAAAGCTAATTGATGATCAACCTGAAGAGTTCTCCGCCGAAAGCACACTAGCCGATGCCCGGGACTTGATGCACCTCGAAACTGCTATCGTTCCTGCGAAAGACAATCTTAAATTGATTTTGGGCATCGATGAACCCGTAGAAAAAATCCTCCTTACCTCGGGTATCGATACGTTCGCTGAATTGGCCAGGTTGGATCCAGATGAAATTCGCAACATCCTGGAGGTCATTGATCCGGCTTTGTCGGCCAAAGATCCTAGTTCCTGGCCCGCACAAGCGCGTTTGGCTCTGGATGAAGAATGGGAAGTGCTGCAAGATTATCAAGAGCAGTTGAAAGGAGCATGACCGGGCACTTGCAACTGGGAATGTAAAAAATTGAAACAGAAAGGTTGGGATACTGAAAAAATCCTTTTATTTTTAAAAGGATTTTTTTGTTTCATCACACACCTAACCCATGAGTACCGAAAGGAAACACCCTATTTTGTTTACGGTCACCATCCTTACCGCCATTGTCGGGCTGGTAACCGCCGTTTACAAATGTGGTACCGAACAACAAAATTTTTTCAAAGCGACGGGCACTACTCCCAATACGATTGAACAACCAGAAGAGCCCACCGCTGCGACGGGTACGGGTACTACGGCCATCCCGGTACCCAAACCACCGCCGCCAGCCACTACTACGAACGTTACCATCATTTACCAGGGAGACCAATATGGATGCACGCTCCCCATTGCCATTACCATTGGTGACAAAACGTTTCAGCCAACGAGCAATGCCTATGTGGCTTACGATATTCCCCTGGGCACGCAACAGTACCGTATGCAAGGCAACATCAACTGTACCACAATTGGAGGTTGTAGTGCTTATGGAGAAGGGATATTAAATGTCCGAGAAAATGCAACTTTTGCCATCCGGTGGCAAAACACGGCCTATGCGCAATGTTCGATTGGCTTGTTTGAGCAATAGAATCCCAAACACACGCTCACTTCACGGCTTCAAAAATCATATCCAATCGGGTCGAAATCGCCGTAG
Organism: Haliscomenobacter sp.; assembly: GCF_016718685.1. GTDB lineage: Bacteria > Bacteroidota > Bacteroidia > Chitinophagales > Saprospiraceae > Haliscomenobacter. Next base: position 42,255 of record NZ_JADKCX010000009.1, on the reverse strand, counting down.
GTGATACGGCTCCCGGCTTGAGGTAAAACAGAATTTCCAACTTAAACCGGTCCCTGATCAAGGTGCGCCGCAAATTGGGCAAGGAAGGATTCATGTTGATGCGTGAGCCTATCCGGCGATCGTCGTAATACACCATGTTAAAAGCTTCATCGGTAGCCCGACATTCGGCAGAACCACTCCTGCATACCCGAATGACCACTTCGCGCAAAAAAGAGTAGTCTCCATTGCCTTGAATGGAAGATAAAGTGGCTGCCCTTGGACGAATTTCTACAATCAAGGCGGTGTCTACCCCAGCATTTTTGGCCAAAGCCAGTACACCAGAGGTCAAATTATCCAGCTCAAAAACCCGAGGTAAACCACCGGTCAGCCCGGCGGGTATGTCAAAGGTGATGTTGGGGATAAAGATTTCGAATAAGCGCTCGCGCTTATCCCGCTTACAGGTGCTTGCCAAAAGCAAAGGAAGTAAAACATACAAACTGATCCTACGCATGATGAAGTGTGTCTTGGTAAAATTCCAAACGCTGATCTGCTTTTTAAATTTTGGTTTAACAACAATCCTTATTTTGTAGCGTTTTGCGACGGGAGCGCAGATAATGGTTTCGCGGGGGGCCTTCCAAGCATCCCGCGCAACAATAATTGAACCTGATGGCTTCAAATGCTGATTCGCCGCCGATGCTGAAAATTATGCGTGCCTTGTTGGCCGATATCGAAGCCATAGAATACATGTTGAACCACCAGTGGTTTGAAAGCGGGGTAGCCCGCATTGGGGCAGAACAAGAAATGTGCCTCGTTGACCTCAATACTTACAAACCCTTGCCCCTGGCGGTGGAGATTTTGGCGTTGATGAAAGACTGCCCTTGGATCGACACCGAATTGGCGCGCTTTAATCTGGAAGTCAACCTTGATCCGCAGGAATTTTCGGGAGCTTGTTTTCGAGCGATGGAAAGCGAAATCCACCAACGCCTGCAACACCTGCGCCACAACATTGCTCCGCTCAACGCCGATGTTATCCTGACCGGCATTTTGCCCACCATCCGCAAACACGACCTGGAGCGCCACAATCTGACTCCCCGCGAGCGCTACAACCTGCTCATCGATGCCATGACCGCCCAGCGCAATGGGCAAGCCTTTGAATTTCGCCTGCGGGGCATTGACGAATTGCAGGTACGGCACGATACCCCACTGCTGGAGGCCTGCAATACCAGTTTTCAGATTCACCTACAGGTTGATCCGGCGTCGTACGCTCAAATGTACAATTTTGCGCTGGCCCTGGCTGGCCCAACCCTGGCTTTGGGTGCCAATTCTCCTATTGTTTTTGGCCGCAGGCTGTGGCATGAGAGCCGTATTGCGCTGTTCCAACAAGCGCTGGATGTGCGCACCACCCACGACCACCTGCGCGAGCGCAGCAGCCGGGTTTATTTTGGCAACAATTGGGTGGAACATTCCATTTTGGACATTTACCGCGAGGATCTGGCGCGTTTTCGCACCCTGATTGCCCGCGATGCGGATGAAGATGTGGCCAAAAAAATCCGCAGCGGGGAGGCCCCACTTTTGTTGGCTCTGCGTTTGCACAATTCTTCCATTTACCGCTGGAATCGGCCTTATTACGGGATTAGTCCCAATGGTAAGCCCCATTTGCGGATCGAAAACCGGATTTTGCCAGCGGGCCCCACGGTCGTTGACCAAATCGCCAATACTGCTTTTTGGACAGGAGCGATGATCGGGTGCCAGCAGAATTATGCCGATGTTCGACAAAAGATGAGCTGGGAGGATGCCCGATCCAATTTTGAAAAATCGGCAGCTTTTGGGCTGGATTCAAAATTTTCGTGGTTTGATGGTAAAAAAACCTCTGCCCGGGAATTGCTCTTACAAGAGCTTATTCCGTTGGCTCGGCAAGGCTTGATTCAGCGCGAGGTTGACCCCAAAGACATTGATTATTACCTGGGTATCGCGGAAGAGCGGATGAAACGCCACACCAACGGGGCCATCTGGCAACTCAACAATTACTCCCACTTGCGCAGGCATTTGCGGGAGGACGAAGCCTTGGTTACCCTCACCGCCGCGATGCACAACCGCCAAAAACAAAATATTCCAGTGCACGAATGGACCGCTTCTTCTTCTGAGGACCTTCCACATTACCGGGCAAGTACGCTCAAAGTGGAAGAGTTCATGACTACCGATTTGTTTACGGTACAAAAGGATGATTTGATTCAGTTGGTCGCCAACCTCATGGACTGGCGCCGCATTCGTTACCTGCCCGTTGAAGATACCAAAGGGCATTTGTGCGGCTTGATCACGGCGCGATTGGTTTTGCGGCATTTGTCCAAACAAACCGAACTGGATCAACCTGGCGCGCAGCAAGTTCAGGACATCATGATTGCACAACCCGTTTCTGTTCATCCCTCCATGCTGATACTGGATGCCATCAAGTTGATGCGGGACAAAAAAATCGGCTGCCTACCCGTCGTGCAAAACGAAGAACTGGTGGGGATCATCACCGAAAATGACTTTTTGGGCATTACTGCGCGGTTGATTGAGCAGATGGAGAAAGGTTGAGGAGGTTGAGGGGTTGAGAAAGTTGAGGCTACCGCGAGCTGCTCAAACTTGAACCATGTCGCTTGCGGTAGCCTCAACCTCCTCAACTTCTCAACCCTTCTCAACGAAGTAAGAGGATTGCCCGCTCCAATATCGTATCCACGCCCTTAGCCTCATCCGCTGGAGCCAAGTCCAGTTTGATATCGGGAGTGACGCCATTTTCGATGTGTTGATTGTCGACGGTTAAGAGGAGTGTGGTGGAAAAAGTATAACTCCAACCATTGAGCAATTGACCAGAATAAGGTGCGCCGCCACCTCCTCCGGTTTGGTCACCCAGAATGGTCACGTTGTTGAGTACGGACATGGCCGAGGTGAAAAAATTGGCCGCGCTGTAAACTTTACGGTTGGTCAATACCACAATTTTGCCCAAGTATTTGCTCGCACTTTCACTGGGTTCGATGTAATAGGGGAAAAACTTGCTCAGGTCATTACTGCCGGGGCCGATTTTGTATTGCACCGCGCCGACCTTGGTTTTGGCACTGACCAAACGACGCATGATCGCATCCACGTTGCCCAAGCTGCCCCCCGTATTGTCGCGCATATCGATGATCCACCCCTTGGCTCTGCCGTAATATTTGATCAATTCATTCATCGATTCTCCCGAAACACCGTCGCTGAAACTGGAGTAACGGATGTAAGCTACGCTGCTGTCGAGTACCCATTGCGTGCGAAAAGGTAGAATGATCCGGCGGTCTTCCTTGAGGTAATTGCGGTCGATGATGTTGGCATTGTAATTGGGTGGATAGTTGAAAAACCAACTCCTATTGCTCGCCGCGTTGAAGGGCGCTATCAAGGAAACGTGGCCATCTTTCAGCTCGTTGAGCATGGCGCTGAGAACGTTGAACAAGGCTTCGTCGGTAGTTTTTTCATTGACCTGTGGACGGTATTTTTGGTAAACGGCCTGCCAGTCGATGTTTTTAAATTCAAACAGGGTGTATTTGGCATCTACTTCGCGCCACAATAGTTCAAAGTTTTCTACCGGATTGTCCGCAGGATCGGCTTCAATGAGCAGTTCGGAGCAGGCTGAAAAACTCAAGACAAATCCGACTAAGAGTAAAATATGGTGCAGCTTTTTCATCGCGATTAGTATTTGAGAATTTTGGAAAAAGTGAGGGTTTGAATCACCGACTGAAAAGCGTTGGGTTTGCTAAACTGGTCGTACTGAAAAGTGTAGGAAATCCGGTAAGGAACCTGAGCTACGATTTGCCTTTTGTGTTTGCGGTTGCGGTACAAATCCAAACTCGCTTTGTACACCCAACCGAAACGCCGATTCAAGGTGCCGACTTGCACTACGCTCACTTCCTGGTCGGTTTCCCCCAAAATTGGTCCACTGAATGTGTACAAGGGGCGTACAAAAGTGCCAATAACAGGCAAACTCAATTGTTGAGTAAGCATGAATTCCTTGCGGCCAGGTTTGAACTTGTATTCCAGTCGACCCGTTGCGCCAAGCTCTAGACCAGCATCGTACCCCAAGATGTTGTTGACGTTTTGGAGGGCAAAGCGCAGGTTGCCATAGCCCTGCGCCCAAGGCCCGGCATACGCTTTCCAGGTTCCTTTTTGCCAAATGGGAAATTGCCAGCTGTAGTTGCTCGCAAAATTGAGCAACATCAAATTGAAATCCTCAGCCCGATCAAAGGCTATTCCCGAAAAAATACTGGTATTGAATTCTTTTAAGGCCTGAGGGGTATAACGCAGGTAATTGAAAGAGAGTTTAAATCCACTGCCCTCCAGGCGCAAAGGAGAAATATAGGCGTCGCGCAGGGTAAGGGTTCCTATTTCCACCGTTCGAAAACGATAGTCAGAATGCTCGCGGGCATAAACCGGGTCAAGGATTATTTTTTCCAGCAGAGGTGTTTGAAAATTATCACTTTTTTCGGATTGAGCCAGCAGGACAGTGGGAAACAGGAGCAATGGACTCCACCTGAACCAAAAAATGGTCAGTGTTTTACGGTTGAGCATAAGTGTAATGTAAATTTTAGGTTAATATTTCGCGGTTAGTTCTAAAACGCAAAAAACACGAGTTTGGTCGTATGAAATTAATGCTATCTTTCGGCGGTTTTTATCAAGATCACCAAATGCTTACTAATCATCTCTAATCCAGATACATGAATTCTTTCGACCTCTCCGCTCTGAGCTCCGGAGGAGCAGTGATGCTGATCCTTTTTTTGATTGCCGTATTGGCCTTTGAATTTGTCAATGGTTTTCACGATACAGCAAATGCAGTTGCAACCGTGATTTACACCCATTCGCTTAAGCCAACAGTTGCCGTAGTTTGGTCAGGGATTTGGAATTTCTTGGGTGTCATCACCGGTGGAGTAGGTGTAGCAATGGGGATCGTTAAATTGCTACCTGTAAATGACATGATGATCATGCCCTTTTTTGAAAGCGCCAGCATCATTGCAGCGGTGCTGTTGTCTGCGATCATTTGGAACCTGGGAACCTGGTACTACGGTATTCCTTCTTCCAGTTCGCATACCATGATTGGTGCGTTGTTGGGCGTTGGAATTGGGTTTTATTGGATACACGGTGGCGATGGGGTCAACTGGGGGAAAGCACAAGAAATTGCCCTGGCGTTGCTGTTTTCGCCCTTCTTTGGATGCTTCGCGGCGCTTTTTTTGATGTGGTTTTTGTCAAAAATAATCAAGAACAAAGAGATTTTTCATGAACCGGAGCGAGGTAAAGCACCTCCCACCTGGATTAGGGCCATACTGATCACGACTTGTACCCTGGTGAGTTTTTTCCATGGGTCCAACGACGGACAAAAAGGGGTGGGCTTGTTTATGATTGTGCTGATGATTTTCCTTCCTGCTCAATTTGCCCTGCACAAAAGTTTTGATGCAGAAGCCATCTTGACGGTTGTCAACAAAATAGAGCAAACAACCAGTACGGCAATGGATAGTTCACCCCGAAGAAATGAAGCCGCACAGGAAGTCATGGAGGCTGCAGGTGAGCTAAGGGTATTATTGGTGCAGACGAATCCTGACCGCCCTGCGATTCGCAAAGAGTTGCAAAAACTGAACAAAAACCTCAAAGAAGCAACCAATGTCAGATCCTTTTACAAACCAAAGGATAAAGCGGAATTCAAAGCAGTGGCCGATCAGTTGGCTACCAATTATGAATTTGCGCCACGTTGGGTAATTTTCTTCATTTCTCTGGCATTGGGCATTGGCACCATGATCGGCTGGAAACGAATAGTAGTGACCATCGGGGAGAAAATTGGCAAGACACACCTGACTTATGCTCAAGGCGCTACTGCGGAACTGGTGGCCTCGGCAACCATTGCGATGAGTACCGTTTTCCATGCTCCGGTAAGTACAACCCACGTGCTTTCGTCGGCAGTGGCGGGCACCATGATTGCCAAAAATGGACGCAAAAACCTGCAAAAATCTACCTTGATCACGATCCTCTCGGCGTGGATACTCACCTTGCCAGTGACCATCATTTTGTCCTGTGGCTTGTACTTGTTGTTCAGAACAATCTTTGGTTAAGCAATGAGAATAGTCAGCCAAATAGCTGATAGCTCATTTACTCATTCGCTTATCACTCCTTATAAAATATCCACTTCGCAAACTCCCTGAACGTCCCTTTCTTGCCATACAGCAGGATACCTACCCGATAAATGCGGCCAGACAACCACACGAAGAAAATCGAAGTCCCGATCAGCAGGATCACGGAAGTTATGATTTGCCAGGCCGGAGGTTTGGATGCCAGAATAGCCGGCATTACAATGGGCGAGAACAGGGGAAAGATCGAGGAAAATACCGACAAACTCGAAGTAGGCGTTTCCACGGCCTTGATCATGATGTAAATGGCCAATACCACTGGAATGACAATCGGAATGGTCAGCGTTTGAGCTTCGCCCATATCGTCGCCAATGGCAGAACCCACTGCGGCGAACAACGATGAATACAAGAAATAGCCCCCCAGGAAATAAATGATAAACAAGGGCAGGATCAAAGCCCAATTGACGTTGCCGATCTCGGCCATTGCCGCCATCACCATAGCTTGGGTATCTTCGGGGTTGACGCTGGAAGCCCCCTGGCTCATTTTCATTTGTTGTTCCGCATCAAAGCCCATAGCCACTTGCGCGATGGTCATGAGCAAAGGAATCATGATGGCCCAAATCAGTACCTGGGTCAGTCCTACTCCACCTACGCCAATGATTTTACCCATCATTAGTTGGAATGGCTTTACCGATGACACCATCACTTCTACAATCCGGTTGGTTTTTTCCTCCATCACCGAGCGCATCACCATTGTGCCGTATATAAATACGGCCATGTACATGATGAAACCCATAATGAAGCCAATTCCGGCACCAATGGCCCCAGTCAGGCGGGTCGCGTCTTGTCCTCCTTTTTCAATGGGTTCGGGCTCAACATCGACTGAAGTGTTGAGGGCCTCTAATTGTTTGCGTTCCAGCTTGAGGGCGTCAATTTTGTAGTCGCGCAGGGCATCCCGCACCCGATCTTTGATGTGTACTTCTACATCCAGCGTCGGTTGACCTTTGGAATAGTAGTACACCATATAGTCTTTACTAAAGAGGTTGTCAATTTTTGGTAAGACCAAAACCGCATCATAGCCACTGGCCTTGAAATTTTTGCGCAAAGTGTCCAAGGATTTTTGTTCAAACTTGAAAAAAATCCCTTTTTCGTCCTTTAATGCCCCTTTGAGGATGCCACTTTCATCCAATACGGCAATTTTTTTGGTATCGTCGCTTTCATAAGAAAAAATGAAGCCCACGATCACGAAAAAAAGTACAAAAACCAATGGGGTGACCAAGGTGGCAATGATGAAGGACGGGCGCGTCACTCGGCTGAGGTATTCGCGTTTTATGATGAGAAAAAGTTTATCCATGATGGTTGTTTTAAATAATGAGAGATAGGGTTATCAGCTAACCAAGCCATGGTTTTTGTTCACCGCCTGAATAAATATTTCATTCAGTGATGGCAAAATTTCGTTGAATGCGCTGATCTGTGCGCCTTGGCCAAGCAGGTATTGCAAAAGGGCATTGGAGTTGCCACCTTCGCTCAGTCCGACTACCAATGAAGCTGGCTTTTGGTCTACTACTTCAAATCCGGGGGGTAAAGTTCCTTTCCATTCTTCGGCAAAATCAATCTGAAAGCGGTTTTTTTTGAAGCTGTTGCGGATGGCTTTCACCTGTCCATTGAGGATGTTCTGTCCTTGATCGATCAGCACGATGTTGTCGCAAATTTCTTCTACCTGTTCCATGCGGTGGGTAGAAAAAATGATGCTGACGCCTTTGTCGCTCAGCTCGGCAATTTCGTCTTTGAGCAAATTCGTGTTGATGGGGTCTAGCCCCGTGAAAGGTTCGTCGAGGATGATCAGCTTGGGATTGTGGAGCACGGTGGCGATGAATTGGATTTTTTGCTGCATCCCTTTGGACAGCTCTTCTATTTTTTTGCCCCACCAGTCGCTGACTTCAAATTTTTCCATCCAGTAGGTCAGCGCTTTTTTGGTATCACTGCGGGAAAGCCCTTTCAGTCGTCCCAAATAGGTGAGGTGTTCGCCTACTTTCATTTTTTTATACAAGCCACGCTCTTCGGGCATGTAGCCAATCTGCTCCGGGTGCAGGCTATTGAGCTCCTGGCCATCCAGAAAAACTTTCCCGCCGTCGGCACGGGTAATGGTGGTAATGATCCTGATCAAAGAAGTTTTGCCTGCGCCATTGGGACCCAGAAGCCCAAAAATTGAGGCGCGGGGCACCCCAAAGCTGACGTTGTTCACGGCAATCTTCTTGTCATAGGTCTTTACTACGTTTTGTAAGTCGAGAATCAAGTCCATGTGCTGCTATGAGTATTTTTTGAAAAGTAAGAGGAAATTACTCAGTTTCGAAGCTAGTTGTACATAATTTCAGATAGACGTTTTGGAATTTAGGACAAAAGTGTTTTTTTTACACAAGTGACCCTCTGCCGCTGTCTGCGTCAAATTAGTATCAAAAAACAATTATTTATTTCATCCAACCCATGTTTGCTATGAAAAAAGTTGCGCTTATTTGTGCAATCTGCTCAATTGTTAGTTTCATCCCATTGTTGGGTCAGGACACAACAATTAGTCCTGATTTCACTATCAAAGGGGTGGATATTCCAGAAGATTACGACATTGCCCAGAGCAATACCCTGCGGGTTACGCTGCCCAATGTAGACGATAAATTGGTGAAGCGGGTGTGGTCTTCGTATGCCCGCACCCAATTGCGCAGCAAAGTACGCTACGACCGCAAAACCAAACAACACCTGGCTGAGCAAGCCAACATCAAGTCTTATGGTTCAACCAATTTGGAGTATGAAAGCCGCCAATCGGGCAAGGACGTCAACTTCGAAATTTCCTTCCAAGAGACGAGTTACGTGGAAACAGAAGTGAGTGGTTTTTCTCAGCGCAGCATCAATACCACCAACTTGCAACGCAACCGCGCTGCCCGCACGGTACTGGAAGATTTTGCCCGCGAAGTACGCCGCGAACAGACGCGCCTGGAAATGGTGCAAGAAGAAAAGAACCTGCGTAAACTAGAAGGGGAACTTCGTTCGTTAAAAACTGCAAACACGCGTTACCACCAGGAAATCAAACAGGCCGAAGAACGCATTCAGAAAGCTAAATCCAACATCAACCAAAATGAAAAAGATCAGGTAGACACCCAGAAAAAGCTACAAGATCAACAAAAGACACTGGAGTTGGTCAAAAGAAAAATGAGCAGTATTTAATTTCTGATGTTGGCTTCGGCTGACCTCTACCCTATACAATGTATTTAGAGAGAACTTTACGAATGGCCTGTCACCTTGCGGTGGCAGGTCTTTTTTTTTGTTTAAGTGCTGGAACCTTTTTTGCTATCTTTGCACCCTAAAAAAGCTGCCGTGAATTACCTGACGCTGGAAAATGTAACCAAGACCTACGGAGAGAAAGTATTGTTCCAAAACATCAATCTACAAGTCAACAAAAATCAAAAAGTGGGTTTGGTGGCCAAAAACGGCTCCGGAAAATCCACCTTGCTGCGCGTAGTAGCTGGATTGGAAGGCTCCGAGGGAGAAAGCGCCCGCGTGCTCATGCACCGGGATGCACGCATCGGGTTTTTGTTTCAAGATCCGGAATTCAATCCACACCATACCATCATTGAAGCTGCACTGGATGCGGATAACCCTACGTTCAATGCCATCAAAGCTTACGAGGAAGCACTGCTGCAAAGCGACAATGAAACCCTCCTACAAGCGGCCATGACCCAGATGGATGACCTCAAAGCCTGGGATCTCGACGCCAAGCTGAAAGAACTGCTCACCCGTTTTCGCATCAGCAATTACGCACAACCCGTGCGGACCCTTTCGGGTGGCCAAAAAAAACGCCTCGCCCTGGTGCGCATGATCCTGGCTGATCCCGATTTTTTAATCCTCGACGAACCGACCAACCACCTTGACCTCGACATGATCGAGTGGCTGGAAGAATACCTGCGGCAGCCCAACCTCACCATCCTGATGGTGACGCACGACCGTTATTTTCTGGAGCGGGTTTGTGACCAGATTGTGGAACTGGATCAGGGACAGGTATACAAATACAGCGGCAACTACTCCGATTTTTTGGAGAAAAAAGCCGCCCGCGCCGAAAATGAAAGCATCGAGCTGGACAAGGACCGCAAATTGCTCAAAAAAGAACTTGACTGGGTGCGTCGCCAACCCAAAGCGCGTAGCACCAAGGCCAAATCGCGGGTAGACTCTTACAGTGAACTCAACGAAAAAGTATCGGGCGCTACCGTCGAAAAGGAAATGAAAATCGACATCAAGGGGCAACGTATGGGCAAAAAGGTCTTGGAACTGCACAACGTAGGCAAAACCTTTGGCGGACTCAAGATCGTGGAGGGCATGAACTACAAGTTTCGCCCCTTCGAGCGGGTAGGCATCGTGGGCCCCAACGGCGTGGGTAAAACAACTTTCCTGAAAATCCTCACGGGCGAAATTCGTCCAGATACCGGCAAAGTGGTGCAGGGCGACAATACCCTGTTTGGTTATTATACCCAGGACGGCATCCAACTCAAAGAAGACAAACGGGTCATCGATGCGGTGCAGGACATCGCCGAATACATCCCCCTGGAAAAAGGTCTCAAACTCAGTGCCGCGCAACTGCTGGAGCGTTTCCTGTTTAGCCGCAAACAACAGTTGGTGTATGTGTCGCAGTTGAGTGGGGGCGAGCGCCGTCGCCTGTTCCTGCTGATGATCCTGATGCGCAACCCCAATTTCCTGATCCTGGATGAGCCCACCAACGACCTCGACATCCTGACGCTGAACATCCTGGAAGACTTCCTCCTCGAATTTCCCGGCTGCGTGATCATCGTGACGCACGACCGTTATTTTATGGACAAAGTGGTGGAGCACCTCTTCGTATTTGAAGGGGATGGCCAAATCCGCGACTTTAACGGGGACTACAGCGAATACCGCGAAATCCAGCGCGAACGCGAACGCGAACAACGCCGCCAGGATAAAGCCGAACAACAAAAGGCCAAAGAAGATCAAAAAGAAACCAAACCCGGCCTGAGCTTTGATCAACGTAAAGAAATGAACCGCCTGGAAAAGGAAATCCAAAAACTGGAAGAGAAAAAAACGCAGGTGGCCGATCAGTTCAACCGCACGGACCTGAAACCGGAAGACATCAAGAGGCTGTCGGTGGAAATCAATCAGCTGAGCGGGCAAATTGAAGAGAAGGAAGGGCGATGGATGGAGCTGGCGGAGTTGGCGTGATTCAATTCAATTGCCAACTTCCAAATGGCAGTATTATATATTTGGATGTTTTTGATTAATTTGGGGGGAGAAAATATTAGCCCTTATGCTAAAACCCTCCCACGTTATCTACCCTTTTAGCCTTCGGCAAGGCAAACTGTTTTATTTTATTTGGATCATTGGGTTTTTTTCGTGCTTATTGTGCACGCACTTCGGTTTTGCCCAGCCTAAAGTCAAATTCAAGCGATATAGCTTAGAGGAGGGTCTTTCACAAAGTTATGTATTCTGCATGTTGCAGGACAGCAGAGGGCTGATGTGGTTTGGTACTGAAGATGGGTTAAACAAGTTTGATGGTTACCGCTTTACAGCATACCGTAATGTACCAGCAGATACCACCAGCTTGAGTTACAACAATATCCGAGCAATTTTAGAAGATCGAAATAAAAACCTATGGGCTGGCAGCTTTTATGGGGTACTGCATCGGTTTGACCGAAAGACCGAGACCTTTCAGCGTTTCCAAATGCCAGCGAGTAATCCCAATGATTTGACCAATGACAATATCTGGGCATTGGCCGAAGACGCCCAAAATGGATTATGGGTGGGAACGTTTAGAGGGGGCTTGAACCACTTTGACCCCCAAAAAAGAAAATTTTTTCGCTACCAGCACGTGCCGGAAAATGGAAACAGTTTGAGCGACAATGGCATCAATGCATTGTTGCCAGTCGGGGCAGATGCGCTTTGGGTAGGTACCACAAACGGGTTAAATCTTTTCAATACCAAAACCAAAAAATTTAAACGATTCTTCCAGGTTCCAGGAAATCCCCAAAGTCTTAGTTCGAATAATATTAATGCACTTTACCAGGATCGGTCAGGAAACATTTGGGTGGGTACCTCTCGTGGACTCGATCGTTATAACCCCCAAAATGGCAGCTTTGATCATGTACTTCCTATGATTGGTGAACTCACTTCATCTTCCGCAGAAGGCTATGGTATTGTCGCTATACGGGAAGATTCTTTTGGTAAACTTTGGCTGGGAACTTCCAATCAGTGTGTTTTATTGCTTGATGCTGAGCAGAAACAGCTGCGTCAATTTACCTATAGCCCCGCTGAGCCTACTTGCCTAAGTTCGTGCTCCATTTACGCCATTTACGCCGATTTGGAGGGAGGTATCTGGATTGGCACCCGGGGTGGCGTGAATCGATATGATCCCAGATTGCACCAGTTTCGCCATTATGCAGAGGAACAGGCTAACCCACGCGGACTGCCCGGTAAGAGTATTAGGAACATTGCCGAAGACCATCAAGGTGTTTTTTGGGTGACAACCTCTAACGGAAGGAGGCCGCTTGAACTTAACAAAGGCACACTTACTAAAGCTGAAGTTGATCCTACTCTATGGGAATTGCTGGTTGAGCAAAATGGCGGATCATTTGTTGTAGGACAGCAAGGAGACTTATGGATTGGCAGTAAAGAAGGCTTAATTGTCTGGAATCATAACAAGGGTAGTATTCAGCGATATCGCCATAACCCTGCTGATAGCCTATCCATCGGCAACGACGAAATCCAAAAAATTCACCTGGCAAAAGATGGAACTGTTTGGTTAAAACTAGCCAATGGAATTAGTGTTTTTTATCCTAAGCAAAAAAAATTTGAAAATTATTTCCTCCAGCCCAACCAGCCCAAGGGACTAGGGGCAAATAATGTCAATCATTTCCTGGATGATGGCAAAGGTAAAATGTGGCTCGGTACAAGGGGAGGAGGTTTGGTCCATTTTGACCGAAAAACAAAACTTTTTTTCACTATCAAAACCAACCCAACAATCCGCTTTCTTTGAGTGACAATGTAATTCACGGCCTTTTTGAAGATCACAAGGCTCAATTGTGGATCAGTACGGCCATGGGCATCTGTCGTTTCAATCCAGATGGTACATTTACCCAAATTAGGGCAAGGGATGGCTTATCCAACGATTATGTCTACGGCATGCTGGAAGACCAGAAAGGGAACTTTTGGATGAGTACCAATAAAGGCATTACTCGTTGGGATATGAAAAAAAAATTTCGCCTTTACGATTTATTCGATGGATTGCAAAGCAATGAATTTAACGACGGCTCTTACTACCATAGCCTCCGTACTGGTGAATTATTTTTTGGAGGCATCAACGGGCTCACCGTTTTTCACCCAGACAGCATTCGAGATAACCCCTTACGCCCAAATATCATCATCAGTCGCTTGCTGTACTACGCAGAAGGGAAAAATTCCTCCCAATTAGTAGAAGCAAAAGGGATTGGTGAAAAAAAATCTATTGCCCTCAATCATCAACAAAAGACCCTCGTACAGGTTGAGTTTGCCGCATTGAGCTTTAGCAAACCCAACAAAAACCAATATGCCTATAAACTGGAAGGTTTGCAAAAACAATGGATCGCACTGGGCTCCAATCGGGAGGTGTCCTTTGCCCAATTACCGATAGGTCGGTATACCCTGCGGATAAAAGGATCCAACGGAGACCAGGTTTGGAATGAAAAGGGCACAAGTTTGCAGATCATCATCAAACCACCTTGGTGGTGGACCAATCTGGCCAAGTTATTGTATTTGATTGGTGCCCTTAGTGCCTTGGCTTTTTTGTATAACTATGACCAGCGGAGGAGAAAAATCCGAGCAGATGTACAACGATTACAAGAGCTGGATGCGTTCAAAACCCGTTTTTTACCAATATCACCCATGAATTTCGTACACCATTGACCATCATCTTGGGAATGGTGGGCAAAATTGAGCAAGCTCCCGAGCGATGGTTTCGGGAGGGGCTGACCATGATTCGGCGAAATGGCACGCAGTTGCTCCAACTGATCAATCAGATTCTCGATTTGTCAAAACTTGACGCGGGCATTATGCCCGTTCACCTGATTCAGGGTGATGTGGTGGCGTATTTACGGCTATTGACTGGATCATTTGCATCTTATGCCGAAGCAGAAGGTAAAACCCTATACTTTGATCCAGCGATGAAACAATTGATGATGGATTTCGATGAGCAAAAACTTAAGGATGTCGTTTCAAATCTACTCTCTAACGCAATCAAATTTACTCCATTAGGAGGCACCATTTGTCTGCGCTTGGTTGAAGCACCAAACCAGCAGATCATGATCATGGTTGAAGACAATGGTTATGGCATTGCCGATGAAAAATTGCCACATATTTTTGACCGTTTTTATCAGGGTGATGATCCTGTAACCCGTCGGGCGGAAGGCACGGGCATTGGGCTGGCACTTACCCATGAATTGGTTAGGTTGATGGGTGGAACCATTCAGGTGGAAAGCCAACTTGGCAAAGGGTCGATCTTCACAGTAGTACTTTCGATACATGCTTCGGCTCCTTTAAGGGAAAACCAGGCGAAAATAATTCCCAGCATCACAACGCCAAAAACAAGAAAATTAGAAACCAACCGCGAAGAAGATCCGGAGTTGCCCCTGTTGTTGATTGTGGAAGACAATGAGAACGTAGTGCAATACCTGAAGATCTGCCTGGAAGAACAATACCGCGTATCGATTGCCCGAAATGGACAACTTGGAATTGATCAAGCATTAGAGCAGATACCCGACCTCATCATTAGTGATGTCATGATGCCCGAACGGGATGGGTTCGACCTCTGTAAAACCCTCAAATCGGATATGCGTACCAGCCACATTCCCATTATCCTACTGACCGCCCGAGCGGATATGAATTCACGGATCGAGGGGCTGGAGGGTGGTGCCGATGCTTATCTGACCAAGCCATTCCACGAACAAGAACTGGAAGTCAGCTTGCGCAAGGCGCTCGACTTGCGCAAACGACTTCGTGAATACTATGGGGGTAAAATGCCACTTGTATCAGAATCGACCACATCCCCTTTTGCCAAAGAGGATGTTTTGTCAGGGCCCTCCAAGCGTTTATCGAACAGAATTACCAAAAAGAAACCCTCACGATCCCGGAAATTGCTGCGGCAATGTATTTGAGTGAGCCTCACTTGCGCCGCAAATTAAAGGCACTTACGGGCATGCCTCCACAAGACTACCTATTGCATTTTCGTTTGTATAAAGCACGGTTAAGCTTACTCCAAACTGAAGATTCTGTGACCAGCATCGCTTTCGATTGCGGTTTTAACGATCCTGCTTACTTCTCTAGAGCATTCAGCAAGGTTTATGGAGCGTCTCCATTAAAATATCGGATAGAAAATAGAAAATGAGCGATCCGTCCAAATGAATACACGCTGAATACAAGTGCTTTTTTGAAATGTGATGAACATTTGTGGGGTAATTATTCATTTAAATTTTACCCTATGAAAAGGTTTACTTTATTTTTATTGCTTTTAGCCACTTCAATGATTTTTTCCTATGCCCAACAAGAGGGAAAATGGGTGGCTCAAGGTAATGACCTACTTCCCCAAGATTATTTTACCTGGGATCTTTCGGCAGTCTCCGAAAAAGTAGTTTGGGCACTGATGCGTAAAGATGTTGGTGAATCAATTGAGTGCAAATTAATCCGCTCGGTTGATGGAGGTACAACCTGGAAGATAACCGACTTAAACAGCATAGCTCCCAATTATGTGGTTGGACTTTTTGCCCTTAGTGATTCTGTCGCGTGGATCACTACAGGGAATAAAACTACGGTGCAGCGGGGAATTTTTAAAACCACCAATAGGGGTGAAACCTGGGTACAACAATATTCAGTTTTGGCACGCCCTAATTTCATTTGGGCACCAACAGTAAAATTTGTCAATGAGCAGAAAGGGTTTTTCATTGATGTCTGGGGACGTCTGGTTGGGCAAACCGAGGATGGGGGCAATACATGGACAACAAACCCACTACCCATACCAAGTAGCAGATGGTATTGGGGGCAAATTGCTCAAAATAATTGGTGGGATGTAAAAGGAGACACGCTTTGGTGGGGGACTAGCAGAAGCATCGCCAAAAGTCTGAATGGAGGAAAATCTTGGGATTTATTTAGTCTGAACCTGCCCCAACAAAATACCATTCAATCTATTCAGTTTAATCCTAAAGGGTTAGGACTTGCGGTGTCTGATGTTGTAACCGTCGGGAACTACACCTCAATCAATGAAACAGTAATCTTACAAAGTCAAGATTTTGGCGAAACCTGGAATCAATTAAATACCCTTCCTTTTCCTATTTCGATACTTACCTATATACCTGGAACTGAAAATTCATTTATCGGCATTTCTGGTAATTGGTTTACCATTGGTCAACAAATTGGAAAATACACTACCGCAATTACCAAGGATGGTGGAAATTCTTGGAAGATCATAGATCAAGGTATTCCCAGAAATGCAATCGATTTTGTTTCTCCTACGGTTGGCTGGGCTGGAAGGGTGCCAGACTTCGATTATGGCACCTCAAATCCCGCAATTTTTAAATGGGAGGGTAATGTCAGCACGGGTATAGATAATACCAGTTTGAATAATGTAAATTTGAGGGTAAGTCCAAACCCTTTTTCACAACAAAGTTTACTCGAATTCGAACTCGAAGATTCACAAACCCCCATTGAAATTACCATTGCAGACCTGTTAGGCCGAACCATTTTTACTCAAACCATCAAACGTCCAAATGCAGGAATAAATCAAATTCCTTTGCACATCACCGGTCCCTCTGGATTACTATCCCTCAGCTTGAAACAAGGTCAGGGTGTAAAAACTTTAAAGATCTTGAAACAGTAAGTGAATGTAGCGTGTACACTACTGAATTATTTCGTTAATACGAATTTGACCCTCTATCACTGACTAGCCTTGTAAAACGGGACTTGGTGGTAGAGGGTTCAAATCCTCTCACCTCTCAAACAATACCTCCATCGTCAATTCATTCTGCACCAACCCGGTGGAATATGGATTTTGCTTCAACCCCAAAGTCGTGACTATTGTCAGAAAAATTCCATGCCCATTTCTGTAAGCCCCCCAACACTCCGCCACTATTTTCCCCTCCTTCTTCGTTGATGTTTTTATTTTTGTACGGCGATTGGATTGGCGACCGCATCGTTTGCCCTAAATTGTTGCCGTCCACAAAAAATCCGACCTAATGAGACAAATTTTAGCGCTGTGTTGCCTGATATACTTGTGTTTCAGTTACCATCACCTTTCCGCCCAAGTCCAGGACCATGTGCCTGGCGAAATCCTGGTGCAATTGCGCCCTGCTGTACGCGCCAGTGCTTGGGCCAATCAGCAGGTAAGTCTGCGGGCGGCAGGATCAGGGATTTCAGCTCGATGAAGCCCCCTTGTCGGAACCAATGCAGATCTGGAAACTGCGCTTTGACCCCCAGACCCAGGACGAAAATGAATTATTGGCCCGAATTCTCCGCGACCCGGCGGTAGTGGCGGCACAGTTCAATCATTACATCGAACTCCGTTCGGTTACCCCCAATGATCCAGAATTTGGGAAACAGTGGCACTGGTACAATACCGGCCAGGATGGCGGTGTCGCGGGCATCGACCTTGGCATGCGCCAAGCCTGGGACATCACAACGGGAGGGCTTACGCCCAACGGAGATACTATTGTAGTCTGCGTCATTGACGACGGCATCGATACTACCCACCGCGACTTGAAGGCCAACCTTTGGGTCAATCGGGCAGAAATCCCCAACAACAACCGCGATGACGATGAGAATGGCTATATCGACGACTACCGGGGCTGGAATGTGCAGCTAAAAAATGACAACATTAGTGCTGATGCCAGCCATGGTACCGAGGTGGCGGGGATGATTGGCGCAGTAGGCAACAACAACCTGGGGATAACGGGCGTAAACTGGAAAATCAAAATCATGGGAGTCATGGGCGGGTACAATTCCGCCAAGGAAGCCGACATTATCCAGGCATACAACTACCCCTTTATTCAACGCAAATTGTACAACCAATCCGGCGGTAAGAAGGGCGCTTTTGTCGTCGCAACCAATGCCTCGTGGGGAATCCCCCGAACTACACCAGCTGATTATATGATTTGGTGCAATTTTTTCGACAGTTTAGGCCACCAAGGCATCATCAACGTCAACGCAACCAGCAATAGCAATATCGATATTGACGTCACTGGCGATATGCCAGGTGGTTGTGGTAGCCCTTTCATCATTGTCAGCACCAGCATCAACCGATTAGGGGATTTGGTGAGGGGCTATGGTAAAAAAATGTCGACCTGGCCGCTTTGGGCGAACAGGTCTATACCACGAGTGTGCGCAGTTCATATACCCTGATTTCGGGTACTTCCCTGGCTGCCCCGCAGATTGTTGGCGCGGTAGGCCTGTTGTATTCGGCACCTTGTCCTACGCTTTCTTCTCTGGCCCGGCGTGACCCGGAGGCGGCCACCTTATGGATTCGGCGTTTATTGCTCGAAAATGTAAAACCATTGCCTGGTTTGCAGAACGTAACCGCCACGGGCGGGTACCTCCATGTCAACAACAGTTTGCAGGCACTATTGCAAGCTTGTGGGGCTTGTCCTCCTCTGGTGAGCATTGCTGTGCGCAACATTACGGTGAACAGCGGGCAATTGAGTTGGACTTCCAATGACAGCATTCAGCGGGTAGACCTGCGCTTTCGCGCCAAAGGCAGTACCGCCTGGACCACCATTGAAAGTGTGTCCGCTCCTTTCAATTTTACCAGCCTTTCCGTTTGTACAGAATACGAATACCAACTCAAAACTTACTGCCGCAATTCAACCCTTGATTTTGAGGAGACCTTCAGTTTTCGCACCGATGGATGTTGTGAGCCTCCTGAAAAGGTGACCATTCC
Source organism: Haliscomenobacter sp. (assembly GCF_016718685.1). Lineage (GTDB taxonomy): Bacteria > Bacteroidota > Bacteroidia > Chitinophagales > Saprospiraceae > Haliscomenobacter. The sequence continues at coordinate 23,193 of NZ_JADKCX010000009.1, read as the reverse complement.
CACGAGCATTGTTTCGAGTACCATCATTCGCTGGCAAGCGGTTACGGCGGCAAGTGGGTATACCTTCCGCTATCGTCCAGTGGGCACGAGTACCTGGTCTACGCTAAATCGACCCTTCACTTCAGCCAACTTACAGAACTTATTGGCTTGTACTGAGTATGAGTTTCAGCTGCGTTCTGAGTGTTCTGGTGGTACTTCTTCGGCCTTTGGCAAAGTATTTACTTTCAAAACGGGCAATTGTGGTGCATGTCTGGACAAAGCGTATTGTAGAGAAGCCATATCTGATGATCAGGCCAACCAAGAATGGATCCACAGCGTACAAATTGGCAATTTTTCCAACCAGAGTAGCCGCAATGGCTATGGCGATTTTACGGGATTGAAAGGCATCGATTTGCGTTCGGGACAAAGCTATGCTTTCACGGTGAAAATGGGTTTTACGGGTCAACTCTTCAATGAATATGTAGTGGCCTGGATCGACCTGAACCAGAACGGCCAGTTTGATCAGCATGAGACGGTGTACAATTCTGGCTCCAAAAAAGACAGTATTTTTAGCGGACAAATCAGCATCCCTATGGGCACGCCCAGTGGCCCCACCCGGATGCGGATTGCCTTGCGCTACAATTCTGAACCAAGCACCTGTTCTGCGACCGACCGATATTTCGGCGAGATGGAGGATTATTGTATCACCATCGACGCCATTTCCACTGCGACCAATGACTTGAAACCGCAGAACCAGATGCAGGTTTTCCCCAATCCTTTTGCGGAAAATTTTATGGTCAATCTCACTTTGGCCGAGGCAGCACCCAAAGCCCAATTGGAGGTCTGGAATGCACAGGGACAACAAGTGTATGCCCGCAGTTTGGCGCTGCCAGGCAATACCGTGGTACAGGAACGGATTGAGGCAAATAACTGGCCGAAAGGGCTGTATTTGCTGCGTTTGCGTACTGGCAAGGAAAACAGTGAAGTCTGGGGAAAGGTGTTGAAGGTGGAGTAGAGAGGTAGCAGTTTCTGCTTTTCTCTTTTTCCGTTTTTGAGCTGTCATCTTAGGCAAGCGCCTAACATGGTTGCTACGCCTTACCCGTTTTGCGACTCAGCCAAAACAACAAAAAGCCCGAAGCAATGGTACACAAGCCCAGGATGGAAAACACGCGCAGGAGTACATTCCCCAGGTTGTCGCGCGATTGATAATCCATCGTATGCAGCATCCACAAGAAGTCGAAAATCCGCCATTTCTCGTTGCGGAATTTGATGACCATGGCCATCTCCGTTGCCACGTACACCGTCGTGCGGCTGGGGTGATCAAAACGAATGGCGTAAGCCGGTAGGGGACTTACGCGGTATTCGTGGTGGCTACCGGTGGCGCTGAGGTACTGTACCTGGGTCACGTTTGGTTTGCCGTTGAACTGCTGTTTAGCCATTTTTACGGCTTCTACTTTGCTCAAGGCCGGACGCAACTCGCCACTTTTTGCATCGGCCAGGAAAAACATCTTGTGGTGCATGCCGTGCACAATCTCCACGCGGTAGCAGGGTTTGCCCAGCACATCGATGAGCTGGATGCTGGCGATCTGGTCTACGGGATGTTTGGCAGCCAGGTTGTTCAAGACGGCGTTGGGTGACGCCAAACTGTCCTGTACCTGCAACATCGGCGGGGACTTGCGCTGGTAATCGCCGTGAATGTAGTCCATATCCGACCAGGAGAAATACAAACCACCGAGGGTCCAGAGCAGGAACTGGATGCCGATGAATACGCCGAGGTAACGGTGGGTGCGGCGGATGAGGTAGTGGAGGTGGTGCTTGATGCTCATTGCGGTGGCGCAATTTATGGGTCACAAATTGCACAAATTTTCACAAACCAAATTATTAGTGGGAGGATAAAACCATGTTTAACTCCGCAACAAGTCTATACCCACCCCCGTGTGGGTATAAGGGATAACCCCCCCCCGCCGCGCCCCCCGAACGATCAAGCGAACTTGGAGCCTTCCGCCCTTATATACTGTCCAATATTGAACTGCACGTCCGCTAAGACTTCAATGTCTTTGTTCCAGTCTTTAATCTGCCAATCTTCATTGGGGGAAGCGACCATGATTGTTTTAGCGGGAGTGGTGACCAGATTACTTTTTCCACCCCAAAATCGAGCAATTTTCGGGTTTTGGTATGTACATAACCCTCGGAGCTTAGATGGGCAGTATCCACGGAGATGTCTACTTCGATGACCAGTTTTGGTGGCGTAGAAAAATAGTTTTCATTGATGGCATCGATCGAAAAATGGGTACGGTCGTAAACGAGTATATCACCTGCCAGGTTGTTTGCGGTTGTCGAGGTGCAAGCCAGCCTCATTGGTGAAAATGATGTATTGTTTCTCATCCAGGTGTTTAAACAAAATTTGGAGTAAATACGTGATGATGTAGGCTTGCAATGAACTCGACCCTATGATTTCTTCCAGTGTTTTAGTTTCAGTCAAAACCTCCTGATATCCCTTATAATAGATAGGCTGCCCATCCATGATTTCACAGATGAGGTAATCAGATACCTTTTTTGCTGGCTTTTTAGTTTTCTTGGCGATTTTTCTGCTACCATCATTTATCCTTTTCTCAAACAAACTTAACCTTTTTTTAAGTGAAAGACAAGCTTAATTCTTGTATCGTCCTTTACTCCCTTAACACGTCCCCAAATACGCCTTCACCTTCCCCACAAACAATTCCTGCAACTCCTGCGTCACTTTCCCGATCGTTCCATCGCCGTACACGCGATCGTCAATTTGGCCAATGGCCATGACCCCTTTGATGGTGCTGGTAAAAAATGCTTCGCTGGCCTGATCCAGTTCACGGATGTGGATGGGGCGTTCTTCCACCGTGTAGCCAGCTTCTCGTGCGGCATCGATCACTTGTCGGCGGGTGATGCCCCAGAGGATTTTTTCATCCGCGGTCACGATGGTCTTGTCGGGTTTGACCAGGAAAAAGTTTGAGCGTGCCGACTCCCGGATCCATTCCCCCTGATCCACGTAGATCAAATCCGTAGCCCCGCGCTCCTTGATCGTTTTGAGCATGCGAATGCCCGTGGAGTAGTTGATGGTTTTTACTTCTGGCAACTCTCTTTGAAAGGATGGGTGATGATTTTGATGCCTTGGGCTGAGAATTCCCAGGCACTGGCGGGCAGATCGTACATCATGATCAGCAAATTGGGATGGACGGGTGTGTACCCATCTGGCGAATAGCCCCCGGTGAGCACCAGGCGAATGCCCGCTTCCTGCACCTCATTGGCTTGAAGCAAGGCATAAATCTGCCGCTTCAGCTCCGCTTTGTCGAAGGGGATTTCCAGGTACAGCTCCGCCGCTGAGCGGTAAAACCGATTGAGGTAATCATCCAAAAACAGGGGATGCCCTTCGCGAGCCAGGAAATAATCAAAAATGCCATAGCCCCGCAAAATGCTGAGGTCAGATACATGCAGGGTAGCATTTTCTACGGGTACCTGCTGGCCGTTGATGTTGTAGTATTTGATCATGGTGTGCGGATTTCGTTGGGGCTGCCGACAAAAATCATCATTTTCCCTGATTTTTCTTTGCAAAATCCCGCAAGGGATGCAGTAATCTCGTTGAGCTTTTTGGCAAATGGGGAAAATATTGCAGATTTTTTGATTTTGAGCTAAAATTATTCTTGGGTCTTTGACATGAATTTCGAGGATTATTTTTTTAAAAAGCCAAAAAATCAATATATTCCATGCTAAATTGGTCAGAAAGCAAAATTTTTGGTTTGTTTTCTTTTTGTTCATCAGGAGATTGGTGAAACTTTTTACTAACCATATGAGCTTCGACAGTAAACAGATTCGCAACGTGGTGCTCCTGGGCCATTCGGGCGTCGGGAAAACCACCCTGGCAGAAGCCATGCTGTTTGAGGGAGGCGAGATTAGCCGCCGCGGCAGCGTGGAAGAGGGCAATACGGTATCAGACTATACCGACCTCGAACACGAACGCGGCGGCTCTCTATTCGCTTCACTCGAACACGTATCCTGGAAAGATTCCAAAATCAACCTCATCGACACGCCGGGTCTTGACGACTTCATCGGCGAGGTGGTTTCGGCCCTCCGGGTGGCTACAACGGCAGTACTCGTACACAACGCCAGAAGTGGTGTGGAAGTAGGCGCAGAGCTGCTCTGGGAATACATCGAAACTTTTGACACCCCCGCTATTTTTGTGATCAACCAGATTGACCACGAAAAAGCAGATTTCGACGCTACCCTTGAACAAGCCATTGCCCGTTTTGGCAACAAAGTCATGCCTTTTCAATATCCGCTCAACCCGGGCCTAGGTTTCAATTCCATCATCGATGCACTGCGGATGGTGATGTATTATTTCCCGAACGGGGGCGGAAAACCTGAAAAACACCCATTCCCGATGCCGAAAAAGCGCGGGCAGATGAAATGCACCGCATCATCGTAGAAGCAGCAGCTGAAAACGATGAAACCCTGATGGAACGCTATTTTGAAGAAGGAAACCTGAGTGAAGAAGAATTGGCGCAGGGCCTGCGCATCGCGATCGCCCAACGCCAAATCATCCCCGTATTTTGTACCTCCGCCAATCGCGATATGGGTTCGGGCCGCGTGATGGGATTCATCAATGACGTGTGCCCTGCGCCAGTAGACCGCATGCCCTTGCCCTTGACCAATGGCAAAACCCTGACTTGTAGTTCGAATTTGCCCACTACAGTTTTTGTATACAAAACCATCTCGGAACCCAGAGTAGGTTTGTTGTCTTATTTTAAAGTTTGTTCCGGTGTACTCAAAGCAGGCGATGAGCTCACCAATTACTCCAACCGCACCACGGAACGTTTTGGCCAGTTGTTCATTGCCAATGGCAAGGACCGGGTAGCCGTAACTGAACTAAGTGCCGGAGACCTCGGAGTAACCGTTAAATTAAAAAATACCCATACCAACAATACACTCAATGGCAAAGGAGCAGAGCACGAGATCGTTCCCATTTCCTTCCCCGAACCACGGGTAACCGTTGCCGTTGAGCAAGCCAATAAAAATGACATGGAAAAACTCATGAAGGCCTTGCACACCATTCATGAGGAAGACCTCACTGCGAGCGTGGAATTGAGCGCCTCGCTCAAACAAACCTTGCTACATGGCCAGGGACAGTTGCACCTCGATTTGATCAAAAACCGGGTGGAGCAATCCCAAGGCGTGGTCATGAATTTTGTGAAGCCCCGTATTTCTTACCGCGAAACCATCACCAAATCGGCCAATGCGCAGTATCGCCACAAAAAACAAACCGGTGGTGCCGGACAGTTTGGCGAGGTACACATGCGTATCGACCCCTACTTTGAGGGCATGCCCGATCCTGCTGATCTGAGTGTGCGCCACCGCGAAGTGGAAGACCTGCCCTGGGGCGGCAAACTTGCTTTCTACTGGTGCGTGGTGGGTGGTTCCATTGACAACAAATATTCCAGTGCCATCAAAAAAGGCATCATGGCCAAAATGGAGGAAGGGCCGCTGACGGGTTCACACTGCCAGGACATCAGGGTCTGTGTGTACGACGGCAAGATGCACCCCGTGGATTCCAACGATATGGCCTTTATGCTGGCCTCTACCCACGCGTTTAAAGATGCCTTCCGCGATGCTGCGCCCCAAATCATGGAGCCACTGGCAGACCTGGAAATCCTCTGCCCCGACGAGGTCATGGGCGACATCATGAGCGACCTGCAAACGCGTAGGGCGATGGTGTTGGGCATGGATTCGGATGGTCATTACCAAAAGATCCTGGCGCGGGCACCACAAGCGGAATTGTACTTGTACTCCAGCACCTTGCGCTCCATTTCGCAGGGTCGAGCCAAGTTTCATCAGACTTTTGCGGAATACCAGGCAGTGCCTGCGGACATTCAGCAGAAGTTGATTGAAGCACACAAACACGAGGAAGTCGAAGCGTAAATCCGATGCTTTTTGTTTAAGAATTTGTCCATCAGGTGGGGCTGCTTCGGCGGCCCCATTTTTGTTTGAGCCAATAGACTTTATCAAGTGATAAAAAACCTACTTATAGGCTACAACAATACCAAACATCGGTACCCCAAATTGCTCCACCGTTGACCTTTGCCAGGCTCCTAACCCATTGGCCTGAAATACAATCATTCCTTTTTCATCTTTTAATACGCTCATAATTGGCGACATCACCTTAGGGTATATAGTCTTTGTTGGAGTTAGCTGGCCTTTCACGAAAGGATGGTATCCTCCATTTTTATCGACATAGCCCAAAAAATCAAAACCAATGAATAAACCTTCTGCGGGCAAATGAAGGACTCGCGATGCAATAACATATTCTAACTTGTTCTGCTGAGAACCCAAATCCAGCCATCCATCGTGCGACCATAAATCTAAACCAGGCTTTCCTTCTTGATTCGCATAAATTCGAAGCTTTAGCCGATATGTTTTTACTACATCATCGCCCCATCCCGAAAATTGAAATTGCAATTTTGAAACCCAGGTATTCTGTTCAATGGGATTCTTGATAAGCAAAGCGATGCGATTGTGCTGATTGGTGGCAAAAGACATTTTATTGCCTTTTTTTTTGAAATAGCCCAGATTCCGCTCCACAACTTTAGCCCCCTTACTCGAAACCGTCACATCCGGCAAATTGACTACACTTGGCGTCAATGCAACAATCTTACTTCCCAAAGTTTGTTGCAAACTCATTTTTTCCAGAGAAAACCCAACTGCACTAAACAGAACAGTATCTACCGTCTGGCTAAATTCAAAGGATATTTCCCCTTTTTCATCCGCATAACTCCCTTCCTTATTGTCTTTGGAAAAAACCGCTGCGTAAGGAATGGCTTCCTGGGTTTGTGCATTGACGATTTTTATGTTAAGGGTTTGAGCACCAAATGTAGTAACGGAAATGACCATTACCGAGAATAAAGTTCTGAGTTTCATTTCACAAGGATTTTTCTTCAAAACGCGAAAAAACCTTTTGTCTTGTTCAAGCCAAAAACCTTTTCCCCCTTCACCTGTTCTACAAACATTGAACCATAAAACAGATCAAACCAATGCGTCCTCGATTCCTTTTTGCCATTTTGCTCAGCATTCCGGCCTGGGTATCCAGTTGCTTCAATGCCAACAAAGTTGTTTCATCTTCCAGTTCTACTGATGCTACTCCTAAACTTATGTCTTCAGCCACTTCTTTCCACAACTTAAGTGCTACCACCCTGGATGGACAAACCGTATCCATGGATCAATACAAAGGCAAAAAAATCATTGTGCTCAACGTCGCTTCACGCTGCGGGTATACGCCCCAATACGCCGATTGGCAAGCTTTTTACGAAAAAAACAAGGAAGATGTGGTCGTGCTGGGATTTCCCTGCAACCAGTTCATGGGGCAGGAACCGGGATCGGCCAATGACATTCAGGAGTTTTGCCAAAAAAACTACGGCGTAACCTTCCAGATGTTTGAAAAAGTAGACGTGAAAGGGGACAATCAAAGCCCGGTGTACAAATGGTTGACCGACCCCAGCCAGAACGGTTGGAACAGTGATGTCCCTTCCTGGAATTTTTGCAAATACCTGATTGATGAAAATGGGAAGTTGACCCATTTCTTTGCCTCGGGCGTTACGCCAGAAAGTGCTGAATTTAAGAAAGTGATGGACTAAGTAGCCTTTGCCAAATAACTTTTATGTTTTTTCAATCGTTTATTGAGAAAACAAAGTCCTATGCAAATGCTCTTGCTTTTTTTGCTGTTTTCGGCTGCCCCTCATCCCATTCACCTGACCGTGATGGAGATTTACCGCGCCGAAAACAGCAAAAACCTGGAATGTTCAGTTACTCTTTTTTCCGACGACTTTGCCCGTGCCATCCAGTATGAAACCTATGCTCCGCAAATTCAAAATGGCAAGTTCAAAGTTGAAGACCTCATGCTCAAATACCTGCGCAGCAAGCTGCAAATGAAGATCAACGGGAAAAATGCTGCTTATACTTTGGTACGGACCGAAAACAACCCGGAAACCATCACCTGCTATTTAAAACTCGCCTTATCCGCTGCGGAAACCCAAAAAATTGAGATTGTCAGTAAGTTGATGTTGGAGCTATTCAATGATCAACGGAATTTGGTGCAAATTAGAATCCCGGGCAAAAAAGAAGGCGCCATTAGTTTAGACAAAACCAAAACCGGAAGCACCGCTACATTATCAGCGGATTGATCAAAGTCACCATCAAGTAGAGACTTTTAACAAAACTTTCGAGCTAAAATGACTGCTATTTTGTAGGCGTAAACAACCGATTAAAAGAAATAAAACCAGCAGTCATGAAAAAGATACTGGCATTGTCCATACTCGTCAGTGCTGCTTTTGCACTTCATTCTCAATCCCTGATTGGTAGTCAATTAAAAAGCAAGGAAGCGATCATCCTTTACCTGATCGAACAGGAAAAAGTTGCACACGACCTTTATCGAGTTCTGGATACCATGTGGGTTACCGACGTGTTTAACCGGGTGTCTAACGAAGAACTCCAACACATGGCCAAACTCAGTGCAGTAGCCTGTGAATTTATGATCGATGTTCCCGCCCATTTTAACGAGTATCCCGAAGGACAATTTGTCGACGGAAAACTGCGTCGCCTGTACACCGATTTGTTGGTGGCCGCTAATTTTTCATTGGAAGAAGCTTATCGCGCTTGTGCAAATCTGGAAGAACGCAAAATCCTGGATTTGAAGGCGGCCTTGAGAGAGCCTAACTTCGAGATCGAAACCCTAACTTACAAAGCACTACTGATTGGTGCTGAAGATAACCTCAAACTGTTTATTCGTGAACTACTCAACATCAGCACAGGCTATACTCCGGTATGGTTGAGCATCAGCGAATACGAAGCCCTAACCAAAAACATTTTACCCAACGATGGTTGGCGAAATACCAATCTCAATGCCAAAAGCCAGTCTCGAATTGGCCTGTTTTGAGGATGGCTTTGCATGAATTTGACTGTTGAAAAAGTTTTACATTGCCTTTTCGAAAAATTTATTGACTTTTGTGCAATCTTTGCTCCGCGTTGAAGTTATTACCCTTCGCGGAGCATTTTTACGCAATGAAACCATGAGAATTTACCTGAGTAGATTTATGCTTGTTTTTTATCTGCTGTTGGCCTTGGCGCCACAGTGGCTGGAAGAGTTTGCTAAATTTCCAGCACTCATGGCTCATTACCAAATCCATCGCCAAGACAATCCGGCTACTACCTTAAGCGAATTCCTGAGCCAGCACTACGGTAAGGACTACGCAGAGCACTGCAACCAACACGATCATACCAAGTTGCCTGGCAAAGCCAAACACCATGATTCGTGTATGCATATGAACGTAACCGGAGACTCCGTGATGCCTTTTTATGCAGACTTGCTCGCCACTCCACATAGCTGGGAAGAGCCTAAAAATTCCTCTGTTTTTCAGCATGATCAAAATCCTTGTGCCGCTCACCTTTCCGGCATCTGGCAGCCGCCCCGAGCTTAATTCCCACCACTGAATGACTACCCACTAGTCATTTCCCAAGTCTATTGGGCCTATCTTCCATCTATTTTATTTTTTTCTGTAAATCAACAGTCCATGTTGACTCAAATCATCCGTTTTTCCATCCATAACAAGTTTATGGTGGGACTGGGGACATTGGCCATGGTCATTGCCGGGATTTATTCATTTACCCGACTGCCCATCGATGCCATTCCCGATATCACCAACAACCAGGTGCAGGTACTCACCGTATGCCCTACCCTGGCGACCCAGGAAGTAGAACAATTCGTAACTGCACCCATCGAAAGTGCAGTGAAATCTATACCTGGAGTATTAGAGTTACGATCGATTTCCCGTTTTGGCCTTAGTGTAATTACGGTAGTCTTTAAAGAAGACATCAATGTGTACTTGGCCCGCCAAATGGTGAATGAGAAACTCAAAATGGCCGAACAAAACATCCCTCCAGGTTTTGGTATCCCTGAATTGGCACCAATCTCTACTGGCTTGGGAGAAATTTTGCATTATCGCATTGAACCCAAACCAGGGTACGAACACAAGTTTTCCGCCGCCGATTTGCGCGAAATCCAGGATTGGATTGTCAAAAAACAGTTGACTGGTGTACCGGGAGTTGTAGAAATCAACAGTTTTGGGGGCGACCTGAAACAGTACGAAGTAGCGGTTCGTCCCGAACGTTTGCGCAGCGTACAAATTGGTCTGCCGGAAATACTCACAGCGCTGGAGGGCGCCAATGAAAATACCGGTGGTGCCTATGTCGAAAAACACAGCAGCGTCTATTTCATTCGGGCACAAGGCTTGGTCAAAAGCCTGGACGACATCGGTCAAATTGTGATCAAAAACGTCAATGGCCTACCCGTACGCATTGCGGATGTGGCCGAAGTGCGCTTTGGCAAAGCCCTGCGCTACGGCGCAGTAAGCCACAACGGCGAGGGCGAAATTGTGTTGGGTATCGTGATGATGCTCAAAGGTGAAAACGCGGCTAAAGTCATCCAGAGGGTCAAAGCCCGTTTGGAGGAAGTCAAAAAAGGGCTACCCGAAGGCATCACCATCAGTACTTTTTTGGATCGGGAAAAATTGGTCAACCGCACCATCGCCACCGTTGAGAAAAACCTGATTGAAGGAGCGCTCATCGTCATTTTTGTACTGGTGCTTTTGGTGGGTAATTTCCGGGCTGGTCTGATCATTGCTTCGGTGATCCCGCTGTCCATGCTTTTTGCCATTTCCATGATGCAACTTTTTGGCGTGAGCGCCAACCTGATGTCTCTGGGTGCCTTGGATTTTGGTTTGATTGTGGATGGAGCTGTCATCATTGTAGAAGCAACTTTACACTACTTGCATGTCCGCTTTTTGGCGCGGCCGGAGGTAGCAGTTGAACCTGGCCAAACGGTGCATTTGAGCAAAGACCAAATGAATGAAAGTGTACTGGAAGCCGCCAGTCGGATCATGCGTTCTTCCATTTTTGGGGTCGTGATCATTCTGATCGTCTACTTGCCCATTTTGTCTTTGGTGGGCATCGAAGGTAAGATGTTCAAACCGATGGCTCAAACGGTATCTTTTGCATTGGTCGGCGCATTGCTCTTGTCTTTGACCTACGTACCGGCCGTTTCCGCATTGACCTTGAGTCGCAAGTTGAAGCATCACCACAACCTGGCCGATCGGATCATTCTCGCCATTCAACGCCTGTACATTCCCGTTTTGATGTGGGCGTTACGTTGGCGCAAAACGGTAATCGGTCTCAGTCTGGGCTTATTGGTACTCTCCTTGTTGTTGTTTTCCAGCATGGGGGGTGAATTCATTCCTACTTTGGATGAAGGCGACATCATGATGCACGGCTTTTTGCGCCCAGGCACCTCCCTGGACCAAACTTTGGAAAGCCACCGCCTGGCGCAAAACATCATCCTGAAAAACTTCCCGGATGAAGTAGAACAGGTCATTTCCAAAATTGGTAGCGCTGAAATCCCTACCGACCCTATGGCCATCGAAACCGCTGACAACATCATCCTGCTCAAACCCATTGAGGAATGGACCAAAGCCGAAACCAAAGATGAGTTGGTCAGCAAAATTGAAGAAAAAGTACACGAAATTCCGGGCATGGCCTTTGAATTCACCCAACCCATCAAGATGCGTTTCGACGAAATGATGACCGGGGTACGTTCGGATATTGCGGTCAAAATTTTTGGGGAAAACATGGATTCTTTGGCCCACGCGGGGCATCGAGTCGAACAACTCCTCAAGAACATTCCGGGCCTGGCTGACTTGAAAGTTGAACAAGTGGAAGGTTTGCCCCAAATCGTGGTCAATTACCACTACGATAAAATTGCTCGTTACGGCTTGCATATTCGGGATGTCAATGCTACCCTGCGTGCTGCCTTCGCGGGGACTTCTGCAGGAGTCGTTTATGAAGAAGCCCGACGCTTCGACCTGGTGCTGCGCCTGGATGATCAAAACCGCAGCGATTTGGAAGATGTGCGCCAATTGCCCATCACCACCCCGAACGGTGAATTGATCCCACTCAGTGAAGTGGCCGACGTAGATTACCGCCTGGGTGCGGCCCAAATCAGTCGGGACAACGCCCAACGCCGGATTGTAGTGGGTGCCAACGTACGGGGCCGCGACGTGGAAAGTGCATTTTTGGACGTACAAGCCAAATTGGATGCCAAGCTCAAATTGCCCGCAGGTTATTTTACCACTTATGGTGGCCAGTTTGAGAACTTACAGGCAGCCACGGCCCGGCTTTCCATTGCGGTTCCCGTAGCCTTAGCGCTCATTTTCCTGCTGCTGTTTTTTACCTTCAATTCCATCAAAGAAAGTTTGCTGATTTTCACCGCCATCCCCATGTCGGCGATTGGGGGCGTTTTTGCCCTGTTGATTCGCGATATGCCCTTTTCCATCTCTGCGGGGGTTGGATTTATCGCGCTCTTTGGGGTGGCAGTGTTGAACGGGATTGTGTTGATTACCTACTTCAACCAGTTGGAGAAAGACGGCATCGAAAGTATCCCCGAGCGGATTCGTTCCGGGGCCATCGCTCGCTTGCGGCCAGTACTCATGACTGCGGCGGTAGCTTCATTAGGCTTTTTGCCGATGGCCATTTCGCATGGTGCTGGCGCAGAAGTACAACGCCCCTTGGCTACGGTGGTTATCGGGGGCTTGATTACTTCCACCTTACTGACACTGATTGTGTTACCCGTGTTGTATGCCCTGTTTTTCGAGCGCGAACGTTTCGTCAAGGTACCGACTAATGTTGGCATTTTATTGATTCCGCTGCTTTGGCAGGGGCTTCGCTTCAGGGGCAAAATGCGCTTCGTGAAAATGAAGCCATCACGCTGGCTTTAAAAAACCACCCCGCAGTCCGATCAGCCAGCATCCAGGTGCAGCAGCAACAAGTGTTGCAGGGTACAGCCAAGATGTATGACCCAGCGAACTTGTTTCACAACGTCACCGCCGACCCTGATCTGGGCATTCTTGGTACCACTACTTTTGGCATCAGCCAAAGTTTCCCCAGTCGCAAGGCCACGCGGGCAACTGCCAGTTTTTATCAACAAAAACAAAGTCAGGCCTCCGCCGTATTGGCCCACACCCAGCAAGACCTGATCCGACAAGTGCGCGAAATTTACCAACACCTGGGGTATTTGGATGCCAAATCCAGATTGTACCGTTCATTGGATTCGGTGTACACCCGTTTTTCCACCATTGCTGAACAACGCTACAAAGCGGGTGATGCCGCCCTTGCCGAAAAATTGGCCGCTCAGGACAAGGCCGCTCAGGTTCGTCTGATCTTGGAAACCATCGACCACGAGTTGAATTTCGATCAGGTGGTTTTAGGCCAATTGTTGGGGCTACCCCAGGCAGTGAGTGCAATTGCTGAACCTTTGCGCAAACAGATTTTCAGCCTAGCTGATACCGCTTTGATCGCTCAGGCACCGAGTGCCAAAGCTGGACTTGCCCAGGTGAGTGTGGCCAAAAGCCAGCAGCAGATTGAGCAGTCAAGGTTTGCGCCCAGTTTTTCTACGGGGGTGTACGGGCAAATTTTGGGCAATGGTTTGGTTTATCCCGGTTGGCAATTGGGCGTCAACCTGCCTTTGGTCAATAAAGCCCGCCACAAAGCGGTGGAGTCGGCAGGGCTGAACGTACAAATTGCGGAAGCCAATTTCCAGGATGTATTGCTCCAACAACGCTCAAAAATGGCGCATTTGCTGCATGAGCAGGAGAAGTACAACACCTTGATTGAGTACTTTCAAGCGCAAGGCCAGGCCTTGTCCACAGAGTTGCTCCGCAATGCCAGCCTGAATTATCAGGAGGGTGAAATTGATTATACCACTTTGTCTCTGCAAGTTGAACAGGCCATTGGCATCCAGATGAATTACTTGGAGAACTTGTACGGATTGAGTCTGACCGTAGTGGAATTGAAATTTATTGCCGGGCAGTAGACTTGATGAACGGAAAGTCTAAAATCCTGAATCCTTTTAAATCTCGAAAAAATGAATTGCATCAAATATAGCAGTATCCTCGCCCTGGCCTTAGTCACCACGGCTTGTGGCAAAAAAGCAGAACCGACCAGTGAAAGCACCGAGGTCGCTGCAAGCTCCTGAAATGAGCAGCAACACGGTCATGCTGAGCGCGGAACAGGCCGAACAGGCCGCCATTCAAACCGGAACCTTTACCCTCCGCTCCTTGAGTGATTACCTGGACGTCAATGCGGAACTGGTTTTGGGCAAGGAGAATACTGCCCAAGTCAGCGCCTTTACGGAGGGCATCATCAGCGAGCTACGCATTCGCAACAACAGCAGCGTCGCCAAAGGTGGCGTGGTAGCGGTTTTGCGCAAACCCGATTTATTGGACTTGCAACAACAATTCCTGGAAAATAAGGACCGCCTGGTATTCCTCGAAACCGAATACCAGCGTTACAAGGCATTGAAAGAAAATGATGCCACCGCCACAAAGAATTTTCAAAAAGCCGAATCGGACTGGCGCGCAGCGCAAACCTCAGGAAAACTCCTGGCTGCCAAATTGCGCCAGTACCAGATCGATCCGGCCAAACTTACGCCCGATAATTTGCGCACTGAACTGCTGATCACCTCACCAGTTGCAGGTGTCGTAACGCGGGTAGACGCAAGTTTGGGACAAGCCCTGAATCTGGGAGAGCCCATTTGTGAGGTGAGTAACCTGGCCTATTTGCACCCAGTATTGTATGTTTTTGAAAAAAACCTAAATCAGGTCAAAGCCGGGCAAAAAGTTCAGCTGAAATTCCCAGGAGGCAATGAACAGGTATTTAATGCCCACATCGACTACCTCGAACGCAGCGTTGATGCCGAACGCAAAACCGTACGGGTACACGCCCGTTTTGACAATGCGAGCGCAGCCAGCAACCAACAAATGGCCAAAGGAGGTTTCCTCAACGCCCGGATTGCCTTGGCGGATGCTGGCATGTTGTCTGCACTGCCGGAAGAAGCGGTGATTCAGGAACAAGGCGGCTATTTCATTTTTTACCAGGAAAAAAAGGACGCAAAGGAGGTGGTTTTTCATAAGGTTCCGGTCAAACGTGGCCCGGCAGGTGATGGCTATGTTGCTGTTGAACCGCTTGAAATCTTGCCACAAGGTGCGGCCATTGTACTGAAAGGCGCTTATTATGTTTCCGCTAATGGAGGGGTAAGCGCAGAAGAATAGGTGACGACATGTATGAATGATGCTTGTTATGGAAAAATTTTAAAAAGGCATTATGAACACAAGTAATCTTGTATTCGTAGAGTCTATCGACTAAACACAAAGCCATGAAACTGCTCAAAAGAATTGGCCTGTTGCTGCTTTTGCTGGCAATCGCCATTCAATTTGTTCCGGTCAACCGCACAAATCCCGCCGTTGACCCCAATCAGGACTACCTCAAAGTAAGTGCTGCACCGGCCGAAGTTGCACGTTTATTGAAAGCCTCGTGCTACGATTGTCACTCCAATGAAGCGAAGTATCCCTGGTATGCCTACGTCGCGCCAGTCTCTTTTTTGGTACAAAACCACATCCAGGAAGGGCGCTCCAAGGTGAATTTTTCCACCTGGGGCAGCAGTTCTGCGCACGACCAGTCCGAGGCATTGGAGGAAATCCCCGAAACCATTGCCGAGGGGGAAATGCCCTTGTGGGATTACAACTTGATGCATCCTGAAGCAAAACTGAACGAAGCTGAAAAACAGACGCTGATCGACTGGTTCAATCAAGGTGGAAATTCCGCTGAAAAAAGCATCAGCAAGCGTGAAAATGAACACGAAGGAGAACATGATGAAGACTGATTGCAAATGCTTGTGGGCGACACTGTACGACATTATTCACAAAAAATGAGTACAAGAGGCAACGCCACAGGGTTATTTGCAGTACAGTGGATAAGTTTAGACCTTGAATGTTTGTGAAAACATCAGCTTTTTCAGATATTTGATTGACACATCTGAAAAAACAGAATCAAATCATCGGGGTCTAAACTTCCTGCCCGAGCACCCGTCTAAACACTTAACTATAAAAACTTTATTGTCGTGGCAAAAAACAAAATTTTAAGCTACCTGGTGTATCTCAGCACAAGTGCCCTGCTATTATTCAGTGCTTGTACCCAGGAGCAAGTGGTAAACGTAAATCCGGTTTGTTTTGAAAAAGATGTTCTGCCCATTTTTATTTCCAATTGTACCCAAAGTGGGTGCCACAACAGCATCGACCGGGAGGAAGGAATCGAATTGACCTCGTATGCAAGCATCGTTTCGAATGGTATTGCTCCGGGTGATTATGCCGCCAGTAAATTGTATCAGGTGTTGATTGCAGTAGGCGAGGAGCTTATGCCTCAAAAACCATACAACAAACTGAGCGCCGAACAGATCACCACTATTGCCTTGTGGATTGATCAAGGTGCCAAAAATACCACTTGTGCGTCTACAGGAAACTGCGATGTCAGTAAGGTTACTTACGCCAAAACCGTAAAGCCAATCATGGATCGCTCTTGTAATGGCTGCCACGCGGGCAGTGCGCCCTCGGGAAACATCAACCTGAGCAACTACACTGGTGTCAAAAAATATGCACTAAACGGAAGTCTTTTCGGAAGCATAAACCATGACGCCGGTTTTGTACGTATGCCTGATGGGGCAAGTAAACTTCCTTCTTGCGAAATCAGCTCCATCAAAGAGTGGATTCGCCTGGGAGCACTGAACAACTAAACCAACCCACGAATTTATTCGTGGGAGGCACAAAAGTACTCACCCCACGAATTTATTCGTGGGCTTTTCGTGGGATGATTCTATCAATCCAAAAAACTTAATTTCATGAACGCAACCCGCTTTTTTTTCCTGTTGATGCTGCTGGCCAGCTTCACCTACACTACAAATGCACAATCGAAATACTTCACCCGCAGTGGAACGGTCATTTTTGATGCCGAAGGCAAGCTAGACGATGTTGAAGAAATAAAAGCCAAAAACACGGTCGCTACCTGTGTGTTGGACGCCGCTACCGGTCAAATGGAATGGGCCGTGACCATGAATAAATTTACTTTTGCCAGCACATTGATGCAAAAGCACTTCAACGAAAACTATGTTGAAAGTGAAAAATACCCGAAAGCAACCTTCAAAGGAAAGATCAGTGACATCGGCAAAGTGAATTTCAGCAAAGATGGAACCTATCCCGTAACCGTGAATGGCACCATGAACCTGCACGGGGTGACCAAAGAAATTTCCGCTAAAGGAGTCATCACTGTAGAGAAAGGAAAGGTATTGGCTAGCTCCGGTATAGAAATTGGGCTGAAAGACTACAAAATTGACATCCCTACCGTCGTGTTTGTCAAAATTGCCGAAACGGCAAAAGTGAGCATCAGTGCTGCATTGGAAATCCTAAACGGTAAATAATCAAGATGAAAAAACACTGGCAACGAACGGCGCTTTTTGCGCTTTTACTGGGGACTATGTTTAGTCCACTACAGGCTCAAGATGATAGCCTACTCGATCTGCTTGGAGATGACACCAGTACGGACAAGGTCGTCAATGCGTTTAAATCTCCTCGCGTCATCAATGGACACAGCATCGAGATGCTGGACAAAGGGGCGCTGGATTTTCGCATCCTGCACCGTTTTGGCAAAATCAGTCAGGGCTTTTACGACATGTTTGGCCTCGACAATGCCTCCATGCGGATGGGATTTGATTATGGTGTGACGCCCAATCTTACCGTGGGATTTGGCCGCAGTACTTCCCGCAAAGAATTGGATGCCTTTCTCAAATACCGCTTGTTGTGGCAAAGTACGGGCGCCAAAAGTGTCCCTGTGTCGGTCGTTTTGGTGGGAGGGGCTACTTTTAATACCTTGAAAGAGCCTTTCGCCGATCTTGAAATTGACCCCAATTTCACCCGTCGCCTGGCTTTTTACACCCAGGCCGTGGTGGGCAGAAAATTCAGTGAAAAATTTTCTGCACAATTGGTTCCTACCTGGTTGCACCGCAACATTGTAGAGAATACCCTGGTGCCAAATGACATGTTTGCGTTGGGCTTTGGTGCCCGCTATAAGTTTGTCAAGCGGGTAGCTCTGGTGGTTGACTACTACTATGCTTTCAATCGCTTCCCGGATGATCCTACCTACAATCCCACCTCGATTGGTTTTGACATCGAAACCGGAGGGCACGTGTTCCAATTGCATTTTTCCAACGCAGTGGGCATGAACGAACGCGCTTTCCTCACCGATGCCAACGGCAGTTGGCTGGATGGCGACATTCAGTTTGGATTCAACCTTTCGAGGGTGTTTCAGCTGAATGAAAAGAAGAAGAAGAAATCGTAGGGATGCACAGTTTTGAGGAACTGAAAGAGGTGGTCTCAGGGAGTTGGGGGCACCTCTTTTTGGGTTGTGGATGAAAATGATCGCGCGATGGTGTAAGCCAACATTAATACCGTGCACAAGAGCGGCATTCAATTGCGCCTGGATGCCGCTCTTGTCGTTTTATGCCCGCCAGCAATCGCAATAAAAATATAGCGTTATCTTCGTGCCAATTAAACATCGAGTTGAATCTATATTGGACTAATTCGGAAGGATGCACAGCTTTAACCCCTATTTTCGGCAAGGCTTTAGTACCTTTAGTTACCAGTTTTTCTTGACAGCTCTTGTTTAAGTTGTTCACTTTTAAAATTTTAGTCATGAATATTTTTGTTGCAAAATTAAGCTTTGACACGCAAGACGACGATTTACGCGAAGCGTTCGAGCAATACGGAATTGTTGATTCTGCAAAAATCATTGTAGACCAATCAACAGGGCGTTCAAAAGGATTTGGCTTTGTAGAAATGCCAAATGACGATGAAGCACTCAATGCCATCGAAGGTCTAGACAACAGTGATCTGGATGGTCGTACGATTGTAGCTAAAAAAGCTGAAGACCGTGAAAATCGCGGTGGCGGTGGCGGTAATCGCGGCGGCGGTGGCTACGGTGGCGGTGGCGGTAATCGCGGCGGCGGTGGCGGCTACGGTGGTGGCGGTAATCGTGGCGGTGGTGGCTACGGTGGCGGCGGTGGCCGGGACAGGTATTAAAAGGGAACATTTTTGTTCATGCGCAATGTAGCATGAATCAGCGCAGTCTCAATCCTGATGTTCTATACTATTCCGCTCCAGTCGTTCCGAATGGATTCAATTGGAGCGGAATAGTTACACTTATCTTTTCTATTCTGAGCGTGGTACAGGTCTTCTGACGTACGTAATCAAAAGAAAATGAGTTTTTTAATTCCTTAAAAACAAACGCAACCCAATAAAAAAATTGTTGTTTTCGTAAGATATCGTGCATACTCATGCGTCTGGAGACGCACGGATATTTGTTCAAGTAATAAGACTTGAACCAGCGGGGTAATTCTCCAGTTTTCATAAAACATTCATTTTTCATACCATCCCACCTGAGTTACTCCCAAAAGCGCCTATTTTGCCCCATAAACCAATCCTATTCCCACTATGAAAGATTATAATAATCGTGTAGAAGCTCTAGAAGGCTTAAAAGCCGAGGGCTATGTTGAGGATTTTAACCTCAAGGAAAATTGTCTGGAATGCCGTGCCGGACATTACCAATTGTTGCACGATGAATTTCAGGTCGATTCATCCCATCGTTTTGAGGGTGACACCTCGGCTCCTGATGACCAAAGTGTAGTGTACGCTATATCTTCACCCACGCATGAACTCAAAGGTACTTTGGTCAGCTCGTACGGGATGTATACGGACACCGTGACGAATGAGATCATTGAAAAATTGCGTTGATCAGAAGGTCAATGTTGGAGAGGGTAATAAAAAATGGATGCCATCAGGATAAAACTGGTGGCATCCATTTTTTAGACTTAGCTCCGCTAGTCAATAATCAATAAACCGCGCTCCCCTAATCCGCGCCCCATCCTCCGCCAGTACTTTTCCACGCGCCCCCAAAAAACGGCGCGGTGCCTCAATCCCTTCCCATTCCAATCCACAAGCATTGTGTAGGAGCGCTTTGGTTCCCAGTCGCAATTCGGCACCTGGCATCAAGGTGATGCGGGCATTTTCGGGCAGCGATAGGCGGGCTTCGACCCTCAATACCCCTCCGGCCACGATGGTCACATGGCCAGCCAGGTCTTTGTCACCTTTCCAAACTACAGTGTCGCGGATGGTAATGTCTTGACCCTCCTGACGGGTGCACCAGTTTTGACCAAAAACGCCGTTCATAACTGTTGGTATCGGCCATGCGGGCGTGCATGGTGCCAATTTGACAAGGGGAAAGGGCATTTTGCAGCGCGTTGTAATCCATCATGTTGTTGGAAGCGGCTGTATCGCAAGGAGCCTCCGCGGTACGGCTCCAACAAGGATTGCCATGTTCCGGTGTATCATCACAGCCATCGCGAAAAAAAGCGTGGGACAGGCCTAAAAAATGCCCGGCTTCATGGTTGAGTATCCCGCGGTAGGCCCAGGCGGGCTGATGGCCTTCGTACACTGCCCGCCATTTTGATGGCATTGCCCAGCATTACCCCGACGCCACCCGCAGTTTTACTGTACCAGGCCGATTTCATGCTGTCGGGATGATGGGGCATGATGAAAACGTTCAGCACGGAATCGGCGCCGATTTGGTATTTTTCCAGCACTTCGTCCGAACAAGTTGGCGGTAGAGCCTTTGTGGATGTAATAACACAGGCGATCGTCGTACGAAAATAGATTCCCTGGTCGCCGGGATTCTGTCGTTTGTGGACTCAATTGGTATTGGTATCGGAAGAATCCGGTAGGTTGTTGCGGTAAGGCAGCCAGAGTTTGCTGTTCTTTGCAAGTCCTGGTTGGCATATCAATCAAGTCTTTGGCAAAACGAATGGCTTCTTCGCCGTCGTAGTTGTGCGCCCGATCGCTGGCATTCAGGAAGCGTACATTGATGCGGAGGTACCGCAGTAGGCTGTGTTCCACTATGCGCCGTATCGGCAACAATCACTGGCATTGCGGTAGAGATGTTGAGTCGGAGCGGATTGGGGCTTATGCTTACCGCAGGGGCATCCCTGCGAATGATTTTTTTCGCGGGAAGCCATTTTTGGGCAAAACTGGGTATAGAAAATACGAGTACTCCTAAAAGCGCATATCCCCAGCGTTTTACCATTATTTGTAGTTGTATATTTTTACCAATCCCCACCAGCACCACCGCCGTCAAAGCCGTCGCTGCCGCCAAAACCACCCCAATCGTCACCACCGCTGCCCCAGTCGCTGTTCCGATCAGATCCACCGCCGCCAAAGCCGCCGGGGAAGATGAACCAACCACCGCCACCGCCGCGGTTATCGTTGTAACGGCCACCACCGTAATAACCGCCTCCCGCCTGAGCAGAACGACGTGAAAGATAGCTGAACATGGCAATGACGCCGCCGATAATGAGCAACAAAATCAGGAAGGACATGGCTCCGCCGCCTTCCGCATCTCTCTTCCCATCGGCTTTGTATTCGCCTGCGGCAACTTGAATGATGTTGTCCACTGCACCATCCAGCCCGGAGTAAAACTGGCCTTTTGAAAGCGGGGGTAATGGTATTTCAATGATGCGCCTGGACAATGCATCCGTTAAAAACCTCGACGCCTGCATTGCGACAATGCGGACTGCGCTCGGCTTGAGCGACATAAATCAGTACGCCGTTGTCTTTGTCTTTTTGGCCAATCCCAGGCTTCAGCCAGTCGGAAGGAGTATTCAAATGCATCTTCCCCTCCAGGATTTGTCGATGACAATTGCAATTTGAGTAGAGTAGGAGTCTTCATAAGCGCGCAATTTGCGCTCCAGGTTGTCAACCCGCCGGACCGAGTGCCCCGGCGTAATCGTTGGACTATGGTTTGGGGCGGCTGGAATTTCTTTGGCAAAAACCCCATTCAACACCTACACGATCCTAATAACAACAACAGGGATTTCATGTTCATGAACTCAATTTTATAAAAATAGAATTTCATGTCGTAGGAAATATCATCAGGCAATTCGCTTTAAGATCATGTTCAACTGGAAATGCTTTGGAGTTTGGCACCAACTACTTTGACACCTGCACACAAACCTCCGGCAAAATCCTTATTGCGGAAATGCTGCAGCATTTCATCCCTTACTCCCACCCAAAAATCGTTCATCACGCGGTCATGGATACCCTTTGTCACCAATAATGACCAATTGATGGTCTTTGGGCACGATGAAAATCAAGACTCCATTCCGTTCATCGGTATTGGCCATTTTTAGTTGATCAAAAACGGCAAGGGCATCTTCCCAGGCTGTTTTTTGGACTTTGCCTTGCAAATGCACCCTGATCTCACTTAGTTGCAGTTTCTGCCTCTTTGACGCAGTCGATTACTCGTTTTTCTTCGGCAGACAGAAATTTGATCATAATGGAGGGTTCGAGGTCTCGGTTCGAGGGTCGGCGGATCGGGGGTTCCGACGGGACACCGGCTCCACTCCGACTCCCCTGCTCAGCGACCAGCCAGGCGACCATCTTGGAACCCCCCTGAACCCTCGAACTGAACCCTAAAAGGTTTATTCAAACTTCACGTCAGGAGCATCCCCTGCATTTTGCTCGCCTGAATTGAGATTTTTGTTGAATCCAAATACGCCAGCAAAAAGGGCTGTTTGAAAACTCCGCACTTTTTGTTGTACTGCGTGGAAACGTCATTGTACGTATCCCGGGCAACTTTGATGCGGTTTTCGGTACCTTCCAACTGCGACTGCAACTCCAGGAAGTTCTGATTGGCCTTGAGTTCTGGGTATTGCTCGGCAATCACCATCAAACGACCCAATGATTGAGAAATGCCCCCTTGTGCTTGTTGGAAAGCAGCCAGTTGCTCAGGTGTAGCGTTTGCTGGATCAATGGTGATGCTTTGTTGCCTTTGAACGCAGCCTCGATCACCGCAGTAAGGGTGCTTTTTTTCAAAACTGGCCACTCCTTTAACGGTGTTGACCAGGTTGGGGATGAGGTCAGCCCGGCGCTGGTAAGCAGATTGAACTTTTTGACCATGCGTTATCCATATCTTCATCGGCATTAACCATTCCGTTGTAAGTATTACACCCACCAAAAAAGTAAAAGCAGACCCAAAGGACAAGTACCACTGCACTGGTTAGATTCTTCATTTTATTGGTTTTTTCGAAGTTTTCAAAATTTTATAGCAATATTAGGGACTGTAAAGCATGCCATGTAAAATTTTCCTGCTAATCGCCAAATTGTCGGCGAAGTAGGGAATTTTAAGTTTTGACAAGGTACGGAATCTTTCATTTTC
>NZ_JADKCX010000008.1 GCF_016718685.1 Haliscomenobacter sp. | reverse complement strand
TGACAGCAGGAGATTTAACCAAGTCGGAACCCTTCACACTGGAAACCGCACCCGTTACGGTTTCTTTCTTTTGAGTACCATAACCTACTACGACTACTTCACTCAGCAGCAGGTTGTCAACGGCCATGGTAATGTCGAGATTGGTACGTCCAGCCAGGGCAATTTCCTGGGTGGCGTAGCCCGTGTAAGAGAAAACCAGTGTAGCGTTTGCGTCTGGTGCATTTAAAGAAAATGATCCATCTACTTCAGTTACAGTTCCTGTAGTAGTGTTTTTGACCAGAATACTTACACCTGGTAGTGCGCCAGTTTCTTTGTCAATAACTTTCCCTTTAATTGTTGTCTGTGCATAGGCACCAGGAGGGAGACACGCGCCGATTATACATAAAACGAGTATAACCAGATTGCGTAGATAGGTTTTTTTCATGCGTTCTGTCGTGTTTAATAGGTGTATGAAACTAGTGATTGAATGAGCGCTTAAATGTAGGAAGTACTTTTAATAATTTGGTATTTTTTTAAATTAAAAGATAAAATTTTTAAAAAATGGCAGTTTTGGTAATAAAAGAGAGGGATGGGGAAAGGGTTCGGGAGTTCGACGTTCGAGGGTTCAGGAGTTCGAGGGTTGGGGAAGAATTGTGTGTTACCCCCGAACCCCTGAACATCGAACCCCCGAACCCTTTCCCCCTACCTCATTTTCCCCAAAATCAACTCAATCGCCTTGTCCAGTTGTGGATCTTTGTTTTCCAGGCGGTCTTTGAAGGTGTTTTTCACGTAAACATCTGGTTTTACGCCAGTGACTTCCAGGTCCCCTCCGTCCAGGGAATAACAACCCCAGGAAGGTAAGCGGTAAAAAGAGCCATCGACCAAACCTTTGCCGCTAGTAAAAATGATCCAGCGGTAAGTTTCGGTGCCCACTACTGTACCCAGTTTTAATCGTTTAAACCCTTCAGTAGTCATCTCGGCGTCGCTCAAACTGGGTTCATTGACCAAGAGTACGATGGGTTTGGCTCCTGGCGTAAAATTGGGTTGTGGCGACAGTTGCCCCTCGCGGTATTTCCATTGCAGGTAGGGCTTTTGGGATAAAAACTGCAATACTTTATCGTGTACATTGCCCCCCGTGTTGTAGCGCAAATCGAGGATCAGGGCATCGCGTTGCCAGCCCTCGCTCACCATTTGTTTGAGGAAATGATCGAGGGAGTTGCCCGTCATGTCCTTCATGTGGACGTAGGCGATTTTGTTTTTGCCCAACTCATCTACCCGTTTCTGACAGCCTGCTTCCCACTCGTCGTACAACAAATCATTGATGGCAAAAGTACTGGCCGGGTGGATTTTTACGGTACGCTCTTCTTGTCCACGTAAAAATGTGAGCGAAATTTCTTCATCCAAAGAAGGTTGAATCAGGTATTGCTCGCGGTTGTTGCGGGGCACTACTGCTGTAGCATTGACTTTGACCAAACGGTCACCAGGGCGGATGTCTTTATCCATTCGGTCGGCTGGACTGCGGGCTACGATGCGTTCAACGCGGTAGGGGTCGTCATTGGCAAAATGATCCCCGTACCAGCACTACGGCCTTTGTAAAAAATCTCCTCCTCCGTTCCACTGGAAGTGAAACCTGTATGAGAAGCATTCAATTCACCCAGCATTTCGGCCAGCACTTGCCGGAGATCACTGCGGGTATTAAGGTGAGGAAGAAAAGTGGCGTAACGATCGCGAATGCCCTTCCAATCCTTACCGTGGAATTTTTCATCGTAAAAATTCTGCTCAATGTTGGCCCAGGCTTCGAAGAACATTTGTTCAAACTCGGCGGAGAGTTTTTTGCGGAAGGTATAATCCATGGCAATGGTTTCCGTCTTATTCGTCTCGATGTTGAGGGTAGAAATATTGCCACCTATTAATAGGTAGTATTGGTTTTTGGCAGTACTGATTTCAAATCCAAAACCTGCGGCACCCTGGATCATCTCGGTTTTGGGACGTTCGAAAGGTTCCAAGACAACTTTCCAGAGGTTGCCTTTGCCTTCATCGTGGTTGGATGCAAACAGAATGGTGGTTTTTTCCCCACTCTGGATCACGTATGGGCTGTTTTGGTTGCCCAAAGTTGGTCCCAAGGGCTGGATGCGTTCGGCCAGATAAGCCTCCTCGATCTGAATACTGATCTTTTTGGTGGTAGAATCTTTGGCTGCTGAGGTGGCACTCTTTTTTTCTTCTTCTTTGAACAGTTCTTTGACCTTATCTGAACGATAGGGCAGATCAAAAGCCCGCAGCGGCAAACTGTACAAATCGGCATCACCCAAGCCAAAAGGATAAGAGGGCTGGGTAAGGTTACCATAGAAATAAATGGTTTTGCCGTCAGGTGCCCAACGTGGCCCTGCCTCGGTTACCCCCGTGGTGGTGAGGTTCTGTGATTTTTTGGTGTCGAGGTTGTACACCAAAATGTCGCGTTCAAAATTGCGGTAAGCGGTATAGAGGATGTGCTTGTCATCGGGGCCAAACTGTGGTTCATCGCTGCCAATGTCCCAAAATTCATCCTTTAATAAGGTACTGCTGGCCAAAGTGCTCAAGTCCAGCAAGCGCATTTCGTGGCGACCAGCCAGGTAAACGGCTTTGGTTTTGTCGCTGTTGAAGCTCAGATTGCGGTTGTTGTGCAAATCCTGAGTGAGTTGTTTCTCCGTGCCAGTTCCATCAGCAGATAGCGTAAACCAATTTTGATAGCCACCCACCGTTTGAGTAAAGAGTAAGGTTTTATTGTCTTTCAACCAGTGGATTTCCAGCGCCCTGCCCTCTGCCCGTGTGGGTAAGTGCTGGATGAATTTCCCCTTGACATCGGACACAAAAACCTGCCCACGCGCTACAAAGGCCATTTTTTTACCATCATCCGATACATTAAATGCGCTGATGTTGCCCTTGACGTTAAAATCTTGCAACTGACCCAGGGTGACGTTCTGGGGAATGCGGATAGGCACCGTTTCCGTCCGTTTTTTCTTGACATCGTAAATCTGAATCTGGTAGTTGCGGCGAAAAGTGACTTTCTCGCCATTGGCGCTGGCTTGCGGATACCAGATGGAATTGGTGAAATCGGTAAGGCGCACTTTGCGCTCTTTCTCAAAAGTGTACAGGTTGTATTCACCATTGAACTCGTCAGAGATGAAGTAAAAGTTCCCCTGGCGATCGAAGGTTACGCCAAAATCCTTGCCCGTCCAGTTGGTGTACTGCTTGAATTCGCTTGAACGGGGATTGAAGGATTGTACATCGGGGTTGTGGTCTCCCTTATAACCTTTTCGAGAGATGTTATTGAAACTTTCCCAGGATTCATTGAAGAAAATTTCACCGCCACGGGGGTGTTCTGCAATGTCATGTACGGTGTGGTGGTAGTTCGGGAACATGCGCATAGGCGTACCGCCCTCTACGGAAACTTTGTAGCCACTCACCCGATTGTATCGCCCGGAAGTGAAATAAATAAAGCCACTGTCCCAGGACCAACTGCACACCAGATCGTTGGCATCGTGATAGGTCAATTGGCGGATTTCGCCACCCTCCAACGGCAGCAGGTACACATCGGTATTGCCAAATTGCTGGGCGCTAAAGACCAACCATTTGCCATCGGGTGAAGGGCGCGGAAAACGTTCATCGCCTTCCATGGCCGTGAGGCGGGTGGCCAGTCCCCCTGCGGCGGGTACTTTCCAGATGTCGCCTGCATAGGCGAAATACAAGGTATTTCCATCCGGCGAAAGGGCCGGATGATCGGTGAAATACACTGCGTTTTTGTCTTGGGTAAATGCATTGGAGATCGTCAGCAGCAATGCGACGAACAACAGCCAGGTTGGTTTGAACATGGTTAGTGAAAGGTTTGGGTGATAAATAGGGACTAAACTAAGGGATTTTTTAGGATATGAAGTGAGAAAATGAAAAATTATGTGATCAATGGTAGGAATACTAATCAAGGCAATTCCTTTTAACTTTAATTAACCAAAAAAATCTACCCATTCTGCCACCTCCCCATTCAACCCTTTGTCCAATTCCATAAACACCTAAAAATGAGACCGTATGCAATTGTACTGATGCTTTTTGTCAGCCTGGTCGCCCTATTGTGGTGCACCCCTGACGTAAAAAATGACCTGGTGGAAATCAAAGTACCCAGCCAGGCCGAGCTCGTAAAACGTGGAGCGTATTTGGTGACCATTGGCGTTTGTGACGACTGCCATTCGCCGAAAATTTTTGGCCCAAATGGCCCGGAAGTAGATTCTACCCGGCGACTATCCGGCCACCCGCGTGAGGAACCAATACCCAAAATCACCGATCCAGGTATGGTAAAACCTGGCGAATGGGTTTTGTTCGGGCCGATGTTTACAGCTACTGCGGGTGAATGGGGAGTTTCCTTTTCCGCCAACCTGACTCCCGACGACACCGGGATTGGCAACTGGGATTTCAAGCAGTTTGAAAAAGCCATTCGGGAAGGCAAATCCAAAGGAATGGATGGCACCCGTCCGCTGCTGCCGCCGATGCCCTGGTTCAACTTTGCGCAAATGAGTGACGAGGATTTACAAGCGATTTTTGCCTACTTGAAGTCATTGCCACCAGTGAACAATGCCGTACCGAATCCGATTCCACCTACAAAAATGTTTAGTGAGTAACTGATTTTTGGTCAAGAAGAGATGAAGGCGCTAAGGACATTGATCCTTTAGCGCCTTCATCTCTTCGTGGCTTATGGTATATTAATTTTGTGTTATTTGTTCGTTACGGGAAATAAAGTTTCAATAATTATTGAAACTACTGAAAATATAGCATAGATTTGGGTAATAATTGAAGAACTAGATTAAACTTCCTTTTTTAAACCAAAGGATATGAAAAGTTCAAAAAATATGGATTCAAAGGTCATTATCTATGATGACGTGTGCCCGCTTTGCAAAGCCTACACCAGTGGATTTGTGCAGGCTGGTTGGTTGCGCCCCGAAAACCGTATTGGCTTCGCAGAAGCGCCCCCGGAATTAATCAGGCGGATTGATGTTGACCGGGCACGCCATGAGATACCCCTATATGACAGGGCTACCGGAGAAACGCTTTACGGCAAAGAAGCCCTGTTTTTTATCATCGGAGAGGCGATTCCGGTCTTTAAGCCAGTATTTCGCCTGCGTTTGTTTCGGGCAATTGTTTTTGGTTTGTATCAAATCATTACATACAACCGCCGCATCATCGCGAACAGTCGCCCTCCAGCCAATGGATTTGACTGTGCGCCAGACTTCAATGGTTTTTATCGGTGGTTGTACATTGGGATAATGGGGGTCTTTGCCAGCTTATTGTTGTACCGGGCTGCTCCTGTCGTCGATTTATCCAGCACCATTTTAGCCTTGTTGACGGGAATTGCGATCATTCGCGGGTGCTTTATTGAACGCTTCAGTATGCAAACCGACTATTTTGGGCACCTGGCGACGGTATTGTTCATCATCGCCATGTTAAATTTCAGCTTACAAAATTTTCCGCTCACTGTCCTGGCAACAACCTGCTTGGGGATCTGGCTTTTTTATCGACGAATAAAAGGCCTGAGAAGCCAATTATGGTAAGCATCATTCCTAAAAATCTAGCTCCCAGCGCCGCGTTTTTTTCACCACAGATTTATACAGATGACCACGGATTTTTTTTAAAATCCGTGTTAATCTGTGTAAATCTGTGGTGAAACATTAATCCTTTCTTGAAATCATATATAAAATCAAACCCATCGCGGCAAAGAACAGCACGCCCAGGATTTGAAAGCCACCCTCACCCAATGCGCCATGCAACATTGGTTCCAGGTTAACTTTGGCGATACTGGCGGCAATACCTTCATTGACCGATAAGATGGCCACAATCACGCCCATCAAGGCACCGCCTGCCACCAAACCCGTAGCAAACAAATTGCCTTTGCTGAGGTCCTCTTCTTCAAGCGCTTTGCCTTTTTTCTTGGCTGCATTGTCAGCAATGCCACGAATGATGCCTCCGATCCAGATCGGCAAAGTAGTAGACAAGGGCAAGTACGCCCCCACCGCAAAAGAAAGTGATTTCACCCCACAAAGTTCGATGGTGATGGACAAAAATGCACCAACCAACACAAACTGCCAATCGAGGTTAAAACTCAACAAGCCTTTGATCAAAGTAGCCATGAGGGTGCCCTGCGGCGCAGGATATTTATCGCTGCCAATGGCGTGCTGAATGCCCTGTGCCAATTGATCCGGAGTAGGCGTATCCAATATTTGCAAGGTAGCACCAATCGCAATCGAAGAAACAATTGCCCCAACAAACAAAGCAATTTGCTGGTATTTCGGCGTTGCCCCAATGATGTAACCCGTTTTTAAATCCTGAGATGTCGCCCCGGCGTTGGCTGCTGCGATGCAAATCATACTACCCACCACGAGCACCATTGGCTCAAAGGTTTTGCCCGTCATGCCAAACCCGATGAAGATCAGTGCCGTACCCATCAAGGTAGCAATGGTCATCCCCGAAACCGGGTTGGAGCTGGTGCCGATCAAACCGACAATCCGGCTGGAAACGGTTACAAAGAAGAAACCAAAAACGATCACCAACAGGCCAATCAACAACTTGCCACCGAAGGAATTACCTGGAATCTGAGGCAATACCAGCATCAAAATCACCAGTGCCAAGCTACCAATCCCCACCACCAAAATAGACAAGTCCTGCTCGGTACGTGCCCGACTTTCGGTAGCGGTGCGGTTTTTGAAAGAATCGATGCTCTCCCTGAAGGAGGCCGCAATGGTCGGCAAGGTTTTTAACAAAGTGATAAAACCACCCGCAGCCACTGCTCCGGCCCCAATCTGTCGTACATACGCACGATAAATCGCTGCGGCGATGTTGCCAAAAGTTTGGGTTGCGGGATCCCAGGCACCTGGGCCACCCGCCGTGGCTACATCCGCCAGATAACCCAACTTCACCAATTGCAAGGCAATGATTTCAGTAGGTACCAGCGTTGCCAGCAAAGGGATCAAACCCAACCAGGCCAATACCCCACCGGCCACGAGTACTCCGGCAATTTTTGGTCCGATGATGTACCCAACCCCCATGTATTCCGGGGTGATTTCACCGTTGACGGTTGCTGCCGGGAAGTACTTGTGGGTCGCCTTCGTCACGTAGGTGGGTGCTTCGGCAATGACGTGGAATACTTTTTGCAAAAGGGCGTACACGAAAGCCACGCCTAAACCCTGATAAGCGGTTTTGGCAAAATCACCTCCTTTTTCCCCCGCAATGAGCACCGAGGCGCAAGCGGTTCCTTCCGGGTAAGGTAGGTTTTTGTGTTCCTTCACGATGAGGGATCGCCGCAGCGGAATCATCATCAAGGTACCCAGAATTCCTCCAAAAACGGCCAGGATGAAAATGGTGCTGTACTTGAAATACTGATCGCCCATCGTGGGGTCGGACAAAAACAAAAAGGCTGGGATGGTGAATACAACCCCCGCAGCGATGGACTCCCCGGCGGAACCCGTGGTTTGGATGATGTTGTTTTCCAGAATGGTCGTGCCCAAAAAGCGCCTGCCTAAGGAAATCGCCAATACGGCAATGGGGATGGATGCAGATACGGTCAAGCCGGCTTTAAGCGCCAGGTACACGGTCGCTGCTCCAAAAATAATCCCGAATACGGCACCCAAAATGATGGCGCGCATCGTAAATTCTTTGACATTGGTGACCTCCGCTGGAATATACGGTTTGAACTGGTCTGGATTGTGGTTTTCCATGAGTTAATGGTTAGGACTAAGGTGTTATACCCAACAAGAATTGCGACCAAATCACATTTGGTCTTTTCGGTGGAAAAGATAATAATAAATGGGGAAATGCAAGGTTGGATTTAATGAGGAAAGTTAGCTCTGGTGTTGTTCATCCAAAACCATAGCAAATGGTTCCCTTTACGTTCTACTTTTTCCCCAGAGTACGGTTTGTTTGCCTTTGATCAAACGCAGGAGGCCAAGAAAAACGGCGTAATTCATCATGCAGAAGTAATAGGGAATAAATAAAACTTTGACT
Organism: Haliscomenobacter sp.; assembly: GCF_016718685.1. Classification (GTDB taxonomy): domain Bacteria; phylum Bacteroidota; class Bacteroidia; order Chitinophagales; family Saprospiraceae; genus Haliscomenobacter. The sequence continues at coordinate 137,470 of NZ_JADKCX010000008.1, read as the reverse complement.
TTAATTTTTTTGCGCTCAAATACCCAGCCCAACAAGGCCAGCAGATAAAACACGAGTTGAAGGATAAAAAGGAGTACATAAAAAATACTGCCAGTCCAAGCCAATGCAGCGTTGCTCAAAAAAGCGAGGAGCAGCGCCAAAGGCGCCAAAGTCCAACGCATGACTTTATGTGAAAAAAACTGCCAGCTAAAAACTCCGTAACGCCAGGGGATTGAGCAAATCGCGCAAACGCCAGGAAGCTTGCAGACCTCCCGCAGAAATCCGGATTTTGCGCTTCAACTCCTCCCCTACCGAGGCTGAAGAATTTTCAATGGCGTAGGCATCCTCAGCGTAAGCAATCCGGTATCCTTTGCGCAAGACCGTTAGGGTTAGGTAAAAATCTTCAATCAGGGTATCGGCAGGAATACGTTCGTAAAGCTGAGTACGGATCGAAAACAGCTCCCCTGCTGCACCTACCACCGAGCCAAGCTGCGCATCCCAACGTTTGAGCAGGCTTTCGTACTTCCAATAAAGTCCCTCTCCGGCGCTGCTTGCTTCATCTTTGTCGGCTATGTGGATGCGTTTTTCACCCGCAACGGCGCCCACTTTGGGGTCAGCATAGTATTTGACCAAATTTTGAATGGCCTGGGGTTCAAAGTAGTATTGGCATCCGAAAATACGACAATCGGGGTCTCTACCAAGGGCATTACCCGATCTACTGCTGCCAGTTTACCCAAGCGCTTGGGGTCATGCATTATTTGGATGGAAAAGTCCACGGGGACTAAAAAACTTTTGGCTTTTGGGTTGTTAAATCTGTTGAACCATCGGTTACCAACAGCAGGTGTAATTTGTCCCGAGGGTAATCCAAAGCCAGACAATTCTCGATTTTTTGCTCAATCCAGTCTTCTTCATTGTAGGCAGCCACCAAAAGGGTAACAGCAGGGTAATCCACAACAGATGTCAATGATTTCGCGGGGTATAGTTTATTCAACAGGAATAGAACCAGCCCATATCCCAGATAGGTGTAGAGCACCAAAAAGACATTCACTGCGAAGACCCACTCAAGCATGGTATAAAAAATTAATTTATTGCGGTTAAGGTAAGCAGAAAAGCTTAGCTTTGTTGTACCCTAAACGAACGCGTATGTACTTCCTATTAAACCCAGTAACCGCAGCACGAGGTGTGCAGGCTACTACAACACAGATTGTATACTCCTTAATTCTCCTCAGCTCAGCTGTCGGAGCCTTCTTTATGGCAAAACAAATTGAAGGACTAAGTTTTTACATCCTGGTTCCATTGCTGTCCTTGTTGCTCGTCTGGAAAATACCCGACCTGAGTTCAGGATTACAAACCGGACTTGGCCTTTTTACGGTTGCTGTTGCCTACATTTTGCTGTTCATTGTCTTAAATCCACGCGGAACCTCCTACTCCATTCAAGGCGTTTCCATTGATGAGTGGAATAAATTTCGTGCTTTTGTCGTGGCTCTGCCATGCATGTGTATCATGTTGCGGATTGTTAGCCACAATCCAAGCAAACTCAATTTGATCTTGTTTGGTCTTCCGCTGGTGGTTTGTGCCGGATTTTCGGTATATGCCCTCCGTATCCTGCTGGCATAAAAAAAGCTTGTCCCTAGTATTTAAGAACAAGCTTTAGGTAAAATCAGGAACTCGTTTATTCGCTGATGGCTTTCACTCCAGGAAGTACTTTTCCTTCGAGCAACTCAAGCATTGCTCCGCCACCTGTTGATACGTAGCTTACGTCATCGGCCAGCCCCATTTGGTTCACTGCCGCAACGGAATCACCTCCACCCACCAGAGAGAAAGCCCCATTGGAGGTAGCTTTGGCTACTGCTTCCGCGATGGTTTTGGTGCCCTTGGCAAAGTTTTCAAACTCAAACACCCCCATAGGGCCGTTCCAAAGCAGGGTTTTGGAGTCCAGAATGGTGGCACTAAACAGGGCGCAAGCTTTTTCACCCACGTCCAGTCCCATCCAGCCACTTTCGATGGCATTGCTGTCTACCACTTTGCGGTTGGCATCATTGCTGAAGGCATCGGCCACCAGCGAATCTTCGGGTAGCAATAGTTTCACCCCTTTGGCCGCAGCTTTGGCGATCAATTGATTGGCCAATTCCAAACGGTCATCTTCACAAAGGGAGTTGCCAATTTGGCCACCTTGTGCTTTGATAAAGGTATAAGCCATCCCGCCACCGACGATGAGGTTGTCGACATAGTCGAGCATACGATCCAACAAGAGGATCTTGTCGGAAACTTTTGCCCCCCCCACAATAGCGGTAAGTGGTCGATCGGGGTTATTGAGCACCCGATTGGCATTGTCTAACTCGGCTTTCATCAAAAAACCGAAGCCTTTGTTTTCTGCACTAAAAAATTGTGCCACCGTAGTGGTAGAAGCATGCGCCCGGTGCGCAGAGCCGAAGGCATCGTTGACGTACACATCGCCATAAGTGGCCAGTTCTTTCGCCAATGCCAAATCCCCTTTTCCTTCCCCTTTGAGGAAGCGGGTGTTTTCCAGGATCAAGACTTGCCCGGGTTGTAAAGCAGCAGCCATCGCAGCGGCTTTGGGGCCAACAAATTCTTCACAGAACAACACCGGAACACCCAATAGTTCAGCCGTGTGCGCTACGGTATGCTTCATGGTAAACCGAGCTACATCGATGGAACCATCGGGCAGCAGTTTTTCGTCCGGGCGTCCCAGGTGGGACATCAAGATCGCCGAACCACCTTTGTCCAGAATGTACTTAATGGTAGGAATTGCTGCCCGAATTCGGGTATCATCCGTAATCGCAAAGGTTTTTTTGTCGAGGGGTACATTGAAGTCCACCCGCACCAATGCACGTTTATGGGAAAAGTTGATGTTTTGCATATCATAAGGTTTGAAGGGTTCGGGGGTTCGGGGTTCGTAGTTCGGGGGTTAAATCCTCCGCTCCTGGGAACTCCGGAACCCTTGAACTACGAATCCTCGAACCCTCGAACCTTTAAATCCGCGTTGCCAAATCCGCCAAACGCGCAGAATAACCCGCTTCGTTGTCGTACCAGCCAACAACTTTAACCAGGTTGCCAACGGTCATGGTCATGTCCACGTCCAGGATACAAGAGTGGGGGTTGCCCACGATGTCCGCAGAAACGATTGGATCGACGCAGTATTCGAGAATACCCTTCATAGGGCCTTCTGAAGCCGCTTTGAACGCAGCGTTGATTTCGTCAACGGAAGCCGTTTTTTTCACCAAGGCCGAGAAGTCCGTTACTGAACCCGTCAGGGTAGGTACCCGCATGGCGTTGCCATTCAACTTGCCTTTCAGGTGTGGCAATACCAAACCTACTGCTGAAGCGGCACCGGTGCTGGTAGGCACGATGGACACAGCAGCAGCACGCGCCCGACGCAAATCAGAGTGTGGGGCATCTTGCAAGCGCTGGTCCGCAGTATAGGCGTGTACTGTAGTCATGAAGCCCGATTCGATGCCCAGCAAATCATCCAATACTTTCACCATTGGCGCAAGGCAGTTGGTGGTACAAGACGCATTGGAATAAATGTGGTGATCGGCGCTGATCTTTTCGGAGTTAACCCCCAAAACGATGGTTGGCAGGTCACCTTTGGCAGGTGCAGAGATAACCACTTTCTTGGCTCCCGCAGTGATGTGCTGCTCAGCTTGCTCTTTGGTTGTAAAACGGCCAGTTGATTCAATCACCACATCTACCTTCAAATCGCCCCATGGCAATTTGGTCGGATCTTTTTCAGCCAAAGCCAGGATTGCTTTTCCGTTGATGTGAATGTATTTGTCATCGGCACTTACTGTACCATCGAACTTCCCTTGTGCCGAGTCGTATTTAAAAAGGTGAGCCAGGGTTGGATTATCGGTGAGGTCATTGATGGCTACGACCTCAACGTCGTTCATTTTCAGAAGGTTGCGCAGGGTTATTCTACCGATGCGTCCAAATCCGTTGATAGCAATTCTCTTTGCCATGAGTGGATGTGTTTGATTTGATGAGTAAAAGTTGGTGTATGGTGAACACTCATTATGTGCTTGTTCAACTTGGTATTCGGTAAGAGCGATCAAATGCAGCGCAAAGGTAAGAAAATATTCATTATTCGTTTTTTTAGAAACCGTTTTAAACAGGTCCACAAAAAAAAATTAAAAAAAATTAGTCCCAGTTCTTGTAATATTAACGAAGTCGAATTTATCTTTGCAGTCCCATTTGGAAAGGAGGAGTTGCCAAGCATCAAAATCTGGCACTTTTTAATCAAAATGGCCCGTTCGTCTAGGGGTTAGGACGCAGGATTTTCATTCCTGTAACACGGGTTCGATTCCCGTACGGGCTACCAATGAAATGCAGGAACTTTTTCTAATTTTCGTTGTTTTGTAAGCAGTTTTTAAATGAAGAGGGCCCGTTCGTCTAGGGGTTAGGACGCAGGATTTTCATTCCTGTAACACGGGTTCGATTCCCGTACGGGCTGCAAAAGGGGACGCGTTGCGTCCCCTTTTTTTGTTGGGGCGTCCCCTAAGTGGTCGCCCTTACTTGGTTGCCACCAAATCCTTGCAATTGGATTGACTTTGGCGTTGCTGACATCCCCGATTGTTTGTTCCATCTTGTGGATGGGCTAATTGCTCTTCACAAATTTTCTAATCCCTTTTTTTCCTTCATTTGTTTCAACTTTTACAAAGTATACGCCACTTGGCAATGAATGGATGTCAAAACCAACCTGATTTTCAATAACTTCTTTTTCAACCAAAATTTTTCCTACAACATCCAATATTGTAATGCGCTGTAAATTCAAATTCGGGTTTAAAAGGTCTACCGTGATTTGATTGTTTGACGGATTAGGATAAACTGCAAAATCAAAATGAAAATTATCAGCGGCCAATTCATCAACATGTGATTGATCAGTAAGGCTACTCTCTTCACCAGGTGCAAATGCAGGTACTCCAGTTCCCTGTATTGTAAAGTCATAATCACCTTCGTTGCAGGTATTGTTGGCAATGTAAACGGTTGTTGTTTTCAATCCTGTTGTAGTAGGTTTAAAAGTAATGGTAAATGGTGCCGAGTTGCCTGGTAGAATGGGTGATGAAGTGCTAAGTGGATCTACGATAAAAAGAGCTGCATTTAGGCCAATCACCTCTATATCATAGATGGTTAAGTTAGCATTGCCTGTGTTTTGAATCGTAAAGGTTTGCACAAGTTTGCTACCAACAATTACACTGCCAAAATCAGTTAGGTCGGCAAGGTCTGGTGAAAAGTCGCCTTTTACAATAGAAATACTGTTTCCTTGTACATCTATTTCGGGCGATTTTACGGTTATCGTAAATAAGCAAGTATTGCTACCACAGTTATCGGTGGCGGTGATCACTACATTGGTGATGCCAATATTAAAACTTGAGCCGCTACCTGTACCACTGCCGCTCCCAGTGGTTGCGCCACTGAATAAATAAGAAAATGTAGGCGTTGATGTTCCCGTTGCAGTTGCTGTATAAGAAACGGCCACAGCACAGAAACCTGTTGGCGTGGTTACGGTTTGAGCAGAAGGACACAGCGTGAAAGTTGGATTAACACAGTTGCCCACGCCCTCTCCCTGAATTGCAAAATCATAGCTCGCTTCATCACAGTCGTCATTGGCAATCGTTACGGTTGCTAGTTTTGTCCCTGCCGTAAGTGGTTTAAAGGTTACCGAAAATGTAGCGGAATTGCCAGCAGGAATGGGTGAAACTGGAGTGACTGCGCTTGCGGTGAAAAGAGCAGCATTGGGGCCGCTCATCGTAATGGCATCAATGGATAAACTGGCATTAGCGGTATTCTGAATGGTAAAGGTTCGAACAAGATTACTACCAGCTGTTATTGCACCAAAGTCGGTGTCGTCCGCCAAGTTTGGTGTGGCATCACCTGCGGTAATGGTCGTGCTGTTTCCTTGTACATTTATTTCATTGGCCTCTCCAAGCCTGGAAGAGACGGTGCCTACGTTATAATTAGCGGCTACCAAATCCAATTTGCCATCATTGTTTAAGTCTCCAACCGCAAATGTTATCAAGTTATTGCCAATCGGCACATTCGTGTTTCCACTAAAACTGCCGCTACCATCACCAAAGCGGATGGAAATGGTGTGATCAAATCCTCCTGAATTGGAAAATGCGATATCTTGTTTATTGTCGCTGTTGAAGTCAGCGATGGCAACGATGTAAGGAAACGCTAACGCTGGTATATTGAGACTTCCGCTAAAACCACCAAGACCATCTCCTAAGCGGATCGATATGGATTTATCTTGAATATTAGCCACCGCAAGGTCTTGCAGGTTGTCTCCATTGAAGTCTCCGATGGCGACGGAATAGGGGGAACTTCCAACGGGCAAACCTCCAATGGGTACATGCGGGCTTGCCGTAAAGCTTCCAATGCCATTGCCCAGGAGGATCGAGACGGAATTGCTGATGATATTAACTACGGCTAAGTCCTGATAGCTGTCTGCATTGAAGTCTCCAATGGCCACAAAACTTGGAGAACTTCCAACGGATAAGGTTGCAGTTACACTGAAACCTCCACTTCCATCTCCGATGAGGATCGAGACTGTTCCATCTGTTCCATTGGCTGCTGCAATATCCTGTTTGCCATCCCCGTTGAAGTCGCCGATGGCCACGGCATACGCTCCATACGCTCCGCCTCCGACAGGTATTTCGGTGCTTCCACTGAAACCTCCACTTCCATCCCCTAAGCGGATGGATACACTGTTGCTAGTGTAATTCGCGGTAGCAAAATCTTGTTTTCCGTCTCCATTGAAATCACCAATCGCTACTGAGTAGGGGTCTTCTCCCACCGGAATAGTCGTATTCCCGGTAAAACTACCAGTGCCATCGCCCATGCGGATGGATACCGAATGGTTGAAATTATTAGAGTTTGCAGTGGCTATGTCTTGTAGCCCGTCATTGTTGAAATCCCCGATTGCAATAGCTAAAGGGTAATCTCCAACGGGTACCGGTGAACTACCAGTTGATGCAAACTGACTACAGGTTGAGGGTATTACCGTCAAGGTAAAAACGCTGGTCGTCTGAAGACCGCCAGTGCCAAATGCTTTTACGGTTACAGTATAAACACCGACCTGATTTGCATCCGTTACCGTAAGTACTCCAGTAGTAGGATTTACAAATAAAGTACCCGTGAAATTGGTATTGGTATAAGCAACGATACTGAGCACATTGATAGGGACAGCACTTGGGGTGATTTTTACATTGGTTCCCGCTACAAGCGAAGTGTTTGGATAAGTACCTAAAATTGGGGAGGATGCAACCCCTGTTCCCTGCACCGCAAAGTCATAATCTGCTTCGTCACAATCGTCATTGGCGATGTGTACCGTGGCCGTTTTTAGTCCAACTGAATTTGGAGCAAAGGTAACGGTGAATGTTGCTGTACCACCCGGCGCAATGGGCGATGCCGGACTGAGTGGGCCAAGGGTAAAGAGAGAAGCATCCACTCCGGTGATGGTGATGGCTCCAAGCGTTAAATTTACGGTACCCGTATTTTGTACGGTATAAGTGCGCACCAGATTGCTACCGGATGTAACATTTCCAAAGTCGGTGTGGTCACTGAGTAGGGCTTACATCGCCATCAGCGATAGAAGCGCCATTGCCTTGTACATTGATTTCATTGTTACCCCCCAAGCGGATCGATACGGTATTGCTGTTGTAATTGGCTGTAGCAATATCCTGTTTCCCATCCCCATTAAAATCTCCGATTGCAACAGACCTAGGGGCATTTCCTACCGCCACATTGGTCGTGCCAGAAAATCCCTCCCAGGCCGTCTCCCAGACCGATCGATACGGTATTTGAACCGAAGTTAGCTGCCGCAAAATCCTGCTTCCATCGCCATTAAAGTCCCCGATCGCTACGGATAAAGGACCACTCCCCCTACCACATTGGTGTCCCTAAACTGCCCAGGCCGCGCCCAAACGGATCGATACGGTATTGGACTATTGTTAGCTGCTGCAAAATCTGCTTTCCATCGCCATTAAAGTCCCCAGCTAGGGTGGCTCCCTTTCCGCAAAGCCCCCCCAGCGGTAGATACGACTGTGTAATTGGCGCCAAAACTGTTCCTCTCAGTCCCCGTAGGTATCTCCACCCACTGCAACCGCCCGCGTCCCCAGCTGGGGGCCCCCCCCCCCCCCCCCCCCCCCTCCCGTTACTACCCCACTCCCACATTGGTCGTGCCGTAAAATCCTCCCAGGCCATCGCCCAGCCGGATCGATACCGTGTTTGAATTTTTATTTGCCGCCGCAAAATCCTGTTTCCCATCGCCATTAAAGTCCCCCACGGCTACGGAGCTAGGATTACTCCCTACTCCCACATTGGTCGTGCCGCTAAAACCGCCGAAGCCGTCACCCAAGCGGATAGATACGGTATTATTGTAATTGGCTGCTGCAAAATCCTGTTTCCCATCCCCATTAAAGTCTCCTATTACAACAGATGTAGGACTAGTCCCCACTGCCACATTGGTTGTTCCTGAGAAACCTCCCAAGCCGTCGCCCAGGCGGATTGATACGGTATTTGAACCCCAGTTAGCAGCTGCAAAATCCTGTTTTCCATCTCCATTAAAGTCCCCAATCTCCACGGAAATAGGACTACTCCCCACTCCTACATCGGTCGTTCCGCTAAAACCGCCCAAGCCGTCGCCCAAACGGATCGAAACGGTATTTGAAATATAGTTGGCCGTTGCAATATCCTGACCCCCATCTCCATTAAAGTCTCCCACCTCTAGCGAATTAGGTAACTCCCCACTCCCACATTAGTCGTTCCCGTAAACAAACCCTGGCTACAATTTGGATTGGTTACTGTTAGTGTAAAGGTTCTGGTAGCGGTAAGCCCTCCACTGCCAAATGCCTTTACGGTTACTGCATAAATCCCCGCCTGTTTTGCATCGGTTATAGTAATGACACCAGATCCTGGGTTTACGGTTAAGATGCCTGTGAAATTGGTATTGGAATAAGCGACGATACTGACCGCATTGGTTGGGGCAACACTTGGGGTGATCTTTGTATTGGTTCCCGCAATAAGTGTCGTGTTGGGGTAAGCACCCAAAGTCAATGGTGACTGGAAGCCTAATCCTCGTAAGGCAAAATCATAATTGGCTTCATTACAATCGTTATTGGCAATTTGTAAAGTTACATTTTTCAATCCTGGCGATGTCGGGGCAAAGGTAACGGTGAATGTTGCTGCACCACCAGGCACAATGGGTGATGCCGGACTGAGTGCGCCAACGCTAAACATGGCTGCATCAGTACCCGTAACCGTAATGGAACCAAGGCTTAAGTTACTTGTCCCTGTATTTTGTACCGTAAAGGTGCGAACAGCATTATTGCCTACGTTGACTAAACCGATGTTGGTATGGTCACTTGATACTGGTGTGTTATCTCCATCTACAATATTGATTCCATTGCCTTGTACATTGATTTCTGGCGCTTTTACAGTTACGGTAAATGAGCAGGTTGTGCTGCCACAAGCATTAACAGCCGTGATAACTACATTGGTGATGCCAATATTAAAAGGTAAACCGCTGCCTGTACCGCTGCTACTTGCGGTGGTTGCTCCGCTGAAAGCATAACTGAGGGTTGGAGTAGGTATGCCGGACACAGTCGCTGCATAGGTAACGAGGGCAGTACAGGATCCATTTGCAGCAGTGACTGTTTGCTGCGCCGGACACGTTGAAAATACGGGCGGGTTACAAATGCCTATGCCTTGCAAAGCGAAATCATAATCTGCTTCGTCACAATCGTCATTGGCGATATGTACCGTGGCTGTTTTTAGTCCGGCTGAACTTGGGGCAAAGGTAACCGTAATGTTGCTGCACTGCCCGGCGCAATGGGTGATGCCGGACTGAGTGGGCCTAGGTAAAGAGGGAAGCATGCACCCGGTGATGGTGATGGCTCCAGGTTGTTGACAGTACCCGTATTTTGTACCGTATAGCTGCGCACCAGATTGCTACCGGATGTAACATTTCCAAAGTCGCTGTGGTCACTGATGACAGGGGTATTGTCTCCATCTACAATAGAAACACCATTGCCTTGTACATTGATTTCATTGCTACCCCCCAGACGGATCGATAGGAGTTTGAACTATTGTTAGCCGTCGCAAAATCCTGCTTGCCATCGCTATTAAAGTCCCCAATCGCCACGGATTGAGGTGTATTCCCTGTTGCTACATTGGTCGTGCCAGAAAATCCTCCCAGGCCATTGCCGAGTCGAATCGATACCGTGTTTGAAGCAGGGTTCGCCGTCGCAAAATCCTGGCTACCGTCGCCATTAAAGTCCCCAATCGCGACGGATATAGGTTGAACGCCCACCGCTAAATTGGCTGTACCGGAAAATCCCCCGACCATTGCCCAGGCGAATCGATACCGTATTTGAATTGGGGTTCGCCGTTGCAAAATCCTGCTTGCCATCACCATTAAAGTCTCCGATTGCAACGGATCTAGGTCCATTTCCTACCGCTACATTGGTTGTGCCAGAAAACCCTCCCAGACCATTGCCGAGGCGGATCGATACGGTGTTTGAACTGAGGTTCGCTGCCGCAAAGTCTTGCTTGCCATCGCCATTGAAATCCCCGATCGCCACGGATCTGGGCGCATTTCCCACGGCTACAGTGGTTGTGCCTGAAAATCCCCCTAGTCCGTCACCCAGGCGGATCGATACACTGGCTGAACTGTAGTTCGCCGTCGCAAAATCCTGCTGACCGTCGCCATTAAAGTCCCCGATCGCCACGGCAATAGGTTGAACGCCTGCTGCCACATTGGTTGTGCCAGAAAATCCCCCCAGACCGTTTCCCAGGCGGATCGATACGGTGTTTGAACCGAGGTTCGCCGTCGCCAAGTCTTGCTGGCCGTCGCCATTAAAGTCCCCGATCGCCACGGATTGAGGCCCTGTGCCCGTTGCCACATTGGTCGTGCCAGCGAATCCTCCCAGCCCGTCACCCAGGCGGATCGACACGGTGTTTGAACCGATGTTAGCCGTCGCAAAATCCTGCTTCCCATCGCCATTAAAATCCCCAATTGCCACGGATTGAGGTATATTACCGGTTGCCACATTGGTCGTTCCTGAAAAGAAACCCTGACTACAATTTGGATTGGTGACCGTTAGTGTAAAGGTGCTGGTAGTCGTAAATCCGCCATTGCCAAATGCCTTTACAGTTACTGCGTAAATTCCCGCCTGTTTCGCATCGGTTACGGTGAGGACACCCGTTACCGGGTTTACGGTGATGATACCGGTGAAATTGGTATGGGTATAAGCCACAATACGGACTGCATTGGTGGGGGCAACACCCGGGGTAATTTTCGTATTGGTTCCTGCAACCAGCGTCGTATTGGGATATGTCCCCAATATCAATGGCGCTTGTATCCCCGTTCCCTGCACCGCGAAATCATATACTGCTTCATCACAGTCGTCATTGGCAATTTGTATGGTGGCTGTTTTTAGCCCTGCTGAGCTTGGAGCAAAGGTAACCGTAAATGTTGCTGAGCTGCCCGGCGCAATGGGGGATGCCGGACTGAGTGGGCCAAGGGTAAAAAGGGAAGCTGCCTCCGGTGATGGTGATGGCTCCAAGCGTTAAGTTTACGGTACCCGTATTTTGTACCGTATAGCTGCGCACCAGATTGCTACCGGATGTAACATTTCCAAAGTCGGTGTGGTCACTGCATGACAGGTGTATTGTCGCCATCGGCAATCGAAATTCCATTGCCTTGTACATTGATTTCTGGCCCTGCTCCCAATCTGATGGAGACGTTACTAGACCAATAATTGGGTGTAGCAAAATCCTGTTTGCCGTCTCCGTTAAAATCGCCAATGGCAACAGTTATGGGCCCATTTCCAACCGAAACTGTCGTGTTTCCGCTAAACCCCCCACTTCCATCTCCTGTGCGGATAGAGACTAGGCTACTGCTGGAATTAGAAGTAGCAAAATCCTGCTTGCCATCTCCATTGAAGTCGCCTATACTAATGGAATTGGGAGCAAACCCAAGAGGAATACTCGTGCTTCCGTTAAACCCCCCAATGCCATCGCCTAAGCGGATGGAGACATTGTTGCTACCAAGATTGGCAGTAGCAATATCTTGCATACCATCTCCATTGAAATCACCAACTGCTACAAAGAAAGGGGTATTCCCAACAGAAATGTTATTATTTCCAGTAAAATTGCCGTTTCCATCTCCTAAACGAATGGATACATTGTTGCCAGTGAAAGAATTAGCAGTAGCTATATCCAGCTTGCCATCTCCATTGAAATCGCCTGTGGCAACAGATATGGGCCCATTTCCAACCAAAACTGTCGTATTTCCGCTAAAACCCCCATTTCCATTTCCTAAACGGATGGAAACGCTATTGTTGTTAAGATTAGCAGTGGCAATATCCTGCTTGCCATCATTATTGAAGTCGCCTATGGCAAGGGATGTAGGCCTAATTCCAACCGGAACGTGCGTGTTTCCGCTAAAGCCTCCGCTTCCATCTCCTAGCCGGATAGAGGCATTGTCACTAAGAGAATTGGCAGTGGCTAAATCTTGCTTGCCATCGCTGTGAAATCGCCTATGGCAACAGATGGGGCTCATTCCCAACCGAAACTGTCGTGTTCCGATGAACCCCCCAAGTCCATTTCCAAGCGGATGGAGACATATTGTTGTTTCGTTAGCGATGGTAAATCTTGCTTGCCATCGCCATTAAAATCCCGATAGCAACGGATCGAGGATTTGTTCCAACAGATAGATTTGTAGAGCCGGTAAACAAACCCTGACTACAATTGGGATTGGTGACCGTTAGTGTAAGGTACGGGTAGCCAAGTCCTCCACTGTCAAAAGCTTTTACGGTTGCAGGATAGACCCCGCCTGCTTTGGGGTCGGTTACGGTAACAATACCGGCTACTGGATTTACTGTCAAGGTCCCTGTGAAATTGGTGGGTAAAGCTACAATGCTGACAACATTGGTAGGAGCACATTTGGGGTGATCTTTGTATTGGTTCCTGCAACAATGGAGGCACTTGGGTAGATGCCTAAGATAGGGATAGGTGGAAGTTCATGGCTATCGTTGTGGGCATTTAAAACGAAAATAGCAGTAAAAATTGCCAACAGGGTTATTGTTGTTTTCATGATTCGTGTATTTAGGTTTAGATTTATATACCCCGTGCAGGGTATAGCAATACTGAAAATCAACTTAATATGGTGTAAAGTTATAAAAAAATTAAAAAAAATAATTATTTTTATTTGCTTTATGCCCAGAGCGCGCTGGAGAAAGAATAGAGGTTTTTTGGATGGTTGAGCGCATGTTTTAGCACATAGCAGCAGGTACATCGATCAACCCACCCAATTGATCATCGTGGGCCTCGTGCAATCCGCCACGTAGGATTGCCCCACCGCCATTAAATGATTGAAAGCGCATTGTTTTAAAGCAGCGCTTTGATTTGTGAAATTTACTAAAATTCATAGATTTTTTCAAAGGGCTCATGCGCTTGCTCAGCATGAAATCCCTTAACTTAATGGCGGTTGGGCGCCCTACATGGGCGCCCATGGGGTCAATCGATCAAATCAATTTCCTTCCGGTTGCCAATTTTCTCTCCGGCTTGCTTTACCAATCGATTGTACCAATTTTTCAATTCATCGTACCGCACGTAGGCATCTTTGCCCGGGCGTTGATCTCCTTGACCCAGCATGCTGCGCAAGTATACAATCTGATCCAGTAGGCGTGGCTGCATGTAGCGGCCTTCCGCCGTATTGAGTTCTGTATTCAATCCATCGTAAAATTCGACCAGTGATGCATCATTTTTTTGCTGTGCCCCCACCCGTTCCTGAGCAATGGCCGCGCCAAGGATCCGGCTGCGACTTTCCAGTTCAACGATTTGCATCGACAATACTTCTTGTTGTTGCAAATCCTTCACCGTGACTCCGGCATCCTGCAAACGTGGATCGGGCAATACCTTGAAACTTTGTAGCGAAGCAACACCATCTACCGTCAACCGCACATAGTACTGGCCGGGTGCCGCCAGGGGAGCTCCACGGCTGGAGCGGTTTCCACTGCGATCCCAGGCACCCAAATGCCGCAAATCCCAGACAAACCGATGCAGCCCCGGCGTTTTGCGCAAGGCATCGCTGAAACCGGCAATGATGAAGCCCATAGCCATGCCTGCTCGACTCGGAATCCGTAAGGTGTCTCTGGGGTTATTCTGGCTGGTAAAAGCCCGAATGGTTTGCATCTGGGCATTGAGGATTTCCAGGGTCATGACGCCCTTGGGTGCCTCTTTGAGCCAATAATCAATGTGGATGCCTGGACTTGGATAGTGCGGTTCCGTTCCCTTTTGATTGGGTTGATAACGCAAGCGGTACTGGTCGCGCGGTTTAAACAACACCGTAGCCTGGTTCAGGCCTTGCTCGGTAGCCTGATGCAGTGGGGAGAGGTTGTCCATGATCCAGAATCCCCGGCCCATCGTGGAAATCACCAAATCACCCCGGTACACCTTGATGTCGGTGATGGGCGTCACGGGCAAATTGCGCTGAAAAGATTGCCAGTTCAGGCCATCATCAAACGACACAAACATGCCATATTCGGTACCTGCGTACAAGAGGCCTTCCCGTGTCGGGTCTTCGCGCACAGTACGTACCGGGTAATCTTCGGGAATTCCTTTGGTAATCAAAGTCCAGGATTGACCATAATTTTCGGTTTTGTACAAAAACGGACGCCAATCGCCCAACTGGTACAACAATACGGCAGCGTAAGCTTTATTAGCTCGGTGTGGCGAGGGCTCGAGGCAGTCTACCCTACCCCCTTTGGGCAAACCTGCCGGGGTTACATTTTGCCAGGTTTTTCCGTTGTTGCGCGTTACGTGAATTGGGCCATCATTGGCACCTACCCAAATCAATCCCGCCTGTTTGCTGGATTCTCTGATCTCGTAGATGGTGCTGTAAAATTCTTCCCCCGTGACATCACGGGTGATCGGGCTCCCGGAAATGACTTGTTTATCGGGTTCATTCCCCGTCAAATCGGGAGAAATGATTTCCCAGGTAACCCCTTCATCCAGGGTGCGGTGCAGGTATTGCGAAGCGTGGTAAACCACCTTGGGGTTGTGCGGAGAAACGTGAATGGGGGTCACCCGTTGAAAGCGGTACTTGAGGTCGCTGGGTTTGTGGCCGTAAATGTTGCTGGCTCCAATGAAGTAGTTGCGTTCTTGCCCACTGCGTTTGTCGTATACGCTAAAACAGCCTTTACAATTGGCATAAACGATGTTGTGGTTGCCCGGTTTGGGTACCGCTGGACCGGTTTCGCAGCCTCCTGCCGGAAGGTAATGCCCCATCGGGCCGACCGGGGAATCAAAAGGCGGCAAACTGGGCACGGTGATCGCCGTACCATTGTCTTGCTGGCCAGCGTACAACCAGTAAGGGAACTGGTCGTCAACTTCAACCTGGTACAATTCGGCGGTGGGTTGATTCAATTGGGTCGACCAGTTTTTGCCACCGTCGCGGGTAATGTTTGCGCCGCCGTCGTTGGACTCGATCCAGACGAGGGTGTCGGCGGGGTTGATCCACAAATCGTGGTCGTCGCCATGGGGGCTATCGATCGCCGTCCAGTTGCGGCCACCATTGCCGGAACGCCAGAACCCGGTAGCCATCACAAACACATTGTCGGCATTGAGCGGATTCGCGCTTACGTTGCAATAATAGAAGGGACGATCCAGCAAAAAGCGGCTGGAACTCACCAAAGTCCAGGATTCTCCCGCATCGTTGGAGCGGTACAAACCGCCACCTGGCAGGGCTTCAATCAAGGCATAAACCCGCTGGGGATCGGCGGGGGAAACGGCAAAATCAATTTTGCCAATCAGCTCGCTGGGTAATCCTTTTTCCACTTTGCGCCAGGTGGTACCCCCGTCGGTAGATTTGTAGACGCCCCCTGCTTTGCCCCCACTGATGATGCTCCAGGGGCGGCGTTCAGCACGCCAGGCTCCGGCATAAATGATTTGTGGATTGCCGGGATGGAACTCCAGGTCAGCAAAACCAACGGTATCACTCAGGAAGAGGACTTTTTCCCAGTTTTTACCGCCGTCGCGGGTGCGGTAAATGCCCCGGTCGGGATTGGGAACGAAGGCATTGCCAATGGCGGCGACAAACGCGATATCGGGATTGGTCGGGTGTACTTCCACGGCGCCAATGTGCCCGGTTTTTTCCAAACCTACTTTTTCCCAGGTCCGCCCGGCGTTGTTCGTCTTGTACACACCTTTGCCCGCAATGACATTGCTGCGCAAACCATCCGATCCGGTGCCAACATAAATCACGTCAGGGCGAGACGGAGCGATGCCAATGGCACCAATGGAGGGTGTAGCGAAGAACCCATCGGAGACGTTGCTCCAGGCATTTCCGTAATCGGTCGTTTTCCACAAACCGCCGCCTGTAGCACCCATGTAAAATACTCCTGGAGTAGCGGGATGCCCGGCCACACTGGTCACGCGACCTCCGCGAGTAGGGCCTACACTGCGGTATTCAAGGCCTGGAAAACGTTGGGGATCAAGGTTCGATTGAGCGAAAAGGGAATTGACTCCACATAGCCAACAAAAAAATAGGAATTGGAAAAACCGTTTCATGGTCCTCATTGGTTAAAGGTATATTTGATTTATATTGCTGAAAAATACCAAATTGTAAACAAGTAAGACCCATCTTACGGGGTTTTATGCAATTTTCGACGAATCAATGTTGCAATACCGGATTTACCTGCTGGGGGCAGTCATGTTGCTCTCAACGATGCTGGAAGCACAAAAAAAGAGCAGTAACCCGCCCGAAGACCTCGGTCATTGTTATTTCTACCACCATACCTCCTTGGCTGATGCCCGCGCTGACCTGCAGTTGATGAAGCATGTGGAAGGCCTCAACCTGAAAAAAGGAGAAAAAGTGGCTGACATTGGCGCCGGGGCCTTGCGCTGGGAAGGGGCATTGTCCTTGTTTACCGAAAATGTCCAGTTTTATGCTGTTGACCTCGATTCCTCGTGTTGTAATCCACAACAGGCCAGCTATGTCCACAAGTATTATTCCATCGTGAAGGGGAAAAGGCTGAGCAATAGCATCAGCACCTCCGTAGGCAGCATCAAACGCACTGGGCTACCCGACGCGCAGATGGACAAGGTCATTTTATTCCAAACTTTTCACGAATTTAGCCACCCCGAAGACATGCTGCGCGACATTTACCGCAGCCTGAACCAAAATGGCCGTTTGTACATTAGTGAATTGGTACCCCGTCATGCCAAAGACCTGCATCCCGGCTGCCAGCACCGGATGTTCTGGCCCGAGGAATTGAAAAAACTGGTTCAGCGCTATGGATTTGTTTTTGAAGTGCAGACTACCATTGTCAAAGACGACAAACAAAACCACACCCAGTTGTTGTACCGATTCCGAAAAAGCAGTCAAGAAAATGGATAACCCAAGACCCGAAAAAAACCGAACTGGCTGGCTTGAACACCTGGAAGCAGAAAGCTGGTCTGCTGAATTGATCATCTCCGGGGCGGCCATTTATGGTTCATTTCAACTCCCCTGGCTGTTGACCAAATTGATCAATTACAGTTTGCTCAACTTTAGCGATGACATTTTGGAAATCATGTACCTCGTTTTCACCTACCTCACGTTTACCATTTCCATTTTGATGGTCAACTTCGTGATGCATTTTGTGCTGCGTTCATTATGGGTAGGGCTCATCGGATTGAGCTCCGTTTTTCCGCAGGGCATCAACGAAGAAAGTGAGACCTTCAGCAAAAGTTACCTCCAGCAACTAAAGCACGATTTTGGTGACCTACGGGGTTACAATGAAAAGATCGATCGGGTCTGTAGCATTATTTTTGCTTTTTCCTTCTCGTTTGCGATGATTTTTTTGAGCATCGCCGTCCTGGTGCTGGCAATTGCTGGAATTGCTTATTTGATCCATCAATTGAATCAAAATATCCCGATTAATCTGGTGTTTTTTTCCATTCTGGGCCTCGTTCTTTTGCCCGGTATTTTGAATGGCTTGCTCAATCACAAAAAATTCCGTGACAAGGCCTGGGTGCAAAAAATCCATTATCCTATTTTGTTTAAGGCAGTCAGCCGGGTAATATTTCATGTTTTTTTCGAGCCTGTTTATTACATCAACAGCATTTTTATCACCAACTTTAAAAAAAGTCAATACTCGCTGAGAGTCCTGGCCTACATGGCCCTGGTTTTGCCTGTCTTCGCGGTTGTTTTTATCCAAAGCAATGCCATTTTTGCCAATAAGGATTATTACTTCAATTACGCCAACCGAGAAGACCGCTTTTACCCTATTCACTACGAAGACCAACTGGGCGAGAGTCAGTTGATCCAAAACCCAACGATTCCCAGCGTACAAATCGAAGGTTCTGGTTTGAACTTATTTTTGCCTTTACCCATGCGCGAAGAGACCAGGCTTTATCAAAAGTACGGAGCGTATTCCAATGACCCTCAGCTCTCTGCAAGCGAAAACACGCTACAAAGCCGCGCCTGGTTCAAGGAACAAGCAGGGAAATACTTCCACATCGAGGTAAATGGAAAAAAATACACCCCTTCGCTGCGCGGGTACAATCACCGCAATGCCTACGAGTATGGATTTCTCACTTTCATCCCGGCTAGTTTGTGTAAGGAAGGTGAAAATGTGATTTACATCCAGTCTGAGTATCAGGTTGAGGGTAAAAAGCGGGAATGTTACCTTCCGTTTTGGTACAGCAATAGATAGCAGCCTCTTACACGAAAATTGTCATTGCTATACTCAAAAATTCATCCTAAGTTGAGGTTTTTGCCAAAAAACCTAATGTATGAAACTTAGAAATCTTGTTTGCCTGATGTTGTTCAGCAGCATCGGCAAATTCGCTTTTGCCCAGGGCTTTGCACAAACCCAGGCTTCGCCATCCGGCAAAATTGTGCTGCATTTTCAACTATCAGCACAAGGAATACCCAGCTACCGGGTCGATTTTTTGGGCAAACCCATCCTTGCGCCTTCCAAACTGGGGCTGTTTTTGGAAAGTGGCCAGTTGAACCAGGGTTTTAAACTCATTCAAAACAGCAGCACTACCTTTGACGAAAGCTGGCAACCCGTTTGGGGTGAAGTGGCCAGCATTCGCAACCACTACAATGAACTCAAGGTAAAACTCGAAAACACGACCGGCCAATTGGAAATTACCTTCCGGGTTTTTGACAATGGCCTTGGTTTTCGCTACGGACTATTGGGCAAAGCTGGGCAAATTGGCGAGCTCAACGTGATGGAAGAACAAAGTGAATTTGCCATGACGGGCGACCATACGGCCTGGTGGCAGCCGGGCGACTGGGACAGCAACGAGCACACTTACACGACCTCCCCTATTTCTGCAATTGACGGGCGGGCGTATTTGAAAGAAACCTCCATCTCCACCCAGTTCATTCCCGATTACCGGGCTTGCCAGACCCCCATTGCCCTGCGCACGGCCACGGGGGTACATTTGGCCATTCACGAAGCGGCGCTGGTCAATTTCCCGGCCATGCAACTCAAGGTCGACCCTGCTACCCGGACCTTTACCGCTTTTTTGGTGCCGGGTGCAGCGCTGTGGCGCAAAGCCATTGTCCCGGTTGGTTTCCAGACCCCCTGGAGAGTGGTGCTGATTAGCCCGGATGCACCCGGTTTATTGACCTCCAAATTGATCCTCAATCTGAATGAACCTTGCAAAATCGCCGATGTGAGCTGGATCAAACCCACCAAGTACGTTGGCATCTGGTGGGAAATGCACCTGGGAAAATCCACCTGGGATTACGGCGGAACCCAAACCGGGCAAAGCGCCCAAGGCAGCACGGGACATGGACGCCACGGCGCCACCACCGCCAATACCCGCAAATACATTGACTTTGCGGCTGAACACGGCTTCAACGGGGTATTGGTGGAAGGTTGGAATACGGGCTGGGAAGACTGGTTTGGCAAATGGAAAGAAGACGTGTTTGATTTTCAAACGCCCTATCCGGATTATGATTTAAAAGGATTGGCCAAATATTCCCTGGAACGCGGTGCCCCCATCATCGTCCACCACGAAACCTCCGGCTCGGCTACCGGTTATGAAAAACACATCGACAAAGCTTTTGACCTCATGCAATCGCTGGATTTGCACGCCATCAAATCGGGTTATGTCGGCCGCATCATCCCCAAAGGGGAATGGCACGACGGGCAGTGGATGATCAACCATTACAATCGGGTCTTGGAAAAAGCGGCGGCCAAAAAAATCATGGTCGACGCCCACGAACCCGTGCGCCCAACCGGCCTGCACCGTACTTACCCCAACTTCCTGGCTTCGGAAGCCACCCGGGGCAATGAATTCAACGCCTGGAGCGTGGGGAATCCACCCGAACACGAAACCATTCTGCCTTTTACCCGTGGCCTCGGTGGACCGATTGATTACACACCGGGGATTTTCAACATCAAATTTTCGGAATACAAAACCAGCCCTAACGATTACCAGGTGCATACTACCCTGGCCAAACAATTGGCCCTTTACGTCACCTTGTACTCCCCCTTACAAATGGCCGCCGACTTGCCTGAACACTACCAAAAGCACCTGGATGCTTTCCAGTTCATCAAAGATGTGGCCGTAGATTGGGACGATACCCGCATTCTGGCGGCAGCCATTGGGGATTATATTGTCACCGCACGCAAGGCCAAAGGTTCCCCCAATTGGTTTCTTGGCGCGATTACCGACGAATTGGCAAGGGCACAAAGCGTGAAGTTGAGCTTTCTGCCCGCTGGAAAAACGTATATGGCCACGATTTACGAGGATGCGCCGGATGCACATTGGAAAAACAATCCAACTGCGTATCGAATCCGCAAAGTGGAAGTGAATAATACGAGCGTGTTGGCCTTGAAACTGGCGGCAGGCGGTGGCGCGGCGGTGAGTTTGATGCCGAAGGAATAAGGTCAAGAGACGAAGTACGAATGTGGAATGACGAATACTGCCACGCGGGAAATTATTCGTCATTCCATGTTGGTACCGTGTCTATTGGATAATTTAGTTTTAGTCTGCAGGGATTAAAAAAATTGATAAACCTTTTTGATATTCTATTTTACTGTTTACATTTACTTAACTGAAGTACAAATGGTTAAACGTTTCGATAAAAAATTTTTTTTTATCATCATCAATTTTGAGTTTCCGACATTATGAGGGATTTAGATAGTGTTTAGACACCATTAATTAACACTATAAAACCTATTGTTATGTCCTTTAAAAACCTGGCGATTGTCGATGCAATCGTATTCCTCGGCTTTGGTCTTCCCATGCTGATTTCCACATCCATTCTTACGGATTTATTTTTAGCTAGACCTGAAGATTTGAATGAATCTGTTGAGTTCCTGTTTAGACTATTTGGTATCCCCTTGACCGGATTGGGCGTACTTTCCATTTTGATCCGCAATGCACAACCCTCATTGGGCAGACAAGCATTTTTGGTTCTAACTGTGATAACCGGATTGGGCTCGGCCATTGTGCACATTTACGGGATTACACAGGGGCTTGAAAAAAGTTCCGGCTGGGGAACCGTAATCATTACAATTGTCACCGGAATATGGGCCATCATGCTCTTATCCAAAGAGAAAGGGGCTGTTACCGGATAAACTAATGCAAATCAGGGCCGGGATCGTTCTGGAGGACGATTCCGGCTTTTTGTAATTGCTTCGTTTGTGGGGTTGTTTTATCATTTCTCCTCCCCGCCTTCCTCAAACCACACCGGATCCTGAATCTCCGGGTCGCCGTTGTAGTTGACGGTGATCTCCTCCCCTGCTTCAATGTCGCGGATGGTCCAGATTTCGATGATGGCCGCTTCGGGGTCGCACCAGTAGCGTGCGTTCGGTTGACGGGAATGGTTGTACAAAGAGCCAAAGCCCAGGGCAATGGCGCACTCGTCGTCATTTTCGCCCCACAAAAAATAATAGTCGTGCAAAAAGGTTTTGTGGATAACCGGCAGGTCTTCTTTGGGACAAGCAATGACCGGGCAGATTTCGACCAACGAATCGGCAGCAATAGGTTCGGTGGAAAAAACGCCACGGCCCCCTATTTCACTGGGTCCAAAGTAGATGGAAGGAATGCGTTGCATAGCTATTTTCTAAAAGCTGCAAAGGTAGGGTAAAAGTTGAGGAGTTGAAACATTCACCACGGATTCCACAGATTTACAGACTATTTGTACAAATGTAAATTTGGCACCCACTGCGGTGGAGTGTTTTTAAGATCTGCCAAATGAAATCACAATTAGCACGAACTTTGTCGTGCTCACAAACGCAAGTTTGAGCCTTGCTCGAATTGTGAAAATTGTCTTCCCATCCGCCGAGCGGTCGTAACAACAAATTACAGTTTTTCGATGCTGGCAATTTCAATTTCCGCCATTTTGGAGGTTTTTCCCCAGCCGCACTGCACATCTTGCTCTTTACCCGTCAGGCGGTAACGCAGCTTGACCTTGATTTGGGAGATGCCAAATTGGGGTTCTGCGAGTTTAATCATGGCGTCAACTTTGGGTTTGCTGGCGGCATCGGGTACAAATTGTCCCCACTCGTCGACCAAATCTACCCCAAAATGCCAGTCACAACCATCTACTGGCAATTGGTTCTGTAAGATGGCCTCTGTTTCGGAATAGCCTTCCAATTTGGCAACATTGTCATCCTGGGTGCAAGTTTGTAAGCCAATTAAGAGGAACATCAGGAAAAGGAGCTTTTGCATTGGTCGTGTTTTTATAGTTAGACGTAGTCCGGCAATATTCGGTTGGAAACTGGCCCGCAGATCACGCAGATTTTTCTCTTTTGAAAAAAATCTGCGTAAATCTGCGTGATCTGCGGGGGAAATAGGTCTTCATTCATCCGCCGCAGGCGGGTGCTTATATTTTTCAATTTCGCGATTTTTTAGGATATTTGAAAGCTATTTTGCCGCAACAATAACTTAGATCAGCAATGAAACTTTTTAGATTAGCACTCCTAGTCCTTGGCAGTGGTATGTTGGGTTCAACCATCAGTCAGGCACAATGCCCCAAACTCGTCTGGGCTGACGAATTTGACGGAACCACATTAGACCTGCAAAAATGGACCCACCAACTGGGTGGAGGTGGCTGGGGCAACAATGAACTCCAAAATTATCGCCCAGAAAACACCACTCTCGAAAACGGCTTTTTAAAAATCACCGCCAAACGGGAAAATTTTTCCGGCAATGCCTACACCTCTTCCCGCATCCGTAGCATCAACAAGGGTGACTTCACTTATGGCCGCATGGAAGCCCGCATCAAATTGCCCTACGGACAGGGCATCTGGCCAGCATTTTGGATGATGCCTACCGACGACAAATATGGCTCCTGGCCCAAAAGTGGCGAACTTGACATCATGGAATTCATTGGTCGAGAACCGAAAAAAATCTATGGCACCATCCATTTTGGTCCGGAATGGCCCAACAATAAATCTTCAGGGGGTTCTTACGATGCTTATCGGGAGGACTTTAGCAAAGAATACCACATTTATGCAGTGGAATGGGAACCCAACGAAATCCGCTGGTACATCGACGATTTTTTGTATTCCACCAAACGACCTACTGATGTTGCGCCCGAGCGCTGGCCTTTTGACCAACGTTTTCATTTCATCCTCAACCTGGCTGTGGGTGGTACCTGGCCGGGCAGCCCCGATGGCAGCACCGTTTTCCCCCAAGTACTGGAAGTTGATTATGTGCGGGTGTACGACACCAGAACGCAGACGCTGAGTGGCCCGCGCTCGGTTCCCTTCAAGGCACCTTTTACGGTGTACACCCTCAATGGGTTGACTACTGGAGACAAAATCACCTGGGAAGTTCCCGCCGGGGCAGAAATCAGCTCGGGGCAAGGCACCTCCAATCTTGCCATCAAATGGGGAAGTACAGGTGGCGAAGTGAAAGCCAGCATCGAAAGCGCTTGTGGCAAAAAAGAAGTAAAAGTTTACGTCCGGGTAGAACCGGGCATCGCCAAAGAAAAAGCCCTGGAAAATTTTGACGATGCTTCACCCCTCAAATTGGTGTATTACGACGGTACTTTTGCCGATAATTTTGTCAACCCGGCTAAAACAGGCATCAATACGACCAGCCTGGTGGGCAAATACACCCGCAGTGGCACTACCCAATACGATGTGCTCATCTACGAGGGCAACCCCATCAGCGACCTGGGGCCCTACGTACAAAAAGAGCGCAAGTTTTTTCTGGATGTATTCACCAATGCGGCCATTGGCACCGAAGTCCTTTTCCAGGCCGAAAACAGTGCCCGAGCCAAACAGAATTATCCAAGCGGACGCCACAGTCGTTATCAGGGATTTACGACCAAACAAAACGAATGGGAACGGATGGAATTGGTTTATCTGGATCGACCAGATGCGGGCACCAGCGCTTCCTCCATTGACCGCTATGTGTTGCTGTTCAAGCCCAATACTTTCAGCAACAACATTTACCATTTCGACAATCTGGACAGCTACGCACCTCAACTGACGGGTGTGCGTGAAGCACTGGTAGATGCCGATCAGGTGTTTCGGCTTTCTCCTAATCCAGGCCGCAACGAATTGCGTTTGGAAAATATCGGCACTCAAAACCTTGTTCAAGCGACCTTGCTGAGCCTGGATGGCAAAATTTTGCAAACGCACGCAGCGCCAATTTTGCCTGCACAAATTCAGGAATTCAATGTGCGGGCTTTACCACTTGGGTCTTACTTTTTGCAGGTGCTGCGGGCCGATGGGAAAGTGGCGGTAAGGCAATGGGTGAAGGGGAATTGATCCGTTTGTTCGGCTAATTTAACGTGGGTTTTGAATTAACCAAACAAGGTTGTGCGACTTCTCCGAAGTCGGAATCACTGACGGTCAATATTTTCACAAACTCCCTCCAGGTCCCGACTTGAGAAGCGCATGTTTAGCATTTGCGTCGTTTTCCGCTGAGAAGTCGCACCCTTGATTATCAATAGGATTAATTCAAAACTCAAGTTAATTTAGTGCGATCCGGCCACCAACATCTATTCCATAACTGTAGAAATAATTGGAGTATCTATCTCTAATTTTCCCAGCCGTGGGTGTAATGTCGTGCCGAATACTTGGCTGAAAAAACAAACTCCATTGATCTGTAAACTGGTAATTAAGCCCCAACGCAGCAAGCCCCGCAAGATGGAAGGGGTTTGAGTCTTTTTGAGTTTCGCTAATCCTGATTCCATCCTGTATATTTGAAGCTCGCGTATTCAAGTAAAAGCTGGAAGAGAATCCAAGCTCAGCGTAAAGCCCAAGTTTGGTGTTCGTAAAAAAATACCTGGCCAAAAGCGGGATTTCGATGTACCTATGATTGTGAAAAAACTGAACTTTCGACCGCGTTGTGTCTATCCTAGGCAATCCAGTGTTGGGATCAAAATCGGTTCCCCAGCGCAACAACTTTTTAGGCGTTTTGTAACTTAATTCGGTAAAGCGCCCTCCCGTCCGTAACCACCAACGTTGGCCTATTTTACGTTGGTAATGCAACCCCACATGAAAACCATTGTGCTCAATGTATTCATCCTTCAGCAAAGGATTTTCCAAAATGATGCCCGAGCGGTGGCCACCAAATTGAACGTCTAGTGCGGAATGGTTTTGCGCATACATCCAGATGGGCAAACTGAAGAGCATCGACACAAATAATGATGAGATTTCATGCTGTTATTGCTTATATTTTCAACAATAAGACGTAGAAAGGGAGGCTGAAGTATTGTTTTAACAAAATAATTTCGAATGTATTTTTCAGCTCAGATTCCCTAGATTTTCGAAAAAAATCTAGGGAATCTGAGCTGAAAAACACATCAATTGAAACTCGGCACCATCATCACCGCGTTCTGCATCATCCTACTCGGACCGCGCCAGAACATGCGAAACTGCGTATTATCCTGCAAAAAGACCACCTTGCCTTGCCCCATCGGCAGTACGCCCGCAAAGGTGTTCCCGGCCAGGCGATTTTTATTCTCGGTCGAAATATAGCCCGCTACAAAAGCCTTATCCGCGTTGGCGTAACGGCCCACACTTTGCAATTCGGGGCTGGGCGCCAGGGAGTTGTTGTCCTGTTTGATGGTATACAACTCCTTACCCAAACCAAAGGCCAGCGGATGACTATTGTCAATCAGGGTATTCAAAGCCGTGCCGGGGGTCCGTTTTTTACCGTAATAATCCTCGCGGTCTTGGTAGGCCACGGTACGGGCATCCAGGCTCGAATCCCGCGCAGGTTCGATCAACTTCACGTTGGTGAACTTGGAGCGTTGCGCGGTAAAGAAACTCACTGCACTTTCCGTAGCAATCAAAGTACCGCCCCGGCTGATCCAGTCGCGCAATTGCGCTTGTTGCTCTGGTTTGAACAATTCCCCCAAACCAGCGCCTCCATCGGGCAGAATCAGCACGTCGAACTGGTTCAAATCCGCCGCTCCGTAACGCTCGCCAAACTTGGGCAAGGCCGTTTGTTGCAACACCGAACCCCGCACCCGCTGGATGGGCAAACCCGTTTCGTAGTCGAACAAAAAGCTGATTTGTCCAGCCGTGAGTGAAGAAAAAGGAGGATCTACCAACAAGGCGATGCGGGGCTGTTTGAGCGGACGGTTGCGGCCCGAAGCCAAATCCATGCCGTTGCCCATCCGTCCGGTTCCCAGTCCGTGGATGGTCACCCCGGCCTTTTGGGCAATCTCGATCATGTCCTGGTGTATCCGAGCCAGTTTGTCTTCATTGCGTTCGATGAGCACGATCAGCGAGCCGTAGCCCCAGGTGGTTTTGCCATCGCTGAAGGGTTCGTGACAGGCGCGTACCTTGTACCCTTTGGCCCACAATTGCGCCAGGGCTTGCGGGGCGTTGCGCTGTTTCCATTCAATCACGTAGGCGTATTGGGCATTCGGATTGATCACGCCTGCCGCGTGCATTTGGGCTTGGGTGACGGCTTCGGTCGTCACGCTGTGCTTGGTATTGCTGGCGTAGCCCTCCAGGTTGTACGCCAGGATGGCCGACCAGGTGGCCATGTCGTACATCACCGAGTCTTCAATGGCCAGTCGGCGCTCCAGGATGCTGGTGATGAAGAGGTTGCGTGGCTGACTGGTGCTCACGATGTACGTACCAGCAGGCATGTTTTTGGAACCAGCCTGGCCGTTATGATAATCTACAGCGTCACTCACCGTGAAGGCTTTGGTGGCGCGTTCTACCACGACCTGGTGGCGCAGCAACATGTTCACCACATCGAGGGTATAAGCTGATTCTGCGGACAGGTAATAGGTTTTGGTAGTGGTTTTGCTGTTGTTCGGGTTCCAGGCATTGGCGCTGTATTGCAGCAGGGTTTCCTTGCGCTCCACCGATTTTTTGATGGTGGCCATCGAAGAAGTATAGTGGTCAAAAATGCGTTGACGCAGCACGTTGTAGCCTCCGTCGTCGGTTTGTACCGCCCGGCCACCGCCGATGCCACCTTGTTCCACCAGCATGGCAATGCCACCCATCACGGAAGGGTAACTGGAGCCGTAGCCGGGGTAAAAAAAGTCAAAAGCATCGCGGGTAAAATAACTGATGCGGTGCTTGTCAAATTCTTTGATGTTGGCACGACCAAAAGTGTCGCTCAAGGCCTCATAGGTATCGGGCAGCAATTTGTTGCGCGGAGTCGTGCCCGGCGCAGTAAAGTAATTGTTGTTGTAGCCCTGCTCGTGAAAGTCCACATGAACTTGCGACATCCACAATTGGTAATCCATGGTCAAGCCACGGGTTTCGGGGTGTACACCCCAGACCCAGTCGCGGTTGACGTCGAACCAGTAGTGGTTGCCGCGGCCACCGGGCCAGGGTTCGTAGTGTTCCAAATCACGGGGTTCGTAGCCCAACACGTTGCGCTGGGTTGATTTGTACCAATAAATGAAACGATCGCGGCCATCGGGATTGATGCAGATGTAGAGTACAATGACGGAATTGTTCAGGATGCGTTTGGTTTCTTCGTCTTGAGCGGCAGCCAAACGGTAGGCCACTTGCGCCACAGCCTCGGTAGAAGAGGCTTCGTTGCCGTGAATGTTGTAACTGTAAGTGATGAAAATCGGATCGGATTTGACCACCGAACTGACTTCGGAGGCACTGCCATCCAGCAATTTCAGGTGCCGCTGGCGGATACTTTCCAGGTTTTTGTGGTTGTCTGGCGAGGTGATCACCAAACGGATCAAGGGGCGGCCTTCGTAGGTGCTGCCGTATTGGTAGAGGGTAATTTTGTCAGACAGCCGATCCAGTTCCTTGACGTAGTTGACGGTATTGGCGTACAAGGTAAATTCAGCGCCCAGTTTGTAGCCAAAGTATTGCTCCGGCGAAGGGATGGCAGCGTCGTAGCTGAGTTGGGGATCGAGGGGGAAGCGCTTTTCGTCCACCAGGATTGGGCCTTGGGAAAAAGGGTTACGCTGGGGTAAAGTGTTAGCTAGTTAGGGTAAAAGTTGTTTCATCTAGTTAGGTTTTGGTTCATACAGTTGAACACGTGTTCATTTCGCGCAGATTTTACACAGATTTTATCACAGATTTCTCGCAGAAAACGTCGTGTCGTCTGTGAAAAATCCGATAATCTGGCTGCCAAATCAATATTCCAAAATCTGGTTTATCTTCTCGCAATCAGCGTCGTCGGGTACACAATCAGGCTTTCATTGCCATCCTTCCCCACCGAAGCCACCCCGAAAAGATAATTGTCAATAATAATGTTTTCCAGCGTAAAATCGGTAACCGACTTGTCCACAAAACGCGAATGTTGCCATTGCGCAGCCGTGGTTTCGCGCCAGTAGAGTTTGTAACCAACTAGGTCTGGATCGGCTACCGCGTCCCATTTCAGGCGGGTAGAAGGCAACACGATGCCGCCAATCTGCACGTTTTTCGGTTCCGGTGGTGCCGAGGCCAGGGCAGCCATCACCATCATGTTCACGCCGGTGAGTTTGGCGGCGTAGGGGAAGTTGACCCCTTCGATCACGTCGCCGTACTTGATGCCATCCTCCGTGCGCAAATCCTGGTGCTGGCGCTGGTACTGCTCATGCGTTTCCATGATGCGCACCCCAGGGAAACCCACATCATTAAAGGGTTTGTGGTGACCGCCGCGCCCAAAACGATCCAAGCGGTAGATCATGATGGCATCCAGGTTGGTGCAGTACTGATCGGTCAGGCGATCGATGTAGCGGGCCAATTGCCGCGATGGGCCATCCACTTCACCGCCGTAAACCCGCCGCCAGGTGCGCTCGCGCTCACCTTCCTGCGGGGGCGTAGGCTCGGAAAACACGCGGAAAGTGGTGTTTTCAATTTCGCCGTTGATGCCTTGGATGTTGCCAATCATGTCGTTGTTGAGCACCCCGATGATGTCCCAACCCTCGGCTTTGGCAATTTTGGCCATGTGTTGGCCGCCCCAGAGGCCCTGTTCTTCACCAGAAAGCCCCACGTAAATGATGCTGACCGGGAATTTGTACTTGCTCAGCACCCGCGCGGCTTCAATGGCACCTGCCATGCCCGTACCGTTGTCGTTGGCACCGGGCGAGTCTTTGGTGGCATCGGATGCATTGCTGACCCGTGAGTCGATGTCGCCGCTCATGATGACGTAGCGATTGGGGTAACGGGTACCACGCTGGATGGCGAGGATGTTGACCACGGTTACGTCCTGGGTGATGCGCGGATTGCTGCCGCCTTTGAGGAACTCGCTCTGGGTTTTGACTTCCAGACAAGAATTGCAGGCGGCGGAGATTTTTTCAAATTCGGATTTGATCCAGCGCCGCGCCGCGCCGATGCCTCGGGTAGTGGATACGGTGTCGGAGAAGGTGTTGCGCGTCCCAAAACCGACCAACTTGCGAATGTCGGCTTCCAATCGCTGCGGCGAAGCGGCATTGGCGATGGTGTACAAACGTGGGTCAGCCTGCGGAGGCGGGGTGCTTTGGGCAAACAACAAACTTTGTATACTCAAGAGGATAACACTGAAGACGGCTATTGATTTCCAATTCATGTGACGATAGGCATTGATGAACGGGAAATGTAGGGAAAATTGCTGGAGTTTGTGGCTGCTTGTAGACCAATGGGGCCTTGCGGTGGCGGATTTGACGGGGAATTGGGGGGGAGTGGTGTGGGCTTCATCTTTTAAAACCTTGTACTCTCGAGTTCAATTCACCCACATCTAAGGTGGTTCTAAGGTGTCTAAGGTCTGTCGATTACCCACAAATCCGCACATTGAATGCGAGATTGTGCTTTAGCTTCAGAACCCCCGACCCCATGCGTATCAGGTTTGGGAATTAACAAATATATAGAAGTCGTTATGAGACTCCTTTTTGCTGGGCTTTCGTTTTTTTGTAAAAGCGATCATGGCCTCCGTTATTTTATCAAAGAGGTCATGGGTTGCCCTTGTCGTACCGCTTCTTAAAGCCATCCACCAAGCTTGACTGAAAGTGGCAAGTACATTGAAGGCTTTAAGCTCGCTGATCTTATGGCTAAAAAGGTTCCACAATTCGATCTTAAAATACTGTACAATCTTGGTATCAATGAGTATTCTGATCATCTGTGCATACAACATACACATAAAACGCGCTGGTTTCATGCTTCTGATGGGCCCTTTAAGCTTGGCAATTGATTTCCAGGCTTTGAACAAAATTTCAATGATCCAGCGCAGACCATATAAATTAATGATGTCTTGATCGGTCATCATCTGCTCGGAGATATTCGTAATGTAGCAATTGGCGTCACAAAAAGCTAGTCGCTGGGGAGTAATCTTATTGCGATTACTTTGCTTATCGGTTTTAAGCTTGTGTCGCTTGTAGTCGCCCACCGCTTTGGGTACTTTCTGCAAAACCATCCGTGCTTTGAGGAGTTTGGCTGTCCTACATAACTTCTATGCTTCGCGTTTCATTTTCCGCCATTGTTTCCAATAATGCTAATAAATTTAGCTCAACACCTCCTCTTTAGCTTCATAGACATTGGTCGAGAATCGATATCGAGATAGGAAATAAGCATCATTCTCAGCAATACTTACAAAGTCCTGTATCCTAAAATAGCCCAAATCTCTCAGCAGTAGAGCACCCTTTTTCATCACCGGAACACCCTGCCAGGTATCTGAACCTGCGCCATGATGGAACATCAGGTCTAGATTCCCCCAGCGTAAACCATAGGTTGCATCTATTTTTAGTCCAGCCGTAGAGGCTCCGCGCCACCCCCTTGTACAGTGTATGCAAACAATGGGGCAACTCTAGATTCGTACTGTCCTCTACATAAACCTCTTCAAATTGCGCCAACAGATCCATCGGGTTCCCATCCCTTAAATGAGTGCGCATCACTAAATCAAAAACATAACGCATCAACTGTTCACTCTTTTCTGTGAAGCGTTCGTTCAGGCTTTGCGCTTCAAGCAAAAGCCCATACTGCTCATGGAGTACAACACAGTGATCGGTCAAGCTGCCGGACCAGCCTTTAACTCGGCATAACTCAATGCAGCTATTTACAAACTCCGCTGCGCTTAGTTTGCCTTTTCTTTGGCTAAATCCGCTGAAAACTCCCAACTCATTCAAAAAAATCGTCGAAAAGTTTAGAAAATCGATCACAGATGCTGTTTCTTTGAACTGTTTCTTTAAAATGTTTGGGTTCCACACTTGTGGCTTTTGATCACAAAATGGAACACCTTTCTTTTTAGCAAATTATACTTTAGTTAATTCCCAAACCTGATACGCATGCCCGACCCCTAAAGGGGAGTATATTTTCGATAATCGTAATATTTTCCCCTTTTTTAGAAAAAGTAAGGCCTTTTAGTTACCTAAAATGTGCTCCCCTTTAGGGGTCGGGGGTTCTGAGACCGCAGTAAAATGCTCAATATCAACCACAAACCTAATTAGGGGATTTGTGGGTAATCGACAGGTCTAAGGTTTCTAAGGTGGTGAAAAAACGCTATTATTTACCACCTTAGAAACCTTAGACACCTCAGAACCACTTTAGCGCTTTTATCAATTATCATTTTTATTTCGCCACAAAATTTGTGTAATTTGTGGCTAACAAAACCCGCCCCGGGCGGCACAGCTAATGACCCACAAAAACATCGTCTACGGCAACATCTCCGCCGGTGGCAACGTCCACATCGGCGACATCATCTACCATGTAGAGCAGGATTTTCAACACAGCATCCTCTTTTTGCGCATTGAGCCGCAGGAGGATGGCAATTATTCCGCACAACTCAGCCTCAAATCCCGCCACGCCGGGAAAGCGGGCTTGGCCTCCGACGGAGTCCCATTGCTGCACGAAAACATCCCCCTGTCCATTGACCCGCAGTTGTTTGCGCAAGTCAACACCTTTCAGGAGTACCGCCGGATGGACGATGCGACTTACCGGGACACCCTGAGCATGCCCGGACAACTTGCGCCCTGGAACGAGGATCAACTAGCCCAGGCCCTTTTCAATACCTTTTTTACCGGCGATATCCTCCAGGTTTGCCACGATTTTGTGGAGCTGCTGGAAAAGCGTAAAATTGCAGAGCTGATTCTGGCCATTTCCACCGCCGATACCCAGGTGCTGAACTTGCCCTTTGAAATGGTCATCCCCCATTTCTTCCCGTCCAAACTGGGGATGCGCGCCAAAGCCTGGCCGTCGCCCACTTCGGCCTGGTGCGCACGCTGGAAAAAGACCTGCCCAAATTCGACATGCAGGGCAAAGCCGCCTCCGCTGCCCCGCTCAAAATGCTCTTCGTCACTGCCCTGCCCGAAAACCTGAACGAACGTTCCAAACTGCTCGAAATCGAAGAAGAGCAAAAACGCCTGATCGACGCCATCGGCAGTTTTGAAGCCACGGGCGGTGAACCCAAAATTGTCATCGAGTTTTTGGATACCGCCTCCCTCGCCGAAATCAGCGAGGCGTTGCGCAAACACCAGCACGATATTGTCCACATCAGCGGGCATGGCTCGTACCAAAAGCAGGTGAAGCAGGGCGTATTGCACCTCGAAGACGAGGACGGCAACCACCGCGAAGTGCTCGGCGGCGAACTGGGCGAAACCCTGCGCCAACACCAGTGCGTCAAACTGCTCATCCTCAGCGCCTGCGAAACGGCGATGGCAGGCAACGGCGTCGTGGAGCAATTGGCTGAATTTGGTTTGCCTTCCATCGTGGCGATGCGTTTTTCGGTGACCGACGATGGCGCCAAGGTGTTCACCACCGCCCTGTACGCGGCTTTGTCGAAAGGGGAAACCCTGACCCACGCCCTGGCCGCTGCCCGCGAAAGCCTCTGGCAATACCTGCTGGAGCAACGCAGATTGGATCCACACCGCCCCCACCTGGCCGAGTGGTTTACGCCCGTGGTGTACCTCAACCAATACACCGAGGCCCTGGTCAATCCGAAAGAAAAGTACGTCCTGCCGGAGGATTTTACCCCCGCAGCGATTTTTTCAAAACCAAAAATACCCGCCTGATTGGCTCGGGCTTCATCGGGCGCAAACGTTACTTGAACCTGCTGCGGCGTAGTTTTACCAAAGGCCAACACGTGGTGCTACACGGCCTGGGCGGACTGGGCAAAACCACCCTGGCGGAAGCCTTTGCGCACAATTACGAGAACCGCAGCCACGAGGTGCTCATTTTCCGGAATGGGAACCAGATTTCGGAGAAGTACATCCTGGATGAACTGTTTGCCCGTTGGGAAGGCGACGAAAAAGCCAACAAAACACACCCTCCGACAGCTCAAACAATACCTTGAAAGTGACGCCAACCCACAGGAAAAACTGCAGGCGCTGATCGACAATTACCTGCAAGGCCGCAAAACCATCCTGATCTTCGACAATTTTGAAGATGTACAAGTCGGTGAGGACGGCACCCAGGAACAAGGTATTGGCAGCGCAGGTTTGGCGGCTTTTATGCAGCATTTGTGCCAAAACACACCCGGAGGTTGCCACCTCTTGTTCACCACCCGCTACCTGATCAGCGATTTACAAGACTGCGTACAACACCTCGGCCTCGACAAAATGAGCTACGCCGAGAGCTACCGCCTCTCCAACTTCTCCCCTACCCTACGCGCCATTCCGCTGGCTGAACGCCAGGATGTGTTCAAACGCCTGGACGGCCACCCGCGGGCGTATGAGTTTTGGAGGCGATTTTGAAAAAAGGATAAAACTGCGGATTGGTCGAAACTGGCGGCCTCGGTGGGGCAAGTGGAGGCCAAGGTCTGGGAGAATTTGCTGCTGGGGAAAATTTATCAGGGCTGACGGCGGAGGAGCAGCGGGTGCTGCAAATGGCGGCGGTGTGTATGACGCGGACGACGCTGGCGGCACTTTGGTGGCGATCAGTGGGGAGGAGGAAGCGGTTTTGATGCCTTTGTTGCAATCGCTGCACGAATGGTCTTTGTGTTTTTGGGATGGGGAAGGAAAGGTGTTTGAAGTGCATAAGTTGACGCGGGAGTGGATGCTGAAGGAGGCGATTGTGGAGGATGATGTGAAAAATTGGGCGTTTGCGGCGGGGAGTTTTTTTAGGGAACAACCTGACTTGGGAAGAGGAAGAGTTGGCGAAGGAGTATTTTTGAGTTGGCGGAGGCCTGAAGGAATTTGCTGCGGTTGCTTTCAATTTGCAAGACCATTACCAGCGATTGGTTTTTATCAAAAAAGCTTTTGAACTCAATCAATGGCAGTTTAGACAAAAACCTTGACTAAAACCAATGTTTACGCTTACATATCGAACTAGGCTTATTCTAAAATTATAACGGACAATTAGACCAAGCCCTAAAATTGTATGAACAAAGTCTGATCATATGGCAGCAAATTGGTGACCGTCAAAGAGAGGGGGTAACCTTGAATAACATCAGCCAAATCTATGATGCCAAGGGCGATTACGACACGGCTTTGCGCTTTTTGGAACAAAGTCTCGCCATAAGGCAGCAAATCGGAGACCGTAAAGGCGAGGGGGTAACCTTGAATAACATCAGCCAAATCTATTATGCCAAGGGCGACTACGACACGGCTTTGCGCTTTTGGAACAAAGTCTCGCCATAGAGCAGCAAATCGGTGACCGTAAAGGAGAGGGGCTACAACCTTGGAAATATTGGCAAAATCTACTTTAGCAAAAGGTGATTATGATAAAGCAATCGAACATTTGGGACAAGAGTTTCTCCATTTGTAAGCAAATCGGTGACCGTCAAGGCGAGGGCACTACTTTGAATAACATCAGCCAAATCTATTCGGCCAAAGGAGACTATGACACCGCTTTGCGCTATTTGGAACAAAGTCTCGCATAAAGCGCAGCAAATCGGTGATATTGCTCTGGTTTAGCACAACTTTAAATAATATGGGGCTATTTATTGGAAACAAAAGAATGATGCAGAAAATGCAATCTCGGCTTTTATGAATGCTTATCAGATTTCAAACAAATAGGATCACCGAATGCAAGTGTACCAGAAAGTTACCTGAACACCATCATCGAAGCCATTGGCGAAGCCCGCTTCGAACAAATCCTCGCCCAACTCAATGCCTCCTAAGCGGCAGCAAGGGGAGAATGTATTCAGGAACCCCCTGCCTAAAGGGCTACGATTAGGACACAATTTTGCATTAGGACAACATCGTGCTTGAGTTTTCCAACCCCTGAGGGAAATCGAGAAATCAATACCGAATAATGGTAGATAAACTTCCATTTTCCACCAAAACAGTCGCGTAGCGACGAACCATTTTGTAGCGGTGGGTTTCAACCCGCCGATGAAATGGCCGATCTTGTTTTAATGGAGTGCCGTAGGTACGACCTACATTGATCAAAATTGGTCGTACCCTACGGCACTCCATAACTTGATCACGACAACTGACGGCAGGGGTTAAAACCGCCGCTACAATATGGGTCATCGCCACGCGATTTGTCGATTAAGCGTGGTTCATTACTAGAACTTAACAGCCCTGCCCTTTAGGCGTCAATTAGCTCTAATGTTAGGCGCTGGCGCTGGATCAAGTCTCCAGACTTGATCCCATTATCAACACGTCTCTGACGTGTGTTTATGCCAAATTTTCGCGTTGCGCGTGCGTCAGAGACGCGAAAATAATGGGTACAAGTCAGAGACTTATACCAGCAAGGCATTGTCCTGAACACCTCCACCCAGCCAACAATGCTGCAAGTAATCCAGCAAGTTGCCTACGCAGTTTTGGCCTTGTCTCCCATACGGCCGCACAATCACTGGCAGCAAAAAACACTGCACAATCGTCAAAACCACCCCAATTTGATCCGTCAAACCATGTGGCTCGCCCGAAGCCAAAAGAATCGCCTGAATGGGCAAAGGCCCCAAAATCAACCAAAGCATTTTTCGGTTTTTTGCACCCCAGGGTATCGATTGTGGAGCAGCATTCCGGTCTGCCCTAATGGCCAGCAAAATCAACAGCAGCGCCACGGCCGACAAAGGCAGGACAATCCAAAAAAGAGAAATGCTAACCCCCAACGTATCGCCCTCAAACGTCGTATCGCCATTGATCGCGATATCGGCCAACAAGTTGCCAAATACATGCACAAACCACAACAGCAACAAGACATAATACACATTCCGGTTCTGCACGCGGTACATGGAAACGAACAGTGCCACATAAAAAACCAACTGGACGACCAGAAACATATAACTGGGCGTGATCCCCGCTCCATGTAGCTGTACGCCAAAATAACTCATGCCCCATTGATAAGAACTGCCGTCAAAGACACTCCGCAGCAAAGGCAACCATACCATCAAAAAGGTCAAAGAGATAATCAGGCTAAGCCAGGTACTGAGCCGGCTGGCACTGCGGTGTGCAACAAATGATTCCATCGTTTTTCAATTTTTGTTTCCCCAATGACGCCAGAAAATGGGCTCAGGTGATCAAAAATTGCTCGTTTGGGGTGAAATCAGCCTATTTGGGACGATTGGGAAACCAGTGCAAAGATGGAGTCCATGTATTGCCGGGATACAGGTATAGGGTCTTTGACATGATTGAGGAAAACTTTCAGTTTGTTGCGGTTTCCGTGGATTTGTTGCAGGTGGCTGAGGTTGATCAGATAGGAACGGTGGCAGCGCAACAAGGCCGGGTGAAGGGCTTCTTCCTGGATACTTTTTAAACTCTTGCGGAAAAGTGTTTTCGTAACCCGGGCATCTTGCAGGTGGTGAATGGAAACATAGTTGTCGTCGGATTCAATGAACAGCAACAGCTTTAAAGGCAGGGTAAAGTGGTCTTTTTGATTTTCGGCGGTAAAAACCAGTAAAAATTCATCCTCTCCGGCCCGGTAAGTATAGGGATGGTCCAATTCCAATGCCTTACGGAGTTCCCGGATTTTGAGGTACAAGAACAAACCTCCTAGTGGAAACAGGCTCAAAGCACTGATATTGGCCAAAAATTCAACATAGCTGCTCAGTCGGAAATCGTGCCATGCGCCTAAATAATTGTAAAAAAGGAAGACCCCACTGCCCAGCCAAAGCATCGACCAGATGATCCACGACAGCATTTTTCCCCGATTGGGCTGTTTGACAACCAGAGGAAAAATAAGGAATTCATTAAAGGCCAAAAGCAGACTGACCACCAGCCACATGAGCAAGATGGCTAGGAAGAATTCCAGGGTAATCGTCTCCTTCGTATTGTAATTGTTTACGCCAAAAGGTTGGAAAAAGAGCAGGAACAGAAACACAAAAAGCCCGCCAACAACACAGCGTAGATTTTTTCCTCCGATTGAGCACAGGGCTTTTTGTTGCCAAAACATCTTTGAGTTTTGCCCAATCGTTCATGTTTCTATCAGGCTAAAGGTGGACAAGGCGTCTGTGGCAAGTAGATGTTCCAGTTCATTTTGATGGATTAGGTTTGTCTGCTTTGATGACACTAAAAACAAGGCAATCGTTGCGCTCAAGGCAAGGACAAATTACGTTGATTTTAATTGATCCGTTTCCACGGCATCGCCTGCCCGCCTTGAAACAAGGTCATAATTTCAACTTTGCCATCTTTGGCGCTAAAAGTTACTTTTGCCTCCACCACCTTCAGGAAAAATTCGGTATCCGTTTTGGCAAACAATTCCACCTTTGGTTGCCCGGTAGCCTGAAGAAATAGACGGGTTCCGTCACGGGTGATGACGATGTTAAAAGCAGGCGCAAGCTCATAAGTACCCACGTAGGATTCCAAAATCGATGCTTCAACGATGACAACCGGGTCTGGCTTTTTGACTTCGATCAGCTTGGCTGCCGAGTTGAGCAAACGAAAACCAATGTCATCAGCCCCTTTATTCGAGTTGGTCAACACGACTACTCCTTTGCCCGTTTCTTTGACAAAGCCGGAAAAAGTTTTGTACCCGCCCGTCCCGCCATTGTGCCAGATCACGTCGCCCTCGGCACCTTTGGAAATGTGCCAGCCCAGGCCAACGCGGGTGCCTCGGCCTGCTTTGTCGTGTCGAGCCTGGTGGCTCAATTGCATGGCAGGATAGATTTTACTTTTTTTCAAACCCAGATTGGCCGCCATGTAGATCAACATATCGTGTAAGGAACTGCGGATGGCACCAGCACCGGCCAGCGTGGGGATGTCCCAATTGGCCACCTGAGCACCCTCACTATGACCCATCGCCAGGTTTTGTTTCATTTTTTCATCAAAGGTAATTTTGGTTGCTTTCATCCTCAGGGGGTTTGGCAATCTTGCTGACCATTAGTGCTTCATACGATTTGCCCGCTTTGAGCGAGAGGATATGTCCCAATAATCCCTGCGCCAGGTTGGAGTATTCGTATCCTGCGCCAATGTCCCGGGTTAGGGTGTAGCCCTTCAAAAAGGTGTACATCTGATCCACTGTATAATCGGCAAAAGGGTTGGCCGGATCTTTTGGGTCAAAGTTATTGGGCATGCCGGGAAGTCCAGAACTATGGTCGGACAAATGCCCGAGGGTAATTTGTTTTTCACCCCTGGTGGGCAAGGTTACGGTTGCAGGCAGGTATTGTTGCGCAGGGTCATCGGTTTTGAGTTGTCCAGCCAACACCATTTGCGCCAGCAGGATGCCGGTGAAGGTTTTAGAGATAGAGCCGATTTCATAAATGGTGCTCATTCACCGGCTCGGCCACAATGGTTTTGGTGCCAAACAGAATATTGCGGCCCGTCTTTGTCGATAATCCCCACCACAATGCTGGGGGAATAGCCATATTCGATGCGGGCCTGGATGCTTTTGGTTACGTCTTCGGGAAGGGCTTTTTGTGCTTGTGCATTAATGGAACATAACGCGCTTACAACAAGGATGATGAGGTGTTTCATGATTGGTTTATCTGATGTGAATAAGGTGTTTTGGCGATGCTGATGGAGTTACAAACGACCACCGATGGCGTCCTCATCGCACAAGTTAACTGGTTTGCCGTTTTTTTGCAAACTCACACTGTAACGCGGGTAATCCCATTGGTGATTCCATTTTTTACCAGTTGGCCATACCCGTCGTCGGGCAGAAAATGGATAAAAGATTGTGCTAAGTGGTAATTTTTTATAGCCTGATCAAAATCCTGCAAATCTTCGTACCCCTTGGCAATATTGAGGTAAAGCGAAGGGTAACTTGCTTTCATCGATTCGTCATTGATCTTCAAGGCCGAAATCAAGGCAATTTCATCCCATTTCAGCTTGTCCTCTACACTTTGTTGATGCCGGGCCACATAATGCGCCGAAGTAAATTTTTCAAAATCATTACTGGACTCCTCCCAGGCACGTTGGAATAATTCGGACGCTTCCGCTGTTTTTCCTTCTCCTTCCAGGCGCATGCCTTCCACGCAGAGCTGAATGATGGGATTGTTTGGATCGAATTGCATATGGTTTGTATTGATTGCTTAAATATAGAAATGGAAAGGGCCAGCACCCGCCTACCGCGGGCCCGCGATCCGCAGTAAATCTCCACCCACCATACATTTTTTTGCTATTTATCCTTCCTGCTGCTCCTTTCCTTTTAAAAGCCACATCAACGCAATGGCCAAAATCATCAAACCCAGGCCGATGAGCAAGGGCCATTGGTAAGACCCCGTTTGGTCAAAACCAATCCCAAATAACAGCGGCCCCAGTGCCGCCCCAACCGTATACGCCGAAAACACAAATCCGTACACCGTACCCATCGAACGCATCCCAAAATACCGGCTCACCATATAGGGCATGATGTCCGACTCAGCACCCATCGCCAAACCGATCATCACCGTAGCCAGATAAACCGTAAAACCAGTGGGGTACAACCACAGCAACAAGATGCCGATGGCTGCGCCCGAAAAAATACCCGCAGCCACCAGCGGCGGATGAAACCGATCGGCCAAAAAACCATTGGCGATGCGGCCCAACAAGGAAGCACCACCGAATAAGGAGATCGCAAAGGCCGCAATTTGGGGCGACAAGCCTCGGTCGGTCAGCATGGCTGCAAGGTGGGTCATGATGCCCGTGCAACTGATGGCCACACACAAAATGGACATGCTCAGTAGCCAAAAAGTGCGCGTTGCCGCCGCTGCACCAATGCTGATGGCGCTACTGGGCTGGGAAGAAATGTCGATAATTCCCAGTGGCTTTTGCCCCAGTTCTTCCGGGGTGTTTTTCAAAAATAAAGACACAATCGGCAGCGCAATCAGCACACAGGCCAGACTCAGGATGATGTATACCTGTCGCCAATCGGCAGACTGGATGAGGTATTGACCCAAAAGGGGAATCAACAGTGCGCCCAGTCCCACGCCCGCATTGCCCAAGCCGATGGCCAGCGCCCGGTGTTGATTGAACCAGTTGGCCACAATCCGCGAATACGCCAATGGAGAATTACCGGAACCGATGAAACCGCCCAGAAAATAAAAAATATACAAGGAAATGATCGGCCCATTTACCCTGGAGAGTGCAAACAAACACAGTGACATGCCAATCAGGGCGTAAGTGATGACTTTTTTGCCCCCTAATTTATCGATCAAACGTCCCGCAATAGGGGAACCGAGGGCCACCCCTACACTCACCAGTGAAACCGCCAGCGAGATGGAGCCACGGTCGGTCTTGAATGCTTCCGCCAGTGGTTTGACAAAGACGCCAAAGCAATACACCAGCAATGAGCCTACGCTCAAAAACTGGCCGATCAAAGCAACGAGTACGATGCGCCAGCCGTAAAATATGGTTTGTTTCATGCGATTTGTGGTGATTGTAGGTTAAAAATGTAGGATAATTTTGCTGTGTTGCCCATTGGCAGCTGCATCCATGGCCTTGGGCAATTCCTCAAAAGGATACTGCGCTGAGATGATTTTACTCGGTTGAACGAAGCCATTTTCCAACAAAGTGATGGTTCTCTGAAAGTCCAAGGGGTGCTGGTAAATGATGGAACTCAAGACCTGTTGGCCTTGCCGGGTGAGGCTAAACTCGTTGATGGCACTGGGTTTGTCGGCCAATCCGGCAACCACGATACTTGCCCCGCGTGGCGCAGCTTCCAGGGCCATGCTCAAAGCCGGAGCAGCACCAGCGCACTCAAAAATACTGCTGACTTTTGCTTGCTGCCAGTGGTCTGCCAGGTCTGTCGCGCTGGTTTGCGCAGGAATGGCCTTTGCCCCCAATTGCCGGGCCAAGGCGGTTTTTCCTTCCACCCGGTCGTAAGCCATGACTTGATACCCCATGCGGCAAGCCAACTGGGTGAGCAAAAGACCAATCGCCCCCAAACCCAGCACGGCAATGCTATCTCCGGGTCGAGCAGTGGAGGTATACAAGGTATGCAACGCAACCGCTAGTGGCTCTATCAAAACCGCATCCTCGTCCGCGATGCTATCGGGAAGTGCCCAGGTAAATTGGGCGGGCACTACCGCGTATTCTGCAAAACAGCCCGTTTCGAGTACGCCAAAAATTCGCTTATGGGGGCAAATGTTGCCGCGCCCTTGCCAGCACAGTGCGCAATGGCCACAGGGGAAATTGGGTTCAATGACGACCCTTTGCCCAATGGTAAAGCGACTCACCCCTGCCCCCATTTTTTCAATGCGCCCGATGCCTTCATGGCCGATGATCAGCGGTAAAGGGGTATTCACCCGATGCCCCTGGTAGATAGAAACGTCCGAACCACAAATGCCCAGGTATTCCATTTTGATGCGTACTTCCCCTTCACCTGGCTCAGGAATGGCACAGTCCCGGAGTTCAATGACCTGTGGTTTTTGCAAAACCCCAGCCTTCATGGTTGCAGTGTGGGTCAGGTTCCTCACTTGAGTTCTATTTTGGTCAAAACTGGTAAGGTCAAATGCATACAAACCAGGCCAATCAAGTAGAAAGAACAGGCAAAAATGAACATCGGCGTGTAGCCCAGGTACGCCACCACATAACCCGTAGCGGCGGCCACTGCCATACTGATGCTACCGCCTAAAAATCCACCCAAACCAGTGGCGGAACCAACCGAGTTTTTGGGAAAAAGGGTGGTGGCCAAAGCGTATACATTGGTTGACCAGCCCTGGTGCGCGGCCATCGCCAGGGCAAACATAGCGACGATCAGGTTGAAACTGTGGATCGTGGGTATAAACCAGATCGGCAGTACGAGACTACCACAAATCAACAAAGTAAGCTTGCGTGCGGCGTTTTCCGTCCAACCTTTTTGCATCAAACGGGTGGCCAGCCAGCCAAAAAAAATACTGCCCAAATCCGACACCAGATAAATGATCAAAAAAGGCATACCGAAGTTTTTCAAATCCAGTTTTCGATCCAGTTGTTGATTGGTGCTCAAAAAATCGGGCAACCAGGTCAGGTAAAAAAACCAGACCGGATCGGCGAAAATTTTGCCAAAAATAAAGGCCCAGGTCTGGCGGTAGCGCAGCAGTTGACCCCAACTCAGTTGGGGCTCCAGCACTTCGGCCTTTTCGCCACGCATGTTCCCGGTGATGTAATGGTATTCTTTGGCGGATAGGGCGGGGGTTTCTTCAGGCTCCGAGTAGCTGAAATACCAGATCAACAGCATGAGAATGCCCAGTAGCGCCGAGATAAAAAAGGAGGCCCGCCAGCCGTATTGGACCACCAAAAATGGAATCAATACCGCCGTGACAATGATGCCCATGTTGGACCCCGCGTTGAGAATCCCCGTAGCGGTGGAGCGCTCCGCTTTGGGGAACCAAACCGAAATGGCTTTCATGGCAGAGGGGAAATTGGTGGATTCACCCAAACCCAACAGCGCGCGTACTATTTTAAACTGCCCAGCGCTGGCACAAAAGGTAGACAACACACTGGCAATGCTCCAGATGAAAATCCCAATGGTAAAACCCTTTTTGGTCCCGATTTTATCAATCAACCAACCCACCAACAAAAAACCCAGGGCATACGTGGCCTTAAACGCCGAATCAATCCAGCCCATCTGGATGCGAAAATCCTGCATGTTTTGTTCGGAAAAAACGACCTCGGGTGAAAGCCCCAGAATGGTTTTTCGGAACAAATCATCGGTCATCACAAACGACAGTACTTGCCGATCCACGTAGTTGATGGTGGTCGCCAAAAAAAGCAGTGCAATGATGCGCCAGCGGTAATTTCCATTCATGTTCTTGCGAAAGTTCAGCCTAGCTAAACATTATTGTCAGGTAGACTGACAATAATAGCCATTCAAATTGTAATAACCAAAACTTATTTATTCCTTTGTAAATCTACATTGCATCATCAACAACCGGGAATCAATTTTTTCAACAAAAGCAATATTTATAATGTCAACCAACACATCCTTTAGCAACAACATGCGGGTAATTCACCGCTACTTGGGTTTTTTTCTCGCGGGCATCATGGCCGTTTATGC
This sequence comes from Haliscomenobacter sp., assembly GCF_016718685.1. Classification (GTDB taxonomy): domain Bacteria; phylum Bacteroidota; class Bacteroidia; order Chitinophagales; family Saprospiraceae; genus Haliscomenobacter. The sequence goes on along the minus strand of NZ_JADKCX010000008.1, from coordinate 93,833 downwards.
ATTGAGTGGAATATTGCTCATCTTTCGGGATACTGACTTTTTAAAGCAGAAGAAGCAGATTGTTCAAATGATCAAACCGAATGCCAATGAAAAGGAAATTGGTGAAATGTTGAAAATGCGGCAATTCAAAGTGGACAAAACCGAAGGAGATTTGCTATATTTTCGCGATGGCACCTACAACAAAAGCACCGGAAAGGCAGAGTTTACCGTAAAAGAACTGCCAACTATTTTGGAAAAAATGACCCACTTGCACAAAGCCAAAACTGAAGACCCTTTATATTTCTTCAACATATTTTTTGGGCTTTCTTTATTGTTTTTCGTGATTTCCGCTTTTTGGATGTTTATGCCTAAAACAACGATGTTCAAAAGAGGCTTGTATTTTACTTTGGGTGGAATTGTATTGACTTTAATTCTTCTTTTTGCCTAACAGTCCATGGAATTTGTAAGGAATTTTTGTCATCCACACCCGGCACCTCGACTTCGCTCGGCGACCGAGGGTGTGGATGCCACAGGTTCCTTAATTTTCAAATTTTAGGGTATAATGCTCCACCGCAGGGGGCACTTCGAAAAAAGGGCCGATCAGCGCCCGCCATTCTTGGAACAATGGGGAACCGCGAAACCCTTCGGTATGGGCTTCCAAACTTGCCCAACGAATCAGCAAAACATAACGTGTTGGTTCTTCGATGCAATGCTGAAACTGGTGGCCGAGGTAGCCTTTGGACTGGCTGATGACCGCTTGGGCGGCTTGCAAGTTGGTTTCAAAATCGGCATTGGTGCCCGGTTTAATGTTAATGGTGGCAACTTCTAGAATCATGTGTTTGTTTTTTTTTGCAAAATAGGGAAAAATCATTTCCTCTTAGATTCACGCACCATAAACATTCAAATCAATCCACCCACTGATCTTCATCATTTTTAATCTAATATAAACGATACAACTTAGGTTTGATCAGCTATTTTATCATCGAAATCAGGCTACTGGCTTTCTTTATCAGCCTGTTAAATGCGACAACATGAAACCGTCAGTCTACCTTTTGTTTCCATTGTTACTACTGGTTCTACTCAGCGGAAAAGGACAAAATGACGATGATGCCTCAGCATACGTGCGCTCCATATCCGCTGAAAATAGTGGAATATCGAATTCAAACAGTGCACTTCATGACTTTGAACCTCCTTGTGTGGCCTCTGCCGGTAAACTCAAACCGTATCGTCAGGTTTGTTATGATGGCATCAATCGCCCCTATATCACGGCAGTAGTTGACGTGGCACCCATTGTTCCTCCCGGATTCAAGGTTGTTTATGTGTTTTCCAGCGGGCCAGACATGGTGATCACTAAAGCCGCAGCCCGGGAATACCTTCTCGATCCCCGCTACATCGAATATATCCAAGTTGAAACAGGTCTGTATCGCATTCATACCCTCGTATACAATCCAATGGATAATTTGGAGGCGACACTGGATAAATATGGTAAAACCCGCATCGCAGATATTCATCAACTACTCATTCAAGGTGGGGGGCAACTGTGCGGCGCTTTGGATCTAAATGGTGCTGTGTTTAATGTGCCTGCGTGCACTTGCCCAGCCAAGGCTGGTACACTGGATGGTATTGATTTTTTTGGAAATTACCCCTGCCTGAATGCAGGTTCGGCGAGGTTGCGAGCCAAGGTAGGTACTCCTTCGGTGGTGCCATTTGGTTACCGGTTGCGCTACATCCTCAGCAAAGGGGATTCTCTGGTGGTAAGTCAAGTTAAAGAAGTGCCGGATTTTACAGTTAACACGGTCGGGCGTTACCGCATTCACACCTTGGTGTACCACATTAGCTCGCTCAACCCGAGAAGTATTCGGCCTGGAGTGACGAGCGTTCGGGAGATTTATGATCGAATATCCCAGGGTAAAAACTACCATTGCGGCTCGATCAATGTGCAGGGAAATTTACTTTTTGATGTAAAACCTTGTGTTCCGGTTTGTTCAGCGGCGGCGGGTACACTAAAAATCAAGTCTCAGACTTGTATAAGTGATATTGCGGCCTTGATAGAAGCTACTACCTTACAGGCGCCGGTAGTTCCAGCAGGTTTCAAAGTCACTTACGTACTTACCTTTACCGATAATCTGATCATCCAAAATTTAGAATCTTTTGGTCCAGCATTTAAGGTAAAAACGCCTGGGCGTTACCGCATTCACACGCTGGTGTACAACCCGGCTACGTTTGATTTTTCTGGAATCATTTATGGGACTACTCAGGTTTCTGCAATTACCAAACAACTGATTCAGGGCGGCGGGGTGAATTGTGGCGCTTGGGATGGAAATGGAGTTGTATTCGACGTCCTCAACTGTTTAGCCTGTACCGTATCCGCAGGTACCCTCATTCCCCAAAATCAACCTTGTTTGGTAAATTTGGGGAAGGTAAACGTGAAGGCCGTTGTCGGCAAACAACCCAATATCCCTCCGGGTTATTTTACCCTCTATTTGCTCACTTCAGGTGACAATAAAGTAATCGAGAATGTTAACGACCGGCCTAGTTTTGACATCTACCAACCGGGTAAATACCGTATCCACACCCTGTTATACCTTCCCAATTCGCTCAGTTTTACCATCTATCTGAGCGAAACGCCGTTAAGCGAACTCAATGTACTGCTGATTCAGGGTGGAGGGAAAGTATGTGCGGCACTTGACCTGAGCGGGGCACTATTCGAAATTAACTACTGTAGTTCCGTTTTAGGGAAACCAAGTGGGGAAACCTTTGATGCAAACGACAAAAACAAGGGCGAAAGGCCTTTCACTTATGCCTATCCCAATCCAACCCGTGATCGGATCCGCTTGATTTTCAATGCTTCAAAACGAAGTAATGAAACTGATATAGCTGTTGAAATCCTCAACATCAATGGCAACATCCTCAACCGTGAAAAATTTGATGCAGGCATTTCCGAGGGAGAGTTAGACCTGAAACCACTCCCGGCTGGGATTTACTTCATCCGGGTGATGCGGAGCGGGCAAGCGCCAGAGTTGATTCGCATCAATAAGCTGTAAGGGCTGAAGGATTCGGGAGTTCGGGGATATCATTTACCTTCGAACTCCCGATTGTCAAACATGTTCTGTGCTTTGTGCTCATTTTGCCGCTTTGGTTTAAAGCTGAAAATTCTTGATGTTACCTGTTGAATTTTCAGTCACTAAAGTCCAACTTTATACCCACCCAACCATTTCACCATTGCTGGATCCCGATGATCAAAGAAGCTACTGGTCTTTGTGTCCAGCGTTTTAATCGCCTCCATATCTTCAGGGCTCAGTTCAAAATCAAAGCTATTGAAATTCTCTTCCATTCTTTCTTTGCGAACTGATTTGGGGATGGCGACAATGCAGCGTTGCGTAAGCCAGCGGAGAACAACCTGCGCAATCGTTTTATGGTATTTCTTCCCAATTGAGCGCAACAATTCATTGTGAAAGATGTCATTTTTTCCTTCAGCAAAGGGACCCCAGGATTCAATCTGTATACTGTTTTCCTGCAAGAAATTTTGGGTCTCAATTTGCTGGTTAAATGGGTGTGTTTCAATCTGATTGACCGCAGGAATGATTTCGTTGTGAACAATCAGGTCAATCAGCCGGTCAGGCTGAAAATTGCTTACCCCAATTGCTCTGATTCGCCCTTCTTTGTACAATTCCTGCATGGCTCGCCAGGAGCCGTACACATCCCCAAAGGGTTGGTGCATCAGGTACAAATCCAAATAATCCAGTTGCAATTGTTTCATGGAGTGGTCAAAAGCCCTTTTGGTGCCTTCATAACCATTTGACTGAATCCAAAGCTTGGTGGTGATAAAGAGCTCTTCCCTTGGTACCCCACTATTTTTGACCGCTTTGCCAACGGCCTCTTCATTGCCGTAAGAAGCAGCCGTGTCAACCAAACGATAGCCGACGCTGAGGGCATCCATTACACTTCTTTCACATTCTTCCAGGTCGCTTACCTGAAAAACCCCAAACCCAAGTATAGGCATTTCAATGCCATTGTTCAGTTTAACTTTTTGCATCTTTTATTGAAAGCTGCTTTTTAAAATTTCAATCAAACTTAAGGGTTCTCCCCCCGACTTCGAACGCAGCTGAGCCGAATCAGTGAAAGTGGTAGATAAACCAGTAGTTTGTATACCTCCCCAGAACTGGAATCAGGGCACCTTTGCACCATGATAATCTATCAATAAAACAACTCTATGAAAGCATCAATTCTTGCAATGGTACTTACGGTCTTAAGTATTGAAGGTGTCCTCGCGCAAAACACGGCAGATCAGGAAATTATCAATCTCTCCAAAGAGAAATGGCAATGGATGGCCGATAAAAACGTGGAAAAACTGAAAGATCTGTTTGATGAAAAATCAGTTTTTGTGCATATGGGCGGATCCTGGGGTAAAGAACGGGAACTCAATATTATTGGTAGTGGAGGAATTCATTACAAGAAGGCAGACATTCATGAAGTGTCTGTTCAAATCATTGAAAATACAGCTATCCTGTTAAACCGGATAACCTTGTTGGCTGTAGTTGGCGGCAATGAAGTGACCAACCCATTTATGGTGACTGAAGTGTATGTGAAAGAAAAAGGTTCCTGGAAGATGGGCTCCTTGTCCTTCACCAAGTTGATGACTCCTAATTCACACCACAATAGCATGCCTGCTCTAAAACAAACTGAAAATGAAAAAAACATCGATCGCAATTTTTTTGCTTTTAGTCATCAATACCCTTATGTATGCGCAAACAGCTCCAGAAGTGAAAACTGCTACAGGCGTAGTACGAGGAGTAATCGAAGGCGATGCTACTGTCTTCAAAGGTATTCCTTACGCAGCCCCACCGGTCGGTGAATTTCGCTGGCGCCCGCCACAGCCTGTAAGCCCTTGGAAAGGTGTTCGAGATGCCACCAAGTTCTGTGCGGATTGCCCACAGCGTACTTTTCCGGGTTCCACCGCAATCACTTGCGAAGATTGTCTTTTTCTGAATGTGTGGGCACCCGCTAAAGCCACTAAAAAATCAAAATTGCCTGTGATGGTTTGGATTCACGGAGGCGCTTTTGTGGGAGGTAGCGGTTCTGGTGCTGGCACGGCAGGAAATGCATTTGCCAAACAAGGCGTCATCCTGATGACCATTAATTACCGGCTTGGTCGACTCGGTCATTTTGCCTTTCCCGCCTTGAGCCAGGAACACCCTGAAGAACTCAAGGGCAGTTACGCCTATATGGATCAGATTGCTGCGCTGAAGTGGATTCAAAAGAACATTGCCGCATTTGGGGGCGATCCTAAGAACGTGACCATTTTCGGGTTTTCAGCAGGAGGCGTTTCGGTACATTCACTATTAAGCATACCCGCTGCCAGAGGTCTTTTTCATAAGGTGATCAGCGAATCGGGCGGTGGCCGTGATGGGGTGCTTACTGGCAGACCGATGCGTCAGGAAAATGCAGATCCGCTATACCCTGTTTCGGCAGAAACAATTGGGATAAATTTTGCGCGCAAACATAAGATTGAGAGCACCGACGCACCCGGATTGGCTAAACTGCGCGCCCTGAGCGTGGAGCAGATTGTGGATGGAGGTCAGGAAACGGATGGCCAGGGCGGTCCTCGTACCTACTCCGGTCCGATCCTCGATGGTAAACTGGTGGTAGAAACAGCGGAGAGCGCCTACAAAGCCGGACGGCAGCCTGGTATTCCCATCATCATCGGGAATTGTAGTGCGGAAATAGGTGGGCCATTTGTCAATACCAGCACATCAAAGGAAGCCCTGTTTTCTCTTTTTGGAGAATTTGAAGCTGAGGCTAAAGCGGCCTTTGATCCCAATGGTGACAAAGAATTCGCTGAAGTAATCACCAAGTTTAACACCGACTGGGCGTGGGGTGAGCCAGGACGTATGACGGCAAGGGCTTTTGTTGCCAAAGGTGCACCTGCCTATCTATTTCAATTCGGTTACGTCCCTGCTGCAATGCAGGCGCGGGCGCGGTACGGTGCCGGTCACGGATCAGATGTCTCTTTTGTATTCAACACGCTCAATGCCCGCTGGGGCGCGCAAGCTGAGGCAACAGCGGATGAGAAAGAGCTGGCGAATACCATGAATATCTATTGGGCAAATTTCGCCAAAACGGGCAATCCAAATGGCAAGGGACTGCCAGTGTGGCCGCTTTACACTACCCAAAAAGAAGAGATTCTTGATGTTGAGTTGAGTGGGAAGGTAGTTGGCAAACCCGATCCCCGGAAGGCAAGACTGAACGTGATTGAAAAGGCCTTTAAGTTGAGGGCTACCCTACAATCACGGGGTATTTAATCAGAATAGGGTATTCATTGAAAATAAAAAAGATCATCAATCGGAATAACCTGCTTGATGATCTTTTTATTTTTGGCTGTTGTTCAAGCTTATTTTTTAATCTGATGCGTGTCCCGCACGCTGCTAAAGGTCAGCGCCAACATTTTCCAATTTTTACCTTGTTTTTGGTAAACTTCGGTCACTGTAAATTCCGTGATGGCCTCATTTCCCCGGACCATGGCCACAAGGGTAATGCGGTTCCAGACGATGGCCGTTTTTCCAGAAATTTCTACGGCCGTATCATGGACTTTAGCTTCCTTGTACCAGATACTTCCGGTTTTGATGATTTCGAGCTCCTCGGCTTTTTTCCAGGTGCCGCTCATGTGGACAAACTTTGCTTTGTCGTCAAAAAGTGGTTCAAGTTTGTCCACATTTTTGTCGGCCATCCATTGCCATTTGTCTTTGGAGAGTTGGATGATTTTTTGTTCCTCGGAGGAGGATTGGGCAATAGTTGAGGCTATACACAAGAAGAGTAAGCCTAGCGTGAAGATTGTGTTTTTCATAGATTTTGATTGGTTTTTCAGCACAAAGGCACTTTGTTCCTTTGTGTCTTCGTGGCGAAAAAAATATCTAGTTCAAATTCCTGTACTCATTTGGAGTGTGACCTACCCTCTGCTTGAACAACCTGGTAAAGTGCTGCGGGTACTTGAAACCCATTTCGAATGCAATTTCATTCACGGTTTTATCGCTGTGAAATACCTTGGTTTTAGCTACCTCAATAATTTTGCTTTGAACGTATTCTTTGGCGGATTGCCCGGTTTCTTTTTTGATTAAATCGCCAAAATAGTTGGCCGACAAATGCAGTTCATTGGCAAAATAGGCCACCGAAGGCAAGCCGATGAGTTGGGGGTTGTCGGATGAAAAATAGCCATTCAACAAGTCTTCAAATTTTTCCAAAATCCCTTTATTGACATTGTCTCTGGTGATGAACTGGCGGTCATAAAACCGTTCGCAATAATTCAGGAACAACTCAATATTGGAGGCAATCAGTTTTTTGCTGTGCTTGTCAACATTTTGTTGTAGTTCAAACTCTATTTTTGAAAAACAGTCCATCACAATCTGCCGTTCCCGGTCGGACAAGTGGAGGGCTTCGTTGGATTGGTAGCTGAAAAAATTATAAGCATCGATGGCTTTAGCCAGGGCGGTTCCTCGAATTAAGTCGGGATGAAAGACCAGGGCATGTCCCATCGGTTGGTACACTTCGCCGTTGTTTTCTATTTCCGTTACCTGCCCTGGAGCAAGAAAAACCAGGGTGCCTTCCTGATAATCGTAGTAATGTCGACCGTATTTTAAGTCACCACAGTTTACTTCTTTCAAAAAAATGCAATAAAAATCATAACGAATCCTAACGGTTTTTGCGCCCCCCCAGGATCTTGGCTTTGCTTTGGACAAATCAATGACACTCACCAAAGGGTGCAAGGTCTTGTGGTTGTTCAAATCATTGTATGAACTGATGGTTTCAAATCTGTAGGTGCCTTCCATGTCATTGTTGTTTTCTGCTGCAAATTTAGGGAGTTCCCAAATGGAATAACGATACCGAACTTGGAATCAGTAAAAATGGTAGAACATACTGTAGTTTGTATACTAAAGAGCTGGGGAAATGTAGAGACCTTTGTAAGGTTAACTTCAGACTGCATGAACAATACCAAAAGAAGGAAATCAAAACAAAGCTATTTATGGTTAGGAGTTATCTCACTCCTCTTTACCGCTTGTGCGTCAAGCAATAAGGGGCTTTTGCTGATTAAAGAACAAGGCAGTTTTGCAGTGGGCGGTACAGTCATCACCAACCCCGGTACTTTCGACCCCATCAAAAGAACACCTGAGGGACAAACTTTTCATGGTGACCATGCCTACATTACCTATCAAATACCCGCCAATGCCCGAAAATTACCTTTGGTATTTTGGCATGGCATCGGGCAGTTTTCCAAAACCTGGGGCACCACGCCGGATGGCCGTGAAGGATTTAGCAACATCTTCCTCAGGCGCGGATTTGGTGTTTACCTGATTGATCAACCGCGTAGAGGCAATGCGAGCAGGAGTACGGTAGAAGCAACCATCACCCCCACTCCCGATGAACAAACCTGGTTTGGCACCTTTAGAGTAGGCATTGGAAAGGAATATTTTCCCGGCGTGCAGTTTGCGAAAGACGAAGAAACCTTGAATCAATACTTCCGCCAAATGGTCCCCAATATCGGTGGTTTTGATTCGGAGGCGATTACCAATGCCACTTCCAAACTTTTTGATAAAATCGGTGCGGGTATCCTCGTTACGCATTCTCATTCGGGGGGCTTTGGTTGGGCAACTGCCGTTAAAAACAGCAATGTAAAAGCCATTGCATGTTATGAACCAGGGAGTGGATTCTTATTCCCTGAAGGTGAAGTACCTGCGCCCATACCCAGTTCTGCGGGGCCTTTGTCTGCTCTGGGAGTACCCATGTCTGACTTTATGAAGCTGACTAAAATTCCCATTGTCATTTATTACGGAGATTTTATTCCAGAAAAACCGAATGAAAACCCAGGTCAGGATGGTTGGCGAGCACGCCTTGAAATGGCGAAATTGTGGCGGGATGCCGTGAATCGACATGGTGGTGATGTAACCGTTTCATTTACCCGAAATTGGGATCAAAGGAAATACCCACTTCCCCTTTTCGGATCTGAATAACCTCGAAATTGCAGACCTCTTGTCTCAATTTCTGAAGCAGAAGGGGCTAGATTGACGAGATTGTAGTAACTTTAATTCAAAACCTGACGATCACGATCTTATCGCCCAACCCGGAAGGTGGACAAAACGTCAAAACCTCCATGCCGATGATTGTGGCGGAGGAACTGGATGTAGATTGGAAAAATGTGGTGGTGGAACAAGCCCCTTTAAATACGGCGCTGTACACCCGCCAATTCATCGGTGGTAGCCAGGGCATTCGCCAAAGCTGGCAAACGCTGCGGATGGCTGGCGCTTCGGCTCGCCAAATGCTGCGGGAAGCAGCTGCGCAAAGCTGGGGAGTGCCGGTTGCCGAAATCAGCACTGCTGCGGGGGTATTGTCGCACAAAGCCAGCGGAAAATCGGCCACTTACGGCGAAATGGCTTCAGCAGCAGCCCAAATTCCGGTGCCCAAAGAAGTAGGCCTCAAAGCAGTCAAAGATTTCAAAATTATTGGTAGCTCCCGCAAAAATGTAGACGCGACCAAAATCATTACGGGCCAACCCTTGTTTGGTATAGACTCCCGCAAAGAAGGTATGCTGATCGCGATGGTCATTCACCCACCCGCCTTCGGTCTGAAATTAAAATCTTTTGACGATTCGGCGGCGCGGAACATGCCGGGCATCAAAGCCATTTTCCCCATCAAGGTGATGAATGCCGATTACGAAAAACAGTTTTTTGACACCCTCACTTTCCCCGATGTGGTGGCGATTGTAGGCAACTCCACCTGGGAAGTCATGCAAGCCAAAAAGGCCATCAAAATAGAATGTGAACCCATTTCGGAAAGCACCGAAATGGTGAATCGTTTGGGATCCAGACAGTCAGTACGCATTCCCGCCGGGCTGGAAAACAGCGCTGGGCATCAAGCTAAAATAGCCGAACTAGCCGCTCAACCTGGTCGCATTCGCCGCCGCGATGGCGACCCCGAAACCGCCTTTAAAAGCGCCGCCAAAATCATCGAACGCACCTACACCGCTCCTCACCTGGCGCACAACTGTATGGAGCCGATGAACTTTTTTGCGCATGTAACGGCAGAAAAAGCGGAGTTGGTAGGGCCACTGCAAAAACCGGAATTTACGGAACAGGCATTGGCCGCCAGACTGGGGATGCCCCTGGAAAAAATTGATTTCCAAATGACCCGCCTGGGCGGTGGTTACGGTCGGCGCTCCTATGCACACTGGGCTTTGGAGGCTGCGCTGATCTCCCAAAAAATGGAGGTGCCCATCAAGCTGATGTACACCCGCGAAGATGACATGACCTCCGGCATTTACCGCCCAGCCTATCAAGCCACTTATCGGGCAGCGCTGGATGCCAACAATCAGTTGATCGCCTTTCACGTTAAAACGGGTGGAATCCCGGAAAGCCCGCTCGCCGCGAATGCCTTTCCAGCAGGAGCGATCGACAATTACCTTGCTGAAGATTGGACCATCGACAGCAACATTACCGTAGGCTCTTTTCGGGCGCCCCGCTCCAATTTTATGGCCAGTGCTGAGCAGTCTTTTTTGGATGAATTGGCCGAGGCAATGGGCAAAGACCCCATAGCGTTCCGCCTGGACTTGTTGAACCGCGCCAAAACCAACCCCGTGGGCAAAAACAACGATTACGACCCCGCTCGGTATGCAGGTGTATTGGAACTCGTACGTGAAAAATCAGGATGGGGACAAAGTCAAACCAATGTTCACCGTGGGGTATCCGCCTATTTTAGCCACAACTCTTACGCCGCCCAGGTTTTGGATTTGGTGCTGGAGGATGGTAAACCCGTTGTCAAAAGGGTTTGTTGCGCCCTGGACTGCGGCATCGTGGTCAACCCGGACGCGGCCATCAACATGACCGAGGGCGCCATTGTGGATGGCATTGGTACGGCCCTGTACGGCTCCATCACCTTTAAAGAGGGGGTGCCCGACAAAAGCAACTTCGACAAGTACCGGATGATCCGCATGGGAGAGGCGCCGCAGACCATCGACGTACATTTTGTCAAAAACGAAATTGCTCCTACGGGGATGGGTGAGCCACCTTATCCCCCAGTGTTCGGCGCCTTAGCCAATGCCTTGTCCGGGCCAGGGGCATCAGGCTTTATCAGCAACCTTATTTGGGGGAAAAGCGGGAGTTTGGCTGATGCATAAATCATGCTTTGATTTTCGTAACTATTGACTTGATTCCTATAATGTTCTGAGGCCAGAAGCCTTTTAATTTGTACATTCAATCAAACCTAATATCATGGCAGTTTTCAATCTGACTATCAACGGGAAAAAGCATCAGGTAGATGTCGACCCCACTACACCCATTCTCTGGGTACTTCGAGACCACCTCAATTTGGTGGGCACCAAGTACGGATGTGGCATGGCGATGTGCGGTGCATGCACCATTCACCTGGATGGTGTGGCCATGCGCTCCTGTTCTCTGCCGGTTGCGCAGGTAAGCAATCAGAAGATTACCACCATTGAGGGCCTTTCTGAAAATGGTGACCATCCGCTCCAAAAAGCCTGGATTGAGCACGATGTACCCCAATGCGGCTATTGCCAAACCGGGCAAATCATGAGTGCGGCGGCTTTGCTCAAAGACAATCCCAAACCCAGCGACGAAGAAATTGACGCAGCGATGCACGGCAACATCTGCCGTTGTGGCACCTATATTCGGATCAAGGCGGCCATTAAAACCGCTGCTCGTTCCGCAAAATCTGGGACCAAAGGGGGCGGCGGGGGGGTCCAAAAAATGACAAAGACAAAAATAGCATCGAGCAGACGCTCTTTCCTCAAAAATACCCTCTTCGCGGGCGGTGGCATCGTCATCGGATTTGACTGGCTGGCCCAGCAAAACCTCGCTGCTGCCAAAGATTCCCTGGCTTTGCCCAAGGAATGGTACGACTTCAACGCCTTCCTGAAAATAGGTGACAATGGCCTGGTGACCATTTTTACCCCCAATCCGGAATTTGGTCAAAACGTGATGACCTCCATGCCCATGATCGTGGCGGAGGAATTGGACGTGGACTGGAAAGACGTGCGGGTGGAAATGGCCATGCACGATCCTGCCAAATTCCCCAATGCGGCCTTTGGGCAGTTTACGGGAGGCAGTAGAGGTATCCCCTCCAAATGGGACGCCCTGCGCAAAGCTGGGGCTACTGGTCGGCAAATGCTCCGTGAAGCCGCCGCCAAAGCCTGGCAAGTACCCGTAGAGGAGATCACGACTGCCAACAGCGTCTTGCAGCACAGCAGTGGCAAAAAGGCTACCTACGGCGAAATGGCTGCAGCGGCGGCCCAAATTCCCGTTCCGAAGGAAGTGAAATTGAAAGCAGTTAAAGATTTCAAAATCATTGGCACCTCTCAAAAGAACGTAGAAGGCCCGAAAATTGTAACGGGCAAACCACTCTTTGGCGTAGACTACAAGGTGGAAGGCATGCTGATTGCCATGATTGTACACCCACCTGCCTTCGGCATGAAGTTGAAATCTTTCAACGATGCATCCGTGAAAGGCATGCCGGGCATTAAGGATGTTTTTTCCTTTAAAACCTACAACGATGGCCAGGAAAAAGGCGGATTCGACACCAATGCCTTCCCCGAATTGGTCGCCATCGTCGGCAATTCCACCTGGGAGGTGATGAATGCAAAAAAAGCAATAAAAGCGGAGTGGGAACCTTTTGCAACATACACTGAAACGGTAGCTGGCTTTGGAGGTAAAAAAGCCAGGTGAAAGTACCCGCCGGCCTGGAAAATTCAGCTGAGCACCACACCAAAATGAAAGAATTTGCCAGCAAACCGGGAAGAGTGGTCCGCAAAGACGGCGACCCGGAGACCGCTTTTAAAACTGCAGCAAAGGTATTGGAGCGGAGCTATTCGGCCCCCCACCTGGCCCACAACTGTATGGAGCCGATGAACTTTTTTGCCGATGTCAAAGGTGATAAAGTGAAAGTTGCCGGACCGCTGCAAGCGCCTGGGCTCATCGAGCCTACGCTTTCGGCACGGTTGGGCATCCCCGCCGAAAACATCGAAATCGAAATGACGCGTATGGGTGGCGGGTTTGGCCGTCGGGCGTACAGCCACTATATGGTAGAGGCTGCGGTCATCTCTCATCAGGTTAAAGCGCCGGTGAAGTTGATGTACACCCGCGAGGACGACATGACCAATGGCGTTTACCGCCCAGCCTACTATGCCACGTACCGTGCTGCTTTGGATAAAAACAACAACCTGCTTGCTTTTCATGTGAAAGCGGGTGGTATTCCTGAAAGCCCCCTTGCACGCCAATCGTTTCCCTGCGGGTGCGATCGACAATTACCTGGCCGAAGATTGGTCCATCGAATCCAACATCACCATTGGCGCCTTCCGGGCACCACGCTCCAATTTTATTGCCGCTGCCGAGCAGTCATTCCTGGACGAACTGGCCGAGGCCATGAAAAAGGATCCGATTGAAATGCGCCTGGAATTGTTGAGAAAAGCCAAGGCTAGTCCAGTGGGCAAAAACAACGACTACGATGCAGATCGTTATGCCGGGGTACTGGAACTGGTGCGGGACAAATCGGGCTGGGCCAACAAGCCGAAAGGGAAGGTACACCGCGGTGTAGCGGCCTATTTTTGCCACGCCAGCTATGCGGCCCATGTGCTGGAATTGACGGTAGAAGATGGCAAACCAGTGGTGCAAAAAGTAACCAGTGCCATCGACTGCGGCATTGTGGTCAACCCCGACGCAGCAGCCAACATGACCGAGGGCGCAGTTATTGATGGGATCGGCAACGCACTTTTTGGGGAAATGCCCTTCAAAAATGGGGTGCCCGAAAAAACCAATTTCCACAATTACCGCATGATTCGCATGAGTGAAGCACCCAAGGTGATTGATGTCCATTTTGTGAAAAATGAGATCAGTCCTACGGGTATGGGTGAGCCACCGTTTCCGCCAATTTTTGGTGCAGTTGCGAACGCACTGTACAAAGCGACCGGGAAGCGGGTCTACAACCAGCCTTTTTTGGGAGATAAGCAGGAATTGGGGATGTAGGAGTGGAGTAAAAGACGGGTTCTCTTCAAGAAGCTAGGGAACTCGTCTTTAAAAGTATACATCACTCCTCTCCAGCAAGTTTCAAAACATGCTTATAAAGCTTAGATTGATTCCTAAACCCTGATTTACCAATTGCTCCAACTTAGGTTTAAGCTCACTAATGTATCCTAATTCTTTGGCTTTAAGCAAAGTCCCTAATAATCCAACGATCTTGATCCCCATTTCTTCAGCAATGGTTCTTCCTTTTAGTTCATCGATGATCAGAAAATCAGGTTGAAGTTCCATAGCAAGCGCAATTGCCTCCGCTTCCCCTTTGTCCAGCTGTGTTTCCAACTGTGTGATTGCTAATCTGTTTTCAGCCGAAACTACTGAAATCCAATCTTGATCGTCAAGGATTTTCTTCTGCTCTGCAAGTTCACAAAGCTCATTGTAAACGGTTTGAGGAATGATGATTTTTCCAAAAACGACATTTAACAAATCCAAACAGTCAATTTGAATAAGATTTGTAATGGGGGAGGTATCACTAATAACAATCATTTACAGTGCCTCTAAATTTACTAAATCTTTCTCTAAGTCCTCGATTTCGAAATGGATGAAAACATCTCGCTTTGCCAGTTCTTTCTGGAAAGTAATCAAGTCCAGGTCTACGACTTTTCTAGCTTGACCGATAGACAGTATTTTTTTTTCATATAAATAAACGGCGAAATCTAGCAGCAGTTCTTCAGAGCTAATTTTGGCGGATAACAAAGCTTGATCAGGGATATTAATTACCATGGAAGTAAAATTTATACACAAACAAAAGTAACGCATTTTTTTTAAGTTTACAATAGCGGTATTCCATCATCAAAGCCCCGTCGACTTTTCCATTTGCTCCGTACACCGGCTACCCACTATTTTGAGCGGTATCAAAAAGGTAACGCCAAGCTCAACGGCGGCGCGTATCACGGCAATCATCTCTTGCTTGTCGCCACCGAGCCCTAACGAAAAACAAAGCAGAACTTACGAAAATCAAGTATTCCTGAAGTTGCTGGGACTCAGCTGGACATGTCTGTAAACTTTACAGGTGCTTAAGCCGTTTTTATGCCCGCCGCGCCCTCCAGGCCCAATTCCGCAATGCTCTGCTCCCGCATTTCCACCTTGCGGATTTTCCCCGTAACCGTCATCGGGAAACCATCGGTGAAGCGCACGTACTGGGGGATTTTGTAATGCGCAATCTGCCCCTGGCAATAAGCCTGTACTTCTTCCACCGTCAGCGTTTCGCCCTCTTTCACCCGAATCCAGGCCATCACTGCTTCCACGTATTTGGCGTCGGGCACCCCAATCACTTGCACGTCGCTGATCTTGGGGTGGGTGTACAAAAACTCCTCAATCTCGCGGGGGTAGATGTTTTCTCCGCCCCGAATGATCATGTCCTTGATGCGGCCCACAATTTTGACGTAGCCTTCTTCATCCATCGTAGCGAGGTCACCAGTGTGCATCCAGCGGGCTTTGTCGATGGCGTTGCGGGTAGCGGTTTCGTTGTTCCAATACCCCAGCATGACGCTGTAGCCACGGGTGCACAATTCGCCAGGGATGTTACGGGGAACAGTGCGCCCGGTTTCGGGATCGACAATTTTGACTTCCAAATGCGGGTGAATTTGCCCCACCGTGCTGACCTGTTTTTCCAGCGGTGTACCCACGCGGGTTTGGGTGCTCACCGGGCTGGTTTCGGTCATGCCATAAGCGATTTCCATTTCAGAAACGTGCATCAGGCTTTGTACTTTTTTCATCACTTCAATCGGACATGGCGATCCCGCCATAATGCCCGTGCGCAAGCTGGTCAAATCGTATTGATCAAAATTGGGTAAGTCCAGCTCAGCAATAAACATCGTGGGCACGCCAAAAATACCCGTTGCTTTTTCTCGTTCTACCGCCGAAAGCGTACTGTTGGGGTCAAAACCCTCGCTGGGGTAAATCATGGCAGCACCGTGGGTCACGCAGCCCAAATTGCCCATCACCATACCAAAACAGTGGTAGAGTGGCACGGGAATCACCAGTCGGTCTTTTTCGGTAAAATTCATCAGCTCCGCCACAAAATAGCCGTTGTTCAAAATGTTGTGGTGGCTCAAGGTCGCTCCTTTAGGGAAACCTGTGGTGCCCGAGGTGTACTGAATATTAATGGCTTCGTCAAAAGCCAGGCTGCTTTGACGGGCGGCCAGGGCTTCGGGGGTACTTTTTGAGGATTCCTGTAAAAAATCATCCCAGCGCCACATCCCTGGGTATTCATCTTCCGATAAGCAGATGAGGGTACGGAGTTGAGGGACCTTTATGGCGTTTAAATGCCCTTTGGGGCAGTCCCCCAATTCAGGCGCCAGCGCATAGAGCATGTTGGTAAAACGAGAAGTTTTGAACGTGTCAGCGCTGACCAAGATGCTGCATTCCGATTGTTTGAGGGCATATTCCAGTTCGTGCAAGCGGTAACTGGGATTGATGTTGACCAAAATGGCCCCGATTTTGGCGGTGGCGAATTGGGTGACGGTCCACTCATAGCGGTTGGGCGACCAAATGCCTACCCGGTCTCCTTTCTGAACACCGAGGGTCAAAAAAGCCCGGGCACAGTCATCTACTATTGCTTTGAACTGCTGGTAAGTGAAGCGAATGTCCTGATGTTGCACGATCAAGGCATCGTTTTCAGGAAAACGAGCCGCAATATCGTCGAGCATGTCGCCAATGGTGATGCCGAGCAATGGTTTGGTACTGATACCACTGATGTAGGAGAGTTGTGTAGACATATCGATAGATTTGGAATAAACACGTAAATTAAGTTTCTCAGGATTCGGAATATAAAATGTGAATATCTGCTATTTAAAGAAGAAAAACATCTAAAAATATCTTTCAAAAAAATATTGCTCCAAAATAGGAAGTTAGAATAAACAATTGTAAGTTTGACAATTAATAGCCCAAAAATTTGCACAAGACACTATATTCACTTTTAAAAGGCTTTAAGGCCATTCGGTTCTTTTAAAGTTCAAACTAAACTATTGCTTACAAATTCGTCATTTCCCATTGAAATGGACACAAGGGGAATGACTGGAATGCCTAGTTGGTTTCAATTTTTTTGCCAGAAAGTTCAATCGATTTCAAGAATTTTTACGGCAAAAAAATTCAATCGATTTCACGGCGGAAATTCACTGGAGGACAATGGATTACACCTTGTTCAAGGCTGGTGATTTTTGCGCGCTTTTGATATATTTTCTCATTTAAATCCATTAACCCTATGATGCGACTAAACAAACTCGTTGTTCTAGTCCTGGCTATTTTTTGCTGCCACCTAACAGTAATTGCACAACAGGTGACGGGTAAAGTTACAGCCGATGACGGGACTCCTTTGATTGGAGTAAACATTTCCGTCAAAGAGACCAATACAGGTACTATTTCAGAATCGGATGGAACATTCCAAATTGCTGCCGCTCCAGGCAATACTTTGGTTTTTAGTTACATCGGATTCGCAGCCTATGAAATTAAGCTAGGCAATGAAAAAAATGTGGATGTCATCCTGAAAGAAGACGCTCAAAGCCTAACGGAGGTAGTCGTAACCGCGCTGGGTGTTCAAAGGGAATCCAAGAAATTGGGCTATTCCGTAACGGCTGTAAATACAGATCAGCTCACCCAAAACAGAACAACCAACGTCATGGAGTCGCTGGAAGGTCGGGTCGCAGGTCTGAATATTACCCCACCGGCGGCCGGTGCGGGGTCCAGTATGCAGATACGTTTACGCGGGCAAGCTGCGTTTGCAGGAGCAAACAACGCCCCCCTGATTGTCATCAACGGGCTTCCGATTGATCAGGGTGCTCGGGGTGTGAATGGTTTGGGAACCCCACGTGACCTCGGTGATAACTTGTCAAACGTTAACCCGGATGACATAGAAAGTATGACCGTATTGAAGGGCGCAACTGCCGCGGCAATTTATGGTGCCAGAGCCGCCAACGGGGCCATCATCATCACCACCAAATCTGGCCGAAAGAATCAGGGCATTGGCGTAGAATATAGCTCTAATTACTCGACCCAACAGCCACTGAATTTCTTTGACTTTCAGACTGAATACGGCCAAGGTACCGCAGGAAAACGACCTACCAGTGGGGCAAATGCGGCCACTACTGGTCATTTTGCCTGGGGTGAGCGCTTGGATGGAGCACCTACGCCCATTTTTGATGGGACTTTGCAACCTTACTCGGCTAATCCAGACAATCTTTTTGGCTTTTTACAAACAGGAACAGACTTCACCAATACGATTGCCATGTCTGGTGGTGGCGCCAATGGAAGCTTCAGGGCTTCATTTTCCAACACAGATGCGGAAGGGATCACCCCAAACAATGAGTACAATAGGAAGATTGCCAATGTAGGGATCAATCACAACATTTCTAAAAAACTCAAACTGCAGTTGAACATCAACTACACCAACGAGCAACAAGTCAACCCCCCACAAATTGGTACACAAGGGCCAGGGGCTGTAAACTTCTTTACCAGATTAGCTACGTCCATTCCACTGTCGGCTTTGAAAAACAGTGCAGTGGCGGCCAATGGAACGGAGACGTTGACTTCTGGTTTTCAGGGCACTTTGTTAAACCCCTACTACGCTTTAGCAGTGGGTCAACGGTATGAAACGGAAAGAAATCGTTTCCTTTCAACGGCGACATTAAGATATGACCTGACCGATTGGTTGTATGTACAGGGTCGATACAACTATGACTTTGCGCTTAGTTTTACGGAGTCCCACGATCCTGGAGGCATAGGCACCAGCGTGCCAACCAATGCGGACGGTACTTTTAAAGGAGCTTACAATTTATCAGAAAGCAAGGGTACAGATGTAAATGCTGATTTCCTGGTCGGTGGTGGCAAAGAGTTTGGTAAGTTTTCAGTAGACGCCAATGTTGGTGGAAATACCTGGAGGGTTAAGAATAACGGATTTAATCAAGGTTCGACAAACTTTATTGTCCGTGATCTTTATTCCATTGGAAACGGTAGTGTGCGCAGCCAAAGTTATGGTTTTTCCCAATACAGGGTTAATTCACTGTATGGCTGGGCCGAACTTGGGTACAATAATTTGCTCTATCTAAACTTTACGGGCAGACAAGATTGGTTCTCCGTCTTAAATCCAGAGGACAACAGCGAGCTGTACCAATCTGTTTCGGGTAGTTTTATCTTCTCCGAGTTGATGAAAAACCAGAAATGGTTGTCTTACGGCAAGTTGAGGGCTTCTTGGGCAGAAGTGGGCAGCTCAAACGGGGTGAATCCCTATGATGGTCTGCTGACTTATGGGATCAGTCAAAACCAATTTCAAGGCCAAACGACGGCTAGTATTTCCGGAAACTCTGCACCCAACCGGTTTTTGCGGCCGTTTAGTGTAGAAGAAAAAGAAATTGGCATTGAAATGAGGATGTTTGGCAATCGGGTAACGCTAGATGTTTCGGCTTTTGACAAAATAACCACCGATCAGGTATTGGATGTTCAATTGTCCAATACATCTGGATACAACAGCTCGAAGGAGAACCTTGGTTCCTTAAAGAATAGTGGCTTGGAATTTTTATTTGAAGTTAAACCCATCCAAACCCAGAATTTCAGCTGGACAAGTTCCTGGAATCACGCCTTTCTGGCTACAAAAGTACTTTCAGTTGGGGCACCAAGTGAAATCATTGTGCTCAACTGGGGGGCTACCGGAAATGAGTTCATTGGACAACTTCGGTATGTAGAAGGGTTACCGATGAACCAGGTTTATGCCAGAACCTATTTAAAAAATGAAGAAGGCCAGATTCTGCTTACCGACCAAGGTCGTTTGATCCCATCTGCTGACTACGTAAGTTTTGGCAGCTCAATTCCTAAACACACCGGTGGTTGGAATAATACATTTACCTACAAAAACCTGAGTCTGGCCGTTCATTTTGATTACAAGTTGGGCGGGGTCGTCATTTCTTCTACTGCCTTAAATGCGAACAGACAAGGACACTCCAAACAGTCTTTGGTAGGTCGTAGGGAAGGAGAAAAGGGGTTGTATTCCTGGGTGTTTACAGATCGAATGAGCAGCCCAATACCACTGCGGTTGATCCAGCCACATTTTATGCGGATTATCGGAACAATCAAATGGGCGATATCGTGACCTTTAAGTCTGATTTTGTCAAACTGAGGAACGTATCGATATCCTATAATCTTACCGATCTGATGCGGAAATCAAATGTCCTTGGGTTCATCAAGGGGCTCTCGGTGACGGCTTCTTGCCGAAATGTGGCACTGCTTTACAAGGATATTCCGGACCTTGATCCAGAAGCCATCCAATCTTCGGGCGACTTCAGGTCTGGTTATGAGAATACCTCACTGCCAACCACCCGCAATTTCAATTTTAGTCTTAATGCCAAATTCTAATGACTATGAAAAAGTTTAAAGGACTTTTGCTGATCAGTGCCATCTTCTTCTTATTGGGAGGATGTGACAAGGATTTTATAGAATTAAATACAAATCCTTACGCGGTAACCGATCTTGATCCAGCCCTTTTGTTTGCTGGAGCTCAACGTTCACACCTGGGGGGTTGGGAAACAGAACATACAATTGTTCAGCACTTTGTGAATCCGTTCAATTCAGGAGCTACCCTTGGGCCCAATTTTAATGCCGACATCGACAACTTCAACAATGGGAAATGGGACGGTTCCTATCCCAACATCATCAAAAACCTGGTTCAGGCGCTTTCACTTTTAGAAGGGAGCGACCGGGTAAACTTGCGCAGCATGTTGCGCATCTGGAAGGCTCAGGTTTATATGGGTTTGGTAGACACCCATGCGGATATTCCTTATTCCAATGCAGGGCAAGCTTTCCTCAAGGGAAGTGAGTATTTTTATCCCTCGTATGACGATGATGCAGCCATTTACGCTGATTTGGAAAAAGAGCTCAAAGAGGCGATTGCTGCCCTGAATCCAAGTGGCGACTTTGTTTCCGCAGATCTCTTTTACGGGGCAAATGGATCCGCTAAAACCACTACTGCTACTGCACAGGTGGACAAGTGGAAAAAACTGGGCAATTCCTTGCTGTTGAGATTGGGCATGCGGTATTCAAAGTTGGATGCAAACAAAGCCAAAACAATTGTTACAGAAGCCTTTAACGGCGGAGTAATGAAATCCAATGATGACAATGCCTGGGTGAAGTACGATGGTACCCTCTTTACCAATGGCGCCAACGGGGGCCTGGTCAACAACAACCCTTATTTTTACTATGCCGCCGAGCCCTTAGTGGAGCAATTGAAAACCACGGCTGATCCACGTGGGCCATTTATCGTTGCCACTTATGCTAACCCCTCAAATCCATTGGCTGATCCTGCTCCAGTTACCGATTTGGCAAGCCAGTTTGGCGTGCCCGTAGGGGTGATCAATACCGATCTGACCAAGCCAGCCTATCGCGGCGCCAAAGGTGGCGGGTACAACTATTCACAAATGAACGTGGGCGTGGTGGCCTCTTTAACTGCTCCTGATTTTTGGGTGACTTATCCAGAAGTTTCCTTGCTGCTAGCCGAAGCTGCACAAAGAGGTTGGATTGCCGGGGGTGAAGCAGCTGCCAAGCAATATTACGAAGATGGCATCAAAGCAGACATCAAGCGCTATGCCTTGTATCCAAAATCCTCCACCATTTCTGATGCAGATATCGCTACTTTTTTGGCCAGTCCAGGGGTAGCTTACAATGCGGCTGACGCGCTCAAGCTGATCAACACCCAACTTTGGATTGCCTACATTAGAAATGGCACCCAGGCCTGGGCCAATTTCAGAAGAAGTGGTTTCCCTGCGCTGAGTCCTAATAAATTCAACAATCTCCTCAATGGAGGATTCATCCGGAGATTGTCTTATCCAGATTATGAGTTGGCTCAAAACCGGACGAACTACCAGAACGCGGTGAAGGCCATCGGTGGAACGGATAATTTGACGACGAGGGTATTCTGGGATAAAGAATAGGTTTTTATTTAAGTGTGTAAAAATTTAGGGGGGCAACTGCTTAGTTGCCCCCCTTCCTTTTAGCATTATACTAAAATAAAGCTCATTTTTTATTCAAAAAACGGTACTCCCTGAGCTGCATATTTTTTCAAACCTTCTTCGTTGACGGCCACCCCAATACCTGGCTTGTCTGACACTTTGAGGAAGCCTTTTTCTATAAACTCCGTGCCATCAAAATTGACAATTTCTTTCCACATAGGGTCTTTGTGGTAATAAATCTGCCATTCCAAAATCATAAAATTGGGCACGGAGGCACACACATGGGCAGCCGCCATGGCGCCTAAGTACGAAGCCACCATATGGGGGGCAAAAGGTACATAATACAAATTAGCCAGGTTCGCAATGCGTTGACCTTCACCTAGTCCACCTGCTTTTTGTAGATCCGGCATAACGATGTCTACTGCACCTTTTTCCAACAGGGGTCGGAAGCCATAAGCCAAATAATGGTTCTCCCCTGCACAAATTGGTGTGCTGGTCGATTTGGCGATTTCCGCGTAGGCATCTACGTTTTCGGCAGGAATGGGCTCCTCCAACCACATCAGGTTCAATGGCTCCAATATTTTAGCCGCGCGTTGGCCAGTTGGGAAGTCATATCGGCCGTGCATGTCGGCACAAATGTCAATATTTGGCCCCACGGCCTGCCGGGCAGCAGCCATTTGGTCATACATTCTCTGGATTTCAGCGGGACCAGCGGTCCAGTTGTAGCGGTCGTACTTGTTAGGGTCATTGCCCTGATCCAGGTCAAATTTCACCGCAGTGAACCCCATTGCAACAGCCTCTTTTGCAGCGGTAGCAAAATCTTCTGGCTTGGGCAATTGGTTCTGATACAGTGCGGTATCCATGTAAACCCGCACCTTATCTCGAAACTTACCCCCCAATAGCTGATATACTGGAACGTTCAGCGCTTTCCCGGCCAAGTCCCACAGGGCGGTTTCAATTGCAGACAATACCGCGATGTACATACCTGCCTGCGCACCTCCAAAAACCCCACCTTTTCTAATCTGATCGAATATCCGGTGGACGTTAAGTGGGCTCTGGTCTCTCAGCATCATCCCAAAACGTTTGGCCAGATGATAGGCACCTCCTACTGCATCCACCCCTTCTCCATAACCGACAATATCCTGATTGGTGGTGATTTTGATGAACATTCTTCCTCCACCTCTCAGGTAGGCAACTTGTACATCTTTGATTTTTAAATCAGTAGGAGCAGATAACTTAGGATTGACGTCTACTGCATTGGTAAATCCCTTGCCAAAAGTTTGGGTTAGCCCCGTAAACCCCATGGCACCAACCAGGGCGCTTTTGCTCAAAAACGAACGTCTTGAAGCTGTTTTTTTCATGTTTATAGTTTAATAATTGAATTAAAAGGTTACCAGGTTCTGGTTTTAAGCAGTTCCTCCACCCGCTCGGGTGATACCGGAAGCTTCATTTTGTTGTCTTTCAACCACTGAGAAAAATCTTTCTCAATCTCATCTGACCAGCGGGTATCGATTTGCCCAGCGGTGTATTTTTTCTCCCGCAATCTGGCGTGGCCAAACATGTCTCTGAGCCGAACGATTTCTGAAGACTCAACCACTTGTTGGGCCAGGTGTGCCGGAATAAAAATGATACCACCATCTCTGGCCAAGACCACGTCGCCTGGTATTACGGTAGCTGCGCCAATCCGAGTGGGGGTGTTGATGCCAATCAAAGTGGTATTCAATCGGGGTACCCGGTCATTGGGGCCGATGCTACCAAAGTGGTGAGAGGGATGGTAAGTTTTGAAATAGACGGTAAAATCTGCCATTTCTTTCATTCCGTTGACGTCTCTGATCGGCCCATCATAAATAAATCCATTGCCGGATCTGCCAAGAATAGAATTGGCCAGGTTGTCACCCACGGTTGGGCCATCAATTTCAGCGCCGTGGTGGTCTACTACATACACGTCGCCGGGTTGGAGCATGTCGATCGGCCAGGCATTGGGGGAAAGTATCCGTCCATCTTTTTTGCCTTTTTCTTGAATGGCCTTGTGGATGTCTGGTCTGCCGGGAATAAAAGTGGCCGTTAAAGCTCTGCCAACCAACACACCTTCTGGGTGAACCTGCAACCAGTTCCCCTCGTATTGGTAGTTATAACCAGCGCCCCGACAAGTCGCCCAGGCTTCCTCAAGGGTGACCGATTTCATTCTTTTTAAAATATCATCGGAAACTTTCGGCCTCCCGTCAGGAAGTCGTTCCCCTTTCCATTCCGGGGTGAAAAATGCCATTTCTTCTTTGGAGCTTTGCTGCGCTTGGAGCATTAGCGGGAGTAGTGCTAAAAAGCCCAAAAATTTGATCAAGGTTTTCATGTTGAAAAAGATTTTAATGTTTTTTTGTTTGTTTAAAAAAGCTTAAAGCAAGGTTAAGGAATTGAAGTCAATTAAGCAAAATAATAACTGTTTTTTTTACAATTATTGAGTTTAGAATGAAATAAAATTGCTAGATTCATCCCACAAACAAAACATTATAAATCATGAGTGGCCAAAGATTCAACAAAATTTTTTTTCAGTCCATTTTGTTAGCTGTGATTGTAGCAGCAATGACAGGCTGTACCTCTTCTCCTGAACCAGCGTGGCAGAAGCTTAACCAGGAACTAATCAGTGAACACAATTTGAAAGTGCGCAATCTGTCCGGATTGCCAGCAAACAATATTGAGTCAAACCTGAAAGACGGACAAGTTACCAGTCTTGATCAGGTAGACAGTATTGATTTAGCCCCAGGCGTTGTGGCAAAAATCTTCTGGGGAACAGGCACCATGGTGAGTGTCATTGAACTGGCACCCAACGCAAAAATCCCCGAAGCCGAATTGCCAGCTGAAAGGTTTGCCTTTGTTCTTGAAGGTTCCATCGACCAATTGATCAATGGAAAATCCCTTACCCTGGTTTCCAAAGAAAGAGAAGCTCCCGATGGCACACACAGCGGTACGCCTCGTGTCGATTTTGTCTATCTGGAAAAAGGAAGCAAAAGCGCCGTGACCGCAGGTAGTGCAGGTGCCAAATTATTGGAGATTTACAGCCCCTTCCGTCTGGATTATCTTGAAAAAGCGGGTGTTACGAATCTACCGACAACAATGGCAGAGCTTACCAATCCGGCGAAACCAAATGTAAAACCAAATCAGGTTTACGATTTGTACGATTTTCAACTCACCGAACTTGCCCCTGGTGCTTATTCCAGACTCATTGCAGGGAAGAATACCCAGTTTAGTTTTATCTCAATGGAACCGGGATCCGTTTTTGGACATCATATCCACCCTGAAGAACAAATGATGATGGCATTAAGAGGGGAATGTGATGAAATTTTGCTGGATACGGAACAACGCATGACTCCCGGCGACGTAGTGGTCATCCCAGGGAATATGGTTCATGGGGCAAAAATGAGCGCGGTAGGTTGTGATGCGCTGGACATTTTCTGGCCAGTCCGCCCAGACTACATGGAAAAGGAGCAAGCCAGAATGGCCGCTTACCGGGCGATTATTCCGGAGAATGCAAAACCTGAATTATTGGTGGACGGAACAAAAACCAAACCGAGTCTGACTTTCAGCGAAGGGCCAAAATGGATGAATGGCAAAATCTATTTCTCCAACATGTATTTTGATCAGAGCTGGACCGCGGATCCTTCCAAGAGTTCAACGGTCGAATTAAGTCCTGATGGCACTTATAAAAACATTACTCAAGGCAAAATGCAAACGAACGGGCTCTATCCATACAAAAATGGCAACCTGCTGGTTTGTGATATGATCGGGCATCAGGTGGTGGAGATGACTCCAGCCGGTAAAGTTGTAAAAGTGATTGTAGATAAATATGATGGCAAACCCATCGACGGCCCAAATGACATCATTACCGATGCCAAAGGAGGGATTTATTTCACCGATCCTCAGTTTACAATGGAGCCGAAGAAGTCCCAACCCGGGCGGGCGGTGTATTACGTTTCACCGGAAGGTAAAATCACCAGGCTGACTGAGCCCAACGAATTTGCAATGCCCAACGGGATTGTGTTGTCACCGGATGGAAAAACATTGTACATCAACAATTGCTACGATGACGAATCCTGGTTTCCAGTAAACAGTGAGAAGGACAATTACATCTGGGCTTACGATGTGAAGGAAGATGGAACCATCAGCAATGGCAGGCAATTCGCCAAATTATTCCTAACTGGTAATGTGCTGGACAGAAAAGGCAAGTCATCAAGTGCCGATGGAATGGCCATTGACAAAAAGGGCAATCTTTATGTAGCGACCTACTATGGTGTGCAAATTTTCAATGCCGAAGGAAAATATGTTGGAATGATCAATTTACCGAGCTTCCCGGTGAGCCTTTGCTTTGGAGACAAGGACATGAAAACCCTTTACATCGTCAGCTACAGCAAGGTGTATACCATTCGCACCAACATGGAGGGCTTTGTCAATTATTTATAAATCGTCACAACCACCAAACAAATGAATAAAATTACGCTGAGGGTGTGCTTGTTTGCACTTTCGATCTGCTTTTGTGGGTTTACACCGGTGTCCGCTCAAGAGATCGGCACCATTGAATTCATTTCGCCCGAGCTTTCCAGCCTCATCAAAAAAGAAGCGAAGGTAGAAGTGATTGCCGAAGGGTTTCAATTTACGGAAGGGCCTTTGTGGCTGGAAAAAGAGAAAATGCTCTTGTTTTCCGACATTCCTGCCAATACCATTTACAAATGGACTGAAGCCAAGGGCAAAGAAGTGTATGTAAAGCCAGGTGGCTACACGGGCAGCGAACCACGGGGTGGATTCATGGGACCCAATGGATTGTACAAAACCAAAGACGGTAAATTGTGGGTTTGCCAGCATGGTGACCGCAGAATTGCCGCTATGGATGCCCCCCTCAATGCGCCCAAGTCCAATTTTGTAACCGTCGCAGGAGCCTACGATGGCAAAAAGTTGAATAGTCCGAACGACTTTTTTATGTCAAAGAAAGGAGAGCTTTACTTTACTGACCCGGCTTATGGTTTTGAAGGCGGAATGAGAGATCCCAAAAAAGAACTCCCATTTCAAGGGGTATACAAAATGGACAAAGCCGGAAAGGTCACCCTGTTGATAGATTCCATGCAAGCACCCAATGGCATCGGCATTCTTCCAGATGGAAAAACCTTATTGGTAGCCAATACCCAGGGAAGAGGTAGAGGCTGGTATGCCTACGATATTGCCTCGAATGGTGCTTTGGAAAACGCGCGTGTGTTTTACAATCCAGGAACTACCCGTGAACCGGGAGGCTGCGATGGGTTTAAAATTGATAAAAAAGGCAATGTATTTGCGGCAGGGCCAGGCGGCATCTGGATTTTTACCAAGGAAGGTAAATTGATTGGGAAAATCAAAATGAATAACCTGACTGCAGCCAATTGTGCTTTAAGCGCGAATGGCAAAACGCTTTACATTACGGCTACGCAGTATTTGTTAAGGGTTAATCTTTTAAGTTGTCTTGATGGTGATCAACCTTTTGAATTTTGGCTGGAAAATGAGTTCACCACGAGACACGACGTTCAGAGTTTTGACCACCGACGCGGCGTCTAAGCGAAGCGCCTAAACGTCTGATCGTCGTACTGGTATTAACAAGCAGCGAAGCTGCACTTTAACAGTTCATGTTTGAGTGACCCTAGTTTTCTTTCTTCACCCGAGCCAATTTCATTTCCCCTCTCTCGTTTTTGGTTACAATTTCGTCGTCACTCACCAATTCTCCAGTGTTGTTGATGGTCATCTCGTTAAACGAAACGGTGTAAGAAAATTTCTTTCCGTCCACTTTTCCATTCTCGATTTTCCGTTCTCCAAATTGAGTTTTCCAAATGCCGGTTAAAGTTGTTCCTTCAACTTTAAACGTGTAATTGATTTCCATCGTGCCGTTTGGCGTTTCGCGGGTGCCTTTCCAGTCACCGTCAATGCCAGTTTGGGCGTAGGTGCTGAGGCATCCAAATAGGAGCAATACTGCGATAAGATGTTTCATGTTGAATGAATTGTAGGTTAATGAAATTTTAGATTTCAGTGATTACCAAGTTCTTTTGCTCATCACTTTGTCGAGTTCGGCACGGGTCATCTTGCCCAGTTCGGGATGTTTTTCCAGCCATTTTAAAAACTCCGTTTTGATCACATCCGTCCACTCGCTGTCGATTTCTCCAGTGCTGTATTTGTTGGTTCTGACCATTTCAAAGCCAAATTGGTCTTTTCGGATGACAAATTCCGATGTGCTGACCACTTGTTCGGCCAGATGAGCGGGTACAAAAAGCACACCTTCGATGGTCGCAATCACCAGGTCACCAGGAAGAACGATGGCATTGCCAATCCGAATTGGGCTGTTCAGTCCCATCAGCACCATTTGCTCGGTGAAGGAGGGGTGAAAATCCCGTACAAAAGCATTGAAGCCTTTGAGGTTGGTGATTTCCTGCAAATCTCGGCAAGCGCCATCAAAGACTACCCCGTTTCCGGATTTGCTAAAGATGGAATTGGCCAGGGTAGCACCCATGATTGGGCCTCCGCCGATTTTCCCAAAAGCATCGGCCACGTACAAGTCACCTTTGGTGAGTACATCGATCGGCCAGGCATTGGTGTTCCCTTTCCGGCCTTGTTTTGCCCCTCTTTCCTTGATGTTTTTTTCAACATCGGGTCGGCTGGGCAGGTACATGGCCGTGACTGCCCGGCCGCTCATGCTTTGGTTGTTGACCGTTTTCCAGCCACCTTCGTATTGGTTGAGGTAGCCTTCATTTTTCAGCACCGTCCAGGCGTCATCAATCATGATGTGCTTCGCCCTTTCCAAAAGGGCATCGGAAATTTTTGGACGGCCATCGGCAAAACGTTCTCCTTTCCATTCCGAGGTAAGAAAGATCAGTTCTTCTTTGGAAATGGTTTGTCCATGCAAAGAAAAATGCACCGAAAAGCAAAAAATAGCAGTGAAAAAATGGCGAAAAAAGATCTCATGATACTAATGATTTACACGTTTTCTAGTTGCTGATGTTTTTAACCGCTTCCGATCCCAGTCGTTCTTCCAACTGGGTTAGAAACAAACTTTTGGGCGTTACATGCCTGTCCATAACCTCGACGTGGCCATTGCGTTTGGTCAAATCTTGCAACGCAGCATTGAAGATGACCGCATTGAGCCCGATATGCCCAAAAGAATAATTTTGCGCAGTGGGTGGTTGCTGGATCAAATAATCTCCCTCACAATTCCAAAATACAATATTGGCTCCGGCCCAACCAATGATGAAATCCCAGAAGCGAGCAGTAAGTGGGGCTTTCACATTGTCGTACAAGACGCCATTGGCCCAACGGTTGTGTGGCTCGCTGGAAGAATAGGGTTTTATAGCCGTACATTCCAGAAAGACATTTCCACTTGCTTCCGAGCCTTGTAATACGAAGGAATGCCGCCCTTTTTCGGAAACACATCTTTGAACCAGGCAAAATTGGCCATTCATCTGGAAGGTAAATCTTCTTCCGCCCCAGCGCTGCGAAACAGGTTCTCTGGAGTCGCAATCCTGCACGGTAATCCATTTCGTCCCAGCGTTGGCTTGTACCACACTGCTTCCAAAGTGCAGCGCCGTCATGTTCCTCACCCATGCATTTTTGACATTGGTGAGGTCGATGAAATTGGAATAATGATTTTCATCAGAGAAATATTCCTCACCTTGATACCGATGCTGCTGCGCCCAGGTCGTCGCGGTCCATGTTTCCATATTCCTTGGTACGAATGGAAGGGTCATATTCTGAAATTCCACGCAAGTTTTCAATGCCAACCTGTTCGATCCGCTCGTCGTTGTATTTGTAAAGGACTCCCCCACCCCAACGTTTATCGATCGCCGTGAAAATCGGTGCATCCACAGTAACGGTATTTCCACTGATGTCAACAATGGTCCGGTCGAAGTTGATGTCAAAAGGTCTCCAGCGGTTCCTGCCAACTGTTGCGGTGTCCAGGCCAATTTTTTTGATCCAATCTTCATTTCCAATGCGTCGGACCAGCACCCTATCTCCCTTTTTAAATGCTTTGGCAGAGGTTATTTTAAAACGTAGGGCACCAACGGGTACGTATTCATCGGTGATGTTTTGTTTAGACTCTTCCTGGAGTTTTATTCCCGACGCACCGCTAATGTTGATCAGCGCGGGACGTCTAAATCTCGGTCCACTGCCTTCCGCAGGCTTGGTTATTTTGCCATAAAGAATCGTACCTACATCGCTTCGACCCTCTCCACGCAGTACCACCCCTGAGGCCTTGATGTAAATAGGCTTGTTCAATTGATACATGCCCATTTTCAGGAGTACAGCCCCTCTAAACCCTGAAGCATCAGGTGGTAGTGCAGAGACCCGATCAATAGCGGCCTGTATGCTGTCAGCATTGTCTCCCAACACGGGCCAAAGGGTTGCCTTTGCGGCCACATAAGGAATCGGCACACCTCCACCTTTATAGCCAGCATTTGAAAAATCAGGGATCGTATTGCCAAGGCTGTCAGCAACATATACCAGTTTTCCATCCGTCCCGGGAAAGACCAAAGAGGTGGTTGGTAGCATGTCCTGCCCTACACACACAAAAGTGTGGAGGCAGCATGCTACGATTGCAATCAAGGAGGTTTTAAAGCTCATTGAAAATGGTTTAGAGCATACACTTAATCTTTAAAAAGTAGGGGTGCCAGTTGGTACAAACTGCGCCGCCAAGTCTGGAATTCATGAGCAGTACCTTCCGAAATGTAAGAAACCGCATTAAAACCTGCTTCTTTAAGGGCTGTCGCAGCATTTTTAACACCGTCAGGTCTTTCTTTGCTTCCACAGCTCAAGAAGACGAGTTTCACTTTGGATTTGTCTTTGATGTCCGCTGGAGCGTAGGTGCCACCACTCAAGAGCGCATAGTGTGAAAAAACTTCAGGCATGTTCATGGTGATGGTCTTGGTTTCCATACCGCCCATGGAGAGCCCACCCATGGCGCGTTTTTCCGGTTTGGCAACAGTGCGGAAAGTTTTGTCCACGTAGGGAATCAACTCATCCACAAGAACGGTTTGGAATGGCTTGATGTCGAAATTTCTTAGACCACCCATTTTAACATCATTGGTCATGCCATAAGTCATGACAATGATGAAGGGTTTGATTTTTCCCGCAGCAATGAGGTTGTCCATGATCAAATTGGCGCGACCCTGATTGCTCCAGGCGGTTTCATCTTCGCCCCAACCGTGCTGCAAATACAGCACTGGATAACGCGTTTTGGTGCTTTCAAAATACCCAGGCGGAGTGTAAACAAAGGCCCGGCGCGAGGTATTGGTGCTGGGTGAGGGAAACAGAACCTGCTGCACGTGGCCGTGAGGGACATCCTTCAATGCGTAGAAATCCTGATCGTGTGCAGGGATTTCAATGCCACTTTCCCAACGTATTGAGCCGTAAAAGCTGAGCGCCCCGGGATCGTTAAATTTTCCACCATCTATGTTGACGTTGTAGTAATGGAAGCCTTCGTCCATGGGGCCGGCGGTTGTACCCATCCAGGATCCGTCCGCAGCTTTGGCCAGTTTAGTGCCCCCTCTGCCACCCAGTCCAAGGCTCACCCGAACACTATCTGCTGCTGGCGCAATGATGCGGAAGCGGGCATAACGCTGCGAATTCACCTGTGGGTACTCTTGCCCTGGTTGATTGAGGATAGAAGGTTTGAAGTCTTCTAAGATTGCTGTTGATCCGGTTTGAGCCACGCAAAAGGCAGCAAGAAGCAGAAAGTGCAAACAGCAACGCTGATGCAAATAAATTACGTCTCATAATGTTTGTTGTTTATAGTTTCAGTGTTGATCATCTTCTCCCATCACATCATAACCCCGCCATTTGTAGGATGTGGCAAGTCCCGATGCGGCGGGCCAGGCAATTTGATGTTCCTTGCTTTTTACCCAATTCCTTCGGTCTTGTTCGGTAGCAAAAGAGATCTGAACCTGGTAGTTGTGGGTAGTTGGCTCCGCTTGAATTTCTTTGGCAAGAGGCTCTGGGAAAAGGCGCAAGAGTTTGGAACTGCGGTAGCCTTTCTGAACCGTCATAGCTGGTACATAAATCGAGTAATACACTTTTTCAAAAGCTTCGGCATTCTCTTTTGGCACCACAAAATCCATTTGTAAGGCTACAGCTTTGGGGGTAACCAATGGTTTGCTGATGTTCAGGGTCTTTTGTTTGGAAGCAGAGATGCCAATGACGAGCAATTCGAGGCCCTTTTCACCATTATTCGTAATGCTCAGTTTTTCGCCTAAAACCCCGGAGAAGGCATCATCCGCTTTAATATTTACGGTTTCGCCATTGATGGTAAGCGTTCCCGTTCCATTCACTACATAATACACTGCTTCAGCGCCTTCAAGTGCAGTCCGCCCGGCAGATTTGCCCGCTGGAATCAGCAGGTGATCCACGTGATCCCAATCGGTACGGAAAACTTCCGACCCGATCAAACGACGGTAAAGCACCCCTTCACCGGTATAAATTTGACTATTTGCCTTGAGTTTATCTTGCTCCAGGCGCGCCGATACAAAAGCGGGAATGGGATCCAGACTTGCCCCAACCCGCGCATCGCCCAGATCAAAAGCATCCCCTACCCCCTTCTTTTGGCTTACCGCAAAATTGAGCCAACGGATCGGCTCGTTGGAGGCGTTGTAAATGGCGTGGGAATCACCCAATTTGCAAGGCACAATTGCCGGAGCTTTTATTTTGGCAGTACGGCCATTGACCGTAAATTCTGCTTCACCACTGAGGATCACGTACATTTCCTCGATGCTGTGGTGAAAATGGTGCCCGATGCCCGATTTGGCGTTGATCACCCCCGTGTGTAAATAAAGGAAGTTGGTAGACAGGTCATTGCGGCCGATCAATTGGGTGAACCCCATTTTTCCAGCACCTGCGTGTACCGCCGAAAGTTCTCGGTATTTGGATGGATCATTGGGTATGACGCGATCCTTTAAGGATTGGGCAGTGGCCTGCACTACGAAGCTAGCCACTAGTAGGATGAACAATTGTTTCATCTGCGATCTTGTTTGTTTATAGTTTCAAAAAAATTGCTTGTGTTCGTGTTACTTGCTGTTTGGCAGCGCATACACTACATAACCTCGTTGTAATGCTCCAGGCTTTTTGGAGTAATCATAACTGTCGCGTGTAAAGTTGGAAGTAGCGTTGATGACCAGGTATTGTTTTCCATTCAGGGTGTACATACTGGGCTGGGCATTGGCCTCATAACTCAGGGTAGTTTCCCATAGGATGTTCCCATTGTCGGCATCAAATGCATACAACTTACCTCCTTTGGCGGTGGCAAAAACCACCCCGGTTGAGGTAACCACCATTCCTTTTCTGAGGGTACCGCCAGGTGAACCTTTGCTTGGGTCTCCCTTTGCGTACAGGGAGTCCAGGCCGACAGGTTTCCTCCACTTGATGGTTCCTTTGTTCAAATCGTAAGCCACAATAGAAGACCAGGGTGGTTCAGCTAAACCTGACCATTCGGTTCCATAATCGGTGATGTAACGATCCTTGGGGTGTTTTACTTTTGCAGGATACTCCGTCATGGGTGCACTCCTTTGTGCATCCGGTTTGATGGTAGCACCACCAGAAGCGACCACGGGCCCTTTAGGAGGGGCAGCGTTGGGCCGACGGGGGAAATTAAAGCTCCGCGGAGTACCTCCCAGATAGCGGTAAAGCGCTTCAAGGGTTTCTTCACTGACATGCGTAAAGCCAGGCATTGACCCCTTGCCGCCCAGCACAATGTCTTTAAATTCGGTGTAGATGATGTACTGCCCGGCATTGACCAAAGCTGGGCCAGTCACACCCTCCATGTTTTTTCCATGACAAGGCTGACAGGTAGAGGCATAAAAAGTTTTTACCTGAGCGATTTGATCCACCGAAAGGTCCATTTTCGGGGACTCTACTTTTTTCAAGCGATAGGTGGAGGCGT
Organism: Haliscomenobacter sp.; assembly: GCF_016718685.1. Lineage (GTDB taxonomy): Bacteria > Bacteroidota > Bacteroidia > Chitinophagales > Saprospiraceae > Haliscomenobacter. The sequence continues at coordinate 59,922 of NZ_JADKCX010000008.1, read as the reverse complement.
GTTCCTGCGTCAGAATGTACATCAATCCATTTTTGGGATCAGAGGCGGTATTGCCATAATTGGCACCTCCCAAGGCACCGGGCATCATGATGGTTTCGTATTGGTCAGAAGGCGGAATGTACAAGCCTGATTTGGCCGTGGCCAACCTTTTTTGCCATTGTTGTTTGATGCTGTCGGGGAAAAAAGGATTCAGGGTTTCCAAAGTCACTTCATGCCGGGTGAAATTGGGGAGTGAAGAAATGGGCTGGGTGGGCCAGGCTTTTTCTCCCGGCATTTTGCTGGCTGGGAAGGGTTTTTCTTCGATGGGGAACAAAGGTTTTCCAGTTTCCCGGTCGAATACAAACAAGAATCCATGTTTGGTAGCCACCGCTACGGCATCAATATTTTTTCCACCATGATTCACCGTTAACAATTGTGGAGCACTGGCGAGGTCGACATCCCAAAGGTCGTGATGCACAATTTGATAATGCCACAAACGTTTACCGGTGCGTGCGTCCACTGCCACGAGACAATTGCCGAAAAGGTTACTGCCCAGGCGGTCGGCACCATAAAAATCATAGGTTGGTGAACCAATGGGCAAAAAGGCGATTCCTCTGGTTTGATCCACCGAGATTTCGCTCCATACATTCACGCCGCCAACGTACTTGTAGGCATTCTTTGGCCAGGTTTTGTAGCCAAATTCTCCTGGTTGAGGGATGGTATGGAAAGTCCATTCCAGTTTACCACTGATTACATTGTACGCCCGCACAAAGCCAGGTGGAGAGAAAAAACCTTCGCCGGGAGCCGAGCCTACGATCACCAGATCATCATAAATCACGCCGGGCATCATGGCCTGCATTCTGCGGATGGAAGAGGGCTCGCGGCCTAGCCCTTCGCGCATGTCCGTGTATCCATCATTGCCAAAACTGGTGATGGTTTTTCCGGTCACTGCATCGATGGCCTGGAGGGAGTTGTTGAGGGTGAAAATCAGGCGCTTGTCCTTTTTGTCTTTGCTCTCCCAATAATTGAGGCCCCTTCTGCTCAATCCCATGAGGTTGGCGTGGATCCAGATTTCCTTGCCACTCAGCACACTCACCGCAATCAATGAATTGTTTTTGCCCATCACATACATGGTGGTGTCCACGATAATTGGGCTGAAGAAGTAAGGTTGCTGATCGCCCGAAGGATACGTCCAGGCCACTTGCATTTTTCCAACGTTTTCCTTGGTGATGTCCGCAGCTGCAAAATACCTCGATTGGTCGGGGCTTCCACCGTAATGAGTCCAGGTGGTGTGGGCTGGGTCGGTATTGTTGTAGCTGTAATCAGCTAAGGACAACAATCCAATAACTACCAGCAATAGGAATACAACAGAAGCGGGTGTAAAAAGGCTTGCTGCCTTTTTGTTTTTGTTGCGATGTTTAATCATGTAGGTTCCATTTAACATTGCCCATGTGACATCTAATATTTTGATTAGCAAATCACATGGGTAATGCGATGAAAAGCACTAAAATAATTGTCTAAATTACAATTATTTTGAATTGTAGGGAAAAATTTGGAGAAAATTTTTCTTGCTTGTACTGTGGTTTGGTAATGGTATAAAAAAAGCCTGTGAGACACCAAGTATCTCACAGGCTTTACCGAAAAATCAAGCTATCCCTTATTGCGGATACCCCGGATTCTGAGTTTTCAAATTCGGATTATTCAGCAACTCCTGCTTTGGAATAGGCAGCAACAAATGCTTATTTTCCAAAGGCCGATTGGAGCTCAAATTGACGTGCCCAACAAATTCATCAAACTTCTTGGTGTTTTCGTTGAACACCTTGCGCAAACGCACCATGTCAAACCAGGTAATTTGCTCATAGCACAACTCATGCCAACGCTCTTTCCAAACGGCCTCGCGGAATGAGTTTTGGTTGTAAGTTTCCAAACCTGGCGTAGTGAGTTTGGCCCGATCTCTAATGCGTTTGAAGGCATCGTAAGCCGCTTGGGTCGGTGAGCCCAATTCGTTTTGTGCTTCCGCAAATATCAACAGCACTTCAGCATACCGGATTTGCGGCACATTCAGGTTGTTTTGGCGCGTACCAGCCACTCCCGAAGTACCGCTCGAAGTACGATTGAAGTGTTTGAAAACATAAGGTGCGCCCAAATCAAAACGTGCGCCGTTGCCATTGGTGAAATAAGTAGTGTAGAAATACCCTTCCTGGTCTTTTGCCCGCAAATCGCCGTCCTCGTACGATTTGTAAAAAGCTGAGGTAGGCACGCTACTTCCGGTTCCGCCGGGGCCGCTAAACGTTACAGGCTTAAAGTTCGGGTAAAAATTCTCCATTGGATTCCCCGCTACTAAAGTATTGTATTGCAGCATAAAGAGATGCTCAACGCGGTTCTCGGTGCTTTCTTTGTGCACATCTTCGTAGGTCGTAAAAAGATTGATTGAACCCGGATTGGCATTGGCATAGGTGATCACCTCGGCTGCCTTATCCGCCGCAAGCTTGTAATGCGAGGCTCCTTTTTTCAATGGGAATCCCGCCATGGTCAAATAGACCCGCGCCAGCTGCGCTTTTACCGCAGCCAAATTGGCCCGACCACTGACGTCCATCCAGGCCAAACCTGCTGCCTCGGCAGCAATCAAATCATCTACAATCAGTTTGTAAACTTCTTCTTGTGGCGTCCGTGCAGGTAAAAAATCTTCTGAAGCTGCCGTTTGTGGCGCGGTGATGAGCGGAATATCGCCCCACAATTGAACTGCCATAAAGTAAGCCGAAGCGCGCAAGAAGCGAGCTTCACCCAAGATTTTTTTCTTTTGGGCTTCTGGCATGGGGGTAATCGGCGGCACTTTTTCAATTACTTGGTTGGCTTGCGCTATCACTCGGTACAGTCCGTTCCAATAATTGACCACGTGGGCGGTATTGCCATCGTGTACGAGTCCATACAAGTTATTCAAATCCGAGTTTTGCGCTGTTTCGGTGGTTGAAGTACCCGTGAGGGCTTCCAACAACTGCCAGTTGCTCGAAAAAATACCAGCACCACCGCCCATAAAGCGCAGGTCTGCATAAACAGAAGCAAGCGCAGCTTCGGCATGGTCAGGAATGGTATAAAAACTATCGGGCGTAAGGTTGGAAGGCGCCTCTTCCGTCAAAAAATCACTACAACCCGCGGTCCCCAGCAAGATCGCCCCAACGAGCGTAGCTTTGCCGATATATTTGATGATGTTCAATTTCATGTCTAATGAAGTTGTTTTGAATTAAAAAAGTGCTTAAAGGCCAATTTGCAAACCAATCATGTAAGTGGTAGGTTTGGGATAGTTGTGCCAAATCATACCCTGAGAAAACGCACTGTTGTTGTTTCCTTGATTGGTAGGGGTAACTTCGGGGTCGCCCACAATCTTGTCTTTTACGGCCAGGAAGAAATTTTGAGCTGAGGCATATACCCGCAGGCGGCCCATTTTGAGCTTATTGAGGACTTGTCCTGGGAAAGTATACCCAAACAATAAATTCCTACCCCGCAGGAAAGAACCGTCCTTGATCCACCACGAATCTACGTTGGTCACATAACCCGCGCGTGTATCGCGAACCTCAGCAATCATCGTATTTTGGTTCTGTGGAGTCCACGCATCCAATACCGAAGTGTAGCTGTTGGCCAGGGCTTGGCGGTCTTCGCTGGCGTGCAAGTTCATCATCATGACATCGTTTCCATAGGAAAACTGAAGTTCTAAGGTCAAATCAAAGTTGTTGTAACGGAAAGTGTTGGTCAGTGCGCCCCAGCCTTTGGGGCTACCATTGCCGATGATGCTGCGGTCGGCATCGGTAATGGCCTTATCGCCATTGACGTCCTTATACTTGATGTCGCCTGGCAAAATCGTTAAACCGTTGCGATAGCTCGTAAATTTAGCCGCTTCCTCACGCTCGGATTCGCTCCAGATTCCCAAGCGGGTAAGGCCCCAAAAAGAACCTACTGCTTCCCCAATCCGAATGATGTTGGTCGGGTTGGTAAAGTTGGGTCCACCTACGTTAAAGATGTCGGAAGGTGTGGCCAAGGAAAGTACTTTATTCCGGTTGAACGAAATATTGAAAGCTGTATTCCATTGAAAACCACCAGCGTCAACGTTTCGGGTGTTCAAGCCAATCTCAAAGCCCTTGTTGTACATGGAACCCACGTTTCTGCGAATGGTACCATAACCACTCGTTGTTGGCACGGGTGCGTCCAAAAGCATGTCAGTTGTTTTGCGGTAGTAATAATCTGCTTCCACCGAAACCCGGCCTTTGAACAAAGCGAATTCAATCCCTACATCCGTTTGCGCGGTTTTTTCCCAACGCAAATCGGGGTTGGCCAAACGGTTAATACCTGTTCCAGCTACACGTGCATCATTATAAATGGTAGCGAAGTTGGAGCTCAACAAGGACAAGGAGGAATAAGCAGGGATTTCAGAGTTTCCGGTTAGACCATAGCTCGCGCGAAGTTTCAAATTGGAAATAAGCCGATTCCCTTTCAAAAAACCTTCTTCAGACAACCGCCAAGCCACGGCACCCGATGGGAAAAACGCAAATTTGTGGTTTTCTCCAAACTTGGAAGAACCATCTGAGCGACCAGTAAGTGTGAATAAGTATTTGTTGGACAAGGTATAATTGAGTCGTCCAAAATAGGAGTTAAACGCAAAACGCGATGCGCCAGAGCTAACCGCAGGGTTGGTGGCACCAGCTCCCAGGTTGTTGAATCCGAAATAGTCAGTGGCAAAGTTGTTTACACTGGCCCCCATACCAAAAGTATTGGTTTCTTGCCAGGAGACCCCCAATAAGCCATTCAGCGCGTGTTTGTCGCCCAACTGTTTGTTGTAGGTCAGGTAGTTTTCCAATGACCAGAAACTTTCCTTATTGCTACTGGTAGAGGCGTTGCCATTGCCACCGATGTTGAGTGTGCGGGTTTGAGATTGGTTGTTTTCTTGCGTCAGAACGTTGATGCCAAGCACTGTGCGCATCTCCAAACCTTCAGCTAAACGGATATTTGAATACAAACTTCCCAAGGTTGTCTGGGTGTTCAGGATGTATTTGCGACCCATCAAACGGTGAACGGAGCTGAAGGTGCCTTCTGCAAACGGGAAATCGCGGTTGTTGGCATACGTTCCATCTTCGTACTTCACTGGCAAAAACGGAAAGTCTTCTACAATCTGCCGGGCTATGGCATCATTTTGATCGACAATGTTCTCGGTTTGGTTGTTGTAGCTCAAGGTACCGCCTACTCTCAACCATCTTTTTACCTGATCGTCAATCGTAAAGCGGCCAGAATATCTTTTCATGTAAGAAGTCTTCATAAGCCCCTGATCGTCGCGGTAACCCAGCGAAATCGAATGCTGGGTGCGCTCGTTGCCACCGCTAAAACCCAATTGGTGGTTTTGTGAAAGCCTGCTTTGAGATGTTTCTTCAAACCAATCTGTATCAAATTTAGGCGTACCATCACTGTTGAACACCCGTGGGTCAGTGCGGCGCAATTTGGGGTTCAAGTACGCCCATTTGCCTGCTGCCCAGCCTGCAGGGTCGTATTTGGCCATGTTCGCCCAAGCCAGATCTTCTACGGCCATGTATTGTTTGGCGTTCAATACTTCTGGCCGGTTTGGTCCAATGGTATTGACACTAAAATCGCCGTTGTAGGTTACTGAACCTTCACCTGCTTTTCCTTTTTTGGTGGTGACCAAAATGACCCCGTTGGCACCTCTGGCACCATAGATGGCGGTGGAAGAAGCATCTTTGAGTACCTCTACCGACACGATGTCGTTGGGGTTGATGTAGTCAATGGCCGAGCTGAACTGATTTTGGTTACCCTGGGGAAGCATCACCCCATCTACCACGTAAAGCGGGTTGTTAGAAGAGTTGATGGAACTAAATCCACGCACGCGAATGGTTGTTCTACCACCTGGACGGCCCGAGTTGGTGTTTACTTGCACCCCGGCAATTCTTCCAGACAATGCCTGGGTAAGTGATGCGGAGGGGCGTTCCATGAGTTGGTCGACTTTGACGGAACCAACCGAACCAGTCAAATCCGATTTTTTGGCTGTTCCATACCCAATGACCACAACGCCCTCTAACAGCTTTGCGTCCGTTTTTAGGGTGATGGTAATCGTGGTTTGAGCACCTACTACAATTTCTTGTGAAAGATAACCAGTGTAGGAGAAAACCAATGTTGCATCCTCTGGTACTTCTAAACTGAACTGTCCGTTTACGTCAGTTACGGTACCATTCGTTGTACCTTTCACTAAAATGCTCACGCCAGGTAATGGCGAATTGGTTTCATCCAGAACTGTACCATTAATTGCTTTAACTACCGTTGATTCAGTTTCCATTTTTTCGAGTGGTTCTCGGTTGGGTGCGGCATACAAAATGCCAGAACAGCAAATCACCAAAGCGATTTGGGTGAGCAGTAAGCGACCAAAATGAGGCCATGGACTGCTGGGAAGTAACTTTTTTTTCATTTTGTTAAACCCGAATGGGAGATTCGTGAGTGAAAGAATTTTATTTTAAAAATCAAACCAAATTTAGTAAAAAAATTAAGTATCTCGTAAATTACAATAATAAAATAATGAATTTAATTTGATGGGAAAAATTTAATTTGGCGAAATAAAAAATAAAATGTCAGCTCAGTCAGCATCAATTAAGTCGTGGCTGTGAGAAAAATTTAGTACTCAATTTTGTTGTGGAACGTGCGTCTTAAATTACAGACGTAATTGAGTTTAAAAACCCTGAACTTTAGCCATATGTCCATTTGGCGGTATGAACTATTTTTTACGCCCCTAATTCACAAACATCACCCCTTTCTCCTTCGCCATTTGGTTGATTTTGTAAAGATTGCCATCGATGGTGTTTTTCAGTTTACCCAACTCCTCATCTACCATTTTACTCAACTTGGCGCGCACTTCTTCACCTTGTTGAGTCGGTCGAAAATCCCCTTGAGCTTGTTCGACCATCAAGTGCGCCAGACGGTTGTTCAACTTGATGCCGTAGTTCAGCGGATCCTGCACACTTTGGTTTTTGGTTTGGTGGATGTTGTTTTCGATGGTATTCAATTCCTCCTCAAATTGCTTGATGGCGTCCATCATGTCTTTGTTCTTCTCGTCGCTGCCTAGTTTGTTTTTCAGGTACCCCAGGTCTTCTTTGATTTTGCGCAGGTTGATGATGCCTTCGTTGGCTTCCGTGACCTTGTTGCGCACCTTCATCAGGAAATCAAATTGTGCCTGGAAATCTTCGGGACTGGTATTCAAACGTGGGTCTTTGAGGATTTCAAAATCCTGGGTTTGGCTTTGGCCGTTTACCGTCAGGCGCACCTGGTATTTGCCGGGTACCGCTTTCGGGCCCTGATTGGGAGAACCATAAAAGACCATACCCGGGAAGGTTTTGTAACCCCGGATAACGCATGTCCCACACAAAACGCCCACCACCGGCTTTGACGGTGATCAGATTCAACTTATCCTTGGCCTTGTTGCTGAAGGTACGGATGGTATCGCCGTCACTTTCCAGGATATCGATTTTGACCTCAGCCCCAGCCTCCAGTTTTTTGATAAAATAATGGATCATCACTCCATTGGGATGATTTTCGCCTTCTAGTTTGGGATCGCGGCGATTGCTGCCTGCCATGCGGTAAGTCGGCATGGGTTGGTACAAAATGACCTCTTTGGTTGCTGTTTCAGTACTCAGTTGCTGCAAAGGCGTCAGGTCGTCGATGAGCCAAAAGCTGCGGCCATGCGTGGCAGCAATCAGGTTGTCGTTTTTGACCGCCAAATCGGCAATGGGTACGGGGGGCAGGTTGAGTTGCAGTTTTTGCCAGTTGTCCCCATCGTCAAAGGAGACCCAAACGCCTTTTTCAGTGCCCGCATACAACAATCCTTTGCGTTTTTGGTCTGCTCGTATTACCCGGACAAATTCATCTTTAGGGATTCCTTTGGTCGTGAGCGTCCAGGTTTTGCCATAGTCCAAAGTCCGGTAAATGTAGGGCGTGTAGTCGCCGAACTTGTAGGACGTGGCTGCAATGTAGGCCTCACCTTTCACAAAGGGGCTGACTTCAACTGCATTGATCATATTGAGCTTGGGGGACATGGGCGGGGTTACGTTTTTCCAATTTTTGCCGCCATCTTGGCTCAGCTGTACCAAGCCATCGTCGGAGCCCGTCCAGATTTCGCCCTCGGTATAAGGTGACTCCGTTGCCGCAAAAATATTGGCGTAGTATTCCGCCCCAGTATTGTCCTGGGTAATCGGGCCACCCGAGGATTTGATGGTTTCGGGATCGGCGCGGGTCAGGTCCGGGCTGATCACTTCCCAACTTTCGCCGCCATTCAAACTCATGTGCAGGTGGTTGGAACAAGCGTAGAGTTTTTTAGGGTTGTGCGGGCTAAAAAAGACGGGATAGTTCCAGTTGAACCTGTACTTCATCACTTCCGCACCCGAACCTGCGGGCAGATCGGGATATACGTTGGTAGAGCGCTCCTGGCCCGTTTCCAGGTTTTGCATGGTCATGTAGCCTTTGTAGTCACCGCCATAAACCACTTCACTATTCAATGGGTCGGGGGCCAGGTGGGCGCTTTCCCCAATGGCCAGGGCTGTCCAGTCTTTTTCCGTCACAGCACCACCATTCGTACGGTGCGGGATGCGCACGCTGGTGTTGTCCTGTTGCGCCCCGTAGATGCGGTAGGGGAAATGATTGTCGGTGGATACGCGGTAAAACTGGGCGGTGGGTTGGTTGTGGTAGGTCGTCCAGTTGTTGCCACCATCGTTGGATACTTGGGCGCCGCCATCGTCGGCCATGATCATCCGGCGGTTGTTGTCGGGGTCAATCCAGAGGTCGTGGTGGTCGCCATGGGGGGCATTTTTGAGGGTAAAAGTGCGGCCACCGTCTTTAGAAATGCCATAGCTGACGTTCAGCACGTACACGATATCTTCATTTTGGGAGTCGGCATAAATGCGGCAATAGTACCAGGCGCGTTGCAGCAGGGCGCGATCCTGGTTGATGCGGGCCCAGGTTTTGCCGCCATCATCGGAGCGGTAAACTCCACCTTCCTTGTTTTCGATGATGGCCCAAATTCGATTGGAATTTTTGGGCGAAACGGTCACCCCAATGATGCCGTTGATGCCGCTGGGCATGCCGGGTTTGTCGGAGAGGTTTTCCCAGGTGTCGCCGCCGTCGGTGCTTTTCCAGAGTTTGGAATCCGGGCCGCCGCTGTCCATGCGGTAGCCATTGCGGGTCATGTTCCAGGTGCTGGCGTAGATGATGCGCGGGTTGTTGGGATCGAGGATGAGGTCGGCTGCGCCCGCTTTATCGTTGATGTAGAGGATTTTTTTCCAAGTTTGGCCACCATCCATGCTGCGGAATACGCCGCGCATTTCGTTGGGTTTCCAGAGGTTGCCCAGGGCGGCCACGTACAGAATATCGGCGTTTTTGGGGTAGACCCGAATGCGGGCTATGTGCCGGGAATCCTGCAGGCCAATGCTTTTCCAGGTCGCACCCGCGTCGGTGGATCTCCAGAGTCCGGCACCGGAGGCGACGTTGTTGCGCAGGGTTTGTTCACCTTCGCCTACGTAGATGACATTGGGATCACTCTCCGCCACAGCAACCGCGCCAATGGAGCCTCCGAAGTATTTGTCGCTGATGTTGTCCCAGGTTTGGCCTGCATCCTGGGTGCGCCAGACTCCCCCACCAACGGTTCCGAAGTAGTACAAATTGGGATTGCCGCGTACGCCCGTGGCAGTGCTGGAACGCCCGCCGCGGAAGGGGCCGAGCTCGCGCCAGCGGAGGCCTTCGTAGAGGGCGGGGTCAAAAGTAAGGGATTTGTTGGTTTGGGCCAGGCTCAAGATGCTGAATAAGAGCAGTGTGCCCAGGGAGAGAATGGATTTTTGCATTTGGTTCGGCTTGTGTTTGTTTCTGGGGATTAAAATAAGGAATGGCTGGGAAAAAAATGAAAGATGTTGGAAAAGAAAGTTGAAATGAGTTTTTTACTGTACCCATTAAAAATAAATCAAAATTTTGTTTTTTAATTTGCAATTATTATTTTTACAATAAAAAATGTTTCAATTTGACGAACTGGGATATTTAAAGCCATACACTCAAATTGAAAGCTACGGTTGAAGATATTTTTCAAGGCTTAGTCCATGATTTTTCAGCATCCGAGACAAGGCAACAACTTTTGAGCATTACCTGAATTACAATGAAGCTTTGTTAAAAGCCCTAAAGAGCGATTATACTCAATACATTAATGGCAGTTTTACGACCAAGAAGATTAATCCAAACGACATTGATCTAGTCAGTTTCGTGGAACATCAGGCTCTTCTGGGGAATGAAAAATATGTCGAAGAAAACTTTTAAACAAGTCTGCACTCGATATGTACGGGATCGATGCATATCTTGTAATTGTCTATCCTGAAACTCACCCTTATCGAGTAAGAACACTTTCTGATGCTGCCTACTGGAATCATTGGTTTGGATTTAGTAAATTTGATCGCAGAAAGAAACGTTCACCTAAAGGGTTTCTCGAAATTTCCTTTAATCAATCAAAATAACCATGGAAGAAGTTGAAATGCTCAATGACAATATCTTGCGTGTAGCCGATCTTCTTGAGCAAATCCAGGATGTCAACCGCATGATTGAACTTCACCAAGGGGATGATGATTTGTTGATGCATCATCAATAGTATCGTAAAGCGCAATTCCTTGCTTGAACTCAATAAAATTCTGGAAGGATTTAAAATTCATGTTGCAGATATGGCTGCCTAGCCATTCCAATTCAAAAAAATCATATCTTTATCCGCAGCGTATTTAACATCAAAGACCCTGTGGGTAAAACGACAACAGCTATGCCTTTGGCCCAATCCCTTTCCTCCCTGCGACAGGAATTAAATAAATTGCTGGCTAACGATGACCTGCCAGCAGGGCTCAAATTGTGCAAAGAACTCTTGCCCGAAGGTGGAGAAAAGCTCAAGCTCATACTGGCCATGCAGGCACAGCTCCAACAGCTGAACAAAGACCGCATGAAAGGTATGATCAGCCAAGAAGATTATGCCCGCCGCCTAGCCATTATTGTGGATTCCTTCATCAATTTTGTGGCTGAATTGGAAACCGCAGACTTTGATCCACCAGCCACTGCTGCTCGCACATCCACCAGCAATAGCCCCCAAACAGGCAGTGTACTCTACCGCGTGCCACACAGCATGCCCTTGCAGAAAGCCAGCATTTGCACCATCCGCGTGGCCATTGACGAAGACGCCATTCTGGAAGACATCATCATCGATGCCGATGTTTGCCTGAAGGAAAAAGTAGAGGTATCGGAGCGCATGAGTGCCGAACTGCTGGACACTGAAGGCCGAGTGTTTGACATCCTACCCCTCAATGCCAAAGACCAAAAAGTGCGGCCTACCGGCTACACACAATGGTTGTTTCGGGTTACACCCCTAGTAGAAGGCGAACACCAATTGCTGGTGAAAGTATCGTTGTTGGAATTTGACCAAAATACCAAAGAATACGTGCCCCGTGATGTATCGGTGCTGGAAACTGTAACCGTTGTGACGGCCAACCAACACAGCGATGAGGAAGAAGCCCCCCTGAAATCGGCAGGACAGTCTTTTCTGATGGGGCCAGATGCCACGTCTTCATTTACCGAAAACACGGTCAGTGTAGAATCCGAAAAACCCATCGTAAACAATTGGCTAAGTGGCCGCACCCAGCGCATCGCGGCTTTGTTTTTGGCGTTCTTGGTTTTTGCTTCCTCCACTACGTATGCTTTTCGCCCAAACTGACGCGGGATTGGTGGCTCACTACCTGGAAGGATACTCCTGAAGCCTATCAAGCCTTTATCGATGGTCACGAGGATGATGCACCCGATGGCATAAAAAACCTTAAGATCGAAAAAGACCATTACTATAAGGCCGTAAAGAGTAATGAACTAAGTGAGTTGCGGGAAGACCAAAAATGGTACGCTGACGATGGCCAGTTCCAAGGACAGGTTTTGGAAAAATTAAAACCCTGGAATGGGAAGCGGTAAAAAGCATCCAGCTGCAACCTTCTGCCCTGAAAATACAGCGCTATCTGGCCGACTTTCCGGATGCCCGGCGTTTGCCACAGGTTTTGGAAGCGGCTAAAGCTTTGCCTGCCGAGGAAAAAAGTGGTGTTGCCTGAGCTGGAGCAACGTTTGAGTACTCCTGAGGCGCTACAAAACGCGGAACAACCCAAACATCAGGAAACAAGCTCCACCCCTGAGGTAAGCGGAACAACCACCCAAGCTGGACAAAAAAACGCGACGGACAAAACGTTAAGCAAGCAGGTAGTTACAGATAAAACCAAATCAGCTACTACTGCTGAAAAAAAACAAGCACCACTCAGCCCAAAGACGAAAAAAACACGCCAATGTCGCTCCTCCCAACAAAGAGGAACCTGAAAAGGAAAAAACGCCTTCGAAAGACCCCTCAACACTCCCTTTAGATGCCAGCAGCGACCCCTTCCGAACCCAAATGGTGCTGGTGAAAGGGGGTACTTTTTTGATGGGCAGTCCAGATACAGATAAAGATGCTGAAAGTGACGAAAAGCCTCAGCATAGCGTCACCCTCAGCGATTTTTCCATCGGCAAGTACGAAGTGACCCAGGCGCAATGGCGGGCAGTGATGGGAAAAGACCCCGAGGAATTAAAATTCAAAGGCTGTGACCAATGCCCGGTAGAAAGCGTAAGCTGGAACGACGTTCAGGAATTCCTCAAAATCCTGAACGCCAAAACGGGTAAAAAATACCGCCTACCCACTGAAGCGGAATGGGAATACGCCGCACGGGGCGGAAATCAGAGCCGGGGCTACACCTACGCAGGCAGCAATACCCTTGCTGAAGTGGCCTGGAACAGTGGTAACTCTGGCAGCAAAACTCATCCGGTAGGCCAGAAAAAAGCCAATGAACTAGGCTTGTACGACATGAGTGGTAATGTGGCTGAATGGTGTCAAGACAAGTATGCCAACTATCCAAGCACTGCGCAGACGAATCCAACAGTGGCTGGTTCTGGCTCTCACCGTGTGGATCGCGGCGGTGGCTGGATCTATCGCGCCTTTGTTTGTCGGGTCTCGGATCGCACCCCCGACATGCCGGGGACTCTTGGCTATGGTATTGGGTTTCGTCTTGCCCTCTAGTTACTGAGGTTTGCCATTTGGCTTTCTTGGTGAGCTAAAACATGTCCGCCATAGCCCAACTCATGCCATAAGCGAGCCTCAAGCGAGCCAATGGTGGGAAGTGGGGGTATGGTAAAAGTCGATTGGTTCGGAATATTGGCGACGGGCTAACCGCGAAGCGGTGGCATTTTTGTAGCAATTTTCATATTCACACATCTGTCAGAACCGCGAAGCGGTGGCATTATACATCCAAAACTCAAAAACAATGTCACCGCTTCGCGGTTTTTAGATCATTTGGCACACTGCTGTTTCTATAACAATGTCAGCCCTTCAGGCTTTTTTAGAAGCCAATTGAACTTGCCTTCCAGGGGCTAGGATTAGGATACAATTTTAGCCTGACTCGGATAGTCGCGAAATCCCAGGCTCAGCCCTCCATTATTCACTCAAAAAATCAGTATTCCGCTTACTCCATGCTAAAGCGACAATAAGCAGCGCGGACGAAAACCGGATTAAGCGGATTTACGCGGATTTTTATCACGCCTTCGGCGCGATTGGGATAAGATTAGCCACAAAGGCACTCAGCCACCATTTTTCGATTCAGCCAACTTTGTGTCTTAGTGCCTTCGTGGCAAAAAACTTTGCCGCAGGCAAAGCAAAATCCGCGTAAATCCGCTTCATCCGTGTCATCCGCGCTGCCATTATTGTCGCTTTGGTATGAATAGTGTACGCGCAAAGTCCCTAGATTCAGTTGGAACTGATCAGATGCAGGGTAGCCCTATTTTTTCCTCCAATTCAATTTACTATTTTGCAGCCCCAATAATCACCAACGGCCTAAACCATTTCCATGTACACCGGAAAAGAATTCACCTTTGATTTATTGTGGCATTTCGCCCGCAAAAACCTGTTCAGAACCATGATTGTCAGCACCATAGCGGTGATCTTGTACCAGGTTTTGGGTTTTACTTTTGTAGCCATTCCTTTTCTACCCGTTGGCACGATTGGTACAGCCGTAGCGTTTTACGTCGGTTTCAAAAACAACCAGGCTTACGACCGACTCTGGGAAGCCCGCAAACTATGGGGCGGATTCACCAATACCAGCCGCAATTTTTCAGCACAGTTGATTGCTTTGGTCGAAGATAAAACCATGGTAAAAGAACTGCTGTACCGACACATCGCCTACCTAAATGTACTTCGGCTTCAACTGCGCAAAACCATCCCCTGGGCCACGAGCAAGGAGAATTTGCACCAAACCTTCCGTGGGGAACGTGCTGAATTGGAAGAGTTTGACCAAGGTTTAAAAAAGATCCTGGAGGAAAACAACAAAGGGGAATATTATGAAACTTTGCGGGTCAAAAACAACGTGGCATCGGGCATTTTGAAGTTGCAAATCATGGATTTAACCCGCCTCAAACGCGAGAAAAAGCTTGACGAATACGAGCACAGCGATCTGGTGCGCCACGTCAATGAGTTATTCAATCTGCAAGGGGGGTGTGAGCGCCTCAAAAGCACGCCCTTGTTTCGGCAATACAGCATTTTTAGTCGGGTTTTCGTCGTCTTGTTCATCTACCTTTTGCCCTTTGGTTTGTTGAAGGATTTGAACAATCTAGCCGATTGGGGAGTCTGGCTCACCATTCCTTTTTCGATGCTGATTTCCTGGGTGTTTTTTACCATGGAGCAAATTGGGGAATTTTCCGAAAACCCATTTGACAATTCGGTCAACGACACGCCCATTGCCGCGATTTGCCGCAACATTGAAATTGACATCAAGGAGTTCCTCGGCGAGGCGCTGCCTACGAAGATGAATCCAGTGGATGATGTGCTGCTTTAGGGCTACTCATCCGCTGCATTTTCATCCTCATCCACTTGCAAGATGTGGAGTACCCGGTGGATAATTGGGGCAAAAAATACGGCCGTAGTGCTCAAAAAAACCACGCCACTGTACAGCGCGTAGAAGGAAGAGAAGAGTTTGGCCGCGACGGAATGCATGGGCATCTCGGCCACCGGACCCATGCCCGTTAAAATCATTGAGGACATGTAAAAGCTATCGAGCCAACTGATGTGCCCTACGGCATGGTACCCCACCATACCAATGGCCAGGGACAGAAAGATGAGCAGGCCACAAAAGAACCCGTAGCGCCCAACGCGAACTAAAAAATGAGCAAAGGGTACAAGTTTTTGAGTGCGGTGTTCGAGTTTCATGTGGTTTGTATTTGTTGATTCATACCAATGAGGAGGAGATTAAAAGTAAGCCTAAGCATTTGAACAACCCTAATTTTTTTCATCCAAAAAACCTATCTTTACCTGCACACCCATCATTGTCGGGTAAAACGACTACAAACATGCCTTTGGCCCAACCCATTGCCGCTCTGCGCCAGGAACTGAATAATCTGCTGGCTGATGATGACCTGCCTGCGGGCCTTAAACTGTGTAAAGGGCTGCTGCCCGAAACTGGCGAAAAATTCCAGCTCATCCTGGCCATGCAGGCGCAACTCCAACAGCTGAACAAGGACAACATCAAAGGCAAAATCAGCCAGGAAGAATACGCCCGTCGCCTGGCGATTATCGTAGATGCCTTCATCACCTTTGTCTCAGAACTGGAAACCCTTGACTTTGATGCCCAAACCGATTCCGACGCTAAAAATGGTGCTCAAATGGGCCATGTGCTTTACCGTGTACCCCACAATATGGCCCTCGGAAAAGCCAGCATTTGTACCATCCGCGTTGCCGTTGACGAAGACGCCATTTTGGAAGACATCATCATCGACAAAGACACTCGATTGAAGGAAAAAATCGAGGTTTCTGAACGCATGAGCGCCGAAATATTGGGCACTGAAAACCAGACTTTTGACATCCTCTCGCTCAATGCCAAAGACCAGCGGGTGCACCCCACGGGTTATACGCAATGGTTGTTTCGGGTGACTCCCCTACTGGAAGGTGAACACCAATTGCTGGTGAAAGTCTCCTTGCTGGAGTTTGACCCCAATACCAAAGAATACGTGCCCCGCGATGTGTCGGTATTGGAAACGGTGATGGTGGTAAGTGCTGGCCAGCGCAGCGACGAGGAGGAAGCGCCGCTAAAACCAATTGGAAAGTCCATTTTAGTGGGCAAAAAGCCGGATAAAAAAATAAACATCAACATTGAAAAGGGCAATTTTGACCCTGCGCTGGAAATCACCGGAGGGCTCGAGCTCAATCTTGATGATTTAAGCGACATTTTGATCCCAATCGTAAAGAACAGTGGAAAAAAAGGACCTAAAACGGGGGCAAAACCCAGCCCAAACAGTCCCACCCGTGGCGGGAGCACTGACCCTTTTTACAAACAAATGGTCTTGGTGAAGGGGGGCAATTTTTACCTCAGCCAGTCCACAGTGACCTATGCACAATGGCGAATGGTAGTGGGTAGCAACGCCTCCAGTTTCGATGGCTGTGACGAATGCCCGGTGGAAAAGGTAAGTCAGGTGGACATTCAGGAGTTTCTCAAAATGCTGAATGTCCAAAGTGGGCGGAAGTATCGCTTGCTGAATGAGGCGGAATGGGAATTAGCTGTAGTGGCTGGGGCTCGGAAGGATTTGGGAATTTGGCTTGTGCTGTAAGAGAAGCATTCACGTTTTATTTCTGGCCTGCCATCCGTCCCAAAATCTGATCATACAAGATATCATGTGATCCTTCAAATACCGTCAAACGAATGTTCCGGGATGCTTTCTGGTAAAGGATTGCCCGGTCTCCCTAATTTTTCGGTTGGATTTTGGGTAGGAAACGAGCGCGTTTTTAACATCAGCTCCATATCTTCTGCCGAAACATACCGCGTCTGGTCCTTTTCCTTATAGTCCTTCAAAAGTTTGTTGTAAAAATTGATGGACTGGGAAATGGGTACCGACCCCGTATAACCATCATGTACCCCCACGTAAATTTGCAATAGACTATTCTTACGTTTACCAACTGGTGTTTCCCAAAACAAGGGTGAACGTGCCCTGGCTTTCTCCGGCATCAAAAGCCCCATTTGCCCCAATGCATTGCACAATTTCGGCGGCGTATTTGTTCTTGCGTTCCACCGATTCTGCATACCAAGCCTCCAAATCCGAAATAGAAGCCCAGGCCGAAAATCCACGAATGGCGTGCCGCGAGCGCATGTAAGTCGCCAAGGTGGCGTAACCTCCACCGCTGTAGCCCACGATGTAGATCTGTTTGCGGTCTACTTTCAGGTTTTTCAGCGCCCAATCAATCGCTTCGTCGATGTCTGAAAGCACAAATTCGCTGCAACAGGCCTTTGGCATGGTTGTTCACTCCCCTGAAATTTGGAAAGAGGTAATTCCAGTTTTTAGCATGCACCTGGGTTGCCATCATGCCCTTTTGAGAATCGGCAGAGTTGCTCCAGGAATGCAATTCCACCACCAGTGGTTGATTGGTAGCCGCCGTAGATTTGTCATAATAAAAAACCTGGGTAACGCCATCCAAAGCCGAACGAATGCTGTCTTTGCGAAGGTAATCGGGGCGTTGAGCGATCCCTGAAAAGCCGAGTGTGCAAAGACATGTGATCAAAAGGGACTGTTTCATAAGGAGGTCTTTGAGTTAACAATAGTCCAAGATACGATACAGGTGGCTGTTGGGGTAGAAAATTGAAAAATTTGAAAAAAATGCCTTCCCCCCTTGCACATTTCTCAAAAGCCTATATCTTTGCAAGCGAATTGAAAAAAAATCAATCATGACTGTAGCAGTTCAAAACAACAATTGGTGGTGGCGTCTGAATCATTCCGTTCTCGGGTGAAGTAGCTAGCCATTGATGTTGTTAAAAGAACATACAGCGCAAAAACGGCTTGTCGGATCACTCGGCAAGCCGTTTTTGTTTTTATACCCTTTTTGAAAAAAGTTGAGAAGTTGAGAAGTTGAGAAGTTGAGGCTACCGCGAGTAACTTGGACGCGTTCTTGTCTAAGACGCATGCGGCAGCCTCAACTCCTCAACTCCTCAACTCCTCAACCCCAATTTTTAACCATGATCGACACAACCCAACAAATTCACCTGCGCACCCACATCAAAAAACAACTGGCGGATATGGTCACGCCCGTTTCGGTTTTTTTGAAAGTACGCGACCACTACACCCAGCCCGTGATGCTGGAAAGCAACGATTTCAGCAGTGCGGAAGATTGCTTTTCTTACATCGGTCTGCAGGCCATCGCTGAAATTCAGGTCAAAAATGGCCTGATCAGCACCTTGCTGCCCGATGGCGAAACCAGCAGCACTCCGGTTATCGATGTCAATACGGTACCCGACGCCTTGCAGCACTTTGCGCAGCAATTCAGCGTTGATCAGGATACGCCTTATCCCGTGTACAACGGCCTTTTTGGGCATGTAGGCTTTGATGGGGTGCAGTATTTTGACACCCTGAAATTTGACTCCTCCAAACGCAAATTCGACATCCCCGATATCCGCTTCACTTTGCATCGCTTTATTATTGCGATCAACCATTACAAAAACGAGTTGTACCTGCTGGAAAACCTCATGCCGGATCAGCCCTCGGAAATGGACAAGCTGGAAGCCCTTTTGCGCAGCCAAAAAGTATCCACCCACGAGTTTCACCTGGAAGGCAAAGAAGAGAGTAACCTCAGCGACGATGAATTTATGGAACTGGTACGGGTAGGCAAACGACATTGTCAAATTGGAGATGTGTTCCAAATCGTATTTTCCCGCCAGTTTTCCCGCCAGTTCAAAGGAGATGAATTCAATGTTTACCGCGTTCTGCGCTCCATCAATCCCTCTCCTTATCTTTTCTATTTCGACTACGGCAATTACAAAATTTTTGGTTCTTCCCCTGAAGCCCAGATGGTCATCCGTAAGGGTGTAGCACGCCTGAACCCCATCGCGGGCACCTACCGCCGCTCGGGTGACAACGTCGAAGATGCCCGCCGTGCAGTAGCCCTGGCCGAAGACCCCAAAGAAAACGCCGAGCACATCATGCTTGTAGACCTAGCCCGTAACGACCTGGGCCGCCACGCTAAAAATGTACAGGTGCGCAAATTGAAGGAAATCCAGTTCTTCAGCCACGTCATTCACCTGGTTTCAACTGTTACAGGTGATTTGCCTGAACATGCTAATCCCGTGCAAATTTTTGGTGATACTTTTCCGGCAGGCACCCTTTCCGGAGCACCCAAATACAAAGCCATCGAACTCATCAACCAATACGAAAACCAGAACCGCTCGTTTTACGGTGGAGCTTTGGGCATGATTGGTTTTGATGGTTCGATCAATCAGGCCATCGTAATCCGTTCCTTCCTGAGTATGGACAATCACCTGTACTACCAGGCTGGTGCTGGAATTGTGGTGGACAGCAAGGAGGAAAGTGAATTGCAGGAAGTCCACAACAAACTCGGCGCTTTGACCCGCGCTTTGATTGAAGCAGAAAAAATTTAATCCATTCCAAGAGCATGGTTTAAGTTTTGGGGGGGCGAGGACCATTTTTAGCCAAAAGAGGCCACGGGTTTAGCAGCGCTAAATGAGCATTTTCGGAACGAAATTTGGCTAAAAATGGGCCGTTTGCAGCTCGCCACAAAAGCTTAACCATGCTCTAATAAAAAAACAACCAGCATGAAACTGCTCGTTCTCGATAACTACGACTCGTTCACGTACAATCTTGTGCAATATTTCCAGGAAATTCTGGGACAAAACGTAGATGTGTACCGCAACGACGCCATTTCCCTCGAGGATGTAGGGCGCTATGATGTCATCGTACTTTCTCCTGGTCCGGGTTTGCCCAGCGAGGCAGGCATTATGCCCGAACTGATCAAAAAATATGCTTCAAGCAAGTGTATTCTGGGCGTATGTTTAGGGCATCAGGCGATTGGAGAAGCCTTTGGTGGCAACCTGGACAATCTTTCCCGCGTGTACCACGGCGTGTCTACTTTGATGAAACAATTGGGCAATGATGCCAATTTTTTCCAGGATGTACCCATGGTATTTGAGGCTGGGCGTTACCACAGTTGGGTGGTGAACAAAAACACCTTGCCACATGACTTGATCGTCACGGCTGTAGATCACCAAAACGAAGTAATGGCGATGCGCCACCGCGATTATGCGGTTTTTGGGGTGCAATTTCACCCTGAGTCGGTGATGACACCAGATGGTAAAAAAATGTTGCGCAATTTTCTCGATTATTGTGCTGAAAAACTGGGCACTAAAGCTGCAGTTGCATAACTAAGGTGCCACTTAGGTTTCTTAGGTTTGATTTTTTCACCACCTAAGAAACCTGAGACACCTAAGAGGCACCTAAGTCCTTATCCGAACAAGTCCTTTGCAATGAAACAATATTTGAATCGGCTTTACGAGCACGATAAATTCAGTCGGGATGAAGCCCGGCAAATCCTGCTCAACATCGCCGCTGAGCAATACAACGAAGTCCAGATCACGGCCTTCGCCACCGCCTTCAACATGCGGTCGATCACCTTGTCGGAGTTGCAGGGCTTCCGTGACGCGCTGTTGGACCTTTGTGTGCCCCTTGATCTGGATGGCCGCGAAACCATCGACATCGTGGGAACAGGTGGAGACGGCAAAACACCTTCAACATCTCCACCCTATCTTGCGTGGTGGTGGCTGGAGCGGGTTATCCAGTGAGCAAACACGGCAGTTATGGGGTTTCTTCCTCGGTGGGTTCTTCGGATGTATTGATCCAGATGGGCTACCAATTCACCAACGATCAGGATACCCTGCGCCGTCATTTGGATGAAGCAGGTATGTGCTTTTTGCACGCACCCCTTTTTCACCCAGCCCTAAAAGTAGTTGGCCCCATTCGTCGGCAACTGGCTACCCGTACTTTTTTCAACATGTTGGGACCATTGGTGAATCCGATTCAACCCAAGTACCAGATGTTCGGTACCTTCAGCATGGAGTTGCTGCGCATGTACCAGTACATCATGCAACATTCGGGGCGGCGTTTTGCCATTGTATACGGACTTGACGGCTACGATGAAATTTCTTTGACCAGCGATTTTAAAATGGTCAGCAACGACAGCGAGCGGATTTGGTCACCAGTGGAATTGGGTTTAAAAAGCTCAAACAGCAGGATTTGGACGGTGGTGAAAATTCTGAAGATGCAGCCAAAATTTTCATGGCAGTATTGGAAGATAAAGCGACCGAAGCCCAAAAAATGGCGGTGATCGCCAATGCAGGAATGGCCATTAAAGTCATCAAACCTGAACAATCGGCGGAAGACTGTGTTGCAGAAGCACGGGAGAGCATTGAAAGTGGAAAGGCGCTGGCGGGTTGGAAGAAATTGGTTTCATAAATTGATTTTCCTAACGGGACATTGACAGGATGACACGGATTACGCGGATAACACACTCGGCGTTAAAATGGATTGGCTCACAAAGCGGCGACAAAAGGAAAGTTGTTTTTTCATTTTCGTCGTTAGACGAAAATATCCTTTGCGCAAAATCCGTGGTTATCCGTGTCATCCGGTCGTCGCTATTAAGTCGTTTTTGAATACTAAAAATGAACATTCTCGATAAAATCGTTGCCCACAAGTACCTGGAGATAGCCGAGCGCAGCGCCAAAACACCCATCAGTGTACTTGAGCAAAGTCCGTACTTCACCCGCTCGACCTACTCCTTGCGCGAATCGCTCTTGAACCCCGAGCGAACCGGCATCATCGCCGAATTCAAACGCCGCTCACCTTCCAAAGGTGACATCAACACCAGCGCCGATGTGGCCACAGTGACCGCAGGATATGCAGGAGCGGGTGCTTCCGGTTTGTCCATCCTCACCGATGAACAATTCTTTGGCGGCAGCAGCGCCGACCTGATCGCAGGCCGGGAAGCCAATCAAATCCCGGTTTTGCGCAAAGACTTCATCGTACACGATTATCAGGTGTACGAAGCCCGGGCGATTGGAGCCGACGTCATCTTGTTGATTGCGGAATGTTTGGAGGCGGATCAATTGCGGAGTTTGGCCAAAACAGCCAAGTCTTTGGGCTTGGAAGTACTGATGGAAGTCCATTCAGGTGATCAGTTGGAAAAACTCTGCCCGGAAGTAGACGTAGTTGGGGTCAACAACCGCAACCTCAAAAACTTCCACGTCAGTGTTCAAACCTCCATCGACTTGTTTGAGCAAATTCCTGCGGAATTCCTCAAAATTTCCGAAAGTGGCATCAATGATCCCCGAACCATTCTGGAACTCAAACAAGTAGGTTTTCAGGGCTTTTTAATTGGGGAATACTTCATGAGTGATGTGCATCCAGAATTGCGCTTCGCAGAATTTGTGCAACGTCTTAAAAAACTAGAAACCCAATCGGTATGAGAGTGAAAGTATGTGGCATGCGCGAGTCGGACAACATCAGTGCCTTGAGCCAGTTGCCCATTGATTTTATGGGCTTCATATTTTATCCCGCTTCGCCTCGTTTTGCGGGGGCCAATAAGAAGTTAGAAAAATGGCTGGCCAAGGAGTCGCCCACGGAGCTGAAAAGCATTGCCAGAGTGGGCGTTTTTGTCAACGCAGAATTGGAAGACCTCCTCAATCGCATCCACGATTATGAGTTGGATTACATCCAGTTGCACGGCAGCGAAAATTCGGAATACTGTAAGGAGCTCTTCAGTTTGTGGGACTTCAGTAGCATCCGCCGCGCGTCCATCATCAAGGCGTTTAGCATCGACGAAAAATTCAATTTTGATACGGTTAAAGCTTACGAGCCTTATTGCAAGTACTTCTTATTCGATACCAAGGGGGCTTCTTTTGGCGGCAACGGGGTACAATTCGACTGGTCATTGCTCGATCAATACAAGGGGGAAACACCCTTTTTGCTCAGCGGCGGCATAGGCGAAGAATCGGCTGAAGCCATCAAAAAACTGAAACACCCACAACTGGCCGGGGTCGACATCAACAGCAAGTTTGAAACCGCGCCCGGACTAAAGGACATTGCAGCGATTGAACGTTTTATTCAAAACCTAAACAAGTAAGTCATGATAGCGGTTGACGAAAGAGGATATTACGGCGAATTTGGTGGCGCTTACATCCCGGAGATGCTCTGGCCCAACGTGCAGGAGCTACGCGAGAATTACCTGAAATTTATGGCTGAGCCCGATTTTCAGCGCGAATTTCAGTCCCTGCTCCGTGATTATGTAGGCCGCCCTACCCCACTCTACCTGGCCAAACGTTTGTCGGAGCATTTCGGGGTTACCATCTACCTGAAGCGGGAAGACCTTTGCCACACGGGTGCCCACAAAATCAACAACACCGTTGGCCAAATTTTGATGGCCAAACGCCTGGGCAAAACCCGCATTATTGCTGAAACGGGCGCCGGACAACACGGAGTTGCCACAGCCACGGTTTGTGCCCTGATGGGCCTCGAATGCATCGTGTACATGGGCGAGGTCGACATCGAACGCCAGGCACCCAATGTAGCCCGCATGAAAATGCTCGGCGCCGAAGTACGTCCGGCCACTAGTGGCAGCCAAACCCTCAAAGACGCCACCAACGAAGCCATCCGCGACTGGATCAATAACCCCGTGGATACGCACTACATCATCGGTTCGGTGGTTGGACCACACCCTTACCCCGATATGGTTGCGCGCTTCCAATCGGTGATCAGCGAAGAAATCAAATGGCAATTGGAAGAACATACCGGCAAGGATTACCCGGATGCGGTCATCGCCTGTGGGGTGGTGGCAGCAACGCCGCAGGAGCTTTTACCATTTCCTCAACGATACCCGGGTGCGCCTGATCGCGGTAGAAGCGGCGGGTGAAGGCATCCACAGTGGCAAAAGCGCCGCAACGAGTGTGTTGGGTACCAAGGGGGTGATCCACGGTAGCCGTACCCTGTTGATGCAAACAGCGGATGGGCAAATCGTGGAGCCACACTCGATTTCTGCGGGTCTGGATTACCCGGGCATTGGCCCCTTACACGCGCATTTGATCAGCTCGGGCCGCGCTGAAGCCATCAGCATCACCGATGAAGAGTCGCTGGAAGCAGCTTTGTTCCTCTCGCGTCGGGAGGGCATCATTCCTGCGTTGGAATCGGCACATGCACTCTCAGCTTTGCGCGTCATGAAATACGAACCGACAGATGTGTTGGTCTTGTGTTTGTCGGGCCGTGGGGATAAGGATTTGGCGACGTATATGAAACATTTGTAATCATCATTTGCCATCTCATCAAATATCTAGTATAACCGAGTCCCGTAGGGACGTAATGTGGGTAGCGAAACAAAGTCAAAGCGTTTTTTGGAGTCCCTTTAGGGACGAAATGTGGGTTGTTTTGGATGAAAAATACCCATATCACGTCCCTAAAGGGACTCCGAAACACCCGGTTGCATTTCAACTACCCATATTTCGCCCCTACGGGGCTTTTATGCCAAGGTTTGGGATGGTGAACCCTCTCAACTCATTCTATCATGAACCGCATTGAACAACTCTTTCAACGAAAAGATAAAAACGTACTCAACATCTACTTCACGGCTGGCTATCCCGGCCTGAACGATACCGAAGACATCATTCTGTCCCTGGAAAAAGCAGGTGTCGACCTCGTCGAAGTCGGTATGCCCTACTCCGACCCACTGGCCGACGGCCCAACCATTCAGGAAAGTGGCACAGCGGCCCTAGAAAACGGCATGACCTTACAGCTGCTTTTTGAACAATTGGCGGCGGTGCGCAAAAAAACCGAAATGCCCCTGATCATGATGGGTTATTTCAACCAGGTCATGCAATACGGCGAAAAAGCTTTTTTTGAAAAAGTGGCTGAAGTGGGAGTCGATGGCCTGATTTTACCGGATCTCCCTTTGTTTGAGTACGAAAACCATTACAAAGACCTTGTAGAATCGCTGGGTCTGGCGGTGAGCTTTTTGATCACCCCCCAAACCGAGCCGGAGCGCATCCGCAAGATCGACGATTTGACGCACGGTTTCATCTACATGGTGTCCAGCTCCTCCATTACCGGGGCCAAGAGTGAAATCACCGATACCCAAATCGCCTATTTCAACCGCATCAACGACATGCACTTGAAACACAAACGGCTGATTGGCTTTGGAATTTCCAATCAGCAAACTTTTGAAACGGCTTGCCAGTATGCCAATGGCGCAATTATTGGGAGCGCGTACATCAAGGCGCTGAAAAACAATCCGAATGTGGCGGAGTGTACGGCGGAGTTTGTGAAGATGGTGAAGGGTTAACTCTTGAGGTGTATCTTCAGTGCCTTAAGTTTCTTAGGTGGTTAATTTTTTCTTTTTCACCACCTAAGAAACCATAGGCACCAAAGATACACCTCAGGGTATTATACTTTGGCCGAATCTGTCCATTTTTTGTCTTCCTTCTCTCCCCTATCTCCATTATCTTTGTGGCAACACGCCACACTATGTCTAAAAAAATCGCCTTTTTAATCTCCCCTAAAACTCATTTCCTCGATTTGGCCGGACCTGACCAGGTTTTTTATGAAGCCATCGATTTTGGGGTACCCTTTCAGTTGGAATACTGCAGCTATACTTCGTCCAGCTATACCTCTTCAGGTTTACATTTTGCCCAATTGAGCCCTTATGAGGAAGTGGAACTCCAGCCTGGCGATTACCTTTTTATCCCCGGCATGGATGGTAAATTGATCGTTGAAAACAAAATTGCACCGCTAGAATTGTTGGCCTGGATGCGCACAATTTATGCCCGGGGAGTCAACATCTGCTCGGTTTGTACAGGGTCTTTTATGCTGGCACACAGCGGCTTGTTGAATGGCAAAAACTGCACAACCCACTGGAAGTATACCCAAAAGATGCAAAGCCTCTTTCCTCGGGCCAAGGTGAAAGAAAATGTGCTGTTCACCGAGCAGGAAGGCATTTTTACCAGCGCAGGGGTGGCTTCGGGGATTGATCTGGCCTTGCATATTTTAGAGAAAGAAGCCGGGCACTACCTCACGCACAAAGTGGCCCGTGAACTGGTGGTCTACATCCGTCGCGGCGGCAATGAAGCACAACACAGTGTGTTTTTGAGCTACCGCAATCACCTGCATACGGGCGTACATCAGGTACAGGATTGGCTGAATGAAAACCTGCATAAAAAGTACTCCATTGATGAATTGGCGGAAATGGCTCACATGAGCACCCGCAACTTTACCCGCATTTTTAAAAAAGAAACGGGCATCACCGTGAGCGATTACATAACCCTTTTGCGTTGTGAAAAAATCAAGGAGCTGAAGAAAAAACCGGATTTATCGCTACATCAAATTGCTCAACACATTGGCTTGCAAAGTGATAGGCAACTTCGGCGCGTGATGGCGAGTATGGAAAGTTGAAATACTCAATTTTGGCTAATTTGCCTATCTTTGTGTAAAATAAAACTACAGCAGACATGAGATCTCTCATCAAATTGGGTTTAATCCTGGTTGTAGCCATCCTGGTCTACAATTATTTCTTTGGTGATGCGCAAGAAAAAGCCCAGTCAAAAGAAATATTCCACAAAGTGGGCGAACTGGGTAAAGCCTCCTGGTCCTTGCTCAAATCAGAAAAAGCCAAGCTGGACGACGGCAAATACGATACAGCCATTGACAAGATTGGCAATGTGTATGACGACCTGCGCAGCCGTGCCCGCTCCTCCAACGACCGGGAATCCCTGCAACGTTTGTCCGAGCTGGAACGAGAGCGCCTGGATTTGGAGCAACGTATAGCCGAAATCGACGCCGAAAAAGACCGTCAAGCGGGCAGCAAACGCCCCCTGAGCACGACCCTCGTTGCCGACGAAAAAGAACTCAAAATTGACCTGCGCCGCCTGCTGAGCGATACGGAAACGTTGATGCGGCAGATGGAGAAAGAATAAAGGTTCCTGGGTTCCAAAGTTCCAGGGTTCCATGGTTCAACCGGTCACTGAGCGAAGTCGAAGTGCCGGTTGAACCATGGAACTTTGGAACCCCGAACCTAGGAACCCTGGAACTTTGGAACCTTGGAACTTTAGTAACATGTCTAACATCGCTACCCGCCGCACTCGCCCCAACTACCTCTACTCCATGATCAGCGTGGCCCTGGTGCTCTTTGTACTGGGCTTTTTTGGTGTCATCTTGTTGCACGCCCAGCAGTTTGTGCGCTTGTACAAGGAACGGGTCAACCTCATCGTAGAACTGACCGAAACCGCCACCATCGGCGACATTGTGAACCTGGAAAGCTACCTCAACAACGCGACCTTCGTGCGTCCGGGCACCATCCAAAATGTATCCAAAGAGAAAGCGGCAGAAATGATGCGCGACGAATTTGGGGAAACCTTCCTCAAACTCGACCTGCCAAACCCCTTTCTCGACGTGGTCTTTTTCAACCTGAAAGCCGAATACCTCGAACCGCAAAAGCTGCAACAAATCCGCGAAAAAATCAAAGGGCTAAACGCCATCAACGACGTGTACTACCAGGAAAGCCTGATCGACAACATTGCCAACAATCTGAAAAAAGCGGGCTATTTCGCCCTGGGCTTTGGGCTGTTTTTTATACTGGTGAGTGCAACGCTGATCCACAATACCATCCGTTTGGCCCTGTATTCCAATCGTTTTTTGATCAAAAACATGGAATTGGTGGGTGCTTCCTGGAGTTTCATCAGTCGGCCTTATTTGCTGCGAGCGATTTTGCACGGGATACTGAGTAGCTTGATTGCGATTCTGGCTTTGGTGGGACTGCTATACTGGATCAACCACAGTTTCCCGGAGGTGTACCTGTTTCAGGATGTACGTTTGTTGTTGCTGGTGGTTTTTGGGATCGTGTTTTTGGGGGTGCTGATTTATGCCCTGTCGACGTTTTATGTGGTGAATAAGTATTTGAAGATGCGGGTGGATGATTTGTATTGAATTGGCAAAATTAAAACGACAAAGAGATATGGCCAATACCTTCCAACTACCACCCATCCTTTTCTGGGACATCGACCTCAGCACCTCCTACCCCACCGCCACCTCAAACTGCCCCCCCACATTCTCATAATCCCTAAAATCCACCGGCATCACGCCCGACACCCCTTGCTCCGCCATGTACACCCCATAAATCGTATCCACTGCCGCCATGGTCAGCTTGTTGTGGGTCACGATGATGAACTGCGAGTCTTTGGAGAACTTCTTGATGATGCGGTTGAATTTGGTGATGTTGCCATCGTCCAGGGGCGCGTCTACCTCGTCGAAGATACAGAAGGGCGCGGGTTTGAGCAGGTAGAGCGCAAAGAGTAGAGCAGTAGCCGTCAGGGTTTTTTCCCCACCCGACAATTGGCTGATCGTTTGGGGGCGTTTGCCTTTGGGTTTGGCCACAATTTCGATGCGGGAATCCAGCGGATTGTCCGGATCAAGCAGGATCAGGTCGCAGTTGTCGTCTTCGGTGAAAAGGCTGCGGAACACGTCGATGAAGTACAGACGGGCCTTCTCGAAGGCCTCCAGGAACTGCCGGGTGGCCGTCTCTTCAATTTCGAGAATGGTTTGTTCCAGCGATTTTTTAGCCGCCACGATGTCGTCGCGTTGTTGGGCAATGTTGTCGTAGCGCTCTTTGATTTCAGTATAGGCTTCGACGGCCATGGGGTTGATTTCCCCGTAGTTGTCGAGGCGTTTTTTGAGTTTGTCTACTTCGTCTTGCAGCTCGGCTTCGGGGCGTTTGATCGATGGTTCTTCGTTCAGGATGTCGTTGATGCCGATTTCAAACTCGATGCGCAAGCGCTGAGAGATGGAGCTGATTTCAAACTTGACGTCGTTGAACTTGTCTTTCAAAGTATTGATCAGCACTTGCAGGTCAGTTTGCTGGCGGCTCAGTTTACGCAGGCGGTCTTCCATTTCCACCATACCCGTGCGGGCCTTGAAGTACACCTGTTCAGCCTCAGTGAGGGAGGATTCGTGAGTACCCCGCTCGGCATAGGCGGCTTGTAAGTTGCTAGCCAGCCGGACCAACTCATCGGCCACCACGGTAGTATCCCGATCAGCGGTGAGGATGCCCTGCTGGTTTTGTTGCAGGGCATTTTTGGTATCCGTGATCTGTTTTTCGCGGAAAGTCAATTCCTGCTGGAAGGTATTGACCTTGTTTTGTTGGCGAATGAACTGGATGTTTTTGTCGTTAAAAGCCGCCGAAGCCTGGCTCAACTGGTCAGCCATTTGACGGAAACTGCCATCGGTTTGGGAGATTTTTTCCTTTACCGCGTCCAATTCAGCGTAGCGCAAGGTCAATTGCGCCTCCGTCTCCCCTACCGTTACTTGCAGCTCTTTGATGCGTTGCTCGGTCAGTTCCCGGCGATTGCTCACCTCCTGAATCAGGGATTCGAAGTTGGACAAACTGGTAGCCAGGGATACTTTTTCCTGTGCCAGCTTGTTCAGGATGCTGCGCTGCTGCTGCATTTCCAGGTCGGGGCGTTTGGCTTTGAGGGCATCTACCCGTTCTTTGAGGTTGAAGGAGGAGGTCGACAAGCGGTTGTCCTCCTGTTCGGCCTTTTTGATGGCTTCCTCCAGCACTTCGAGGTTTTTCTTCCGGCCAATTTTTTTACCCTCAAACAAGCCAATCGAACCACCCGATACGCTGAAGCGACGTTTGATGATGCGGCCACTGCGGAGAGTACCACTACATCCTGATCGGGCAAGGCGCCACTGATGTCTTCTTTTTCGGTCAACAATACATTTTCCAACAAATAAGCAACCAGATTCCGGTAAGCCGGGTCGGTTTGCACCAGTTCGATGGCCATTTTGGTTTCGGGCAAAAGGGTCATCGGCATCTGGTAGTCGCGGAAAGCGTCCAAAACGAAGAAGTTGGCCTTGCCTTTTTGGGTCTTGCCCAGCAATTCAATGGCGAAGTAGGCTTCTTCCAGGTTGTTGACGACGAAGTAATTGAGGTAAGGCTCCAGGTAGTTTTCGATGGCTACGCGGTATTCTTCACTCACGTAAATCAGGTCGGAAAGCAGGGGCGCGCCCTTGTCCCAATCCTTACTTTTGACCAGGTATTGAATCGATTCGGGGAAACCTTCGAGGTTTTCCACCATACTTTTGGTCAGTTTGAATTCGTTGCGCTTGGCGTCGAGATCGCGGCGTACGCGGGCAATTTTTTGGGTGATTTCGCTCAGTTCCGCTTCCCCTTTTTGCAGGTCTTGCTGGCGTTTTTCCTCGGCTTCCTCCAGGAGCGTTACGGCGTCTTGTTGCACGCGCTCCTGGGTTTCGAGTTCCTGCACCTTGTTGCGCAGGCCGCTGACCGATTCCTGGCGTTGGCGGATTTCGGCGTCGTTGCGGTTGAGGTCGTTGTGGTGGTTGTCGATCTGGTTGAGGCTGATGGCCTTCTGTTTTTCCAGTTCGTTGATGGCGCGCTCCAGTTTTTGTTGCTCCTGGACCACTACATCGAGGTCGGCTTTCATGGCCCCGTGGCCGCCCCGGATTTTATCGAGTTGTTGTTCGGCGCTTTCCAGCTCTTGTTCGAGGCGCGCTTCCACCCGTTTTTCCACGTTCAGTTCGGAGCGGTAATGCTCGATGTCTTCCTCCAGTTGTACGATGCGGCCTTGGGCTTGTTGGATGTCTTGCTCCAGTTTTTGGCGGTTTTGCTGCACAAACTGTTGCTTTTGCTCCAACATCCGCCGGTCGTTTTCCATCCCCCGAATGCGGCCAACCAGGCTATTGAGGTCGCGTTGGCGCTCGGAAAGGGCTTTTTCCTTGTCGAGGTGGGTGAGGCGTTCCTTTTCCAGGTTGGCCTCCAGGTTGCGGCTTTCTACGTCGATCTGGCGGTAGTTGTCCTGCTCCAGGTCGATCTGGCTTTGCAGGGCTTTGTGTTTGTCCTTGAGTGAGCCAACCTTGATCAGGGCCAAGGACACGCTGAGTTGTTTGTATTCTTCCTTGAGTTCGAAATATTTCTGGGTGCGTTTGGCTTGCTTTTCGAGTGATTTGAGGTTACTTTCAATTTCGGCCAAGAGGTCTTCAATCCGCTCCAGGTCTTCGCTGGTGCTCTTGAGTTTGCTAAGGGTTTCTTTTTTGCGCAGCTTGTACTTGGATACTCCGGCGGCTTGTTCGAACATTTTGCGACGGGAGTCTTCCTTGTCTTCCAGGATGTCGTCCACCATGCCCAGGGCGATGATGGCGTAGGAGTTGGAGCCGATGCCCGTGTCCAGGAACAAACCGGTGATGTCCTTGAGGCGGCAGGTAACCCCATTGAGGCGGTATTCACTCTCCCCACTGCGGTAGAGCATGCGGGTGATGGTTACGGTATTGTATTCGGTGGGCAGGAGGTTTTTGGTGTTCTCAAAAGTCAGGGAAACCTGGGCAATCCCGGCTGGTTTGCGCTTTTTGGTGCCGTTAAAAATCACGCTGGACATTTGGTCCAAACGCAATTCCCGGCTGCTTTGCTCCCCCAATACCCAGCGGATGGCGTCCACGACATTGGACTTACCCGAGCCATTGGGGCCTACAATACCAATGACATCCGCAGCAAAGTTGATGACGGTGGGGTTGGCAAAACTTTTAAAACCTTTGATTTCTAGACTTTTGAGCCGCATGGTTATGGGTTAGTTGAGGGGTTGAGGGGTTGAGAAGTTGAGGCTACCGCAGCGACACTTCGACTGCACTTCGACTTCGCTCAGTGAACAGCTCAGTGACCGCTCGTGGTAGCCTCAACTTCTCAACCCCTCAACTTCTCAACGAGAACAAGCCTACAAAGATACAGCATCCCCTCCAATCGCGTCTTGATAAGTAGGCGAGTTTTCCACATTGGCTGTTGGTAAGGGGGAAGTTATGCACGAATTTAGAAAGGCAAAAGATTTTCAGCACACAAAAATCACCCTACCCTACTGACTATTCTCATTGCCCAATTTTTTTTTATCATCAAAAATTGGGCATTTCTTTTTCGAAAGCTTTTTTTGACAAAATTAAAGCAGCAACTATTGGAAGATTATAAAATTTTTGCTACATTTCAGATGAACAGTTGGTTCTCCTTTTTTCACTAAATTTACTGTCTATGAACATCACATTCAATGATCTTAGGGACATTAAGCACAAGCTCCCTACTGGCAGCATTACGCGAATTGCGAAAAAGCTGAACATTGCCGAAGATACCGTACGGAATTACTTTGGAGCATCGAAGCTGGATGACGGTGAGACGATAGGTGTACACATCGAACCGGGTCCCGGAGGAGGAGTTGTTCATTTAGATGATGATGCTATTCTGGAGGCGGCTCGGGCAATCCTGGCCGAACAGCAGTAGCGCTGCCCATTCACGCCACGGCGAACCGATTTCAAAACCGGCCACTAAGGCACGTAGGCACCGATCCAAATCCATTTCACAGCGTGTCTTCTTGCCTTAGTGACCAAACCCTCTTGACAGGGTTGCTAAAGCAGTGATTACATTTTCAAATAAAAAGCTCTGGTTAAGTTTTGATAAGCTTCTGTCCACTCGATTGGCCCTTCTTGCCGAACAATCAATTGATCCCGCTGCGGAGAACAACTTTCCAATTCAAACTGCATCAACAATCGTTCTACGGGTTTATTGGCAATGGTCAATACTTCTGTGACCCGGGTACAATAAAAATGGTAACTCGTGGCTAGCTCCTGAAAGCGCAGGCCTTCTACAAAGGGTAAAATCACACAGAATTTTCCGGTTTTGGCGAGTAGTTTTTGTACGGCGCGCAACATGTCTCCGTGTGGCAATTTGACGGTATGGCGTACACTATTGCGGTCTTGATTGAAAGAAAAAGTCCCTCCCGTGAAAAAGGGGGGATTGCTCACAATCAGGTCGTATTCTTGTTGTGGTGTTTCGGCAAACTCCTGAATGGATTGGTGGAATACCGTCAAACGATCCGCCCAGGGTGCATTTTTGCATGTTCTCGGCAGCTTGCGGATAAGCTTGGTCATCAATTTCTACAGCGTGGATTTGCGCTGTCGGGTTGCGTTGTCCTAACATGATGGCAATCAGCCCGGAACCGGTTCCAATGTCCAGGATACGCGCGGCACCATCTCCATCTGCCCAGGCGCCCAATAGCACCCCATCGGTGCCCACTTTCATGGAACATTGATCTTGATGAATCGTAAATTGTTTGAATTGAAAGGTTTGCTCCACTTTTTCAATTTTTCCACTGTATCTGCTATGGCTTTCGCACTCATGCTTGCTTTCGTTTTGAACTTGAGACTGCTCTTACAAAGTTACAACATCCTAAAATAGGATTGGTTTTTTTTCGGCGCACACCAAAAATGAATTTTTGTGAATCTACAATGTTAAAGCAACTCTCAATCGTTGGTCATAGGGCAGTTGCGCCCTGACCTTTTTTAATCAACAGAAAATACAATAAACGAACATGGCAGAAATGAACACTCAGGAGCGTAGCTCCAAAGGGCCTCGGCGTGCCCCTAAATCATCTACCCGGGTGGATTTGACCGCAATGGTTGATCTAGGCTTCTTGCTGATCACCTTTTTTATGCTGGCTTCGGCTTTTCAAAAACCGAAGGCGATGGAGGTGAATAAGCCGGTGCCCGCGGTAGATGAGCCTGCTGGGATTAAGGAAAGCAAAACCCTCACATTGGTAGCAGGTAAGGGCGACAAAGTCTATTGCTACACGGGGGCAGATGATGAAACGGGCTTAAAAGTTGATTCACTCACCTTTTCAAGGCAAGAATTGCGTCAACGAATCATCCAACGCCAGCAGGAGGTGAAAGCCCAGTGGGGGCATCCAGGATGAATTGATTGTATCGCTCAAATTTTTCCCAAAATCCAAATACCGCAACTTGGTGGATCTGTTGGATGAAATGAAAATTTGTGGGGTGAAACGGTACGCGATTGTGGATGAATTGAATGAAATGGATGGGATGATGCTGCGCGTTAATCCAAATACCGTTTGTTCAATCCATCATACGCATCAATGCGCCGATCCCTAAAAAACGGCCACATCCGGCGTACCGCTTCGGTGCGTTGTTTGTCGATCTCGATCACCTGGGTCACCTCCTGATCAATGGGGGCACTGTAGAGGATTTCCCCTTGCGCACCAGCAATGAAACTTTGTCCCCAAAAACGAATGCCCCCCGTCACTCCAGAAAAATCTTCCTCCCAACCCGTGCGGTTGACGGAAATGACCGGGAGTCCATTGGCGACGGCATGGCCCCTTTGAATGGTCTGCCAGGCACCAAACTGGCGGTCTTGCTCATCTTGAGGGTCGGTATCCGCCCAACCAATCGCGGTGGGGTAAATCAGCACCTCTGCGCCACGCATGGCCATCAGGCGAGCACCTTCGGGGTACCATTGATCCCAACAGACCAAAACGCCTAGTTTGCCTACCGAAGTGGATATCGGATTGAAACCCAGGTCGCCCGGGGGAAAGTAGAATTTTTCGTAGTAGGCCGGATCATCAGGGATGTGCATTTTGCGGTAACGCCCAGCTTCAGTGCCATCTTTTTCAAATACTACTGCCGTGTTGTGGTAAAATGCCGGGTGCCCGCTTTTCAAAAAGAGAGGTCACCAACACTACTTTGTTTTCTTTGGCCGCCTGGGCAAAGGTATGGTAGGCTGGACCGGGGATGGGCTCGGCGAGGTCAAATAGCTCGGCTGACTCCGCTTGGCAAAAGTAGATGCCGCAGTGGAGCTCCTGGAGTACAACCAGTTCGGCGCCTTGCTCGGCGCAGGTTTTGATGGCGGCGAGGCTTTTGGCGATGTTTTCGGCTTGGTTGGGGGAGCAGGTTTGTTGGATGATGCCTGTTTTCATGTGTTTGGTTCTTGTCCCATCGATCCCTGTGTCCCACGGCTAAAGCCATGGGGTGGTGCGGTGGGCCTCCCACGGATAAATCCGTGGGTTGGCTTGTGCTCATGAAAAAGGGATACCCCCTATTTTTTTAGACACTCTACATTTCGACCAGTAGGTTGCAGCCACGGATGTCTCCAGCATCGAGGCGACCCAGCACTTCGAAAGAGCCGTCAGCGTGCACTTTTCCCAAGTCTTCGGTGGCGATGAAGGCTATGGTATCCAGGTTCGCCAAGTCGATCACGTTGATGACGCCGGTGCGGCCTGGGGCTGTTGCAGTCAGGGGATCATTGGGTTCACGAGTCCAGACGCGGAGCGTGGGGCTGGGGTAAAATAGCCCTTGCCCTTGGGAATAGGCTTGAGACAACAATTCCGTCATGCCGTATTCTGAGTGGATATCTGAAACGCCTAACCCCTGAGTCAGGATTTCGTGCAATTCCACTCGGGTCAATTCACGCCGCCGCCCCTTCATGCCGCCCGTTTCCATCACGATAAGTTCGGGGAAATTCAAAGCTTCCTCCTCTGCCAAATCCCAGAGTGCAAAACTAACCCCAATCAATACCGTCGGAATTTTTTTTGCAGCACATTCTGCTAGTGTTTTGCGCAGTGCGGCATGATCATACAAGTAAAATCCACTTTGGCGGTATTTCGACCATTGTACAAATTGCTCGGCCATATAAACCAAAGAGGAACCTTCTCGTTCTAAGTAGGCAGGCAACAGTGCCACAAAACAATAGTCGGACAAAGGCCCGTAAAATGCCTCAAAACCGCGCAAGGTGTTGTGGGTATAATCTTGCAAACTGCGCACCGCATGGCGGCTGGTTTGTGCCCCTGTGGTACCACTACTGAAAAAAATCGCCTCGTTTGGCCATTCTCCGGTTTTTATCTCGTATTGTTTAAACAATTGAATGGGTAAACAAGGAATGGCTTCCAAACGTTGAACACTAGAGGGCTTGATGTGCAACAAATCCAAAAATTGTGCGTACAGGGGATTGAACCTTGCCTGGAAGCGAAACACTTGAAGTGCAAGCGCTTCGAATTCATCAGGCTGCACATTTTGGACGAGATCGTACAGATGACTCCTGGCCGACTGAAATATCATTTCTTGTTTCAATAAAAAGTCTTATTTTTTGATCAAATTGAGTCGGAATTTGAAATTGCCCCGTTTTAAACACGCTGCTGATGGCGGCTCGAATCCGGTCAAAATTAGTAATTATGATGAAAAAGTCTGGATATTTCCTTTTTTGCCTTTTGATTTTGCTGCTGGCCAGTACTTGCTCCAATCCGCCAGAATTTCCGGCTGAACCCGTGATCAAATACCTTGGGATGAGCCACACAGCCATTGACCAAAGCCGCGGTGGTGGAATTCCCCTGGATACCATCGAAATCCGCTTCGCGTTCACCGATGGAGACGGCGATTTGGGCAGCAAAGACAGCACCAATATCTCCCTGACCGATAGTCGGGATGACTTTGAGCATTTTTTCAAAGTGAGTCCAATTCCCCAGCTGGGTTCCGGGGATGGCATTCAGGGCGAAATTTCGATAAAATTAACCAACAGCCCGGATACCAAATATTTTTGTTGTACCTTTCCCAATACCCGTCTGACCTGTATCCCCAGTGCCACTTTCCCTACAGATTCTCTCTCCTATTTCATCCGGATTCGGGATCGTTCCGGCAAATGGAGCAACACGATCAAAACCGAGAGAATAACCATTTTTTGCAAATAAAACATCGGACGTATGAAACCACATAAATCTCCCCGCAAAGCGGGCATGCATAGTGTACATGACTCCAAAGACTCTGGAGCTCGAACGATGCATTCTCAGCATGGCATTTCTACCAAAACCATCGTTATCATTACTGCATCGATCCTGGTCTTTTTGGTATTGATGTATTTGATGATGGCTGGATAAAAGTATCGAACAACAAAAAAAAAGCCCAAGGAAGCTTTCGTACTTTGGTTTTTTTTATAAAATTTAGTTAAAATTATTAAACTTTCAGAAATTATTGAAAATAATGAACTATATTTGTGGCATAAAGAAAGCCTGAATAAGCTCGCATGCTCACACAAAGTTCTTTGGGTTTCATCTACATTTTAATCATGATTGCTTGGGCCATCCCGAGTTATGAAGGCCGCTTTTTGCCTTAATTATGCTCTTTTTTTTAGGCATCTGGCAATACCTAAGTGCTTTTGTTTGGATTGTTAGTGGAGACAAACGCAGAAGGCAGTATTTTTTATGGGCCAGTACTTACCTATTGTTTTCCCTAGTAGGCAATTATACTGGTTTGAACAAACGATTCGAATATCTGGCGTATGCCGCTTTTGTTACGCTGCCTGTTTCATTGGCCATTTGGTACCAAATCATTTCGTACCGTCACTACCAAAGTATGGAAGATAAAAAACAAAGTGAGGATGAAAACGGCGCTACAGAATTACTTTAAATCAAGCGTTAAGCACCTTGATCTGACTAAACCCGTCACTCTGCTTTTTCACCTGAATTTGTACACCAATTCGTTCTTTCAACTCTTTGACGTGGGAAATGATGCCAATGGTTTTGCCACTCGATTGCAGGTTCTCCAGGGTTGAAATGGCGAGGTCCAAACTGCTTTCATCCAGGGTTCCAAAACCTTCATCGATGAAGAGGGATTGAATAGAAGTATTGCGGCCAGCCAATTCCGACAGGGCCAGGGCCAGGGCCAAACTCACCAAAAAACTCTCGCCCCCCGACAAAGTCCGCATGCTCCGGCGATTGTTGGCTTGAAAAGTGTCCATGATTTCGAGGCCGAGGTCTTCATTCGCTTTTTTCAAAATCACGTAGCGGCCGTTGAGCTGTTGCAAGTGGCGATTGGCCAGTTGAATCAATTTAGCCAAAGTCAAACCCTGAGCAAATGTGCGGAATTTTTTGCCGTCGGCGGAGCCAATCAAGTCATTGAGTTTGGCCCAGCGTTGGTATTCTTTTTGTTGCGCCTGAATGGACTTGAGCAGGGTTTTGGCTTTTAGTTGTTGTTGCTCGTGGCGCTGGAGTTTTTCCAACAATTGCCCCAGGTTTTGTTCCAACATTTGCCAGGCTTTCTCTTGTTCTTCCAGTAGGGTTTTGAGCGCCTCGGGTTCAGGGGCCTCGCGGGTTTCCAGGATCAAGTCGGCCAGTTGACTGGCATTTTCTTGCTGCAACCGCTTTAATTCTGCTTCCTGACGCGCCAATTGTTCCTGCACATGGCGGATTTCCTGCTCTTCTTCGGTGCTGAGCATACAGGCACGCAAGGCGGCTAAATCCGGCAATCGTTGGTTTTGAAGCACCAGGGTCAAACTTGTTTCCAGTTTTTGGACTTCCTGAACGGTACGTTTGAGTTCTGCTTGTACATTTTCCAAACGCGTCTGGGCAGCAATGTTTGTTTCCCGCAGTTCTTTCAGGCGGGTATTTTCTGCTTGCAACTGCTCATTGAACTGATTAATAGCCAATTGCAATGCTTCCTTGAAGTCTTCGATGTTTTGGGCACCAATTAGTGCGATTCTTTTGTCTTGCAAAAGGGACAAAGCTTCCGTTTCTTTTTGAATGAATTGGCTAAGCTGCTCCATTTGCAAATCTAACTTTTGCAGGTTGTCCGTCTGTTGTTGGCGTTCAAAGCGGTTTTTCTCCAGATCACGTTCCAGCGAAAGTTGGAGTTCCTGGGCTTTTTGAAAATGCTCGCGGGCATTGAGGAGGGATTGTAGGAGTTCGCTGCTGTTTTCCTGATAGCCAAAATCGAGCAGGGCCAATTTTTCCAAAACGACGGCCTGCTTTTGTGCCATACGGATATTGATTTCGTTTTGTTTTTGCCCCAATTGTGCCTGCCGTTCCGCCATGATGGCACTGCGCGACAGCAGTTGTTGCTCCGCCTGCTGGGTATGCTGGAGATTTTCCTGCAAGTTTTGTAGTTCCTTGCTCAAGTTAGTCAAGGTGCCAATGGCCTGTCGGCGCGCTTGCAACAATTGGGCCGTATCCGTAAGGTATTCGCTCAAAGCGCCCGCTTCCTTATCCACGTCGAGGCCCACCAAACTACCCATAATCCGGCCTCTTTTGCCTTCCAATTCATGGATGCGCAACAAGCCTTGGCTCAGTTGGCCGTGCAAGGGTTGCTCCAATTGTTCTACCTGGGTGCTGGTTTCCCGCAATTGCAGGGCTAGACTTTGGCGGTGGAGTCGTAGCGTTTCGGCGTCAGCCTGGGCCTTTTCGTATTCTTGTAGGGCCAGGTCGACAAAGGGTTTGAACGTATGATAGCGAAAAGGGTGTTCGGTGGAAAAACAAAGTGGGCAGGCTTCGCCCTCTTGCAGGCGGTTGCGGTCTTGTTCGTAATTGGCGATCAAGCGTTGTTGTTCGTACACTTGCTGCTTGTACAACAGGATTTCATCGCTTAGCTCCTGTTCATCAAAGACGTTCAAGAGTTGTTTTTGCAAATCCATTTCGCGATAGCGCAGCGTTTCCAGTTGTTGTTCCAAACTGCTGATTTCCGCCAACACTTGCCGATACGCCCCATTTAGTTCCTGCAATTGTTCCAACTGGGTTTGGCGTTGATTGAGGCGTTCGAGGTCTTGGTACAACCAATTGAGCAAAGCCTCGTCGGAAAGGGGCACATCGGGTGGCAAAGCGGCTTCATAAGCTGCTTTCAGTTCGCTTTGTCGGCTTAACAATTTGGCTTTTTGGGCTTGCAAGTCCAGGGTTTGCACTTGCAATGAAGTCAGCTCTTGAGTAGTTTGTGTTTGATCCTGGTTCAGCAGTGCACTTTGTTGCCGCGCCTCGTCCAAGGCAGCAATTTCGCTTTGCATAAGCGGCAACAGCGCTGCCAGTTGGTGCCAATTCGGGTGTTCATGCAACCAACTTTGCACCTTTTGCAGGCGTTCTGCAGCGGCTTGTTGTTCGGCTTCCAGGGCAGTGCCTTTTGCCTGACTTTGCTCTTTTTCTGCTTGTAAACGCGTCAGGTTTTCTTCTTGAATTTGCAGGGGTTGGGCACGCGTGTTGATCTGCACATCCAGGCGCAAGGCTTCGGCCAGGATGGGTTCCTGCTGTTTTTGCTGGAGTTGAGCTTGTTCCAGGAGCTGTTGAGCCGCACGGGTTTGGGCTTCCTGGGTCAAAAAAGCGGCTTGTTGCGCATCCTCCAGCATTTGTAACTGCACAACCTGCTCTTGAATATGGGTTTGGGCGATCAACAAGTCGTCTAACTTCTGCAACTGGGGCTGATACATGCGCAAGGATTGATAGCGCTGCAAACGGGCAAAAGGAATTTCCGCCGCTGCACGGGCAAGTTCCCATTGGCTGTATTCCTCGTTGAGGTTTTGGGCGCTGTTTTCCAGTTCGGCTTTGCGCTGAAGTTGCTGCTGAAAATGGCGGAGTTTTTTGAGGTTTTGCTGGGTGATGGCACTTTCTTGCTCCAGTTGTTTGGCTTGTTGGGCCAGCGCTTCGGCCTCTTCGGCGGGTAGTATTTCCAGACGGCCTTTTTCAGCCTGTAGTTCTTTCAACAATAAATCTTCCTGTTTGTGCCGGGCAAAAGCAGCCTTGGACAACTCGCTGTCAATTTCGGAACCCGTAATTTTTTCCAACAACTCACTGCGCTCTCTTTCATCGGCGTGTAAAAAAGCGGCAAAATCGCCTTGGGCCAATAACACCGAGCGCCGAAAACGATCGTAATCCAGGCCCGTCAATTCTTCAATGAGTTGATCGACTTCTTTGCCCTTTTGGCCGATGGTGAGGAATTCTTGCTTTTCAAGGTCCCAACGTTCCAATCGGCGCACGGGCTCCTGGATTTTGCCTTCCAGTTTACCTCCCGAGCGGTGCATGCCCCATTTTGCCCGCAGCAGGATGTTGTTGTTTTCAAATTCTACTTCCGCCAAACATTGGGTCGCCCCAAAAGATAAGACTTCGCCTCGCTCACTGCCTCGGGGCAACTTTCCAAATAGGGCCAATGTGATTGCGTCCAAAATGGTGCTCTTCCCTGCTCCAGTGTCCCCCGTGATGGCAAACAAACCCGTAGTGCCCAGCGGTGCTGCCAAAAAGTCGATCTCGGCATCGAGGCGGAGGGAGTGGAGGTTTTTTATGGTGAGTTTGCGGATCTTCATGTTGAGTGAAAAGTGAAGAGTGAAAGGAATAGCCGGCAACTTCGCTGGGACCGGGTTCTAGGGCTATTCAAACCTTCCACTAATTCTCGAAAGGTAGCTTCCAATTCGGTCCATTCCTCTTCGCTGCGCTGGTCTTTTTCGGCCCGTTTGCGAAAAACTTCGAGGACATCCAGGGATTCCAGGGATTCTACCACGGCATCCAATTGTTCGTCGAGGGCCTGGTATTGGCGTTCGAGGCGAATTTTGAGGATTTCCATGGGTAGTTCCTTGACCAGAGTGCGCAAGTGGCTATCGAGTTGGGGAATAAAAGTTGGGGATTGTACAATGACTTCTACCCAGGCTGGCAGCGCTTCGCGCTCTTTGTTGCCAAAAATTTGCAGTTTATCTTCTACTTCGGCCAAAGTACCTTGAATGGTTTTGAGGCGGCGAAAAGTGGGTGCGGGTAAAAAACGGACTTCACGCAGGGTGTGTCCCTCAAATTCCAGGCAATACACCTTTTTCATCTTTGGTTTCACTAAAACTCAGGGGGATGAGCGAGCCGGAATACCGCACCCGCTGGTTTCCGGCGACGGCTTGCGGGCGATGGATGTGCCCGAGGGCCACATAGGAAAACAGATCAGGCAGGGTGTCAACATCCAGGTTTTCAGTGTTGCCAATGTAGATGTTGTCTTGTTTGTCGGAGGCTTGGGCGCCTTGGGCGTACAAGTGCCCGGTTGCCAGAATGGGCACGTTTTGGGCGCGGTAAGGCTCCAGCAAGGCACCCATGTCCTGGTAGCGTTGGCGAATCCCGGTTTGGATGCGTTGAATCCGGTCAAGCGTTGTTTCACCACTCACACTCGGCGAAAGATCGCGGTCGCGCAAGAAGGGAATGGCGGCTATGACTGCCTCCAGTTCACCTGCTGTATTGTGGAGTAACAAACAGTCTTGTTCGAGGTTTTCGGAAGCGGCACCTACCACCCGAATGTTGAGGTATTCCAATAGTTCGCGGGGCGCGTCCAGCATACCCGGCGAATCGTGATTGCCCCCAATAATGACTATGTGCCGGCAAGTGGTGTGCAACAAATTGGTCAAAAAATTATAGTACAACTTCCGCGCCGGATGGGGTGGATTGCCATTGTCAAATACATCCCCTGCCAGGATCAAGGCATCGGCCTGCTCCTGGACAATGGTCTCATGGAGCCATTGCAGGGCCAGTTGCTGCTCATCGCCCCGCTCGTTGAAGAGGAGGCGTTGGCCGAGGTGCCAGTCGGAAAAGAAAGGTGTGGAAGAGGGGTTCTCATTTAGGTGGTACTTGTGGGGATAAAGATAAGCAAAAAAATGGATTTTGGGAAAGTGTGCGCAAATCCCCATTTGTGCAAAACAAAAAATTTTAAACATGCTCTAACAAAAACACCGTCATCGTCCTTGCACCATGCGCACCCAAGACCAAGGACTGCTCAATATCCGCAGTTTTGGACGGTCCTGCAATAAACACCCCAAAACCATACTCCTGGCCCTGCAAACGTTCATACGCCTGATGCATATTGGCAACGAGGGCATCCATTGGCAGGACAATGGCCAGGTGTTGGCAAATAAAGGGCACTACTCGTTGTTGGTAATTGGCCTCCGTCACCCAAATGGCCGAGTTTTCCGCCACCCCAAAGGTTCCGGTGATGATGGCCAGTTCTACATTCTCCAGCTCATGTGGGTCAGCATTTTCGGGAATAGGTTCGGCCAGGTGTTGCAAGGCGGGAATGGAACTGATGATGCGCCCGGGGTAAGGATGTTCGTGCAGATAAGCCGCAATCTCCGCATAATCTGCTACCCGCACAGGTTTACCACCAATGGTACTCAACACGGTCATAAATTGATCCAAGACCTCGCTCGTCCGCACCGGAAAGGAAGTCAAATCCGGTAAGGGGCGTTCATCTACAGGCTGGTTGGCCCGCACTTTGGCCAATATTTGATCTCGAACGGACATATTGCTACAGTTTAACTGCGGTTTTTCAAATACCAATCCCGGAACGATTCTTTAGGCGCTGCGGGCATTTCGCGTTGTTTGAACCAGGGATTGAAGGAATTGCTGACCATTCCAGGCATAACGCGCATGGTCCAACGCCCCATCTTACCCATACTCCGGTACACCATTGGACTGGACAACACCGTGGACATCATTTTGAGGCCCATTTTTTTGCCAAAATCCACTTTGCCCTGCCGGGTCAATTCCTGACGCCATTCGTACAGTTGTTCGTGGATGTTGATCTTGACCGGACAAACGTTGGAGCAGGAACCACAGAGGGTGGAAGCAAAAGGCAGATCCGCGTTTTTGCTCATGTCGAGGTTGGGGGCCAAGATGGCACCGATAGGCCCGGCAACAGCGTTGTGGTACGAATGCCCTCCGCTGCGGCGATACACAGGGCAAGTATTCATACAAGCCCCACAACGGATGCATTTGAGGGAGTTGCGAAAGGCTTCGCGACCCAACTGCTGGCTTCGGCCATTGTCTACCAGTACGATGTGCAACTGGGCACCTTTTCTCGGACTTTTGAAATGGCTGGAATAGGTAGTGATCGGTTGCCCG
This sequence comes from Haliscomenobacter sp., assembly GCF_016718685.1. Classification (GTDB taxonomy): domain Bacteria; phylum Bacteroidota; class Bacteroidia; order Chitinophagales; family Saprospiraceae; genus Haliscomenobacter. Next base: position 16,528 of record NZ_JADKCX010000008.1, on the reverse strand, counting down.
GTGGCGCTGCGGGCCAAAAGGCGCAAAAATACGCCCAGGTGCTCCCGGCGAGGAATGATTTTTTCGATGCCCATGCAGGCAATGTGTACATCGGCGAGGTGAACGCCCATGTCTGCGTTGCCTTCGTTGGTACACACCACGAATTCTCCGGTTTCGGCTACGGCAAAATTGACCCCGGTCAGTGCCACCCGGCGACTGAGGAACTTGTCGCGCAAGTGCTGACGAGCAGCTTCGGTCAACAATTGCGGATCGGCATTGCCTTTGGGTGTGCCCAGGTGCTGGTGGAACAATTCACCAATTTCTTCTTTTTTCCAATGGATGCAGGGCATCACGATATGGCTGGGAGGTTCATCGGCCAGTTGCACAATGCGTTCGCCCAGGTCGGTATCGACTACTTCAATGCCATTTTCCGTTAGGTATTCATTGAGGTGGCACTCTTCGGTGAGCATGGATTTGGACTTGACCATGCGCTTGGCCCCCGCTTGTTGCAGTAGGGAAAGTACGATTTGGTTGTGTTCTGCTGCATCGGCTGCCCAGTGTACGATGGCGCCGTTGGTAGTGGCTTGGCGCTCAAAGGATTCGAGGTAGTCCGCAAGGTTACCCAGTACATTGTCCTTGATGGCGGAGGCGGTATTGCGTAAGCTTTCCCAGTCTTCGTAGAGAGTATGTGCGGCTTTATCCCGTTTTTGGCGAATCCACCAGAGGGTGGCATCGTGCCAGTCCACGCGGGGTTCATCCGCGTTGAAACGTTCAGATAATTCGGGATGTTTGGGTTTGGTAGACATTGCGTGCAGTTTACGGACTAAAGTAACTGCTTTCTCCTATAAAATCCTACTTGTACTCTCCTGTGTGTTTCAATTTTTATTTATATACCGTATTTACCTGAGGTGCCCCTTAGATGTCTTAGATGGTGAAATAATATCCTGTTGCGCAGGTTTTTTCTCTTTTTCACCATCTAAGACATCTAAGAGGCACCTAAGTAGGTTTTATTTCAAGGCCAGTACAACCACTGAAAATGGCGGTACTTTCACTTTCAACTGCCCGCCACTCAAGGTTGCACCATTGTACGCAGCAGGTTTGATTTTTTCAGGATTTTCAAAAGTATTGTGATCCTGCAAAGTAGGCGCTGTCAACACCCGACCATTTACACTTGCGTACTTGGCACCGCGCAAATCAATGGTGATTTCCTGAGCTTCCCGGGCGTGGATATTGGTCAGTGAGATGTGAGTGACCCCCTCCTTGTTTTTGGAAGCAGAACAAGTCAAGGCAGGCAATTGGCGATTGTCCAGTTTGTACTGGTTCGTCTGAATCGTCAAAGGCAACATCGTAGCCTCCTGATGCACATTGTACATTTCCATCACGTGGTAAGTTGGCGTCAGGATCATTTTTTCCTCTTTGGTCAGGATCACCGCTTGCAGTACGTTGACGATTTGAGCCAAGTTGGCCATTTTCACGCGATCGCAATGGTTTTGGAAAATGTTCAGGGTCATGCCCGCCAGCACGGCGTCGCGCATGGTATTTTGTTGGTACAAAAACGCGCCGTTGGTACCTGGTTCTACGTCGTACCAGCCACCCCATTCATCCACGATCAAGTCTACACGTTTGTTGGGATCGTACTTGTCCATGATGTTGCTGTGGCGGGTAACCAGTTCTTCCATTTGGTAGGCCCGCTGCATGGTGGTGAAGTACTGATCTTCAGAAAAGGTAGTAGAGGGCCCTTTTTTATTCCAATCGATGACGGAATAATGGTGCAGTGCGACGGCATCGAGCATATTGTGGGGAATATCGCGCATCAAGACCTCCGTCCAGTTGTAATCTGCATCGCTGGCACCAGAGGCGATTTTGTACAGGCGCGTATTGCCCGTTGAAGTCATAAAGGTGGCGTATTGGCGGTAAATGTTGGCATAGTATTCGGGCTTCATGTTGCCACCACAACCCCAGGCTTCGTTGCCCAAGCCCCAAAAAGCGGACTTTCCAGGGTTTTTCACGGCCATTTTCCTTCCGCAATTTGGACATGGGGCTGACTCCGTCAAAATTGGTGTACTGCACCCAATCGGCCAATTCCTGAACCGTGCCACTGCCTACGTTTCCAGACAGGTAGGGTTCGGTGCCCAGCTTTTCACACAAGTTCAAAAAGTCGTGGGTACCAAAACTGTTGTTCTCAGTTACATTCCCCCACCAGGTATTGACAATCGTGGGGCGATTGGCGAGGGGGCCAATGCCGTCTTTCCAGTGGTAAGTATCGGCAAAACAACCACCTGGCCAGCGCAGGTTGGGTATTTTGAGTTTGATCAAAGCGTCGATCACGTCTTTGCGCACTCCATCTACCGTAGGGATTTTGGGATTATTCTCTCCCACGTAAATCCCATCGTAGATGCACCGGCCCAGGTGTTCGGAAAAATGGCCGTAAATGTGCTTGCTAATGGTGTGTTTGCCGAGGTCGGCATTGAGTACGGCCTGGTTTTGGGCGTACACACAAAGGCTGCTTAAAGTCAGCAGCAGCGTCAGATGTAGGTTTTTCATTGTTTACGTTTACGTAAGAATAATTGTAAAAATAACTTTTAAAGGGAAAGTGGCAAAAAATTTGGGAGGATTTTGAAAAAAGGGGAGGCCCTTGGACAACAATCGACCCTTACAGGCTGTGCAACAGTAGAGCCGAAGATAGTTATATCCAGACATTGTGTTACTTTTAAACCTCCCTTTTCAAAATCTCCGATCACATGAAAACAAGCCATTTTATAGCCATAATCATGATGGCATGGTCAACCATCCTACCACTGACAGCCCAAATCCCCACCCTGGAAACCGGTTCCCAAAAACCCATGCCCGCCGAATGGATCGATCGCAGCACTGGCCACCTCATCAAACGGCTCACGCCCATCGACCTGCCCAATGAGAGTTTTTATTTCCACAACAATCCCTTCCTCAAAACGCCGGACGGCAAAGCGGACCTGATGATTTATTATCGCGGCCCACAGTTGTACGCGCTCAATTTAAAAACGATGGCGCATACCCAATTGACCCACAAGCTGACCCGCAAAGCCGGGGAAATTGTAGGAAAAATCCACCGTGAAGTTTTTTATCAAGTCAAAGACAGTGTGTTTGCCACCCATATTGACTGGGCCAGCACCCGCCTGGTTTGTGTTTTCCCACCCGATTTTAAAGGATCAATTACGACCCTAAATGCGGATGAAACCTTACTGGCGGGCAGCTGGGCCGCGCCTGCCAAAGATTCCATTTATAAACTCTATCCTGCCAAGGGTGAATATTTCGACCGGATTTTTGACGCCAGAATCCTCCATACCCTGTTCACCATCAACCTAAAAACCGGGGCCATAGAAAAAATCCACAGCGAAAATACCTGGTTGGGACACATCCAATTTTCAGTCACCGATCCCAATATTCTCATGTTTTGCCACGAAGGGCCTTGGCACAAGGTAGACCGCATCTGGAACATCAACCTCAAGACCAAAGTGATCCAAAAAATCCACACCCGCACGGTAGCGCGCGAAATTGCGGGCCATGAATTCTGGAGCTGGGACGGCAAAACCATCTGGTACGACTTACAAATCCCACGTGGAGAGACCTTCTACCTGGCCGGATACCGCGTGGCGGATGGCCAACAAACCCGCTATCAAATGGTTCGCGATGAGTGGTCGATCCATTTCAACATTTCCAGGGATCAAAAATTGTTCTGTGGCGATGGTGGGAACCCCGGCCAGGTGGCAAAAGCGCAGGACGGCATGTGGATTTACCTTTTTCATCCTGAAAAGGAGCATTTGAGATCCGAAAAACTGGTGAACATGAAACAGCACGATTATCGGCTGGAGCCGAATGTGCATTTTTCGCCGGATGGGAAATGGGTGATTTTTCGGGCAAATTTTGAGGGGATGAGTCAAATCTATGCGGTGGAATTGTAAAAAACTAGCTTAAAAAGGTAATCTTCCTGAGGTGTTTCTTAGTTGTCTTAGATGGTTCAAATTAAATATTGCTAAAATTTTCAGAACCCAATTAGGGATGTATTGAACCATCTAAGGCATCTAAGAAACACCTCTGAGGCATTGTTCCAAATAATGGCCTTATGTTTAAACCAAAGACGAAACCTGAAATTCAACCAGTAAACAAAGCAAAACTATTTCGTCAATTCCCCCAAAAGCCCAGCAAACTCTCCCGCCAAATGCCTTCTGGTAAACTGCTGGATTCCTTCCGCACTCCCCTTCAATTCTCCCTTTTGATACGTTGCAAAAAACGCTAAAATGCTGTTTTTTAGCCCTTCAACATCTTCATAATTGTGCAGCGCACCACCTTTGGTCAATTCCACCACTTTCGCCGAGTCGCTGTCCTTGGGGCCAATGGCCAGCAAAGGGCGGCCCGATCCCAGGTATTCGTACAATTTGCCTGGAATGATCGTGCGGGCATTCGGTGAGTTGTTGATCAATAGGAGCAGCACCTGAGATTGCTGCTGGTACAATACGGCTTCTGAGTGGGGTACAAAGTCGATGAACTCAGTGTTGGCTTCCAATCCATATCTCTGCACCGATTCGCGCACCGAAAAATCGGTCGGGCCAATCAGGCGAATTTTTAATTTTTGCTGCAATGCTGGCTCGGCGGCCATAGCGGCCTGTACCGCTTGCCAAAACACTTCGGGGTTGCGATCCTTGTTCATGGAGCCAATATGGGCAATCGAAAATTCGGCGTCCAGTTTGGATGTTTCTGCTTGTGCAAAATCGGCATCGTCAAAACCATTCGGGATCACGGCGATGTCTTTTCGACCACAGAGTTCTACAAATTCGTCCCGCGAACGCCAGGTAACCGCCACTACCCGTGAAGCCTTGCGCAGCACCTTTGCTCTAGTGCTTTGTGGCGTGCATCCGCCCAGGAAGTGAGGCGTAAGTCTTTGTAAAAATCGATATTGGTCCAAGGATCCCGGAAATCGGCCACCCAAGGAATACCCGTGGCTTTGTGTACCCCTTCCGCAATCAGGTGCATGCTGTGCGGCGGCCCGGTGGATACGATGGCGTCTACCGGATGCTCCTTTAAGTATTTCGTCAGGTATTTGATCGAGGGTTTGATCCAAAACATGCGGGCATCGGGGATAAAAAAATTGCCCCGAATGAAGACGGATACCTTTTGGGCCAGACTTTCTTTTTTGCCTTCGTTGATGAAGCCCGAATAGATTTTTTCCTCTTTTTTCCGCCCCAAAAATTGCTTGTACAGTTGGTAAGGCTCCCATATCGGGGTTTTGACCACCTGCAAAGCTGGAGCGACTTCTTTGGCGAGGCTTTCATCAAAGGCAGCCGTTTCTCCGTTTTCGGGCGTGTACACCACAGGTTCCCAGCCGTACTGCCGGATGTATTTGGTCATTTTGACCCAACGCATTACGCCGCCGCCACCAGCTGGGGGCCAGTAATAAGTGATGAGTAGGAATTTTTTCATAAGGCTGCAAAAGTACAAATTTAATTTTGAGGGTTCCAGCGTTCCAGGTTCCAAAGTTCCAGGGTTCGGGCGCTAAACCTTGGAACTTTGGAACCTGGAACGCTGGAACCCCTAGAAAAAGAGCATAGCAATGGAGCCACAGATGGCCTTGACCAACAATAAACCATCGATTACGATGAGATAGTACAGGATGGAGCGCCTTTTTTTGAGGGCTTGCACCGCAAACAGCATTGCAACAAAAGGCAAGGAATTAAGGCTAATTTTCATCATTGAAAAATTGTGGGCAAAGCCGTACCACCAAAAAGTAGCGAGGCCAATGATGCTCAAAGGGAGTAAAACGCTGAATAGCGTATTCCGCAGTCCCCGCTGAACCACAAAAGTATTCAGTCTTTGTCTAGCGTCGCTGGCATAATCCTTGATGTCGAACATGATTCCGATCAAGGCAATAAACATCAGATTTTTGAGGAATAAACGATAACCTACCCCATCTAGTCCACCATCCTGCTCATGCGTAATTTTGAACCACAAAACGGGATATAAAGTGCAAATGCCCGCCCAACAAAAGCCAATGATGAATGGCTTGAGCACCCCGATTTTGCGCAGGTTGTACTGCTCATTAAAACTGATGCCGTAGTAACAAACGCCCAGGAAGGGAATAGATAAGCTCAAGGTCCATTGGACCGCACTCATTTGCAGCATGTATCGGCCATAGGTAAACACAAAATAAAGGGCATATCCGCAACAGATTGACAACAAAACGGCTTGGCTCCACCGTACAAATGGCCTATGTTTTAAATACCAGCTTGCTCTTAAATCAGGTACGGTTTGCGTTTTATCCAACAGGTAAGGTAAGGTGTAAAACCAGGTGGTCAAGGCAAAAACGGCCAGGTAATAAGTCCAATCCGCCAGCGGATATTCCTGCTGCAAGGTCGCTTCGATGGACAGGGCTACTGCACACAGTCCATAAAAGTAATTGCCGTAAAAAAAGCCTTGAACAATGGAGCGAATTTGCATGGAGCCCTGGTTGTACAACCTTATTCATTCCATGTAAAATTACAGTACTTGGATTAAAAATGAAACGATTCAATCTTATCGCCCAGTACAAATTGCCGCATTTCTTCATCCAGTTGTTGAAAATCCTGCTTTTCTACCTTTTGAGCAATTTCACCTCCCCGCAATACGTAGATTTGGTCACAGGTATCGTTCAAGGTGGAAAAAATATGTGAGGAAATCAGGATGGTTTTTTGTGCTACTTTTAATCGCTCGATAATCGCCGTAATGAGCATATTGCTTTGGATGTCAACACCGTTGAAGGGTTCATCCAGGATAAAAAAATCGTTCTTTTGCAGCAAAATGCCAGTGAGCGCCAGTTTCTTTTTCATCCCTGTCGAGTAAGTTTCCGCGTACTGTGCCAAGGGCAAATCGAAGATGTTTTTTTCTGCAAAATTATTCAGCGGAATATTGCGGGCATTGCACAACAATTGCAAATATTCCGATCCGGTGATTTTGGGCAAAAAATAAGGATTGGTTGGTAAAAAGCCCAGCTGATTTTTCAAAATCGAATAAGGACTACTGATGCTACCGGAACAATCCTCCAGGCCCGCAATACACTTGAACAAAGTGGTTTTGCCCGCGCCATTTTCGCCCACCATGCCGTATACCTTTCCAGGTTCCAACTCGAAGTTGATTTGTTTCAACACCTTTTTTGAGCCGTAATTTTTACTCAAATTTTCAATTTGGATCATTGTAGGTAGGTATTTAACCGTTGAATGGCTCGTTTGTAAAACAGGGGCAGCACAAGCAACAAACAAGGGTGGAAACCACATGCTAAGGCCAAAAACAGTGCCTGAGGCAAACTCATCTCCCGAGGGTAAGCGGAGTATTTGGCCAAAATCATCGCCCAAATCAAGAACAAGCCTAAGCCTAAAACCAGGTATAGGAAATCCAGTTTTGTCCCAGAAAAAATGCTCAGCAACACCATCAAAGGCAGCGTCAGCATGCTAAGATAGAGCCAGGCGGTTGCCGTTTTTTTGAGCAAAAATTGCCGTGGCGTGCAGTTGTACATCCACACGTAATAGTCGTTTTCCGGCAGGGCGTAATGGCTCATGGCCAATAAACATACAAATGCCAGACTTCCCGCACCAAGGTTGAAATTGTCAACCTCAATGGCCTTCCAGGCTACAAAATAAGCAATCAAATAGAGCAGCCAGTATTTGCGAAACCCGATCGTAAACTCAAAGGGGAAACGAAAAAAGGGAGTGGGAATGGTCAAACTCAAGCGATTGCCTGAGTTAAACAAACTGAGGGCCAAAGCTGCCAGCAATAAGCCAGGTGCCAATAAAAACTCGGTTTTTAAACACAAAAAAACGACAAATGGAAGTACAAGTAAGCCATTTTCGACTGCCCGAACACGTCGATATGTCGACAATGGGAAGGTCGTTTTTAAAAAGTCATTGCGCTCTTTTTCACCAAAACCAAACACCAAGCTGAGCCCAGCCGCAGCATAGATATATCCGGCATAGGTCGTTTTGTAAAACAAGTAAAAGACAACCCGAGGAATACCAGCACTCCGAGAATGTAGCCGAAAACAGGTTGCAGCCCCAGTTCCTCCATCTTTCTACTCAGAATCGGTTGTTGAATGACAAAATAGTAGTACATGCGCCGATTAGTTGCCAGCAAGCCTAAAAATTACAAATGGACTATTTTTGCAGTACCTCCACGGTATTCAACTCCGGCCCTCCGCCCCGATTTTTTGAACCAGCGCCGATGTACAGTTTTCCTTTGACTTGTACGACCTGGGTACCGTGCCGGGTAGTGTTGAGCTTGGCCCATTTTTCCCAAACATTCTTCTTTACATTATAGGCTTCCACTTCGTTGTGCGCCTCCACGTGGGCAGTCGATTCCCCGCCGATGACCAGGACTTTACCTTTATAGGCAATAGCAGTAGCTCCCGCCCGGGGTGTAGGGATGTTTTTGCTGGCATCCAGGGTCGTCCAGGTATTGGTTTTGAAATCGTAAATGTCTACTTCTTTTAGAGTGAGTTGTAGCACCTGGTTCGTTTTGGCCCAAGAGGTACGGCCTCCAGCCACTACCAGTTTGTCTTTGACTACTGCTACAGAAATATGGTCGCGGGCGTGAGGTGCATCGGGGAGTTTGCGCCAGGTGTTGGTAGCCGGGTCATATTCGTCAAACCAGCCCACGAAACCATCCCAATGCCCATCCTGAATGCCACAAACGATGTAAAATTTGTCATCGCGGATGAAGGTGCCCGCTGCACCGCGCAGGCGATCTTTGGGGATTTCCGGGCCTTTGCGCCAGGCATTTTGTACCGGGTTAAAAATGTAAATGTTTTCAATCGGCTTTTCATGGGGGTAACTGCCCGTAAAAGCACCCAACACATAAATTTCCCCTTTGTAGCTCAAGGCCTGAAAGTGGCTCATCTCCATCGGCGTTTGTTGCAAAGCCTTCCAGGTTTTGGTCGACAAATCGAGTTCATCCACGGGCCGCATGCCCCTGCCGCCCAACAAATACAGGCGATTGCCAATGGCAGCCATGGCGTTTTCGTGGCGGGTACTACACTCGTTTTGGGTGGGTAAAATCTGCCAGCTTTGGGCGGTTGCAAACCCACTGAGGCACAGTATGCTGAGGAAGAGAAGACCAATACGCATGTTTGTTCAAGTTTGGGTAAAGATAAGAAAGAGGAAAGGTCGAACTATACCTTTAGTAGAATTATGTCGCAATTGCCCCACAAGCTGTCGCATTCACACCACATTTTGTTTCTAAAATAAAATTATCTTTGCGTTGTTAAACTTTTAAAACACATTTATCACCCACAAAAATTTAAAACATGGCAAGCGTAAGCACCTATCTCAATTTCCCTGGCAACACCGAAGCAGCGTTCAATTTTTACAAGTCGGTATTTGGTACTGAGTTTAGCAGCGACGGCATCGTGCGTTTCAGCAGCGTCCCACCACAAGATGGTACACCTCCAATGTCCGAAGCAGACCTCAACCTGGTGATGCACGTTTCCTTGCCCATCATCGGCGGACACAGCATCATGGGTACCGACGCAACTGAATCGATGGGCTTTAAGGTGCAATTTGGCAACAATTCCTACATTTGCCTTTCTCCCGATACCAAAGCAGAAACCAAACGCCTGTTTGATGCACTTTCCGTTGGTGGTAAGGTAGAGATGGAGTTGCAAGAGATGTTTTGGGGCAGCTTATTCGGTAGTTTCACCGACCAATTTGGCGTACAGTGGATGTTTGATTGTGTAGAAGCTGCTTAATTAAACCCTCAAAAGACAGTCCTGATGCAAAATAAAATCTATCCCTGCCTTTGGTTTGATGGCCAGGCCAAAGCAGCAGCCGAGTTTTACTGCTCCGTTTTTGGGGAGGGTAAAATTACAACCGACAGTGGCATGGTGGTCAACTTTGAACTGAGTGGCCAAAAATTCATGGGCCTCAATGGTGGGCCACAGTTCAAAATTAATCCTTCCATTTCCTTCTATGTGGTTTGCCAAAGTGAGTCCGAAATTGACGCAGCATGGGCGCAGCTCAGCAGCGGAGGTATGGTGATGATGCCCCTGGGGAAATACGCCTGGAGTCAAAAATATGGTTGGTTGCAAGACCAATTCGGGGTTTCCTGGCAATTGGACTGGGGTAAAATGGAGGATGTTGGTCAAAAATTCACGCCGCTGATCATGTTTGCCAACGAACAATTTGGCAAGGCCGAAGCAGCTATCAATACTTATTCCAGTTTGTTTCCTGACTCTTCTCTTGTAGGTATCGCCCGTTTTGAAGAAGGAGAACCCAGCCCTGGTATGATCAAACACGCCCAGTTCAACCTTCACAATCAGGTTTTTATGGTCATGGACGCTCCGGGTACCCATAATTTCAGTTTTAATGAAGGATTGTCTTTGGTGGTGGATTGCCAGGGCCAGGAAGAAGTTGACCATTATTGGAATGGCTTCACCGCCAAAGGGGAAGAGAGCATGTGCGCTTGGTTAAAGGATGAGTTTGGAGTATCCTGGCAAATTGTACCCCGGGAATTGATGTTTGCTCTGGCAGACCCCGATCCCGATGCAGCCCAATACGCGATGAATGCCTTGTTTCAAATGCGGAAAATCGAAATTGCCAAACTCAAACCACCTACCGTCATTACCGTAAAAAGCACTGTCAACGTGCCTGTCGAAAAAGCCTGGGAATATTGGACCGACCCGAAACACATCGTGGAATGGAACAATGCTTCCGACGATTGGCATACGCCCAAAGCGGAAAACGACCTGCGCCCGGGTGGCCGTTTTGTGTACACCATGGCAGCCAGGGATGGCAGTGTGAGTTTTGACTTTGGTGGTAATTTTGATGAAGTGATTCCCAATGAACGCCTGACTTACACCATTGACGATGGCCGCAAGGTGGAGGTAACTTTTAAGGGGAGTGGCCAGAGCACTGAAGTGATTGAGGCTTTTGAAGCGGAAAATATGCATAGCCATGAACTGCAGGAAGCAGGGTGGCAGGCGATATTGGATAATTTTAAACGCCACGCTGAAGGATAATTTTCGCTTTTGACCTAATAAAAGAGGCACAAACGACACGCTCTAGCATCGCTTGTCCTCTTTTATTCAGTGGTTTGATTTTATGCCAATTCCGGCTATCTTTGTAGAAACCAGTTTGTACACTTATGCCAACTGTACTCGAATCTCAAGCCATTGTTGCCAATGTTTTCAAGGTGAAATTCCATCTTGATAAACCATTGCGCTTGTATGCAAAAGACATGAGCAGCGAGGAGTTTTTTGCCTTCTGCCAACTCAACAATGACCTACGGATTGAACGTACTGCGGATGGCCAAATGATTATTATTGCTCCAACGGGATCAGAAACTGGAAACAGAAATTCAGAAATTAACGCTGAAATAGTTTTTTGGAATCGTGTGCATAAATTGGGGGTTACTTTTGATTCTTCAACGGGTTTCACCTTGCCAAATGGAGCTGAACGGGCACCTGACACTGCCTGGATTCGCAAAGAGCGCTGGGATGCGCTTAGTCCTCAGGAAAAGAAAAAATTCGCCCCAATCGCCCCAGATTTCGTACTCGAACTGCGCTCAGAAGACCAAAGCCTGAGCGAACTCCGCGAAAAAATGGACGAATACATGGATTGTGGCTGTCGCCTGGGCTGGCTAATCGATCCCCAAAATCGGCGTACTTATGTGTACATTGAAAATGGGGAAATCCAAACGGTGCCGTTTGAAGAAAAATTGAGCGGAGGTGAGGTGATGCCGGGATTGGAGGTAGTCTGGGGGGAAGTTATTTGAGGGAAGACATCAGGTCATAAGAAAGGTGCTATCATCTTGAAATAGCACCTTCCATATGTCACCATTTATACTCCTACCATTTCCTTCTCCAGTTCCGCCCCCTTCACAAACAAGATATTATTCTCCAAATGCACATGCTCGTGCAACTTCTCTTCAAACTCCTTCAGCATTGAAAACAACACCCGATACGTCGTGCAAGCCCCTTCAGGTGCCTGATACTGATCGGTGAGTTCGGCAATGCGGGCCATCAGTGCACCGGCGTTTTCGTGCTCGGACTCCATCACGGCCAGCGGGTTTTCGATGGTCCCGAAGCCCGGTTGTTGCCATTCTGTTTTGTTTTCCAGGGTTTTGATGTAAGGAAAAAGGATTTGTTCTTCCTTCTGTAGGTGTTGGAGCAATTCTTCCCGCAGTTCATTCCAGGATTGTAGCACTTCAATCACTTCGGGATGCCGCTGGCCGTGTACCCGCGCTACTTTGACCGCAAACTCGGTAATTGGGTTGGCGCTGCGCTGGATGTAATGATGGTATTTGTTGACGATGTAGTCGATCAGGAAGCTCAGCGACCACTCGTTGTATTCCGTTTCGGAAGCGAAGGCAGATTGTTCCAGTTCCTCCAAAGCAGCTGCTACTTCCTGTGGGTCTACACCTTTGGATTGGCAGCTTTCAACCAGGGTACGGCCACCGCCACAGCAAAAATCGATGCCGTAGTGTTTGAATATAGCGGCTTTGCGGAAGTCTTCGGCCACAATTTGGCCTACAGTTTGGTTGCTATTCATTAGACAATTTATTTAAGTTCTTGAAAATCATTTTTTTAATCATTCTTTGAGCCATCTTTGGTGTCTAGGGAATCTTAGGCCCCGATGTCGGCTAAGATCATTAAGCCTGAAACACGCCGAAGCCAAAGTCTCAAAAGTCCTTCCGACTAAAACTCCGCACACTTCCCCACAGCGGCAGCACAAACCACAGCAGCATAATCAATACCGCATACAATACCCCCCAGCCACTGCCAAAAAACTGCTGCATCACCGCCCCCGTAAAACCCATCAAGGCCGAAGCATCGGTATGCAACATCACCAGGATGCGCCCCAGGTCGATGGGGTTGAAAGAAACGAAGGCAATGACCGCCTTCTCCAGTGGATATTCACTAAAGGCGAAGAGCAAAAAGAGCACGATCCCATTGTAGAGCAGCGCAAAATAGAACCACAGCAGCAAAGCCACGCCAATGCCCCTGGCCTTATCTCGGGTGCGCACCGCGGCCAACATGGCCAAAGCCACAAAAATGAGGGTTAGAAACACCCCCGTCAGCACCAGACTGAGGGCCGCGCTGCTGAACCCGGTCAGTAAAACCGGGATGCCCACCCCAATCAAAAAAGCCAGCGAAAGTGCATACCCACCCCAAAAACTGCCCAAAAGCCAACCTTTTCCGTGGAATGGGTTGCGCCAACAACAGCTCAATGAACTCATAAGAATTGTAATAGTGGATGGTGCTGAAAATGATGCTGACTAGCGGCACCACGATCAATACGATGTTCAACAAATTGAGCAAACCTTTGCCGGGATTGCTTTCAATGCTGAACATCGTAGCCGACATCAGCAACAAAAAGAGGGTATACGCAATGATCATGCGGTTGCGCAGGATGTCGTAAGCGATATAGCGAAGCAGGATGCTCATAGGGCGATGGTTTTGCGTTGAGGAGTACTGGAAATTTTGCCTTGTTGCGCCATAATTTTGGCGATGGCTTTGGCAAAACGGGTTTCCTCCGTTCGTTCCAAAATGTTTTCAACCGACTCAAAAAACAGCAAATCACCTTCTACCAGGTACATCACATCGGTGGTCAGTTCTTCCAGGTCGTTGAGGATGTGGGAAGTCATCAAGACGAGTTTTCCTTTTTGTTGCTCGCGCAAAACCTTGGCTTTGAGCGCTTCTGCCGCCAGTGGATCTAAACCCGCGGTGGGTTCATCCAGCACCAATACGGCTGGATCGAACAAAAAAGCCAAACAGGCGCTGACCTTTTGCCGGGTTCCACCCGAAAGGGTGCGCATGGGTTTGTCAAAACTGTTTTTTAAGCCAAATTCTTCGATCAACTCCTCGTCCAAAGGCCCGCAATGGCTGTCTTTGCGCAGGTCGGTCATCAGGTCGAATACCTGACGCACCCGCATGTTGTCGGGATAACGGCCAATTTGGGGCATGTAGCCGATCTGCTTGCGGTAGTCCCAGGAATCGCGGAGAATGGGTTGGTCATTGAAACAAATCCGACCCGCATCGGGGATCACCATGCCCAGCAAACACTTGATGAAGGTGGTTTTACCCGAGCCATTAGGGCCAATCAGGGAAACCCCCTTGCCCTTTTGCAAGGATACACTCACGTTGTTGAGGGCACAGAGTTTGCCAAAATGTTTGCTCAAATTTTGGGTCTGGATCATCACTTAATGGGTTTGAGGAGTGGACTGGAATCTTTCAGTTCACTGGGGGTCAGGCTCGGGAATATTTTTTCACTTTCTTCGATCAGGCGCACGACAAAACTGTGCAAAAACATCAGTCCGGCCGGAATGCGCTCCACAATCATGGCGTAAAGGCTCACCGGGTGATAGGGAACATCACCTACTCCATCGCGATTGAGGTCGTAACCCGCGTATTGGTCCCAGTAGTTTTGCGAAAAACGGTTCATGACCGTGCCGCCATTGGTGGCCACATCGAAGGTATTGGCCAAGAAGTTGTTTTTTTCAAACACATTGTCGCTGCAATTCGCTTGAATGCGCAAGGCCCAACCGTTGTTTTCGAGCGTATTGTAAGCCAGATGAATCCGGCTGGAACCCTCCATGTAGATCCCGGTGGTATTGTTGTCGAAGGTATTGTGTTCGATTTTGCTGTCGGAAATGTCTTTGAGCAGCAGGCCATAGGCCGCGCTACCCCAGTTTTGCTCAAAATGATTGTGTTGCATCACCACGTTGCGGGTGTACATCACCGCTACTCCAGCACCGTTTTCCCGAAAGCGGTTGTAGGAATAGGTGTTGTTGTGGGAAAACATAAAATGTAGGCCGTAACGAATGTTGCTTAGGCAAAAATTGCGTTGCATGTGGCTCTCGGTCACAAATTCCAGGTAAATGCCATCGCGGTGGCCTTTTATTGTGTTGTCACTGAACGACAAATGATTGCATTTCCAGGCGTGGATGCCGTTGCCGGTGTTTTGTTCTTCGGAGGGTTTTCCCTCAATGGTGTTGTTGCGGGCGGTGCAATGGTCGGCGTTGGAGAAATAAATCCCAAAATAACTTTGGCTGATGTGGTTGTTGAGCACTTGAACATATTTGGCGCTGAGCACTTTTACCGCTGCCCAATCCGTGATACTGGTACGCCCGGTCCGCTGAAAACGGAAGCCTTTCACCACAACTTTATCCGCACTGATGGTGATGATCTCCCCTTGCCCACCAGCATCAAGCAGGGGTTTGCCTTGCCCCAAGAGGGTCAGGGATTTGTTGATTTTGATGCCGTATTGATAGTACGTTCCGGTGCGCACCAGCACGGTATCGCCCGCTATGGCCCGGTCAATGGCTTGCTGAATCGAAGCACCGGGCGCAACCTGGATGGTTTTTGCCCCCAGATTGGTGATCAAAAATAGGCTGAGGATGAAAAAGGGAGTACGCATAAGTAATGATGAATGTGGAAAATGAGCACCGACTGACGAATGAATCTTGATTTTTCCCCGATCACGCGATTTAGCGATGATGTCCTTTTGAAAAATCTGCAAATCTGCTTTGGTTAGACCAGTTGAGTGCGCCTTGCCACTGTTTTTCTGAGCATTCTAGTTACTTTTTTAGCTTTCCAGCGCTTCCAATCTTTTTCCGCTTGTATTTCATTCAATTTTTCAAGGGAAGAAAAAGCTGCTATATTGCCTCCCATCGGGCTGCGCAAGCCTTCCGCCTTCAATAAAGCGGCCTTGCGCAAGTCGATCAGAGCGCCTTCTTCGTTGTAGTCGTTGACCAAAATGTGGCCGTAATCCGCTTCCTGTGAGCCTTGCATGCGGTAGTATTTGTCGAGGCAAAACAAGTCGTCAAACTTGTACACTTTTCCTTTGGTCGTGACCAGTTCCGCCGCAAAACGATCGTCCATGATGGTCATTTTGCAAAAAGTCACATTGGTCGTGTCCGTATTGGATGGGGCGGGCTGGGGGTGCAGGCAAACAGGAACAACAACGCAAGCGCAACAACTGCGGACTGGATTTGGCTTGGTTTTTGAAGGTAGGGCGGAGGTTTTTACAAAAATAATATTCACAGGCAACCACCAACGTCAGCACCACGCCAGCAAAAATGAACAGGAAACCTCCCCAGTCTGGCACCGAATACGCACCAAAATTGAGCAGCTTCTTATAGCCGATCAAAGGTGGTTGGTAGGCCATACCGGGTACACTAATTGCGGCAGTGGGATCGAGGTTGTGGCCATACTGGTAGCCCCATTGGTAAAAATCGACCATGGCGACAATGCCCGCGACGACGATCAGCCCCAGATAAGCCAAAGCCCCAACCCGCTTGTTTACCCAAGCCACCACCAGCCCAAGCGCCACAAATAAAGCGGCGAGGTACGGCAGGATAATGAACTCTGGAAACATCTCCTCTTTAATGTGTGCCATACCGATGTAGTGGTTCAGGCCATTGATGATTTCCACATCGCCAGAAAGGTGGCTGAGCCAGATTTTCATCATCAAGCCTTCGGGATACTGGGGTGCCCACAGTTCAATTCTCCAGATGGGCAGAAAAAAGGAACCAATCATGGACAAGGAGGCGA